>NZ_JBFATZ010000008.1:0-75907 GCF_040678635.1 Thermopolyspora sp. NPDC052614
ACCTCGACACCGTCCTGACCCCCAAGGCCGACACCGCCTGGCACCTGCACGAACTCACCGCACACCACGACCTCGCCCGGTTCATCCTGTTCTCGTCCGCGGCCGGCACTCTCGGCGCGTCCGGGCAGGGCGAGTACGCCGCCGCGAACGCGTTCCTCGACGGCCTCGCCGCGGCCCGCCACGCCGCCGGTCTGCCCGCCGTCTCGCTCGCGTGGGGCCTGTGGGCCGAACGCAGCGGCATGACCGGGCACCTCGGCGACGCCGACCTGGCCCGCATGGCCCGCGGCGGTATCACCGCGATGCCGTCCACCCAGGCGCTCGCCCTGTTCGACGCCGCCCTCGCCGGCGCGGAGCCCGTCCTTTTGCCCATGGCGCTCGACCCGCACCGTGGCACCGACGTACCACGCCTGCTGCGTCCCGCCGCGGCGGCCGGGGCGACGCGGAGCCGGGCGCGGAGAGCGGCCTCGGACGGGCCGGCCGACGGGCCGGAGGCGCTGGTGCGGCGGCTGGCCGCGCTTGATCGTGACGGGCGGGCCGCGTTCCTGCTGGACCTGGTCCGCGGCCACGCCGCCGCCGTCCTGGGCCACGCCGGAGCCGAGGCCGTCGAAGGCGACCGGCCGTTCAAGGAGATCGGGTTCGACTCGCTCGCCTCGGTCGAGCTGCGCAACCGCCTCTCCGCGGCCACCGGCCTCAAGCTCTCCGCCACGCTCGTCTTCAACCATCCGACCCCGCTCGCCCTCGCCGCCTTCCTCGGCGCCCGCCTTCCCCTTCCGCCCGGATCCGCGGCGGACCCCGCCGACCCGCCGGACGGACACGGGGCATCCGGGGACGGCCTTGACGACGCCGAGATCGCCCGGCTGATCGCGACGATCCCGGTGAGCCGCCTCCGCGCGGAGGGCCTGCTCGACCCGGTGCTCCGGCTCGCGGACGGCCCGCCCGAACCCGATCCCGCCGCGGACCCCGCCGACGGCGAAGCGCGGCGCGCACCGGAGGAGTCAATCGACGCGATGGACGTGGACCGGCTCGTGGCTCGCGCCCTCGGCGGCGCATGACCCCCGCTTGGGAGACGACATGACGGTCAGTTCACACAACACGCAGGACGGCTCGCTGGATCGGGTCGTGGCGGCGCTACGCGCGTCGCTCAAGGAGAACGACCGGCTGCGGGACCAGAACCGCCGGCTGGCGGAGGCCGCGCGGAAGGTCGGGCGGGCGGCCGAGCCGATCGCGATCGTGGGGATGGCCTGCCGGCTGCCGGGCGGAGTCGACTCGCCGGAGGAGCTGTGGCGGCTCGTGGCCGACGGTGAAGACGCGCTGACCGGGTTCCCCGACGACCGCGGCTGGGATCTGGACCGGCTGTTCGACCCGGACCCGGACGCGCCGGGCGCCAGCTACGTCCGCGAGGGCGGATTCGTGCGCGACGTGGCCGGGTTCGACGCCGCGTTCTTCGGGATCTCGCCGCGGGAGGCCGTCGCGATGGACCCGCAGCAGCGGCTCGTGCTGGAGGCCGCGTGGGAGACGCTGGAACGGGCCGGGATCCGGCCGGGTTCGCTGCGCGGCACCCCGACGGGCGTGTTCGTGGGGGCGGGCGGCTCGGATTACGCGCAGCTCCTCGCGGGCGCCGGCGACGACGTCGAGGGCTACGTCGTGACGAGCAGCTCCAGCAGCGTCGTGTCCGGCCGCGTGGCCTACACCTTCGGGCTGGAAGGCCCGGCCGTGACGGTCGACACCGCGTGCTCGTCGTCGCTGGTCGCGCTGCACCTGGCCGCGCAGGCGCTGCGCAACGGCGAGTGCGACCTCGCGCTCTGCGGCGGCGTCGCGGTGCTGGCCACGCCGGGCGGCTTCGTGGAATTCTCCCGGCAGCGCGGCCTCGCCCGGGACGGCCGCTGCAAAGCCTTCGCCGACGCCGCCGACGGCACCGGCTGGGGCGAGGGCGCCGGAATGCTGCTGCTGGAGCGCCTGTCCGACGCACGGCGGAACGGCCGTCACATCCTGGCGGTGATCCGCGGCAGCGCCGTCAACCAGGACGGCGCGTCCAACGGGCTTACCGCGCCAAACGGCCCCTCCCAGGAACGCGTCATCCGCGCCGCCCTGGCGAACGCCCGCCTGAAGCCCGCCGACGTGGACGCCGTAGAAGCCCACGGCACCGGCACCCGCCTCGGCGACCCGATCGAGGCCGAGGCGCTCCTCGCCGTCTACGGCCGCGGCCGCACCGCCCCGCTCTGGCTCGGCTCGCTCAAGTCGAACATCGGCCACACGCAGGCCGCCGCGGGCGCCGCCGGGGTCATCAAGATGGTGCTCGCGCTGCGGCACGAGACGCTCCCGGCGACCCTGCACGTCGACAGCCCGACCAGCCAGGTCGACTGGACGGCGGGCAACGTCGAACTGCTCACCGAGGCCCGCCCGTGGCCACGCGGCGGCCGTCCCCGCCGCGCCGGCGTCTCCTCGTTCGGTGTCTCCGGCACGAACGCGCACGTCATCCTCGAAGAGGCCCCCGAGCCTCCCGCGGACCCGCCGGAGACCGCGGACGGGCCCGTCCCGCTGCTGCTGTCGGCCAAGGACGCGGCCACGGTCCGCGCGCAGGCGGGTCGCGTCGCCGATTTCCTCGCCAGGACGCCGACCGCGTCCCTCCCGCAGGTCGCGCGGGCCCTTGACGCTCGGGAGCGGTTCACGCACCGCGCGGTCGTCGTGGCGAACGACCGGGAGCAGGCGATGGCGGCGCTCGGCGCGCTCGCCACCGGCGCCGACCACCCGGACGCCGTCACCGGCAAGGCCGGACCGGGCAAGACGGTGTGGGTGTTCCCCGGCCAGGGCTCGCAATGGCCCGGCATGGGCCTGCGCCTCGCGAAGGAGTCGCCGGTGTTCGCCGCGCGGCTGCGCGAATGCGCCGAGGCGCTGCGTACGCATGTGGACTGGGACCTGCACGAGGCCCTGGGCGACCCGGCCGCGCTGGACCGCGTGGATGTGGTGCAGCCCGCGCTGTGGGCGATCATGGTCTCCCTGGCCGAGCTGTGGAGCTCCTACGGCCACCGGCCCGACGCGGTCATCGGCCACAGCCAAGGCGAGATCGCCGCCGCCACCGTCGCCGGAGCCCTCACCCTCGCCGACGGCGCCGCCATCGCCGCCCTGCGCTCCCGGCTCATCCGCCACCACCTGGCCGGAAAAGGCGGCATGGTCGTGACCGGCCTGCCCGCCCAGGCGACCGCCGAGCTGATCGCGCCCTGGCCCGACCTGCACGTGGCCGCGCTCAACAGCGCCACCCAGACCATCGTCTCCGGCGGCGCCGGCTCCATCGCCGAACTGCTGGCCGCATGCCACAACCGCGGCGTCTGGGCCCGGCGCGTCCCGGTGGACTACGCCTCGCACTGCCCCCACGTGGACGCCATCGCCGAACCACTGCAGGCCGCCCTTTCCGCCATCACCCCCGCCGACGCGGCCATCCCGATGTTCTCCACCCTCACCGGCGACTGGATCGACGGGGGCCGGCTCACCGCCCGGTACTGGGTCGACAACCTGCGCCACCCGGTACGGCTGGCGCCCGCGCTGGAGGCACTCGCCACGGCCGGGTACACCGGCGTCACCGAGATCAGCCCGCACCCGACGCTGCTCCCCGCGATCACCGACGCCCTGCCGGACGCGGCCGTCACGCCGACGCTGCACCGCGACGACCCCGGCTTGCCGAAGCTGCTGCGCGGCCTGGCCCGGGTCACCGCGTACGGCGGCCCGGCCCGCTGGGACCTCGGCACCGGCCCGGTCGCGGCGGACCTGCCGACGTACCCGTTCCAGCGCCGCCGCTTCTGGCTGGAGCGGCCGACGGCCACCGCCGACGTGGCCGCGGCCGGGCTCGCGCCGGGCGGGCACCCCTTCCTGCGGGCCGCGCTCGCCCGGGCCGACGGCGACGGCGAGTTGCTCACCGGCACGCTTTCGGTCCGGGAGCACCCGTGGCTGGCCGACCACGCCGTCCGCGGAACGGCGCTGCTGCCGGGCACCGCGTTCGTCGAACTGGCCGCGCACGTCGCCGCGTACACGGGCCTGGCGGGCATCGAGGAGCTGACGCTGCAGGCGCCGCTGGCGCTGCCGGAGCGCGGCGGCGTCCACCTGCAGGTCGCGGTGGCCGCCCCGGACGGCTCGGGCCGCCGCGCCGTGACCATCCACTCGCGTCCGCAGGACGCCGCGCCCACCGACCCGTGGACGCGGCACGCCACCGGCACCCTCACCCCCGACCCGGCCGATCCGGGCGATGACCTGGCGGTGTGGCCGCCGCCCGGTGCCCGCCCCCTCGACGTGACGGGCCTGTACGACCGGCTCGGCGGCGACGGCTACGAGTACGGCCCTGCCTTCCAGGGCCTGCGTGCCGCGTGGGCGACCGACGAGCACGTGTACGCCGAGGTCGCGCTGCCCGTCCCGGCGGGCGGCCACCTCGTTCACCCCGCGCTCCTGGACGCGGCGTTGCACGCGTCCGCGCTCGCCCGCGACCCTCGGGAGGGCGGCGAGATCCGCCTCCCCTTCGGCTGGTCGGACGTGACGATCACGGCCGCCGCCCCCGCGAAGGCCCGGGTGCGGCTGACCCGCGGCGAGCCCCTCGCGGTCCTGGTCGCGGACGAGACGGGCAGGCCCGTCGTGTCCGTGGGGGCGCTCACCACCCGCCCGCTCGCCGGCACCGCCGGTGTCCTGTCCGGCGTGGTCGCCGATGCCCTGTTCCGGGTGCACTGGGCGAAGATCTCCCCCGACGGCCCTGCTCCGGCGCGCGTCGCCATCGCGGGAGGCGACCCGCTCGGCCTGGCCGCGGCGCTCGCCGGGACCGGCATGACCGTCACCGCCTGCGACCCGTCGCGATCGCCGGACGACGGGACAACCGTCCTGCTCACCCTCACCCCCGGCGCGTCCCCGCTCGCCGGCGCGTACGCGCTGACGCACGAGATCGCCGACCGGGCCAAGGCGTGGGCGGCGGCCGACCACGCGGGGGCGCTCGTCGCGGTCACCGCCGACCCGGACGACCCGGGCGTGGCCGCGGCCCTGGGCTTCCTGCGGTCCGCTCGGTCCGAGCACCCCGGAAGGTTCCGTACGGTCGCGCTGCGCCCGGATTGGACGCCCGCGGGGCTGGCCGCCGCGCTCGGCTCGGCCGAGCCCGACACGACCGTGACCGGCGCCGACCTGCTGGCCCGCCGGCTCGGCCGGGCCGCGGCGGCGCCCGCGCTGGTCCCGCCGGACGGGCCGTGGCGGGTCGCGGTCGCCGGGAACGGCGCCCTCGACCTGCGCGCCGAGCCCGCACCCGAGCTCGCCGAGCCGCCGGGCCCCGGCGAGGTCCGTGTGGCCGTACGGGCCGCGGGCGTCAACTTCCGGGATGTGCTCATCGCGCTCGGCATGTACCCGGGCGCGGCGTTGCCGGGCAGCGAGGGCGCGGGCGTCGTCACCGCAGTCGGCGCGGGCGTCACCGGGTTCGCCCCCGGCGACCGGGTGATGGGCCTGTTCTCCGGCGGATTCGGCCCGCTGGCCACCGCCGATCCGCGCACGCTCGTGCCCATCCCGGACGAGTGGGGGTTCGCCGAGGCGGCGGCCACGCCCATCGCGTTCCTCACCGCCTACTACGCGCTCGTCGACGTCGCCCGGGCCCGGCCGGGCGAGCGGGTGCTCGTCCACGCGGGCGCCGGCGGCGTCGGCATGGCCGCGCTGCGGCTCGCCGAGTACCTGGGGCTTGAGGCGTACGCGACGGCGCACCCGCGCAAGTGGCCCGTGCTGGGGCTGCCCGCCGAGCGGGTCGCGTCCAGCCGCGACACCGCCTTCGCGGAGAGGTTCCGCCGGGCGACCGGGGGCCGTGGCTTCGACATCGTGGTCAACTCGCTGGCCGGGCCGGCCGTGGACGCGTCGCTGCGGCTGCTCGCGCCCGGCGGCCGGTTCGCCGAGCTCGGCAAAACCGACCTGCGCGACCCCGCCGACGTCGTCGCCGTGACCGCGCCCGGCGCCGAGTACCGGCCGTTCGACCTGTACGAGGCCGGACCCGACCGGCTCGGCGAGATCCTCAAGGAGGTCGTGCGGCTGCTCGACACCGGCGCGGTCGAGCCGCTCCCGGTGACCGCGTGGGACGTCCGCGACGCCCCCGAGGCGTTCCGGACGCTCAGCCGCGCCGCGCACACCGGCAAGGTCGTGCTGACCGTGCGGCGGCCCCTCGACCCGGCGGGGACCGTTGTGGTGACCGGCGGCACCGGCACGCTCGGCGGGCTCACCGCCCGCCACCTCGTCGAACGGCACGGCGTACGGCGGCTGCTGCTGCTCAGCCGCCAAGGGCCGGACGCGCCCGGCGCCGCCGACCTCGCCACGGAGCTGCGCGGCCTCGGCGCCGAGGTGACGATCACCGCATGCGACGTCGCCGACGAGAACGCGCTGCGGCGCGCCCTTGAGTCCGTCCCGGACGCGCACCCGCTCACCGGCGTGTTCCACGCGGCGGGCGCGCTCGCCGACGCCACCCTTGACACGCTCACCCCCGACCGAATCGACGCGGTGCTGCGCGCGAAGGCCGACGGCGCCTGGCATCTGCACACGCTCACCCGGCACCTCGACCTGGCCGCGTTCGTGCTGTTCTCGTCGGTCGCGTCCACCTTCGGGAACCGCGGGCAGGCCGGGTACGCCGCCGCGAACGCGTTCCTCGACGCGCTCGCCGCGTCCCGCCGCGCCGACGGCCTCGCCGGCACGTCCGTCGCGTGGGGGTTGTGGGCCGAGCGAAGCGCCCTCACCGGCGGGCTCGACGCCGTGGACCTGCGCCGCATGGAACGCGGCGGCGTCGGCGCCCTCACCACCGCCGAGGGGCTCGCGCTGCTCGACGCGGCCACCGCCGGGCCCGACCCGGCGCCCGTCGCGGTCCGGCTGAACCTGCCGGCGCTCGCCGCTCAGGGCCGCGCCGGGACGCTCCCGGGGCTGCTGCGCGGACTCGTCCGGACGGCTCCGCCGCCGCGCCGGGACGCCGCCGAGCGGTCCTTGGGCGACCGCCTGGCCGCGCTCACGCCCGCCGAGGCCGAACAGGTCGTGCTCGACCTGGTGCGCGCGCAGGTCGCGGCGGTGCTCGGGCATGCCTCGGCCGACGCGGTCGAGCCGCGGCGGACGTTCAAGGAGGCCGGGTTCGACTCGCTCACCTCGGTCGAGTTGCGCAACCGGCTCGCGACCGCGACCGGGCTGAAGCTGCCCGCCACGCTCGTGTTCGACCATCCGACGCCGCAGGCCCTCGCCGACTTCATCACCGGGCGGCTCGCCGGCCCGCCCGCCGCGACGCCCGCCGCGGCCCGTCCCAGCGCCCCGCTCGACGGCGACGCCGTCGTCGTGGTCGGGCTCGCGTGCCGGTTCCCCGGCGGGGTCGAGACGCCCGAGGACCTGTGGCGGCTCGTCGAGGCCGGTGGCGACGGCACGTCGGAGTTTCCCGCCGACCGCGGCTGGGACGTCGCCGCCGTCTACGACCCCGATCCGGGGCGGCGCGGCCGTACCTACACGCGTTCGGGGGGATTCCTCGCGGACGCGGCCGCGTTCGATCCGGCCCCGTTCGGGATCTCCCCCCGGGAGGCCCTCGCCATGGACCCGCAGCAGCGGCTGCTGCTGGAGACCTCGTGGGAGGCGTTCGAGCGGGCCGGGATCGATCCGCGGTCCGTGCACGGCAGCGGCACCGGGGTGTTCGTCGGCGTGAGCGGCACCGACTACGCGGCGCTCGGCACGGACCCTCCCGAGGAGGTCGAGGGGTATCTCGGGATCGGCAGCGCCGCGAGCGTCGCGTCCGGCCGGATCTCGTACACGTTCGGGCTGGAAGGCCCGGCCGTGACCGTGGACACCGCGTGCTCGTCGTCGCTGGTCGCGCTGCACCTGGCCGCGCAGGCGCTGCGCAACGGCGAATGCGACCTCGCGCTCGCCGGAGGCGTGACGGTGATGGCGACGCCCGCCCTGTTCGTCGAGTTCTCCCGGCAGCGTGGCCTCTCCCCGGACGGCCGCTGCAAGGCGTTCGCCGAGGCCGCCGACGGCGCGGGCTTCGCCGAGGGGGCCGGGATGCTGCTGCTGGAGCGCCTGTCGGACGCGCGCCGGAACGGGCGTCGCATCCTGGCGGTGATCCGCGGCAGCGCGATCAACCAGGACGGCGCGTCCAACGGGCTCACCGCCCCCAACGGCCCCTCGCAGGAACGCGTGATCCGGGCGGCCCTGGCCAACGCCGGCCTCAAGCCGGCCGACGTGGACGCGGTCGAAGCCCACGGCACCGGCACCCGCCTGGGAGACCCCATCGAGGCACACGCCCTGCTTGCCACCTACGGCCAGGACCGGCCCACACCCCTGTGGCTCGGCTCGATCAAATCCAACATCGGCCACACCCAGGCCGCCGCAGGCGCCGCCGGAATCATCAAGATGGTGCTGGCGCTGCGGCACCAGACGCTCCCGGCGACCCTGCACGTCGACGCCCCCACCAGCCACGTCGACTGGACATCCGGAAACGTCGAACTCCTCACCGAGCCCAGGCCGTGGCCGCGCGGGGACCGGCCCCGCCGCGCCGGGATCTCCTCCTTCGGGATCTCCGGTACGAACGCGCACGTCATCATCGAGGAAATCATCGAGGAACCTATCGAGGAACCTATCGAGGAACCTATCGAGGAACCACCCGCTGCCGAGACGGCCGTATCCGAGGCCGCCCCGGTGCCGTGGCCGGTGCCGTGGATCGTATCCGCGGCGACCGAGGCCGGAATGCGTGCGCAGGCCCGGAGGCTCGCCGAGCGCATCGCGCCGGAGACGGACGCCGCCGCCGTCGCGCGGGCCCTCGCCACCACCCGCGCCCGGCTCGACCGGAGCGCCGTCCTCACCGGCCGCACCACCGCCGAGCTGCGCGCCGCCGCCGCCCGGTTCGCCGACGGCGACGACGCCGGCGCGGCCCTCGTCCCGCCCGGCGCGGTCCGCGGCAGGACCGCCTTCCTGTTCACCGGGCAGGGCAGCCAGCGGCCCGGCATGGGCCGCGGCCTGTACGGGGTGCTGCCCGAGTTCACCGAGGCGCTCGACCTGGTCGCCGCCGCGTTCCGGCCCCACCTCGACGGCCCCGACCTGCGCGTGGTGATGGGCGTCACCGGGGACGGCCCGGAGGGCCTGCTGGACCGGACCGCGTGGACGCAGCCCGCCCTGTTCGCCTTGGAGATCGCGTTGTTCCGGCAGCTTGAGGCGTGGGGCGTGCGGCCCGACGCGCTCCTTGGACACTCCATCGGCGAGCTGGCCGCCGCCCACGCCGCGGGCGTGTTCGACCTGGCGGACGCGTGCGCGCTGGTCGCCGCTCGCGGCCGACTGATGGACGCGCTCCCGCCCGGCGGCGCCATGCTCGCCGTCCGGGCCTGCGAACCCGACCTCCTCGACCTGCTCGCCGGTCTGCCCGCGGTCGCCAAGCAGGCCGAGGTCGCCGCGGTGAACGGGCCCGCCGCGACCGTCGTCTCCGGTACGGCCGCCGCGGTCGAGGCGGTCGCGGCGGCGGCGGGCGAACGCGGCTGGAAGACCAGGCGGCTGAAGGTTTCGCACGCGTTCCACTCGGCGCTCATGGACGGCATGCTCGACGCGTTCGCCGACGTCGCGTCCCGCGTGACGTACCACGAGCCACGCGTGCCCGTGGTGTCGAACGTGACGGGCCGGATCGCCGACCCCGCCGAGCTGGCGTCGCCCGGCTACTGGGTACGGCACGCCCGCGGGACCGTCCGGTTCAGCGACGGGGTTGCGCACCTGCACGGCCGCGGCGTCCGCCGCTACCTGGAACTCGGCCCGGACGCGGTGCTCGGCCCGCCGGCCCTGGAGTCGGCGGGCGTGTCGGGGCCGCGCGGCGACCGTCCCCGGTTCACCGCGCTGCTTCGCCGCGACCGCCCCGACGCCGACGCCCTCGTCACCGCCGTCGCCGAGTACCACGCCTGGCACGGCCGGGTCGCCTGGGACGCGGTCCTCCCCGGTGCCCGCCCCGCCGACCTGCCCACCTACGCGTTCACCCGCGCCCGCTACTGGCTGGGCGCCCCGCATTCCGATGCCGCCGGCGGCGACGGCGGCCCAGGCGCGGCGGCGCACGGGCTCGGCGACGGGTTCGCGGACCTGCCCGCCGAGGAGCGGGCGGACGCGGTCCTGGCGCTGGTGCGGGAACGGGCGGCGGCGGTGCTGGGACACGCGTCGGCGGACGCGGTCGAGCCGGACCGGGAGCTGCTGGAGCTTGGCTTCGACTCGATCACCGCGGTCGAGTTCCGGGACCGGCTGGCCGCGATCACCGGCATCGATTTGCCCGCGACCCTGCTGTTCGACCATCCGACGTGCGCGCGGATCGCCGCGCTCGTCACAGCCCGCCTCAACGGCGAGACCGAGACGGACCCGCAGGACGGCATCGCCGCCCGCTACTGGGCGGCCAACGACGCGGGCCGTTTCCGGGAGGCCACCGACCTGCTGCGCGCCGCCGCCGCCGAGCGGCCCGTCTTCACCGCCGCCGAGGCCGGCACCAACGCTCCGCGCCTGCTGCGCCTGGGCCATGGCGACGGCCCCGGCCCGGTCCTGGTGTGCCTGCCGTCGTTCAGCCCGGCGTCCGGTCCGCACGAGTACGCCCGCCTCGCCGCCTCGCTGCCCGGCCACGCCGTGTGGGCGGTGTCGCAGCCCGGTTTCCGGTCCGGCGAAGCCCTGCCCGCGGACGTCGCCGCGCTCACCGCCGCCCACACGGTCACGCTCACCGGGCCCGACGCCCCCGGCGGGGACGCCGGGATCGTGCTGGTCGGCCGGTCGGCCGCGGGATGGATCGCGCACGAGCTCGCCACGGCGCTCGCGGCCCTCGGCGCGCCGGTGCGCGGCGTGGCGCTGCTGGACACCTTCACGCCCGGCGACCTGGCGGAGCGGGTGTGGGTGCGCGACGCGATGACGCGGGCGACGTCGGGCCGGGAGAACGCGCTGGTGCTGCGGAACGAGGCGCGGCTGGTGGCGTCCGGCGGCTATGACCGCGTCTTCGCGGCCTGGGAGCCGGAGCCGGGGCCCGTACCGACGGTGCTGGTGAAGGCGGGCACGCCGGTCGAGCCCGGACTGGACACCCGCGGCGATTGGACGGCCGCGTGGCCGCTGCCGCACACGTCCGTGACCGTCCCCGGCGACCACTTCTCCCTGCTGGAGGACCGCGCGGCCGAGACCGCCGCGGCCATCACCGCCTGGCTGGGCGCCCTGCCCGGCGCGAGCGGGGACCCGAGTCCGGGTCCGTCCCCTGTCCGGTTCGTGAGTGAGAGCTGAGGGCGCACGTTATGAAGACCGTCGTCATCGGAGCCGGCATCGGCGGGCTCGCCACTGCGCTCGGGCTGGCCGGGTCCGGGCTGCCGGTGGAGGTGTACGAGCGCGCGGAGACGTTCCGGGCCGCCGGCAACGGGGTGATCCTCTGGCCCGGCGCCACCGGCATCCTCAAGGAGCTGGGCGTCGACACGACCGGGCTCGGACGGCCGATGCACCGCGGCGAGTTGCTGTCGTCCGGCGGGTCGCTGCTGGTGTGGACCGACATGAAGGAGGTCAGCGACCGGTACGGCCACGACACGCTGCTGGTGTCGCGCGGCGACGTCGTGAAGCGGCTCGGCGCCGCGCTGCCGGACGGGATCGTCCGGTTCGGGAAGCGCTGCACGTCGGTTCGCGAGTCGGCCGGCGGCGCGATCGTGGAGTTCGAGGACGGTTCGCGGACCGAGGCGGACGTGGTGGTCGGCGCGGACGGGTACCGCTCGGCCGTCCGGGATGTCCTGCTCCCAGGCGATTCGGCCCGGTTCACCGGCGTCGCGACCTGGCACGGCGTCGGCGCGTTCCCGCATGAGCTGATCGGCGGCACCACCGCCCGCACCTATTTCGGGAAAATCGGGATCTGCGCGGTGCATCCGGTCGGCGACGGCCTGCTGCACTGGGCGTTCGAGGCGCCCTGGAAACCCGGCGGGCCGCGGCAGGGCCCCTGGCTGCCGCGGCTGCGGCAGTGGTTCGGCGACTGGCATCCCGCGATCCGTGACCTGCTGGCCGCGGTCGACGAGGCCGACGTGCACGTGTTCCCGCACGCGCTGCACACGGTGCGGCGACGGTGGGGCCGCGGCCCGCTGACGCTGCTCGGCGACGCCGCCCACGTGATCCCGCCGCGCGCCGGGATGGGCGCGAACCAGGCCCTGGAGGACGCGTGGGTCCTGGCGCACGCGCTCGCCGCGGGCGCCGCCGACCCGCCGTCCGCGCTGCGCGCCTACGAGGACGCGCGGGTCAAGCGGGTCCGCCGGGTCGCGAGCAGCGCCGGCTGGATGAGCAAGAGCAACAACATGCTGCTCATGCTGCGGTTCATACGGCGGGCCGTACCGATGAACCGGCTCACCCATGCCACGGTCCGCGGCGGCAGCAACTACCTCAACGACGACCTGCCCGCCCTCTCCCGTAAGCCCGGCCTCCCCGTAGCCCGGCGAAGCCAAGCCAGATGAGACGAGAAGGTGACATGCTGCGTTCCGAGCTGATCCGCCCGCTGCCCGAGTTGCTCGCGGGCCACGCCGCCCGGCGGGGCGGCCGGACGGCGTTCCGTGACGCCCGCCGCGCGGTGACGTACGCCGCACTCGACACCCGCACCCGCCACGTCGGCGGGCACCTGGCCGCGGCGGGCATCGGGCCGGGTGACCGGGTGGTGCTGCTGCTCGGCGACCGCGTCGAGACCGTCGAGGCGTACCTGGCGGTGCACCGCGCGGGCGGCGTCGTGGTGCCGGTGGCGGCGCGGTCGGCCGTCGCGGAGGTCGCGCACATCCTGCGGGACAGCGGCGCCCGCGCGGCCATCGCCGACACGGGCCGCCTGGAGACGCTCCGGTCGGCCGCCGCCGACGCGGGCACGCCGTTGTTCACCGTCGAGGTCACCGATCCGGACGCGACGCCCACGGCCGACGCCGTGTTCGAGGAACTGGCGCGGACCGAGCCGCCCGCCCCCGCCCCCGACCCGCTCGGCCTCGACGACGTCGCCTGGCAGCTCTACACGTCCGGGACGACGGCCGCGCCCAAGGGCGTCCTGTCCACGACGCGGAACTGCCTGTGGTCGGTCGCCGCCTCCTATTCGCCCGTGCTGGGCCTGTCGGAGGACGACACGGTGCTGTGGCCGCTGCCGCTGCACCACAGCCTCGCGCACGTGCTGTGCGTGCTCGGCGTGACCGCGGTGGGCGCGACCGCGCATCTCATCAGCGGGTTCTCCGCCGAACAGATCGCGGCGGAGCTGCGCGCCCGCCGCTACACGCTGCTCGTCGGCGTGCCCGCGCTGTACCACTACCTTCTGGAGCAGGGCGAGGCGTTCCCCGGCCTGCGGGCCGGACTGTGCACGGGCGCGGTCGCGGGCGCGTCGCTCGCGGCGGACGCCGCCCGCGTGCTCGGCCTCACCCTCGTCGACAGCTACGGCAGCACCGAGACGTGCGGCGCGATCACGATGTCGCCGCCCGGTACGCCGACGCCCGCCGGGTCGTGCGGCCGGGTGGTGCCGGGCCTCGCGGTCCGGCTCACCGACCCCGACACCGGCGAGGACGTGCCCACCGGCGCGGAGGGCGAGGTGCGCGTCAAGGGCCCGAACGTCATGCTGGGCTACCACGGCCTGCCGGAGGAGACCGCGCGGGCGCTCGCCGACGGCTGGTACCGGACCGGCGACCTGGCCCGGTTCGACGCCGAGGGCAACCTCACCATCACCGGCCGGGTCAAGGAGCTGATCATCCGGGCGGGCGAGAACATCCATCCGGCGGAGATCGAGAACATCGTCCGGCAGGTACCCGGCGTCCGGGACGCGGCCGCCGCCGGCGAGCCCGACCGGGTCCTCGGCGAGGTCCCCGTCGTGTACGTCACCGCCCGGCAGGACGGCGCCGAGATCGACGCGTACGCCCTGCTCGACGCCTGCCGGGAGAAGCTCGCCGGGTTCAAGGTGCCCGAGCGCGTCCACCTCGTGGCGCGGATCCCGCGGACCGCGTCGGGGAAGGTCATGCGGCACGCGCTGCGCGACCTTCCGGCCCGGCTCCTCGCGTCGGCGTCGCCCCCCGGGCTGACCCGCCCGGTCTGGCACGACCTCGACGCGCCCGCCGACGCGCCCACCCACGCGCCCACCCACGCGCCCACCCACGCGCCCACCGACGCGCCCAGTCCGGCACTGGCCGTTCTCGGCGACGACGACCTCGGGCTCGGCGTCCCGTGCGCCGACCACCCCGGCGGCCTGCCGGGCACGCCCGGCCTGGTGCTGGCGCCGCGCCTCACCGACGCCATCGAGAACGGCGACTTCGGCGGCGCGGTCGCCACGGCCGCCGCGTGGGCGGAAGGGCTCGTCGCGTCCTGGCGGGACGGCTCCCACCCGGGGCGCCTGGTGTTCGTCACCCGCAAGGCCGTGTTCGCCGGCCCCGGCGAGGACGTCTCGGGCCTGGTTCCCGCGCTGGTGTGGGGGGTCGTCCGGGCCGCGGCCGAGGCCGAGCCGGACAGGTTCGGCCTGCTCGACGTGGACGACGCGCCCGTCACCCCGGAGATCCTTGCGGCCTTCGCCGCGTCGAAGGCGCCCGCCGCGGCGGTCCGGGACGGGCGGCTGCGCGTCCCCGGCTCCGGGCCCGCCACACCCGGGCGGCCCGCCGTCGACGGTCTCGCCGACGGCTCGGTGATCGTCGTGGGCCCGGCGGACGGGCGGGGCGGCGTGCTCGCCCGGCATCTCGCCGAGGCGTACGGGGTCGGGCACGTGGTCGTCGCCGACCCGTCCGCCGAGCCCGCCGTGGACGGCCCGGTCACGGTCGCACCCGTCGCGGTCACCGACCCGCCCGCGTTCGGCGGGCTCCTCGCCGGGCTGCCCGCGCCGCTCACCGGCGTGTTCCACGTGGCGGACCTGCCGGACGGCCGGGTCGAGGGCCCGCTCATGCTGCACGTCCTCACCCGGGAGCTTCCGGTGAAGGCGTTCGTCCTGTTCGCCGGGGAGGTTCCGGACGCGCCCGCCGGGGTGCGCGCCGGTGCCGAGTTCCTGTCGGTGCTCGCCCAGCATCGGCAGGCGCAGGGCCTGCCCGGGCAGGCGATCATCTGGTCGGCGCACGGGGTGCCCGAGGGCCGCGCTCTGCTGGACGCGTTCGACGCGGCGCTCGCCGTACCGGGGCCGCTCGTCAACGTGCCCGCGCCCGGCGCGGTCCCGGCGCCCGCCCGCGACACGGCCCTGCGCGAACGGCTCGCGTCCGCGCCCGAGGCCGAACGGCTGCGGCTGCTCGCCGAGCTCGTCCGTACGGCTCTCGCGGACCTGCTCGGCCGGGACGACCTCGACGTACGGCGTCCGTTCCGGGCGCTCGGCCTCGATTCACGAAGCGCGGTCGCCCTGCACCGCGCCCTGTGCGACGCGACCGGGGTGACCGGTCTGCCGGTCACCGCCGCGTTCGACCACCCGACGCCCGCCGCGCTCGCCGCCGAACTCCACCGCCGGCTGTCCGCCGATGCGCCCGCCGCGCCGGACGCCGCCGTCGCCCGGCCCGCGGACGAGCCGATCGCGATCGTCGCGATGGCGTGCCGGTACCCGGGCGGGGTGGCGAGCCCAGACGACCTGTGGCGGATCGTCGCCGAGGGCCGCGACGTCGTCGGCGGCTTCCCCGTGGACCGCGGCTGGGACCTCCAGCGGCTTTACGACCCCGACCCCGACACGCCCGGCACCAGCTATGTCCGGACGGGCGGTTTCCTCGCGGACGCGGGCGGGTTCGACGCCGCGTTCTTCGGGATCTCGCCGCGGGAGGCCCTCGCCATGGACCCGCAGCAGCGGCTGCTGCTGGAGACCTCGTGGGAGGCGTTCGAACGCGCCGGTCTCACCCCGGCCGCGCTGCGCGGCAGTCGTACCGGGGTGTTCGCCGGGGTGATGTTCCACGACTACGCGTCGGGCGCGCACGGCGCGAGGCTTCCCGACGGCATCGAGAGCTACCTCGGGACCGGCGGCGCGGGGAGCGTCGCGTCCGGGCGGATCTCGTACACGTTCGGGCTGGAAGGCCCGGCCGTGACCGTGGACACCGCCTGCTCGTCGTCGCTGGTCGCGCTGCACCTGGCCGCGCAGGCGCTGCGCAACGGCGAATGCGACCTCGCGCTCGCGGGGGGCGTCGCGGTGATGGCGACGCCGAGCGTGTTCGTGGAGTTCTCGCGGCAGCGTGCGCTCGCTCCCGACGGCCGGTGTAAGCCGTTCGCCGACGCCGCCGACGGCACCGGATGGGGCGAGGGGGCCGGGGTGCTGCTGCTGGAGCGCCTGTCCGACGCGCGGCGGAACGGCCGTCGCATCCTGGCGGTGATCCGCGGCAGCGCGGTCAACCAGGACGGCGCGTCCAACGGGCTCACCGCCCCCAACGGCCCCTCGCAGGAACGCGTGATCCGAGCGGCCCTGGCCAACGCCGGTCTCAAGCCGGCCGACGTGGACGCGGTCGAAGCCCACGGCACCGGCACCCGCCTCGGCGACCCCATCGAGGCACACGCCCTGCTTGCCACCTACGGCCAGAACCGGCCCACACCCCTGTGGCTCGGCTCGATCAAATCCAACATCGGCCACACCCAGGCCGCCGCAGGCGCCGCCGGAATCATCAAGATGATCCTCGCCCTGCGGCACCAGACGCTCCCGGCGACCCTGCACATCGACGCCCCCACCAGCCACGTCGACTGGACATCCGGAAACGTCGAACTCCTCACCCAACCAAGGCCGTGGCCGCGCGGGGACCGCCCCCGCCGCGCCGGGATTTCCTCCTTCGGGGTGTCCGGTACGAACGCGCACGTCATCATCGAGGAGCCGCCGCAGGCCCCCGTGGAGACGGCGGCGCCTGCCGGGCAGGACGTGCTGCCGCTGCCGCTGACCGCGCACAACGAGGCCGCCCTGCGTGCCCAGGCGGACCTCGTGCTGCCGCTGCCGCTGACCGCGCACAACGAGGCCGCCCTGCGTGCCCAGGCGGACCGCCTGCACGCCCACCTCACCGCGCCCGACGCGCCCAGCCTGCCTGAGGTGTCGGCCGCCCTCGTACGCCGGGCCCAATTCGACCGGCGGGCCGTCCTGTTCGCCGCGGACCTCGCCGAGGCCGCCGCGGGCCTGGCCGCGTTCGCGGCCGGGGAGCAGTCCGACGCGGTGACGGGCACCGCCCTGCCCGCGCCCGCCGCCGTCTGGGTGTTCCCTGGTCAGGGGTCGCAGTGGCCCGGGATGGGCCTGCGGCTCGCGGAGGAGTCCCCGGTGTTCGCCGCGCGGCTGCGCGAATGCGCCGACGCGCTGCGCCCGCATGTGGACTGGGACCTGCACGAGGCCCTGGGCGACCCGGCCGCGCTGGACCGCGTCGATGTCGTGCAGCCCGCGCTGTGGGCCGTCATGGTCTGCCTGGCCGCCCTATGGGAATCCTCCGGCGTCACCCCCGCCGCCGTCATCGGCCACAGCCAAGGCGAGATCGCCGCCGCCACCGTCGCCGGAGCCCTCACCCTCGCCGACGGCGCCGCCATCGCCGCCCGGCGCTCCCGGCTCATCCGCCACCACCTGGCCGGAAAAGGCGCCATGGCCTCCATCGCCCTGCCGTACCAACAGGCCGCCGAACTCATCACCCCCCACCGCGACCTGCACATCGCCGCCCGCAACAGCCCGCACCAAACCGTCGTCTCCGGCGACCCCGCCTCCCTCGACCGGCTCCTGCAGGTCTGCGCCGAACACGGCATCCGCGCCCGCCGCATCCCGGTCGACTACGCCTCCCACAGCCCCCACGTGGACGCCATCGCCACCGAACTGCTCACCGCCCTGGACGGCATCCGCCCGCGACCGGCCCGCATCCCCCTCTTCTCCACGCTGACCGGCGACTGGGAGGACGGCCCCGGCCTGGATGCGGCGTACTGGCTGCGTAACCTGCGCCACCCGGTGCTGCTGGCGCCCGCGGTGCAGACGCTCACCGCCGACGGGTTCGGCGTGTTCACCGAGATCAGCCCACACCCCACACTCACCCCCGCGCTGGCCGACGCCCTTCCGGACGCGGTCGTGTTCCCGACCCTGCACCGCGACCGCCCCGGCCTCGCCGGGTTCCGCGAGGCGCTCGCGCGCGCGTTCGTCACGGGTCTGCCGGTCGCGTGGGGCGTGCCCGCGCGTCCCGCCGAAGGACTGCCCACCTACGCGTTCCAGCGGGAACGGTACTGGCTGGTGCCCGAACCCGCGTCCGGCGACGTCGCCACGGCCGGCCTCAGCCCGGTCGATCATCCGTTCCTCACGGCGTCCGTGCCCGTCGCAGGGTCGGGAGAGCTGCTGCTGACCGGCCGGTTCGACCCGGCCGCACACGCCTGGCTCGGCGACCACACCGTCCTGGACGCGGTCGTCCTGCCCGGCAGCGCGTTCGTCGAGCTGGCGTTGCGCGCCGCCGCCGAGGCGGGGCTCCCCCACCTGGAGGACCTGACGTTCCAGACGCCGCTGGTGCTGCCCGCCGACCGGCCCGTCCTTCTCCAGGTGCGCTTGGAGGAGCCCGACCCTGCGGGTCGCCGTACCGTCGCCGTGTACGCGTCCCCGGACGGGGACACCTGGACGGTCCATGCCCGGGGCACCGCCGCGCCCGCTCCGGTCGGCGCGCCGACGCTCGACGGGCCGTGGCCGCCGGACGCCGAGCCCGCCGACGTCGATGACCTCTACGCCACGCTCAGTGTGCAGGGCCTGGCGTACGGGCCCGCCTTCCAGGGGGTCACGGCGGCGTGGCGGCGGGACGGCGAGGTGTTCGCCGAGGTACGGCTCGCCGACGACGAGGCCGCCGACGCCGCCGCGTACGGCCTGCATCCGGCGCTCGTCGACGCGGCGCTGCACGGCATGGCCCTGCTGCCGGGTGCCGACGCGCACGCCCGCCGCATGGCGTTCGCCTGGTCGGGCGTGACCCGATACGCGACCGGCGCGGCCGTGCTGCGCGTCCGCGTCCGCGCGTCCGGGCCCGACACGATCGCGCTGGACGCGTTCGCCGAATCCGGGGAGCCCGTCCTGTCGGCCGCGGCGGTCACCGTCCGGCCCGCTCCGGCGTCGCTGTCGGCCGCGCAACCGGTCGCCGACGCGTTCTTCGTCGTCCGCTGGAAGGCCGCCGCCGCGCCGCCGGCCAAGATCCCGGCGGGGACCGTTTTGGAGGTGCCCGAGCCGTCCGGCGACCTCCTCCACGACGTCCGTGCCGCGCTCGCCTGGACGCTCGACGCCCTGCGTGCGCACCCCGAGGGCCCGCTGACGATCATCACGCGGGGGGCCGTCGCGACCGCGCCCGGCACCGCCCCCGCGACGCTCGCGCACGCGCCCGTGTGGGGGCTGGTCCGGGCGGCCCAGGCGGAGCAGCCCGGCAGGATCACCCTGCTCGACCTCGAACCCGGCGCCGAGCCGGTGTCCATCGCCGGCGAGCCGCAGGCGGCCGTCCGGGAGGGACGGGTGCTCGTGCCACGGCTCGCCCGCCTCCCGCTGCCGTCGGCCGAGGTCCCCGCGTTCGGTCCGGGCACCGTGGTCGTCACCGGCGGCACGGGCGGGCTGGGCGCGTTGACCGCCCGGCACCTGGTGGCCGCGCACGGTGTAAGGGACGTGCTGCTGCTCAGCCGCCGCGGCCCCGACGCGCCGGGTGCCCGCGAACTCGCCGCCGATCTGGCCGCGCTCGGCGCCGAGGTCGCGGTCGTCGCGTGCGATGTCGGCGACCGGGACGCGCTCGCCGCCGCCCTCGACGGCCGCACGATCGCCGCCGTCTTCCACACGGCCGGGATCGTCGCCGACGCGACGATCGAGAACCTCACCGACACGGCCTGCGACACGGTCCTGCGCGTCAAGGCCGACGCCGCCTGGCACCTGCACGAACTCGTCGGGGACGCCCCGCTGTTTCTGTTCTCGTCGGCGGCCGGGACTCTCGGGGCGGCCGGTCAGGGCAACTACGCCGCCGCCAACGTCTTCCTCGACGCGCTCGCCGCGCACCGGCACGCGCTCGGCCTGCCGGGTGCCGCGCTCGCGTGGGGCCTGTGGGCGGAGGAACGCGGCATGGGCGGCCGGCTCACCGCCACCGACCGGGGCCGCATGGCCGCCGTCGGCACCCTCCCGCTCGACGCCGAGACCGGCCTCGCCCTTCTCGACGCGACCCGGGCCGCCGCGGAGCCGTACACGGTCCCGGTACGGCTGTCGCTCGCGACGCTGCGGGCCGCGCAGGATCCGCCGGTCCTCACCCGTGACCTGACCCGTGGCCTGACCCGTGATCCGGTCGCCGGGCGGCCCGCCCGCAGGTCCGCGCCCCGGGTCGGCGGCGGTCTCGCCGGGCTGTCCGGGCGGGAACTCGCCTCGGCCGTGCACGCCGAGGTGCGGGCCGCCGCCGCGGCCGTGCTCGGGCACGCGTCCGCCGACGCCATCGCCACCGATCGCACGTTCAAGGACCTCGGGTTCGACTCGCTCACCGCCGTGGAACTGCGCAACCGGCTCGCCACCGCGACGGGCCTGCGGCTCCCACCGACGGTCGTGTTCAACCACCCGACCGTGGACGCGCTCGCCGCCCACCTCCTCGCCGAACTGGTCGGCGACACGCCCCGGCAGGAGGCCCGCCAGGCGGCGCGGGCGACGGACGACCCGGTGGTGATCATCGGGATCGCCTGCCGGTTCCCCGGCGACATCGATACGCCGGACGCGTTGTGGCGGCTCCTCGCCGACGGCGGCGACGCGGTCGGGCCGCTGCCCGGCGACCGCGGCTGGGACCTCGACGCCCTCTACGACCCCGACCCGGACGCGCCCGGCACCAGCTACGTGCGCGGGGGCGGTTTCCTCGCGGACGCGGGCGGGTTCGACGCCGCGTTCTTCGGGATCTCGCCGCGGGAGGCCCTCGCCATGGACCCGCAGCAGCGGCTGCTGCTGGAGACCTCGTGGGAGGCCATCGAGTACGCGGGGATCGACCCGCACACGCTCAAGGGCACCGAGGTCGGCGTGTTCACCGGCACCCACGGGCAGGACTACGGCACGCTTCTGGTGCCCGCACCCGAACACCTTGAGGGCTTCGCCGTGACGGGCAGCGCCGCGAGCGTCGCCACCGGCCGGATCTCGTACACGTTCGGGCTGGAAGGCCCGGCCGTGACCGTGGACACCGCCTGCTCGTCGTCGCTGGTCGCGCTGCACCTGGCCGCGCAGGCACTGCGCAACGGCGAATGCGACCTCGCGCTCGCGGGCGCGGCGTCGATCATGGCGACGCCGGCCGGGCTCACCGGGTTCTCCCGGCAGCGCGGTCTCGCCCCCGACGGTCGCTGCAAGCCGTTCGCGGAGGCGGCGGACGGGTTCGGCATGGCCGAGGGGGCCGGGATGCTGCTGCTGGAGCGCCTGTCCGACGCGCGGCGCAACGGCCGTCGCATCCTGGCGGTGATCCGCGGCAGCGCGGTCAACCAGGACGGCGCGTCCAACGGGCTCACCGCCCCCAACGGCCCCTCCCAGGAACGTGTGATCCGGGCGGCCCTGGCCAACGCCGGCCTCAAGCCGGCCGACGTAGACGCGGTCGAAGCCCACGGCACCGGCACCCGCCTGGGAGATCCGATCGAGGCACACGCCCTGCTTGCCACCTACGGCCAGGACCGGCCCACACCCCTGTGGATCGGCTCGATCAAATCCAACATCGGCCACACCCAGGCCGCCGCCGGGGCCGCCGGAATCATCAAGATGATCCTCGCCCTGCGGCACGAGACGCTCCCGGCGACCCTGCACGTCGACGTCCCCACCAGCCACGTCGACTGGGCATCCGGAAACGTCGAACTCCTCACCGAACCCAGGCCGTGGCCGCGCGGGGACCGGCCCCGCCGCGCCGGGGTCTCCTCTTTCGGGGTGTCCGGTACGAACGCGCACGTCATCATCGAGGAAATCATCGAGGAACCAACCGCTGCCGAGACGGCAGCGCCCGTCGAGGAACCGGCCCCGGCGAGCGGTTCGTTGCCGCTGGTGCTGTCCGCTCGGGACGAGGTGACGTTGCGGGCCGCCGCCAACCGGCTCCGGACGTATCTCACCGAACGGCCCGATGTCTCCCTCCCGGCCGTGGCCGCCGCGCTGCACGGCCGCAGCCGGTTCGCCCGGAACGCGGTCGTCGTGGCGCACGGCCGGGAGCAGGCGATGGCGGCGCTCGGCGCGCTCGCCGCCGGCGCCGACCACCCGGACGCCGTCACCGGCGAGGCCAGACCGGGCAAGACGGTGTGGGTGTTCCCCGGCCAGGGCTCGCAATGGGCCGGCATGGGCCTGCGGCTCGCGAAGGAGTCGCCGGTGTTCGCCGGACGGCTGCGCGAATGCGCCGAGGCGTTGCGTGCGCATGTGGACTGGGACCTGCACGAGGCCCTGGGCGACCCGGCCGCGCTGGAGCGCGTCGATGTGGTGCAGCCCGCGCTGTGGGCGATCATGGTCTCCCTGGCCGAGCTGTGGAGCTCCTACGGCCACCGGCCCGACGCGGTCATCGGCCACAGCCAAGGCGAGATCGCCGCCGCCACCGTCGCCGGAGCCCTCACCCTCGCCGACGGCGCCGCCATCGCCGCCCTGCGCTCCCGGCTCATCCGCCACCATTTGGCCGGCAAAGGCGCCATGGCCTCCATCGCCCTGCCGTACCAACAGGCCGCCGAACTCATCACCTCCCACCATGACCTGCACATCGCCGCCCGCAACAGCCCGCACCAAACCGTCGTCTCCGGCGACCCCGCCTCCCTCGACCGGCTCCTGCAGGTCTGCGCCGAACACGGCATCCGCGCCCGGCTCATCCGCCACCACCTGGCCGGCAAAGGCGCCATGGCCTCCATCGCCCTGCCGTACCAACAGGCCGCCGAACTCATCACCCCCCACCGCGATCTGCACATCGCCGCCCGCAACAGCCCGCACCAAACCGTCGTCTCCGGCGACCCCGCCTCCCTCGACCGGCTCCTGCAGGTCTGCGCCGAACGCGGCATCCGCGCCCGCCGCATCCCGGTCGACTACGCCTCCCACAGCCCCCACGTGGACGCCATCGCCACCGAACTGCTCACCGCCCTGGACGGCATCCGCCCGCGACCGGCCCGCATCCCCCTGTTCTCCACGCTGACCGGTACCTGGGCCGAAGGCGAGACCCTCGACGCCCGCTACTGGCTCGACAACCTCCGCAACCCGGTACTGCTGGCGCCGGCCCTCCCCGTTCTCCACGACGAGGGGCACACTGTCTTCACCGAGATCAGTCCGCACCCGACGCTCACGGCGGCCCTCGGTGACACCCTCCCCGAGGCGGTCGTCCTCTCGACCCTCCATCGCGACCACGGCGGATGGGATGGCTTCACCCAGGCGCTCGTCGCCGCGTACGTCACCGGCCTGCCCGTACGGTGGCCGTTGTCCGGCGTGGCGCCTGCGCCGGACGTGCCCACCTATCCCTTCCGCCGGGAACGCTACTGGGTCGAACCCGTCCGCGCCGCCGACGCGTCCAGCCTGGGCCTCGACCCGTCCGGCCACCCCGTGCTCGGCGCCGTCACCGCCCTGCCCGGCCTGGACGCGTTCGTCGCGGGCGGTTCCCCCGCCGATCCGGCCGAACTCTCGGCCGCGAGCGGCGCCGTACTGCCGCTTCTCGCGCTCTGGACCGGCGCTCGCGTCGACCTGCCTCACCTGGCGTCCTTCACCGCCGAGACCGCCCTGCCCGCGGCCCCCCACCACCTGCAGGTCCTGGTGGGCGCCCCGGACGACCGGGGGCACCGGCCGGTCTCCGTCCACACTCGTCGGTCCGGCGACTCGGCCGCCCCGTGGACCCGGCATGCGACCGGTCTGCTGGCCCCCGTCCCCGCCGCCCGGCCGGACGAACCCCCCGCCGTGGGCGAGGTGACGGTGCCCGACGACCTGGCCGCCGACCGCCATCCGCTGCATCCGGCCCTGCTCGCCGCCGCGCTGGAGGCCGCCGGTATCGGTGCCGCCGTCCGGTGGACCGGCGTCACGCTCCACGCGACCGGCGCCGCGGGCGTCCGGGTCCACACGACCGCCCGTCCCGACGGCACCCGGCCCCTCCTGCTCGCCGACGCCGCGGGCGACCCCGTCCTGACGGCCGCGTCGGTCACCCCGGGAGTGCTCGCGGAGCCGCCCGGCACCCCCGCGCCGCCCCTGCTCACCGTCCGGTGGAGGCCCGTCCCCACGCCGACCCCGACCGGCGGCGGGGCCGTCGAACTCGCGCTGCCGGATCGGCCCGGGCTCGGGCTGCCCGTCGCCGGCGCGGACGCCGCTCCGGTCGCCGTCGCGGACTTCCGGCGTACGGGTGCCGGCGAGGTGCCCGCGCACGTGCGCCGGGTGGTCGCCGAGGTGCTGGACGTGCTGCGGGAGCGGCTCGACGCCGAAGGCACGCTCGTGCTGGTGACACGTGACGGGTCGGACCCGGCGGCAGCGGCCGTGTGGGGGGTGGTGCGGTCCGCGCAGGCCGAGCATCCCGGCCGGTTCGTGCTCGCCGCCGTGGACGACGACCCCGCCTCGCTCGCGGTCCTGCCCGCGCTCGGCGCGCAACCGCAGGTGGCGGTACGCGGCGGGGAGGTGTTCGTGCCGCGGCTGGCCGCCGAGGCACCCGTACCGGACGCGTCCGCCGGGTTCGACCCGCACGGCACGGTCCTGGTGACGGGCGGCACGAGCGGCCTGGGTGCGCTCGCGGCCCGGCGGCTCGCCGAGCGGCACGGCGTCCGGCACCTGCTGCTGCTGTCGCGCCGCGGCCCGGACGCGCCCGGCGCGGCGGCGCTGATCGAGGACCTCGCCGAGCTGGGGGCGACCGCCACGGCCGTCGCGTGCGACGTGGGCGACCGCGAGGCGCTCGCCGCCGCGCTCGCCGGGATTCCCGCGGCGCGCCCGCTGACGGGGGTCGTGCACGCAGCGGGCGTCACCGCCGACGCGACCATCGGCACGGTCACGGACGCCGACGTGGACGCGGCGCTGCGCGCGAAGGCCGACGCCGCCTGGCATCTGCACGAGCTCACCCGCGACCTGCCCGTTGCCCGGTTCGTCCTGTTCTCGTCGGCGGCGGCGACGCTCGGTTCGCCCGGCCAGGCCGCGTACGCCGCCGCGAACGCCGTCCTCGACGCGCTCGCCCAGCACCGCGCCGCCGCGGGCCTGCCGGCCGTGTCCGTCGCGTGGGGGCTGTGGGCCGAACGCACCGGCCTCACCGCCGGGCTCGGTGCCGCCGACCTCGCCCGCATCGCCGCCCGTGGCACCGCCCCCCTCAGTACGGCGGACGGGCTGGCCCTCTTCGACGCCGCCCTCACCGCCCCCGCCCCCGTGCCCGCCCCCGACCCCGTGCCCGCCCCCGACCCCGTGCCCGCTCCCGACCCCGTGTCCGTCACCGCCCCCGTGTTCGTCGCCGTCCGCCTGTCCGGGAGGCCGGCCGACGTACCCGAGCTGTTGCGCGAGCTGGTGCCCGCCGCGCCCCGCCGGGCCGCCACCGGGGACTTCGCCGGCAAGGGCCGGTTCGCCGGGCTGTCCCCCGACGAGCTCGGCCGGGAGCTGCTCGCGCTCGTCCGGGCCGAGGCCGCGGCCGTGCTCGGGCACCCGTCCGCCGACGGCATCGCCACCGACCGGGCGTTCCGCGAGCTCGGCATGGACTCGCTGACCGCCGTCGATCTGCGTAACCGCCTGCGGGCGAGTACCGGCGTCCGGCTCCCGTCCACGGCAGCGTTCGATCACCCGACGCCGCAGGCCCTCGCCGACCACCTCGCCGCCGCCCTCACCGGCGCCCCCAGGCCCGCCGAGCCCGCCCCCGCGCGGCGGGCCGTCACCGGGGATCCCGTCGTCATCACCGGTATGAGCTGCCGGTTCCCCGGCGGGATCGACTCGCCGGAGGCGCTGTGGGAGGCCGTGTCCGCGGGTGCCGACCTGATCGGGGAGTTCCCCCGGGACCGCGGCTGGGACCTCGACGCCCTCTACGACCCCGACCCGGACACGCCCGGCACGTCGTACACCCGGCACGGCGGGTTCCTCCGGGACGCCGCCGGGTTCGACGCCTCGTTCTTCGGCGTGAATCCGCGTGAGGCGACCGTCATGGACCCGCAGCAGCGCCTGCTGCTGGAGACCGCGTGGGAGGCGCTGGAGCGCGCCGGCATCGACCCGACGACGCTCAAGGGCAGCCCCACCGGGATCTTCACCGGCATCAGCGGCCAGGACTACGCGGCGCTCGCCGACCGGGTACCGCGCGGCGACGAGGGGTACCTCGCGACGAGCACCGGCGCGAGCGTCATCTCCGGGCGGACCGCGTACACGCTCGGCCTGGAGGGTCCGGCCGTGACCGTGGACACCGCCTGCTCGTCGTCGCTGGTCGCGCTGCACCTGGCCGTGCAGGCACTGCGCAACGGCGAATGCGACCTCGCGCTCGCCGGGGGCGTCACCGTCCTCGCCACCCCGGCGGTGTTCACGGCGTTCTCCCGGCAACGCGGCCTCGCCCGCGACGGCCGCTGCAAGGCGTTCGGCGATGACGCCGACGGCTTCGGCATGGCCGAGGGCGCCGGGGTGCTCGTACTGGAGCGCCTGTCGGACGCACGGCGCAACGGCCGTCCCGTGCTCGCGGTGATCCGCGGCAGCGCGGTCGGGCAGGACGGCGCGTCCAACGGGCTGACCGCGCCGAGCGGCCCCGCCCAGCAGAAGGTCATCGCCCAGGCGCTCGCCGCGGCGGGCCTCGACCCGCGCGACGTCGACGCGGTCGAGGCGCACGGCACCGGCACGCCCCTCGGCGACCCCATCGAGGCGCACGCCCTGCTCGCCGCCTACGGCCAGAACCGGGCCGAACCCCTGTGGCTCGGCTCGGTCAAGTCGAACATCGGTCACACCCTCGCCGCGGCGGGCGCCGCCGGCGTGATCAAAACCGTGCAGGCGCTGCGTCACGGCGTCCTCCCGCGCACCCTGCACGCCGAGAAGCCGTCGACCGCGATCGACTGGGACGCCGGCTCCGTCCGGCTCCTCACCGAGGCCCGCCCCTGGCCCGACCACGGCAGGCCGCGCCGCGCCGGGGTGTCGTCCTTCGGAATCAGCGGCACCAACGCCCATGTCATCCTCGAATCCGCCGAGCCGACCGAACAGGCCGGACAGGCCGAACAGGTTGAACAGGTTGAACACACCGAGCCGCGGGTGCCGCCGGCCGTGCCGGTGCCGTGGCAGCTCTCCGCGCGGACGCCCGCCGCGCTGCGTGACCAGGCCGCGCGGCTGCTCGCCCGGCTCGACGCGGACGCGCCGCCCGTCCAGGACGTGGCGCTGACCCTGGGCGCGCACCGGGCGGCGTTCCCGCACCGGGCGTCCCTCGTCGCGGCCGAGCCGAGCGGGTACCGCGCGGGCCTGGCGGCGCTCGCCGCAGGCGAGTCCGCACCCGGCCTGTTCCGAGCGACGGCCACACCCGGACGGGTCGCCTTCCTGTTCACCGGGCAGGGCAGCCAGCGTCCGGGGATGGGCCGCGACCTGCACGCCGCGTTCCCCGAGTTCGCCGCGGCCCTCGACGCGGCCTGCGCGGCCCTCGACCCGCACACCTCCCGGCCCGTCCGCGACGTCATGTTCGCCGAACCCGGCACGCCGGAGGCCGCCCTGCTCGACCGGACCGAGTTCACCCAGCCCGCCCTGTTCGCGTACGAGACGGCGCTGTTCCGGCTGCTGGAGGCGTGGGGCGTCCGCCCGGACGCGCTGCTCGGCCACTCCGTCGGCGGCATCGCCGCCGCGCACGCCGCCGGGGTGCTGTCGCTCGCCGACGCGGCCCGGCTCGTCGCGGCCCGCGGCCGGCTCATGCAGGACCTGCCGGGCGACGGCGCGATGGTCGCGGTCGGAGCGCCGCAGGACGAGGTGCGCGAGGTCGCGGAGGGGCTGCCGGGCGCGGAGATCGCCGCCGTCAACGGCGCGCACGCGACGGTCCTGTCCGGCGACGCCGCCGCCGTCCTGGAGGCGGCCCGGATCCTCGCCGAGCGCGGCCACCGGACGAAACGGCTCCGGGTCTCGCATGCCTTCCACTCCGCCCACATGGACCCCATGCTCGACGCGTTCGCGCGGGTCGCCGCCGACCTCGACTACCGGGAACCGGAGATACCGCTCATCGCGGACATCACGGGTGCGCCCGCGGGGGCCGAGATCCGCACGCCCGCCTACTGGGTACGGCACGCCCGCGAAGTCGTACGGTTCCACGCCGGGATGCGGGCCCTGCGCGCCGCCGGCGTCACCGTGTGCGTCGAACTCGGGCCCGACGCGGCGCTCACCGCGATGGTGCCCGACTGCCCCGGCGGCGACCCCGAGACCGCCGCGGTCGCCGTGCCGCTCGTCCGGCGCGACACCCCCCGCAACACCCCCCTCGACGCCCACCGCGAGACCCCCCGCGACAATTCCGAGGCCGCGTCCGTGCTCGCCGGGCTCGGCCGCGCCCACGCGCACGGCGTGCCCGTCCCGTGGAAGAAGGTGCTCACCGGAACCGGCGCCAGCTTCACCGACCTGCCCACCTACCCGTTCCAGCGCCGCCGGCACTGGCTCGACGCGCCCCCGCCCGCCGCGCCCGCCACGGCGGCGGGCGGCCCCGCCGTGAACCGGTTCTGGCAGGCCGTCGAATCCGGCGACCTGGCGGCCCTCGCCGACACGCTCGGCGCGGACCCCGACGCGCCGCTCGGCACGGTCGTGCCCGCGCTCGCCGCGCTCCGCGCCGACGACCGGGTCCGCTCCGCCGCCGACGCCCTGCGCTACCGCGTCACCTGGCGGCGGCTGCCCGCGTCCGCGCCGGTCCGGCTCACCGGAACCTGGCTCGTCACCGCCGCGCCGGACGCGGCCGTGCTCGCCGCCGCGCTCACCGCGCATGGCGCCGTCGCCGAGGTCACCGACGTCGGCGGGCTCGCGCGACGGCTCGGCGCGGGCGACGTCGCCGGCGTGCTCGTGCCCTGCCCCGACCTGGCGTCCGCGCAGGAGGCCGTGCAGACCGCGCTCCGGCACGACGGGCCCGCCAAGGTGTGGCTGGTCAGCCGCGGCGCGGTCGCGGCCGGCCCCGCCGACCCCGCCGAGGACCCCGCGCAGGCCGAACTGTGGGGGCTCGGGCTGGTCGCGGCGCTGGAACACCCGCGCCGCTGGGGCGGCACCGTCGATCTTCCGGCGGCCCCCGACGAGACCTGCCTGGCGGGGCTGTGCCGCGTGCTGGCCGCTCCCGAGGAGGATCAGACCGCCGTCCGTTCCGACGGCGTGTACGTCCGCAGGCTCGTCAGAGCGCCGCGGACCGGCCGGGTCCGGCCGGAGTGGCGGCCGGACGGCACGGTGCTCATCACCGGTGGCAGCGGCGCGCTCGCCCGGCACGTCGCCCACAGGCTCGCCGCCGACGGCGCCTCCCACCTGGTGCTCGTCAGCCGCCGCGGCCCCGCCGCCCCCAGCGCCGACGACCTCGCCCGCGAACTGGAGGCCCACGGCACCCGCGTGACGATCGCCGCGTGCGACGTCACCGACCGTGCCGCCCTCGCCGGCCTCGCCGACCGGCTGCGCGCCGCGGGCACGCCCGTCCGGGCCGTCGTACACACGGCGGGCGTCGGCGACCGGGCCGCGCTCCTCGACACGACCGCCGCCGAGACCGCCCGCATCCTGCACGCCAAGACCACCGGGGCCGACCTCCTCGACGACCTGTTCCCCGACCTCGACGCGTTCGTGCTGTTCTCGTCGGTCGCGGCCGTGTGGGGCGGCGCGGGGCAAGCCGCCTACGCCGCCGCCAACGCGCACCTCGACGCGCTCGCCCGCCGCCGCGCCCGCCGTGGCGGTCGCGCCGTGTCCGTCGCCTTCGGCCTGTGGGACGGGCCCGGCATGGGCGCGGGCCCCGAGTCGGCGGAGCTTCGCCGCCGCGGCGTCCGGGCCATGGATCCGGACCTGGCCGTCACCGTCCTCGCCGAGGCCGTCGGAGAGGCCGCCGGAGAAGCCGTCGGAGAAGCCGTCGGTGAGGACATCACCGCCGCGCCGTACGACGGGGGCGGGGCCGGGGCGGAGGCGGCGTGCCTGGTGGTGGCCGACATCGAATGGGAGCGGTTCCTTCCCGGGTTCACCGCGGCCCGGCCCAGCCCGTTCCTCGGCGACCTGCCGGAGGCGGCGGCGATGGCGCCCGAGCCGACCCCGCCGGCCGTACCGGAACTGGCGTCGCGCCTGGCCGGGCTCGACCGGGCGGGGCGGCGAGAGGCGCTCGTCGGGGAGGTCACGGCGGTCGCCGCGGCCGTGCTCGGTCACGCCGACGCGGCCGAGATCGACCCGTCCCGGAACCTCCTCGAACTCGGCTTCGACTCGCTGACCGCCGTCGAACTCCGCGACCGCCTCACCGCCGCGACCGGCCTGTCCCTGCCCAGCACACTGATCTTCGACCACCCGTCGGTGACGGCCGTGGCCGCGTTCCTCGCCGACCGCCTCCAGCCGCCCTCCGACGGGAAGCTCGACCTCGACCGCCTGGAGGCGTCGTTCGACGCCCTCGACCCCGGCGCCGCCGCCGAGGCCGCGGACCGGCTCGACCGCATCCTCCGCCGGGTGCGCGCCCGCGCCGCCGCGACCGCCACGAACGGCGCCGACGCCTCCGCCGACCTCGACCTCGCCAACGCCTCCGTCGAAGAAGTCCTCGGCTACATCGACGGACTCGACCTGTGACCGAAGCAGGGCCCGGACCCGTACCAGCGGACCGGACCACCGTTTCCCAAGGAGAGAGCGTGCCACTCCCGTCCCCGTCCGCCCCGGCCTCGCCGCGCCGAACCGGACGCGTCCGCGGGCTGCTGCGGGCCGTGCTCGCCGCCGTCACGGCCGCCACGGTCCTCGCGGTGGCCGCACCACCGGCCCCCGCCGCCACCCCCACCGCCACCGCCGCCGTAACCGCCGACCCCATCAAGCTGACGCTGCCGGAGCCGACGGGTCCGTACCCGATCGGCGTCGTCCAGGCGCACCTCATCGACGAGAACCGGGCGGACCCCTGGAAACCGGACCGTCGGCGCGAGCTGATGGTCAGCATCTGGTACCCGGCCCGGGCGGACCGCGACAAGCCGCTCGCGCCCTGGCTGTCGCCGGGGCTGGCGACGGTGTTCGAGCAGCTCATGGCGATCCCCGAGTACCTGGCCATCCCGGTCGGGTCGGTCGACTGGAAGGGCGTGAAGTCGCACGCCCGGATCGCCGCGGCACCGCTCCCCGGCCGGAGGCCGTGGCCGGTCGTGCTGTTCTCGCCCGGCCAGGGGACCGCCCGCGCGCTCAACACCGTGCAGGTGGAGGACCTCGCGAGCCGCGGCAATGTCGTCGTGACGATCGACCACACCTACGAGGAGGCGGCGGTCGAATTCCCCGACGGCCGGGTCGAGCTCGGCCTGTCGCTCGACCGCGGACCGGAGACGCAGCGTAAATCGAACGACTCGCGGGTCGCGGACATCCGGTTCGTCCTGGACCAGCTCGCCCGGCTCCGCGGCGGCAACCGCGACGTCCTCGGCTCGACCGGTCTCCCGGCGGGCCTGCGCCGGGCGTTCACGCTGAACTCCGTCGGCGTCTTCGGCCACGTGCAGGGCGGCTACGCGGGCCTGGAGGCGATGTACCACGACCGCCGCATCGACGCGGGCGTCAACCTCGACGGGGTCCTGGCGTACGGCGATGGCCGCGGCGCGAACCCGTACCTTCCCGGCATGGCCGCCCAGCATGACCTGGGCCGCCCCACGCTCCTCATGGGCGCCCACATGTACGACGTGACCGGCCCGCTCGTCGCGCACAACCACGTCAACGGCTCGGACCGGTCGTGGACGGACTTCTGGTCCGTGCAGTCGGCGTTCAAACGCGACCTCACGCTGAACGGCTCGGCGCTCGACAGCTACGCCGACTTCATGTTCTTCCTCCCGCAGATCAACGCCCGGATGCCGCTCAACCCGGCGATCGTCCGGCTGTTCATCGGCGACGTCGACCCGGACGCCGCCCTGAACGCCCAGCGCGCCTACCTGGCGTCGTTCTTCGACCGGTTCCTCAAGGGGCGGAACGACGGGCTGCTCGACGGCCCGTCCCCGCGGTACCCGCAGATCACGTTCGTCAACTGACCACGAAGTCGATCAGAAGGAGTTCGCATGAGCACCGAGCTGAGCACCGGCACCGCCGACCTTGAGGTCGCCTGCGCGATCCCCGGCGAAGAGCCGCAGCACAGCGTCAATTACGTGACGGTGTCCGCGCCCGCGCGGGTCGCCGCAGGCGACAAGACCGAGCTGCGGGTCACGCTGCGCAGCAAGGCCGCGACCCCGCGGGACCTCGCCGCCCGGGAGGTCACCGCCGAGCTGTCCCTGCAGGTGGACGGCCCCGACGGCGGCCAGGTCCTCACCGTCACCGGCCTCACCAACCCCGACCCGATCCCGCGCGGTGAGCGGGTCTTCCTCGACGAGGGCGTGGTCACGTTCGTGCCCGCCGCGGCCGGCACGTACGCGTTCACGCCGGGCGACCACACGGTCGTCACGTCCGACCACCCGGTGGTGTGCGCCGTCACCGGCGGGTCCGCCGTGGCCGCGCGAACGGAGGCCCGATGACCTCCACGACCGGTGGCCCACCGTCCGGCCCGGTGAGGGTTCTGCCGGGCGACGTCCGCTACCCCGACCTCGTCCAGGGGTGGAACGCCAGGTTCGTGGGCCGTCCCGACGCGGTGTGCCTGCCCACGTCCACCGCCGAGGTGGTGGACACCGTACAGGAGGCGGTGCGAAGCGGCACGCGGATCGCGGTACGCAGCGGCGGCCACTGCTTCGAGAACTTCGTCGCCGACCCGGCCGTCCAGATGGTCATTGACATGTCCCTCATGGCGGGCATCTCCTGGGATCCGGGCCGCGGCGCCGTCGCGATCGAAGCCGGCACCCTCCTCGGCGCCGTCAACCGGACCCTGTTCAAACGCTGGGGGGTGGCCCTGCCGGGCGGCACCTGCCCGTCGGTGGGGATCGGCGGGCACGTCTGCGGCGGCGGCTGGGGGCCGCTCGCGCGGCTGTACGGCCTGGTCGTCGACCACCTGGAGGCCGTCGAGGTCGTCGTGGCCGACGCCGACGGGACCGCCCGCGCGGTCGTCGCGTCCCGCGACCCCGGCGACCCCGCCCACGACCTGTGGTGGGGGCTCACCGGAGCCGGCGGCGGCAACTTCGGGGTCGTCACCCGCTACTGGTTCCGAACGCCCGGCGCCGACGCGTCCGACCCGTCCACGGCCCTGCCGAGGCCGCCGGCACGCCTCGCCGTACGGCAGCTTCTGTGGCCGTGGGCGATGCTCGACGAGGACAGGTTCGCCCGGCTGCTGCGCAACCACGGCGACTGGCACGAGCGGAACGGCTCCGCCGGTTCTGCGTACTCCGGGCTCTACAGCATCGTCGGGGCGACGCCGCGCGGACAGAACGGCGTCGTCATCATGAGCATCCAGTTCGACGCGACCATCCCCGACAGCGACCGGCTCCTCACCGAGTTCCTGGACGCGCTCAACGACGGCGTGGGCGCCTCGCCGATCGTCCTGGAACGGCAGGAGCTCCCCTGGCTGCACACCACGACGTGGCCCGGCGTGACCGACCGCGCCGACCACACCAAGCACGCCAAGTTCAAGTCCGGCTACCTGCGGCGGCGGCTCACCGACGCGCAGATCGCCACGGCGTACCGCCACCTGACGCTGCCCGACTACGCGAATCCGACGGCCGGCATCATGCTCGCGTCCTACGGGGGCGCGGTGAACACCGTCGCCTCCGACGCGACGGCGACGGCCCAGCGCGACTCGATCATGCGGATCGTCTTCGCGACCGAGTGGGACCGGCCCGAGGAGAACGACAAGCACCTGACCTGGATCCGGAGCTTCTACCGGGAGATGTTCGCCGACACCGGGGGCGTGCCCGCGCCCGGCGACGTCACCGACGGCTGCCACATCAACTACGCCGACGTCGACGTCGCCGACGAGGAGTGGAACCGGTCCGGGGTGCCGTGGCACACGCTGTACTTCAAGGACAACTACCCGCGCCTGCGGCGGGTGAAGGCACGGTGGGACCCGGGCGACCGGTTCCGCCACGCCCTCTCGATCCGTCTCCCGGACGCGCCATGACCGTGCGGAAGGCCGCCACCTGGGGGCTGCTCGCCGCGTGGGCCGTCCACGAGACCGAAGAGGCCGTGGTCATGGCCCGCTGGCTACGGGCGAACCTGCCGAAACTACGGGAACGGTTCCCGAAGGTCCCCGACAGCACGTGGGAGCGGCTCGAACGGGACATGACGCCCGCCCGCGTACGGCTCGCCATCGGCCTCATGGGCGTGCTGATGGCGGCGGCGTCCGCCGACGGGGCCCGCACCGGTGGCCGCTCGTTCCTGTACCGTACGGCGCTCGCCGCCTACGGCTGGCACGGGGTCATCCATCTCGCGCAGACCGCCGCGTACCGCGGCTACACGCCGGGCGCGGCCACCGCGCCCGTCGTGGTCGTGCCCTTCGCGGTGTGGGCGTGGCGACAGCTTCGCAAATCCGGCATCGATGGTGAACTCGGCCGTACCAGCGCCGCCGCCCTCGTCCTGTTCACCGGCGGCCTGGCCGCCTCCCACGCCATCGCCGCCCGCGTCCTCGGGCAGCACGGCGCGGGCGGCCGACCGCCCGGCGAGGACGCGCCCCGGCCGACCTGAACCACTTCGTCCCTCATGTCCACGGCTCATGTCCACGGCTCATGTCCACCCCGCATGTCCACCCCGCATGTCCACCCCGCATGTCCACCCCGCATGTCCACCACTGCGACGACCACCGCCACCTCCACCCCTCATGTCCACCGCGACGACCACCACCACACCGACCGCGCCCGCCCCCGTGGCGGGTCGCCGCCCGACCCCCAAAGGACCGCCGATGACAGCCTCGTCCCTCACCCGTCCCGCCGACGTCTCCGGCGATCTCACCGCCGACACCGCGCTCCTGCGCGAACAGGCCGAACGCGGCGAGGACGTACTCGCCTCCCTGCCGCCCAAACCCGCACGCACCCCCACCCAGCGCGCCGAGGCCGAACGCGTCCACCGGGAGCTGCGATGGCTGCGATCGCGGTTCATGGCGGCGCACGCACCAGCCGTCTACAGCGGCCTCACCGACGGCCGCACCCTGCCGCTGCGGCTCGACGAGCTCGTCACCGCCGCCGCGGAGGCCCATCCGGGGCTCGTTCCGTCGCCCGCCCAGCTCGCCGCGGAGTCCGGGCTCGCGCCGGCCGACCGCGAAGGCCGCGAGATCGACCAAGGCGTGTTCTTCCGCGGGATTCTGCGGGACCCGGTCGCCGGCGGCCACCTCATGGAATCGATGCTGCGGCCCACCCCACGCGCCCTCGACCTCCTCGACGACTTCCGCCGCACCGGCGCCCTCGACCTCGGCTCCGTCCGAATCGTCCGTGACGGCACCACCGCCGCCCTTACGATTCACAACGAGCACTGCCTGAACGCCGAGGACAACAAGCTCACCGAGGACCTCGAGACGGCCGTGGACCTCACCCTGCTGGACGAGTCCGTGCGCGTGGGCACCCTCCGCGGCGCCCCGATGACCCACCCGCGCTACGCGGGCCGCCGCGTGTTCAGCGCCGGCATCAACCTCAAACACCTGCACCGCGGCCAGATCTCCTACACCCGGTTCCTGCTCGGCCGCGAACTCGGCTACATCCACAAGATCTTCCGCGGCCTCCTCCTGCCGGACACCCCCGACGCGTGGCCGCACCGGTTGCTCGCCAAGCCGTTCGCCGCCGCCGTCGACACGTTCGCGATCGGCGGCGGCATGCAACTGCTGTTCGTGTTCGACAAGGTCATCGCCGGATCCGACGCCTACTTCAGCCTGCCCGCCGCGCAGGAGGGCATCGTTCCGGGAGTCGGCAACCTCCGCCTGACCCGGGCCGCGGGCGGCCGCCTGTCCCGCCAGGTCATCCTCGGCGGTCGCCGCCTGTGGGCCACCGAACCCGACGCCGCCGTCATCTGCGACGAGGTCGTCGACCCGGCCGCCGTCGGCGCCGCCCTCGACCGCGCGGCCGACGCCCTCACCGCCGACGCCGTCGCCGCCAACCGCGTCATGCTCAACCTCGCCGAGGAACCCTGGGACGACTTCCGCGCCTACATGGCACAGTTCGCCCTCGTCCAGGCCCTCCGCCTGTACAGCGAAGACGTCCTCAGCAAGGTCGGCCGCTTCACCGCCCGTTCGGAGGCCGCCTCATGACCTCCCCCCGGTACCCCCGGCCGATCCTCGCGGTGCCTGCGAGAAAGACGGTGCCCTAGTGACCGAGCGCGTCCTCTACGAGAGGAAGGACAAGGTCGCCTACGTCACGCTGAACCGTCCGGAGGTCCTCAACGCGCTGGACCTGCGCACCCACGAGGAACTCGCCGAGATCTGGGACGACATCGAGCGGGACGACGACATCTGGGCCGGTGTCATCACCGGCGCCGGCGACCGCGCGTTCAGCGTGGGCCAAGACCTCAAGGAACTCCACGCCCGCACCGAGGCCGGCCTCGTCGACCGGCCCAGCACGTTCGGCAGCCGCGGCGCCCCCGGCTGGCCCCGCCTCACCGAGCGCTTCGACTTCGCCAAACCCCTCATCGCCCGCGTCAACGGCTACGCCCTCGGCGGCGGCTTCGAACTGGCCCTCGCCTGCGACCTCATCATCGCCGTCGACACCGCCGAATTCGGCCTCCCCGAAGCCCGCCTGGGCCTCATCCCCGGCGCAGGCGGCGTCTTCCGCCTGACCCGCCAACTCCCCTACCGCACCGCGCTGGGCCACCTCATCACCGGCCGCCGCCTCACCGCCCCCCAGGCCCTCGCGTACGGCCTCATCAACGCCGCGGTCCCCGCCGCCGACCTGGACGCCACGATCGACTCCTGGCTGTCCGACCTCCTCGCCTGCGCGCCCCTCTCCGTCCGCGCCATCAAACAGGCCGCCGCGACCTCCACCACCCTCCCCCTCCCCCAGGCCTTCGCCACCCGCTACCCCTGGGAGGAGATCCGCATGCACAGCGCCGACGCCCGCGAAGGCCCCCGAGCCTTCAACGAGAAACGCCCACCACGCTGGCAGGCCCGCTGACCTCGCAGGTCACAGGTGAGAGGGCCGTCGCCGAGGGGGTGAAATGGGCCGAGCGGGGTGTCCGCGAAAGGTCACCGCCGCCCTCGCGGTGCCGGCGTGCGCCGCCTGCTGCGTCCTGCCGCCGGGCGGCGCCGATGCAGCGTGGGCCGCGGTCGTCGTGAATCGGGGCCACGAAATACATGAGGTAGCGGCCGTCCGCACGCCGGGAGACGTCGGGTGCCCAGAAGCCGCCCTGGCCGGCCCGCTTCGGCTTGGTGAGCAGGGCGTCGCCGCGGATCGTCCACGGGCCGGTGGCCGAAGGTGCCGAGGCCACCGGGACGGTGCGCCCTGAACTGCTGGTGGAGTAGGCGTAGTAGGTGGAGCCGGCCCTGATCACGTCCGGGTCGGGAAAGTCGGTGGAGATGACGGCCGCCGGGGGCACGAGAAGCACGGCCGTCAGCAGGAGGGGCAGGGGCATGGGTCAATTTCCTCCGGTTCCGGGCGGGGGAAGGTGCGGGAGCCTTGGAAGGTCTCGCCGGTGATGCGGTAGTCGTGCGCGGCTGCGCTGCCGGTGTCGAGGCCGACGTCGAACGTGCCCGCCGTCGTCCACTCGCCGTCGATCCGCTACCGGACGATGTGATGCCTCAGAGTGCATACCTGATTACACAAAGCGTCCGGGGGTGGGATTGATGTGTCCGAGTCTGTCCGGACGACTGTTGGACACCACGGCGGTGCCGTTTTGCTGCTGCTCACCGGGCCAGACGGCCCTTCCTCGATTCGGAAAGGAGCATCAGCATGCGCATCTCCTTTGGTACGCTCGCCGCCGCCACGCTCGCCGCCGTTACCCTGTCGGCCGCGCCCGCCGCCGCCCACACGGGACAGCAGCAGGCCAGGGTGGTGCCGTGCCCGAGCGGTTACGTGTGCATCTACCCGGACACCACGCAGAACGGGCAGCCGGCCAAGTACTACCGCTATGGCTCGTACAACCTGCGCAACGTGTTCGGGAACCGGCTCATCATCAACAACCAGACGGGCGGGGCCGGGCTGCGGCTCTGCACGGCGTACGGCGGGCAGAACTGCGGTAGCCGCCTGGGGCCCGGGAGCTACGTGGTCAACCTCTCGCCGATCAACTCCATCCTCCTGGAGCCGTAAAGGCTCCGGCCGGGCGGGCAGTTGGGGAGCCCGCCCGGCCCACGCCTGGCTTCCCGCCGGAGAAGCGCCCCGAGGCAGCCACCCGCGTCGGCCCATGTGCGCGCCGTCGCCGTTGCTCCCCGACCAGCTGCCCGTGCGGTGAAGTGAACCCTTTTCAACCTCAAGCTCGCTGGTCAGCAGCGGCATGCGAGGTCTCATCCCCAGCAGGTAAATCAACCAGCAGGCCGAGGAGAAGCGAAAGGCGCGGGACCCGTGGGCACCGCGCCTTTCTTCACATCAGATCACGAATTCGGGCATCTGTCCGGAACAAACTGAAGTCCTTGGCCCGTGAATCCGTCGGGACTGACTGCCTGGGCACCTGCGGCTTCGGCTTGGGCTGCGGCTTGGGCTTGTTCACCACCGGCTTGGCAGGGCCGTCACACGAAACCGAGAAACGGCTCTTCTTGGTGGTCACTTTGCGCGGCGCCAGCACCTGCAGCGCCTGCCAGCCCTTGATGTCCTTTTTGAAAGTGGCCTTCTCCACGATAGCGACGGTCTTGACACCCTTGCCCCTGACGATGCGGGTCTTGACCTTGCTCTTGGAGCCGTCGCCGCGCAACCAGCGGTACGCGAGGGTGGTCTTACCGCTCACCTTGAGTTTCACCTTCGCGGAGAAGGTGACCGTGACCGGACAGGCGCCGTCGTGGCTTTTCGGCGAGGCCACGGGCGTGGTCACCGAAACCTTCGGCTTCGGCTTCGACGGAGCTGTACCTGCCGCCGCGGGAGTGGCCACGAGACCGGTCGTCATGGCGGCAAGCACGGCGACGCGGGCGATCGTCATGTCGGCCAGTACAGTGCATCCCGGCGGGCAGGGTTCGCCGGAATGGCGGGATCAGGTGTGCGGGTGCCTCAGTGTCCGCAGCCGCTCCCGCCGCAGCCGCAGCCTCCCGTGGCGGCGGCCGCGCGCGAGGCGCGGCGGTGGTACAGCCACCACATGCCTCCGGCCGCGGCGATCAGCAGGCCGGCCACGGCCAGCAGCATCTGTTCGGCCAGTGCGGCGCCGGCGCCGATGAGCAGTCCGGCGCCGATGAGCAACGGCAGGGCGCAGCAGGCGGCGCAGGCCGCCACCGCGAGGGTGGCGGTGACCTTGCTGCGCAGCGGCGGCCCGCCTCCGTTCGTGGTTCCTTCGAGGGGCACGCGACCGGAGGCGGGCAAGGCCGTCGTGACGGGCTCGGCGGGCGGGCGGCGGTTGTGATGTCGGTCGTGGTGCGTGTTCACGTCGTCAGTTCTCCTGCGGGCTGCGGCCGGTGGCCAGGTCGGCGAACGGGAGCGGGCAGTCGGGGCAGGTGCAGTCGGTCAGGCTGTCGCAGCCGGCGGCCACCACCGCGGCGAGCGCCCGCCGGATGGTGGTCAGGTCGGCGATTCGCGCGTCCACCTCTGCGATCTTGGCCTGGGCGCGGGCGCGGAGGTCCGGGGTGGGGTGGCCGCGCCTGCCGGTGTCGAGCAGTTCGGCCACCTCGTTCAGGGTGAAGCCGAGCCGCTGGGCGGCCTTGATCACCGTCAGCAGGGTGACGGTCTCGGGTGGGTAGGCGCGGTGCCCGCCGGGGCTGCGAGCGGGCTCGGCGATCAGGCCGCGTCGCTCGTAGTAGCGCAGCGTCTGCAGGTTCACCCCCGCCTGCTCGGCCACCTGGCCGCTGCGCAGATACGGCCCCCCGACGTCCCGGGTCACGCCGGTCGCCCCGCTTCGGTCGCCGCGCTCCCGGTGCCGTCGCCGAGGATCGGGCCGGCCTCGGCCCGGTCGCGTCCGTCCCCAGCTCGGACTGCTGGTTCGGCGGCGTCCACGACGTCGAGCCGGGCCACCGCGGCGGCGCGTGCCTGCAGGGCGTCCAGCACCTCGATGTGCTCCGGCGGCACCGCCACGTCCAGGGTGAGACCGGCGTCGGCGACGGTGAGGACGAAGGTGAAGAACGAGCAGCATTCGTTCTCCCGCGTCGCGAGTTCGGCGGTACGCGCGGCATTCGCCGGGCCGGGACGGAGTTCCAGGCGCAGCCGTGTGCGTTCCGGGCGTGCCATGCCGCTCATCGAGTCGGCGAACAGGCTGTCGAACTCGGCCCTGCGCAGCGGCTGCTCGGCGGTGGGCAGCGTGCACGATCGGGGCACCCACCCCTGGTCACGGGTCATGTCTTTGGCCATGAACCGACGGTAAACCTGTACCTAAGTACCGGATGCAAGCCCGCCGCCCACGCGTGCGCGTGTTGGTTGTGGCAGGGGCTTGCATCGTAACTCTATCTAGATAGATATTGGCGTCATGGCACGCGCACGACGTCCCTCGCCGCAGACCATGGCCGTGCTCGCCGCCCTCGCCGAGGCCGGCGAGGGCTGGAGCCACGGCTACGACCTGTGCCGCGCCCTGGGTTTGAAGGCGGGCACGGTCTACCCGATCCTTATCCGTCTCGCCGAGCGCGGGCAGGTGGAGACCCGCTGGGAGAGCGATCCGCCGCGTGGGCGGCCGGCCCGGCACCTGTATCGCCTCACCGCGGCGGGCGCCGAGCTCGCCCGCGGCCTCGCCGCGTCCACGCGAGCCGGGGAGGCCGCGTCCGTCCCGAGCGCGGCCCGGCTCCAGCCCACGACCACCTGACCCGGCCGCCCGGTTCCGGCCTGTCCTGCCGTTTCCTGCCGTTCGGAGGCCTTCATGCTCGACCTCCTCCCCTTCCTGTTCCTGGTGGTGCTCGTACCGGCGCCGCTGCTCGCGGTCGTGGTGCTCGCGGTCCGGCTGCGCGACGCCGTACGCAGGGGCGGGGTCGGCGGGCTCGCCGCCCGCGGCCGCGTCGTCTGGCGCGGCGGTGCCGGGCGCCCCGTGTGGCCGGCGCTGATCGGCGTGGCCGTCGGCGTCGCGGCGCTCACCGTCGTGCTGGAGCGCTCGTATCTCGTCACGGTCGCGAACGGCCCGCGCTGGGGCTTCGACGTGGCGCTGCTGACGATGGTGCTCGGGCTGCTCGCCGTGGTCGGGTACGCCGGGCTCGCCTGCCTGGCCGCGACGGCCGTCGCCCAGGCCCGCGGGTTCGGGGCCGGGACCGTCGCCGGGCTGCTCGTCGTCGTGGCCGTCGCCGCCGGGGCCGCGTCCGCGCACCTGCCGCTACGCGCCGTCTACCTGGCCGAACCGGGCGCGTTTCCCGCCGTCGGCAATCTCGGCGGCGGTGACCTGCTGGTGCCGTTCGATGTGTTCTTCGCCGGGCTGGTCTGGGCACTGCCGTGGCCCGTGCTCGGAGCCGCGTTCGGCGCCCGCGTCCGGACCACGGGCCGACGGCACGCGGTTCGCGACATGTGGCAGCTTCTGCTCGATCTGGCCACCTCCGATCTGCCGGAGAATCGGTCCGCGTGGGGTGCCGCGCTGCGGGCCGAACTCGCGGCGATCGATGTTCCGGCCGAACGCCGCGGCTTCGCCATGAGCGGGGCGTGGGCGGCGCTGCGGTGTGGGTGGCCACGGGGCGTCTGGGTGGGGGTCGCGGGGGTGGCCGTCCTGGTGGCGGGCGGGTCGTTCGCCGCCTCCCGCTGGTCGCTGGCGCACGATCGGGGTGGGGTGCTCGTCTTCTGGATGGCCGTGCCGAGCGCCCTGCTGTTCGCGGTCGCGCTGGTCACGGCGTGGCGTACCCGGTCCTTCGGCTCAGGACTGCGCGTCGGAGCCGTGGCCGGGCTCGCCGCCCTGGTGGCGGTGCTCGCCGTCGGCGTCCCCGAGGCCGTGGTCTGGGCGCACCGGCAGGCCGGCTACCTGAGCACCGGCGACGCCGTACCGCCGTCGTGGCAGGCGGCGGTCGGCGACGTGCTGCGGCCGGAGTTCCTCGTCGCCATGATCGTTTTCTGGGCGATGAGCGCGGCGGGCGGGGCGGCGCTTGGGTTGGCTTTCGGGCGCCCGCGAGCCGATGTCCCCGGCGGCCTCGCCGCAGAGGGCGGGCGCTGAACGCGACGGACCCGGCCAGGCCCGGCTGCGCGGTGGCGATGCGCGGGGCGTCGTGGCCTGCGAAACGATCTGCTCTCGTAATCTCGTGGGGGGCGGGTGAGATATGTCGGGCTCGGGGGTTGGTGTCGCGGCTCCGGCATCTGCTGGCGGCGGGATGCGGATCAGGTGGACGTACGGGTGGGCGGCGAAGGAAAGCAGATGCGCCTCTGCCGTGGCCGTGGCTCTGGGACGGGTGACCTGCACGTTCTCGCGCTGACCGGGCGAATGTCCTGCACCGGCGGGCGAGGCCCGGCGTTCACCTCACAAGTGGTGGTCACCCCTTGTGCGATCTCTTGTGAAAAAAAGCATCTTAACGAAAATATTGGGAACTCTGTACACAAGCCATTGGACCGTGGCAACATCTCCGGCGTGGGCTCAGATGGCTCACAGATCCCCCGCACTCTCAGGAGATCTCATGCGTACCCGTAGCATCCTTGCCGCCGCCTTCGGCGCCGCCGCTCTGCTGGCCGCCGTCCCGGTCGGAGCGGCGATGGCCGACCCGGGCAGGCCGGCCGGAAACTACCCGAAGCCGACCGCGACCCACTCGCCGACGCCCACCGCCACCAGCGCGCCCAGCGGCACCACCTACACGCTGTGCGTGAACAAGCGCACCGGGAATGTCCGCGTCCCCACTCGCTACAAGCCCTGCTACCGCTTCACCGAGAGCAAGCTGACCCTCCTGTCGGCGGCGGCAGTCGGCAAGCTCACGGGCCCGAAGGGCGACCCCGGTCCGAAGGGCGACCCCGGTCCGAAGGGTGACCCCGGACCTCAGGGCGAGAAGGGGGAGAAGGGCGACAAGGGTGACACCCCGCAGATCAACAGCCTCGAGATCGACCTCGGCAAGATCCTCGGCAAGTACTCCTGCGCCAACATCTCCCAGGACGCCAAGGTCCTGAAGTTCGGGTCCTGCAAGAAGGTCTGATCTTACGATCATCGCAAGGCCGGTTCCGGCGACGGGACCGGCCTTGCGCGTTCCCTCATCTATGAGCGGCTCCCGAGCAACTCGGAACCTAATGATCGGACGTTGGGAGGGATGGCTAACCCCACGGCTAAAGCCGAGAGTCTGCGCCCAAGAATCTGAACCATGTCACGGCCATCATCACCCCCGGCGCCCGGGCGATGGCCGATCCGGACCACGTCGGCCCACGCTCTATCGAATGCCGGCCACCAAACACGGCATCCGCCTACAGGACCCCGACCTCCTATCCCCGTGTGAGATCGCCCAGTGTGACGTGGCCGTTCGTGAGTGCGTCGATCTCCGGGACCCCGAGCAGCTGAAAGATCGGTCAGTTCACGTTCGCCTCCCCGCGCTCGGGTTCCGCCCGCCGTCTCCATGGAACGGCCCTCGGTTACCGGTGGAACGCGATGGAACGCCGGAGGTTGTGGCCCTCCATTCTCATCAGCGAAAGGTGACCCTCATGATCAGAACCCTCGTCTCCACCGACGCCGCGCCGGCCGCGATAGGGCCGTACAGCCAGGCGATCGTCGCCAACGGATTCGTGTTCTGCTCCGGCACACCTGGCATCGACCCCGTCACCGGCGAAGTCGCCGAAGGCATCGAAGCGCAGACAGAACAGGCATTGCGGAACTTGGAGGCCGTGCTGAAGGCGGCAGGGGCGTCGCTGTCCACGCTGGTCAAAACAACGATCTTTTACACCGACGTGGAGGACTTCCCCGTTATCAACGCGATCTACGCCCGGTATATGCCGGATCCCGCCCCCGCACGATCGGCGCCGGCCAACGTCGTCCTGCCCCGCGGCCTACTCATCTCGATCGACGCCATCGCGGTCGTCACGACGTAAGCGGACACCTGCTCGCCCACTACCAGATGAGCATCCACGATGACCCGAAAAGTAATCTCCACGCCCGAGGCTCCGGAGTACCCCACCTACAGCCAGGCGGTGAAGGTCGGAAACACGATCTACGTCGCCGGCACGATCGGGGTCGACGTGAAGACCGGCAAGCTCGCCGGGCACACGATTCAGGAGCAGACGCGCCAGGCGCTGCTCAACTGCCAGGCGATCCTACGCGCCGGGGACGCCGACCTGAGCGACGTCGTCATGGTCCACACCCTGCTCCTGCGTCCCGAGGACGCCGATGGCGTCGTCGAGGTCTTCGACGAGTTCTTCCCCGACGTACGACCGCCGCGCTGCGTGAGCAAGCTGGGTGTCGACCGTCCGGGGATCCTCGTGTCGCTCGCCATGGTGGCCGTGACGGACTGAGCCGTGCGTTCGCCGATACAGGGGCGCCGCTGGGACGGTGGCCGTCCCTGGTGCCCTCCATCGCGTCCATCTCGGCGTGGAGGCGGGCGAGTTCGGCCAGGATCGTAGCGAGACGGTCCTCGGTGCGCTGTTCCTCGGGTGAGACTCCCGAGCGCCGGGACGCAACCGAATTCAGATTCGGCCAAGGGCGGCATTGACACGCCTTCGCATCGTCGCAGCGCGCGGGTCGGACAGCCGCGACAGCAGGTCCGCCGCCTCGATCCAGTACGACCGTGCATCTTCGGTCCTGCCCGCGCCGCTCAGGGCCGTGGCCAGGTTGTCGAGCGCGATGACGAGATTCCAGGTATCGCCCAATTCACGATGGGTTTTCATCGCCTGCAGATGAAACTGTGTGGCTTCCTCCGGCTGCCCCAGTTCCCGGTAGGTCTCACCGGTGCAATCGAGGGCCATGGCCTCGCGACTCCTATCCCCGAGCTTGCGCTGTATCGCAGAAGCGCTTTGCAAGGGGTCAAGAGCCTCGGCGGTCCGCCCGGCGGCACGGAGCACTCGGGCTTGTTCGACCAGCCAGTGAGCGAGCCATACCTGATTGTGGGCGGTGTGGGCGATGTCGAGAGCATCGCCAATGGAGCGGGACGCCTCCGCGAACAGGCCAAGTTCGCGCTGGGCCCTACTCAGAAAGAACAGCGAGTTCCCCTCCTGCGCCCTATCCCCGATCTCCCGCTGAACGATGAGGGCCTGCTCGAGATTGTCCACGGCTTCGGTGAGGCTGCCGAGCTCGTACAGGGCTTCGCCCAGGTTGCTGAGAAGCAGCGCCTCCCATCGACGAGCACCCAGGTCGCGGAAGATTGCGAGGCTCTGCCGGAAGTAGTCGATGGACTTGTCCAGATGCCTGTGGCGCAGACCCAGCAGACCCAACGCGTTCGTGGACACGGCCTCGCCGAATTTGTTGCCGATCTCTCGGCGGATGTTCAACGCCTCAAGGTGGTACGTTTCGGCTTCCGCGAGCCTGCGCGCCTGGAAATGGGCCTTGCCAAGACTCTCCAGAACCTCGGACTCACCGTACCGGTTGTGTACGGCTCTGGCCGCGGCCAGACCGGCGAACCCGGTGATCAACCAATCATCGAAAGCGTTTTGGTGCATATAAATGCTTCGCAGTACTGCCGCGAGTTGCCAGGATATGTCCTCGAACCCGCTCTGCCCGGCGACCACCGTCGCCGCCATGAGGTTCTCCCGCTCGGTCTCGAACCACGTTCTCGCCTCGGCTTCTCCTCCGAATACAGGTGGCGGGGTCACCACAGGCTCGGTCAGTGCGACCGTCCGATTGAAGGGCGCCAGCACGACAAGCGCGGCGTCGGACGCATGCAGGTACCAGGCGAGAACGCGGCGCAATGCCGCCTGCCGGTCGTCTTCTGTTTCCTGATCGCGTACCTGATCTATGGCATACGCGCGGAGAAGGTCGTGCAACTGGTAGCGATCGGGCCCTATCTGCTCCAGCAGATGCGCGGCCACCAGAACATCAAGGAGATGCTTGACGCGTTGTTCCATCCCCAGCAGCGCACCGGCGACGGTGGCCTCGAAAACAGGAGTCGGATGCAGACCCAAGAGCCGGAAGAGGCGAGCCGCCTCTTCCGAGAGCGCGCGATACGACCATGCGAACACGGTGCGAACCGCCTCCGCCTCTTCATCGTCTCCAATGGACAGGGCCTCCCAAAGCGCGGACTCGTCACGCAGATCCTGGATAAGCTCCGATAGCGGCATGAAGGGGCGGCTTGCCGCGCGTTCCGCGGCGATTCTGAGCGCGAGTGGCAGTCGGCCGCACAGCAGCGCCAACTCCCGGAACTGCTCCGCCGTGTCGTTGACGCGGTAGTGGACGGTGACGTTAGCCAGCAACTCGATGGCGTCCGTTTCCGGCAGGATGTTTAGGATCAGGCGCCGCCCACCGTCTCTGACGACAAGACCGGAGAGTCGGTTGCGACTCGTTACTATCGTCAGGCAACTCGCCGTCCCGGGCAGCAGCGGACGTACCTGGTTACTGTTAGCGGCATTATCAAGGACCAACAGGACTCGCCGGTCGGCGAGATGGGAGCGGAACAGCGCCGCGCGCTCCTCCGCGTCGTGCGGAATCTCGGCCGGCGGGACGCCGAGCGCACGTAAGAATCGGTCAAGCGCCTGTTCCGGCGTCACGAGGATGCCCGGGTCGTAGCCCTTGAGGTTGATATATAGCTGGCCATCCGGGAAGTCGCGTCGTACACGATGGGCCCAGTGCAGCGCCAGGGCCGTCTTACCTACCCCAGCCGTTCCGGTGATGACGACCAGGGATTCGTGCGCCTGGCCTGCCAACAGACCATCGAGTTGTCCAAGTTCCTCCCGGCGATTGCTGAAATTGCGGATGTCGGCAGGTAGTTGTCGGGGAGGGTCATTGCCCGCCGGTCGCCGCTGGTGGAAATGCACTCCCCCATGAACATCCCTGGCCTGGACAAACTCGGAAGATCTGAGCTGCTCGGCGCGATTGAGATGCTGAGGCGATTCGTCACGATCATCACGAGTCATGATTTTTGTTGAAGCTCAAGGTCCCGTAGGGGGGTCCAGATGCACGACACATCGGGCCATGAACTCGTCCAGCGGCTCCCCTGACTCATAAAGACGTTCGATGAACTGTTGGCACTCAATGATCAGCGCCTTGTCGGTGAATCGGTTCGCGGCGGCCAGCACACCGTCCTCGTCGTAGACCGCCTCGTACATCACGGCCGTGCCCAGCGTGTAGATCTCCGGCAGCGGCCCCCGCTTCTCGTACGGTGCGACTTCCGCGACGTCGACCACCCTCGTCAGCCCGCCGAACTCATGGCGCAGGGCCAGCAGGTGTAGTTCCCACTGGAGATACGGGCTTATCGGCTTCTCGACGATTCGGACCCGGCGATTGATGAACCCCTGCTCCGCAATGCGTTGGTAGTACCGGCTGAAGTCGTCCCGCTTCTCGTGAATGATCCTGATGGCGCCGTCCCAGTCACCTGCCGCGAACGCGACCCAGCTCGGCTCGAAAGGCTCTTTGAAGACCTGCTGCCGCTCCAGCTTCCAGAAGCCCGGCGCGCCGGTCTCCCAGAAGTTCTTCTCGAAGTCCGGCCAATAGTCCACCAGTTCGAGTCGCTCCGGAACGGCATCGGAAAAGGCGTCAAGCATCAGGAATGTCCTGTTTGGCTGCGAGGATGGCGGCGCGCGGAATGACGACCAGGCTCTCACCCGGGTCAATGGACACGCCTACGGGCAACCGGTCCCGATAGCTCGCAGTGAGATCCTGCCCTATGACGGCGACATCTCCGTTGCCGAGTTCCCAGATGTCCGGACAGCTTCCGTCCCCGGAGGTGTCACCCCGCTCGTGTGGTGATTTGCCCCAGCGCCGCACCAGTTCGGCAGCGGGGTCCGCTTCCCACTTGACGCCTGCCAACAGAACCTCCCGGTCGTCTGACGCGATGTGCCTAGAATAACTCTGCAACGGCCGGTCGACGAGGATGCGAAATTCGGGAAGCCCGGAAAGCCCATAAGTGAAACGGCTGATAGGGTGAGAACTAAACCATCGTCGATGCGACTGTGGGGGTGGGACTTGCCGACCAGGCATTAGATTGCGCTTTTCAGAGCAATCCGGCACCTGGCGGCAAGTATCAAACCTCGGCCGGGTTGGTCAGCGCCGGACGGATCCCGAGACCCGGGCGGTGCCGGTCGGGTCGATGATGGAGACGCTCGCCTGATCGTTCTTCAGTCCGGACAGCACGAGGGTTCCGCCGCGGCATCCCCGGCCCCCGATGTCGCTCATGCTCAAGGAGATCTGTTGCTCGGTGAGGCTCGCCCGGGTGAGCCGGGCGGTGCAGCGCTGACCGAAACCCCAGCTCATGGTGGCGGTGTCGGTGCCCTGGACGGACGCCTCGGTGAGGCTGATTTTGATCGGGATCGCGGGGCCTCCGCTCGGGCGGCGAACGGTTCCGGTCCACTCACCGGCGAAGGTGGGTTTCGGCTCCGGCTCCGGAGGCGGGGACGCGGAGGGTTCCGGGGTGGGCGGTGGTGGTGGCGGCGGTGGCGGTGCAGGGGTGGATGAGGGCGTTGTCTCCGGCGGCGCGGATGAGGGGGAAGGCTCTGGCGCGGACGTGGCGGAGGGGCCGGGCACGGCCGTGGCGGGGACCGTGGTCCCGGCGACCGTCTCCGGACGCTTCACGGGCCGGGTCCGCACGACGGGGGGCGTCGCCCGATGGGGTGTCGGTACGGCTGGCGCGGACGTGGCCGCCGGGCCGATTGGGACGGCGGGTTCCGTAGGCCACAGTGCCACGATCACGGCCGTCAGGCTCGTTAGCATCGCCGTCCCGAGCGCTACGGCCACGTACGCTCTGCGGCGGGCGCTGTCTCCCGCCTCCCCGCCGGGCGGGGCGGTGGCGTGTTGCGGGTCGGAGTCGCGCCGCGGGGCGGTGGCGTGTTGCGGGTCGGAGTCGCGCCGCGGGGCGGTGGCGACGGAGCCGAGGCCGGACTTGCGTCCCGGCTCGGTTGGATCGGAGTGGACGTCGGAGACCCGCCCGGAGCCGGTCTGCTCGGCCTCCGGTCCTGGGGGCTCGTCATCCGGACGCGAGGTGGAGTCCTCCTCCGCGACGACGGGCACGGAGACCTGCTCGCCGCCGTCCGGCGGTGCCGGGGAGTCGGACGCGGCTACCGGGCGCGGTGAGGGCGAGGAATCGGCGATCGGGTGTGCCGGTGAGTCCGGCATGGCGATTGGGCGCGCCGGAGAGTCCGGCACGGCGATCGGGCGGCCCGGGACGGACCCGGTCTGCGTGCCCGTTCGCAGGGCCTGCAGCACGTCGTCGGCCGTGGGCCGGGCCGCCGGATCCTTGCCGAGGCAGGCGGTCACCAGGTCGAGCAACTGGCCGGTGAGGCCGTCCAGGTCGGGCTGGCCGTACAGGATGCGGCCCAGCACGGCCGGATAGCTTTCGGCTCCGAAGGCCACCCTGCCCGTCGCGGCGAAGGCGATGGTGGCGCCCCAGCCGAACATGTCGGTGGCCGGGACGATCGTCTCTCCGGCGATCTGCTCTGGGGCCATGTACGCGGGCGTGCCGATGATGATTTGGCTCGTGGTGGCGGTGTTCTCCAGCAGGCGGGCGATGCCGAAGTCGATGACGCGGAGCCCGTCCACGCCGAGTAGCACGTTCTGCGGCTTGAAATCGCGGTGGATGACGCCCGCCTGATGGATCGCGGCCAGCGCGGTGGCGGTGCCGACGGCGATCCGGTCGAGTGCGCCGCCCGACCGGGGCCCCTCCCGCATCACGTAATCCTGGAGCGAAATGCCGTCGATGTATTCGGACACGATGTACGGATGGTCGCCGTCGACGTCGGCGTCGAGAATGCGGGCCGTACAAAATGGCGCGACGCGGCGCGCCGCCTCGATTTCGCCGCGAAAACGTCGTCGGGCGGTTTCGTTCGCGGCGGTTCGCGCGGTGAGCAATTTGATCGCCACCTGGGTGCCCGAGGCATCCTCGGCGAGGTAGACGATCCCCTGCCCGCCGCTGCCGATTCGCCCGGTCAGCCGGTATGGACCGATATGGCGGGGGTCCGCGGCCTCGAGCGGGCCCGGTCGTGGCATCGCGACTCCTGCGGGACGGTGAACGCCTCATCTTTATCACGCCGCCGTTCATTTCCCCGGCCTGATCAGCGAACCGTCTGAAACGCCGGATCTGTCCGTGCCCCAATTAATCGGATTTTCGCAAATAAAGGGAGAAATATCGCTGGCGTTCCTCTGTCGTCACCGCTCGGCCATCCCGAAGCGGATGCGGGCCACCCCGGTCGGGGCGGCCTCGATCAGCCAGGCGTACGCGCCGAGCCCGATCGTCGGACCAGGAGTTCTGCTGTCGGCGGGATCAGGTAGGGCTGATCGGGTTCGGCGATGACCGTACCGTCCGGTGGGTGCGGCTACCCGTTTCGACCTGGTTTCGGCAGCCAAATCGCGGGCCGGTCGGCTTCCGGACGCGGTGACCGACCGGGGCGACACCACAGGCCGGTGTACGGCGCGAGGATGGCCTGCTGCGACAATCTGACGAAGCACGATCGTCGGACGAACCAGTGGCGGGACGGTATTCATGGTCATCGAACACGCCGAGATCACAATCTTTCCGGGCCGGGCGGCCGAGTTCGAGGAGGCGTTCGAGCGCGGCCACAAGGCGATCGCGCAGTCCCCGGGGTATTTGTGGGCGCGGCTGGTCCGGCAGATCGAGAACCCCGACACCTACCTGCTGCTGATCGGGTGGGAGTCACTGGAGGCGCACACGGTGGTGTTCCGCGAGTCCGACCTGTTCCAGCAGTGGCGCGCGGCCGTCGGGCCGTTCTTCGCGTCCCCGCCCACCGTCACCCACTACGACGGCGAGCTGACGCCCGCCGAGGGCGCCTAGCCTTCGAGGGCCGGGATCAGCCCGATATCACGCCGGCGGATCGTGACGCCGGGTCACTCGCCGCTTCGCAGGTCGGACAGGCATTTCGGGGAGTACGCGATCTCGTCGAAGCGGGCGGTGCACCCGGGCCCGGTGGGCGACTGGGCCAGGAAGCCGACCTCGGGATCGCCGTCCAGCGCGAAGTATCGGATCAGGTGCCAGAAGTCCGAGCCGAGCGCGACGTGGAAGGCGAAGGCCGGGCCCAGGCGGGAGATACGCAACCGGACCTCCTCGCCCTTGACGGGAATCGAGTTGCAGTCGTCGGACACACCTCGGTTCACCACGGAGACGACGGTGGGACGACCCTGTGGGGAGAGTTCCAGGCAGAACTTCGCCCACGTGTCCTCTCCGGCGTACAGCAGCAGCACACCGGCGTCGTACGTGGAGGCGAGGTCGGTGGTGATCCGGGCGCTCAGGGTGAAGTCGCCGTCCAGACGGCCGAGCAGCGCGGGCGCGTTGGCGTAACGGCCTGGGCCGCCGGGGTCGGTGAACAGGTCGGTGCCAGGGCCCGCGGACAGGGTGAGCGCGTCGTCGGCCTCGATCCGCCAACCGGCGGGCTGGTTCAGCGGACGCAGCGGGGCCGGGAAGACGGGCAGGAGTATCGGGTCTGTCATCGGTCCTCCTCAGTGGTACCGAGGGTCGTACACGTTGGCGACCAGGTCAGCGACGATCGCGGCTTTCTCGGTCGGATGTACGTACGCGCGGTGCACTACACGCCCCCGCCGCCGAGGATGGTCGGCGGCGGGGGCTTGCGGACCTGGAACAAGGGGTGCTTCGTTGATCCAACCGCCTCCACCCTCTCAGCAATGCGTCCGGAGTCAAGCTGGTTGGTCGGCAGGCGTCCGGCTCAGGCTGATATGCACCTGCGATGCGCCGGACCTGCTTGAAGCGTTCATCGACGGGTAGCCGCCAAGGCGGCGGGCGCCTGGGGACCGCTCAGCCGCGGACCGGCCAGGCACGCCCACGGCCCTGGCCCCGGCGGCGTCAGTCCTCCCAGCGCTGGGCGTTCTGATCATTCAACGTGCCCGGCTCCTGGGGAATGACGCAGAAGGGCAGCCCGGCGGGGTCCTCCATGACCGCCCACCTGTCGTTCACCATTCGCAGTCGCCTGGCCCCGAGTGCCTCCAGACGCGCGATCTCCGCCTGTAGATCGTCGGTGTGGATATCGAGGTGAACGCGGGCGGAGCCCGTCCCGAGTCGCTGGATGAGCAGGCCGAAGGCGTCCCCGGGCAAGGTGGCGCCGTGGTACTCCGGATACCGCCGAGACCGGGTCAGCGTCTGACCGGTCGCCTCCTGCCAGAACGTCAGTTCCTCGTCGTGAACGCCCTCGGGCACGTCGATCACGACCTTGTGGATCCTGCTGTAATGCGCCATTGCCCCATCCTCCCGCGAGCAGTCCGGAGATCAGGACCTTCAGCGCCGCGTCGGTGCTGCGCCGCCGGTGAAGGGAGAGCCCAGGCCCACCCGTCGTGGGCCCGGGATGCTCGTCCGGCGCCGGCCGTACGGGAGAGAAATCGGCCGGGGGAGGTCAGGCGGGGTAGGCGGGATAGCCGTAGCCGACGACCTGCCAGGTGGGGCGGACGCGGCGTTCGACCTTGCCGTTGCCGGTGTTGCCTTCGATGGTGGTGATGGTGCCGTCGCCGTTGTCGCGTTCCACCAGGCCCACGTGGTCGATGGCGTCGGTGTCCTTGCTGCCGCCCCAGTCGAAGAAGACGACGGCGCCCGGCTTGGGCGCGGTGCCCCAGTGGCGGTTGGCCTGGAACCACTTGGCGTAGGTGACGGTGTAGGCGTCCCAGCCGAGGACGGGGCGGATGCCGGCCTGCTCGCCGACCCAGGAGACGAACATGGCGCACCAGGGGGCGTTGGCGTAGCCGCGCAGGGTGCCGCCGTCGCGGGCGAGGGTCTCCAGGGCGCGCGGAGTGGACATGTACCACCGCTGGAACTCGGTGCCGCCGCCGTCGGCGTTCTCGGTGACGCCGATCTTGCTTGCCGCGATGCGGAGGACGTCCTGGGCCGTCACCGGAGGGAGCTTCTTGGCGATGCGCTCCAAGGGGGTCAGCTGGGCGTCGTCGGTGTTGGGGGCGTCTTTGGCCTTTTTCGCGGCGGCTGCACCTCGGGCCAGGCCGTGGCCGGATGCGGCGAGGCCGGGCGAGGCGGGGAGGACGGCCGCCGCGGCGACGGCCGTACAGAGGATGATGCGAGGGAGGGTTGCGCCTTCACGTGCCCGGGAGGGGCTGTACATGGACATACGGGGGCTTACTCCTTGCTTCCATGCCGCCTACCGGGTTAGCTGACGGGTTCGGGCATGGAAGGTGCCCTACGACGCGCCGCGACGAGGCGTGCGTCGATTCACCCCGGTGGAGAGTGGGTCCCCGGCTCCTCGAAGATCTCGGACTCGGCGGCCGCGCGTCTCACCGACAGAGAGGATCTCCGCCGGAGGGACGACGGTCACGGTTGTCTGGCCTCAACCCGGGCTCGTACGGCGCGCCGGGCCGAATACCATGCGGACGAAGGTAAACGATTCGGACAAATCCGCGCAAACATCCGTCAAGGTGGGGCGATGGAAAAGCCTTGCGCCATCGGGGTTGCAGGTCGGAAATTTTACCTTTGCCGCCCCCTCGGGGGCGTCGTCCCAGAGCCGCAATACCGGCAGGTCAAGGGCGGCACATGCCCGCCGGATTCATCCCATTGATCCCGGAGTTTTCCCTACAAATACGAAGGGTAGCGTAGCAACTGCTATCTGTAGCCAACAGGCCCGGGGGTCATGGGATCATGCGTCAGCTCATCGTGTGCTGCGACGGCACCTGGAACACGGCGGAGGACAGGGCCATCACCAACGTGCGGCGGCTCTACAACGCCCTCGCCGAGAAGGACGAGAACGACAATCCACAACTGGCTTACTATCAGCCCGGCGTGGGCACCATGCGTAACCGTCTCATCGGCGGCGGCACCGGGCTCGGCCTGTCCCGCAATGTGATGGACGCCTATCTGTGGCTGACCACGCGGTACGAGCCCGGGGACCAGATCTCGCTGTTCGGTTTCAGCCGTGGCGCCTACACCGCCCGCAGCCTCGCCGGCATGATCTCCGCCTGCGGCCTGATCGACACCACCAAGACCGACGAGCAGGCGATCCGGCCCCAGCTCCGCCGCCTCTACCAGCAGGGATACCGGCAGCGGGGTCGGCGGAACACGCAGTGGCGCGACGGGCTCACCTTCCGCTGGGACGCCGACGACGCCAAGAACATCCCGATCCGGTTCATCGGCGTGTGGGACACCGTCGGCGCCCTCGGCGTACCGGACTACCTGGGCGTACTGGAGATGCTCGACCGGCCGCACCGCTTCCACGACCTGCGGCTCAACCCGCACATCAGGTTCGCGCGGCACGCGCTGGCGATGGACGAGCGGCGCGAGCCGTACCAGCCGACGTTGTGGGCCGAGCCGTACGGGCCGGAGCAGGACGTGCTGCAGGTGTGGTTCCCCGGCAGCCACAAGGACGTCGGCGGCGGCCACCCCGAGCGGGGGCTCAGCGACGGCGCGCTGCGCTGGATGATCGACGAGGCGCGTGAGCTGATCAAGCTCGGCTTCCACAAGGAGACCGTCGAGGACCAGATCGATCCCGACCCCCTCGACGTCATGCACGACGACGAGCTCGGCGCGATCGGCGTGCTCGACCAGGTCGTGGACCCGATGCTCAAGCCGGTGCGGGAGATGCTGCTGCGCCCGCGCCCGCGCGCCGTGCCGCGGATCGACCCGCACGCGCCGACCCGGATCATCCACGAGTCGGTGTACGAGCGGCACCAGCGCCCGCCGATCACCTCCGGCGCCTACCGGCCCACGCGGGTGCTCGCGCCCGGTCAGGAGCGGACGGTCGAGGTGTTCGCGCACGAGCCGTGGAACGAGACCGGGCTGTACCTGGAGCCGGGCGAGTACCGCTTCATCGCCGACGGCATGTGGCAGGACGGCGACATCATGGCCGGTCCCGAGGGGACGTCGGGGCTCGACCTGCTCAACCCGATGCGGGAGCGCCTGCGCCTGCTGTCCACGCTGTGGGGCGGCGGCGAGCGGCTCTTCCGCATGATCACCCGCAACGCCGCGGCGGGCTTCATCGGGGCGCGGCGCGAGGGCGACCTGCCGTGGATGTCGCTGGTGGGCGTCATCGCCAACGACGCCGTGTCGATCAAGTCGCGCGACGGGATGCGGCACGCGCACGAGCGGATCCCGATCGGCATCGGCACGCGCTGCCACGTGACCAAGGGCGGTTACCTGTACGCGTACGCCAACGACGCCTGGGGCCTGTACGGCAACAACCAGGGCAGCGTGCGCCTCACCGTGGCCCGGTTGGTCGCCGACGAGCCGCACACCGTGCTCACGCACGCCTCGCTCGCGCACACCCTCGGCGGCAACGCCGGCTCCGACATGGGGGGCGGGAACTCCGACGGAGGCGCGCGGACGGTCGCGGGCGGTCGCCGTACCGGGGCGGGGGCGGCGGGCCGGGTGCGCCGTGAGGTGCAGGAGGCCTGACCGGTCCCGTCGCGAAGCGGTTCGCGGGTCCGCTGGTGAACCCGTGGCAGGCGCGGACGACGCGTCGAACAGGCCCGGCGCTCGGGGGCGTGCCGGGCCTGTGGCGCGTCCAGGGCCGGTACTCGACCGGTGCTTGAGCGGTGCCGTGTGCGGAGGAGGAGCGCGCGAACCGGCTCGCACCGCCCGCAGGTGAGCAGGCGGCGAATCAGGGTAGAGCAGGCCGACGCGGGCAGACGTACCTTCGCGCCCGCATCCCGGCGGACACGACCCCGAGGACACGAGCCCCTCCCCGCCGGCAAAGGCCGCAGAACCGTCGCACAAGGACGGCCGGGAGGGCGCAGAGGAGGCTCAGGTGAAGGTCAAGGACATCATGACCGCCCCGGTGATCACCGTACGGCGGGACACCTCGGTGCCCGACGTGGCGGCGCTGCTGCGCGGCCGCCGGGTCAGCGCGGTCCCGGTCGTGGACGACGAGGGTGCCGTCGTCGGCCTGGTCAGCGAGTACGACCTGCTCGCCCGCGAGGGCGCGACCGCGGCCGACGTGATGACCTCCGCCGTAATCAGCGTCACCGAGGACACCGACGTCGACGAGGTACGCCACCTGCTGGTGGAGCGGCGCATCCGCCGCGTTCCGGTGCTGTCCGGCGGGCACATGGTCGGCATCGTCAGCCGATCGGACGTGATGGCGCTGCTCACCACCGAGTGGGCGTGCGGCGTGTGCGGCGAGGTCACCCGCGGCGAGCGGCCCCCGTCCCGCTGCCCGAAGTGCCACGCCGAGGCGGGCCGATTCGCCCTGCAGGAGCCCGCCCCGGGCAGTTGAGCGGCCCACCCATCCACACCCGTAGGAGGCGCGACCGATGGCACCGACCACGCCCGGCCCCGAGCCGGGCCGTACCGGGGAGCAGGCGGACAAGCCGCCGCAGGACCGGGCAGGCGAGCCCGCGGCGGAGGATCGAGCGGGCCGCCCGGACGCCGCCGAGGATCCGAAGGCGCTGACCGGCTACTACCGCCGGATGGCGCTGATCCGGTCCTTCGAGCTGCGCGCCGCCGAGATGTACACCCGGGCGAAGATCGGCGGCTACTGCCATCTCAACCTCGGCGAGGAGGCCACGGTCGTCGGCCTCATGGCGGCGCTGCGGCCCACCGACTACCTGTTCACCACCTATCGGGAGCACGGGTACGCCCTGGCCCGCGGCGCCGAGCCCGGCGCGGTCATGGCCGAACTGTTCGGCCGCGCCACCGGCATGTCGGGCGGCTTCGGCGGGTCGATGCACCTGTTCGACTGGAACCTGCGGCTGCTCGGCGGGTACGGCATCGTCGGCGGCCAGATCCCCCCGGCGACCGGCGCGGCGCTGGCGATCGCCCACCGGAGCGCGCCCGGGCCCGACGGGGAGGCGGTGATGTGCCTGATGGGCGACGGCACCACCAACATCGGCGCCTTCCACGAGTCGCTCAACCTCGCCGCCGTGTGGCGGCTGCCCATCGTGTACGTGATCGTCAACAACCTGCTCGGCATGGGCACGCCGGTCGAGGCGGCCTCCGGCGAGCCGGAGCTGTTCCGGCGCGGCTGCGCGTACCGCATCCCCGGGGAGCGGGTGGACGGCAACGACGTGCTCGCCGTACGGCGGGCGGCCACGGCGGCGATGGACCGCGCCCGGTCCGAGCATCAGCCGGTGCTGCTCGAGGCGGTCAGCTACCGGCTGCGCGGCCACTCGGTCGTGGACCCGGCCCGCTACCGGTCGGTGGAGGAGACCCGGCGGCTGCGCGAGCTGGACCCGCTGCCCGCCTTCCGCGCCCGGCTCATCGACGACGGGGTGCTGGACGAGGAGAGCGCGGCCCGCATCGACGACGAGGCCGAGCGGGAGGTCGCCGCCGCGATCGAGTTCGCCGACAACAGCCCGCCGCCCGCCGTGGAGACCCTCTTCGACCACGTGTACGCCACGCCGGTGGCCAACGCCCCGCGCGAACTGCCCGGCGACCCGCTGCCGGTGGGCCGCACGGACGAGGCGGACGAGGCGGACGAGGAGGGGTGAGCGGTGGCGCAGACCATGACCTACCGGCAGGCGCTGCACGACACGCTCCGCGCCGAGCTGCAGCGGGACGAGAACGTGCTGCTCATCGGCGAGGAGATCGGCGTCTTCGAAGGCTCCTACAAGATCACTGCGGGGCTGCTGGCCGAGTTCGGCCCCCGGCGGGTGCGGGACACGCCGATCAGCGAGGAGGGGTTCACCGGCGCCGCCGTAGGCGCGGCGATGCTCGGCCTGCGGCCCATCGTGGAGATCATGACGATCAACTTCAGCCTGCTCGCCATCGACCAGATCGTCAACCACGCGGCGAAGATGCACGGCATGTTCGGCGGCCAGGTGTCGGTGCCGATGGTGCTGCGCACGCCCGGCGGCGGCGGGCAGCAGCTCGCCGCCACGCACTCGCAGAACCTCGAGGTGTACTACGCGCACGTGCCCGGCCTGAAGGTCGTCGCCCCCTCGACGCCGGCCGACGCCAAGGGCCTGCTGAGCACCGCCGTACGCGACGACGACCCGGTGATCTTCCTGGAGAACCTGGCGCTGTACAACACCAAGGGCGAGGTGCCCGACGGCGACCACACCGTGCCGATCGGCCGGGCCGCCGTGTCGAAGCAGGGCCGTGACCTCACCATCGTCGCCTACTCGCGGGCGGCGGTGGTCGCGCTCGACGTCGCCCGCCGCCTGGCGGAGGAGGGCATCTCCGCCGAGGTCGTGGACCTGCGCAGCCTGCGCCCGCTGGACCGGGAGACCATCTGCGCGTCGGCGCGCAAGACCGGGCGTGCGGTCGTGCTTGAGGACGACTGGCTCAGCTACGGCGTCGGCGCGGAGATCGCCGCCACCATCCAGGAGGGCGCCTTCGATCACCTCGACGCCCCGGTACGCCGGGTCGCCTCGGCCGAAGTGCCCCTCCCCTACGCCAAGCCGCTGGAACTCGCCGCGATGCCCGACGCGGCCGCCCTCACCCGGGTGATCCGGGAGATCCTCGACGCCACCCGTTTCACGCCCACCGGGCAACGCTGACGGTCCGGGAGACCTGCCATGCCAGAGATCATCATGCCCCGCCTGTCCGACACGATGGAGGAGGGCACGCTCAGCCGCTGGTTCAAACAGGAGGGCGACCAGGTTCACAGGGGCGACGTGCTCGCCGAGATCGAGACCGACAAGGCCGCGATGGACCTGGAGGCGTACGACGAGGGGCCGCTGACGCGGATCCTCGTACAGGAGGGCGAAACGGTGGCGATCGGCACGCCGGTCGCGATCATCGGCGAGGGCGCCCCGGCCCCGGAGCCGCAGGCCAAACCCGAACCGGCCAAGCGCCGGGCGGAGGAGGCGGAGACCGGCGCGACGGAAGGGCCCACGGATCAGGCCGTCGAGGCGGAAGCGGTGAGCGCACCCGGCGAGCGGGCCGCCCCGGCGGAGGAGCCGCCCGCCCCGGGACCGCGAGGGCGGCTGCGGACGTCCCCGCTGGCACGGCGGATCGCCCGTGACCACGGCATCGACCTCGCATCCATCACCGGAAGCGGCCCCGGCGGGCGCATCGTCCGCGCCGACGTCGAGGACGCGATCTCCCGCAAAGAGGCGGGCCCGCCGACCGCTCCCCCGACAGCCCGCCCCACCGAGCCGACCGCCCGTCCGGCCGAGCCCGCCGCCCGCCCCGCCGAGCCCGCCGCCCGCCCCGCCGAACCCGCCGCCGAGCCGCAGCCGCGCATGCGGGCGGTCCTGCAGGAGACCGAGGCGCCCCGCCTGGCGGAGGAGGACGTCGAGGAGATCGCGCTCAACCGGATACGCCGCCTCACCGCGCAACGCATGACGCGCAGCGTCCAGGAGGCGCCGCACTTCTACCTCACCTCGGTCGTGGACGCCGAGCCGCTGCTCGCCTACCGCGCCGAGATCAACGCCGCGCTCGCCGACCGCGGCCCGAAGGTCAGCGTCACCGACCTGATCATCAAGGCGTGCGCCGTCATGCTGCGCGAACACCCGGAGCTGAACGCCTCCTGGGGCGACACCCGCATCCTGCGCCATCGCCGGATACACGTGGGCCTCGCGGTCGCCCTCGACGACGGCCTGATCGTCCCCGTCATCCACGACGCCGACCGCAGGACGCTCACCGAGATCGCCGCCGAGGCGCACGACCTCGCCGACCGGGCGCGCTCCGGCCAACTGTCGCTGGACGAACTGACGGGCGGCACCTTCACGCTCAGCAACCTGGGCCCGTTCGGCATCGACCACTTCACCGCCGTGATCAACCCGCCCCAGGCGGCGATCCTCTCCGTCGGCGCGGCCAAGCCCAATCCGGTGGTACGCGACGGCGAGGTACGGCCGGGCGTGACGATGGCCCTGACGCTGTCGATCGACCACCGCATACTCGACGGCGCCACGGGCGCCGCCTTCCTCCGCGACCTGAAGAACCTCCTGGAACAGCCGCTGCGCATCGTCGTGTGAGACCGCCGGCGTCACCCGTCCGGCCCGCGAAGCCGTTCGGCGAGCACGGCGGCCTGGCTGTGGTCGAGGTCGCGGGTGGCGGTGAGGAGGGTGAGGCCGTCGTGCTCGGCGAGGTCGCGCAGGTGGTCGAGGGCCTCGCGGTGGCCGGGGTCGGCCAGTTCGGCGAGGTAGCGGCGGCGGAACTCGGCGAAACGGGACGGCTCGTGGCCGTACCAGCGGCGCAGTTCGGCCGACGGGGCGATGTCGGGGAGCCATTCGTCGAAACGCGCGGCGTCCTTGCGCAGGCCGCGGGGCCAGACGCGGTCGACGAGCACACGTCTGCCGTCGTCCGGCGCGGTCTCCTCGTAGATCCTGCGGCAAGTGATCCGCATGCTCATGACGTCCCTCCCGGATCGGTGGTCCGGCGCTCCGACGGCCGGACCCGGCGGTTCGTCCTTCCCGGGCGACGTTCCCCGGGTACGGCCCGCCAATCGATCACCATGGTCGATCCCGAGACCATGCCGGAGAATCGGCGGTATGGGTGAATTGACTCCGGTGCCGGTCGTGCTCGACTGCGATCCCGGGCACGACGACATGTTCGCGATCCTGCTCGCCGCCGCGCATCCCGCCATCGACCTGCTGGCCGTGACGACCGTGGCGGGCAACGGGACGCTTGAGGCGGTCACGCTGAACGCCCGGAAGATCTGCACGGCGGCCGGCCTGCACGACATGATCATCGCGGCGGGAGCGGACCGCGCGCTCAACGGCGCGCAGGGCACGGCCCCGGAGATCCACGGCGAGAGCGCCCTCGACGGCACCGACCTGCCCGAGCCGACCGTGCCGCTGGCGGACGACGACGCCGTGACCGTCATGGCCCGGTTGCTGCGCGAGTCGCCGCGGCCGGTGACGATCGCCCCGACGGGACCGCTCACCAACATCGCGACGCTCCTCGACCGCCACCCCGAGGTGAAGCCGAAGATCGAGCGCATCGTGTTCATGGGCGGCACCACCGGTCGGGGCAACCGCCACCCGCTCGCCGAGTTCAACATCTGGGCGGATCCGGAGGCCGCCGACCTCGTGCTGCGCAGCGGCCTCCCCCTGCTGATGTGCGGGCTCGACGTCACCCACCAGGCCGTCGCCGGGCCGGAAGTGTTCGACCGGCTCCGGGCCGTCGAAGGCACGCTTCCGGCCGTCCTGGCCGCGTCGCTCGCCTTCTACGGCACCACGTACCGGGAGATCTTCGGCATGCCGGGCCCGCCGCTGCACGATCCGGTGGCGATCGCGGCGATCGCCGAGCCGGAGATCGTCCGGTGCGTGGAGGCGTCGGTGGTGGTGGAGCTCATCGGCGAGCACACACGCGGCGCCACCGTGGTCGACCTGTACAAGGTGACCGGCAGGCCCGCCAACGTCCAGGTCGCCCTCGAACTCGACCGCGAGCGCTTCTGGGACCTGATCCTCGACGCCGTCGCCGCGCTGGCCGGTGGCGACGGGTGACGGGTGACGGCGAGGGTATGGCTCGCGCCATCGTGGCGATGCACGTCAAGTGCTCCAAAAGTGCGTTGAATCATCGCTGAAGGGCCTGTCTGAACGCGGACGCGGCGCTTGTCCCCATTCGTCGACGCGCTCAGGATGGCGGTCAGGAGGACGGCCGGCGAGGGGTGGGGCGATGGGCACGTTGAAGATCGCGACGGTGAACGGCGAGTGGATGAACGACTGGTTCACGCCCGACGCCGAGGCGGCGGCGTTCAAGCCGACGTTCGACGACGACGGGGAGCAGGGGGTCACCGCGGACGCCGCCGGGCGACTCGGCGCGCTGATCACGGCGATCGACGCCGACCTCGTCGCGCTCGTCGAGGCGCCGAGCCGGGCGGCCGAGCTCGCCCTCTTCATCGACGAGTACCTCAGCGTGAACGGCGCCCCCGCCTACGACTTCGTGCTCGGCGACTCCGGCGGCAGCCATAAGCTCGCGCTGCTGTTCCGGCCCGACCGGGCACGCGTCGCCCTCGCCTCGTCCGCCGACGTGCGGATGGTCATCGACCCGTGGCTCGCCGACGTGGACGGCGACGCGGTCCTGGACGAGTACCGCTACACCCGCAACCCGCTGGCCTGCGTCGCCGAGGTGGAGGGCGGCACGCTGGAGGTGATCGTCGCGCATCTGAAGTCCAACTTCGTCAACCGCGGGCGCGAGATGTGGGAGAACGAGGCACAGCGGCCCGCCTTCATCAGGCAGGCCCTCAAGAACCGGCGGCGGATCGCCACCGAGGCGATGCGCATCCGCAGGCATCTGGAGCGCCGCATCGACGCCGACCCCGAGGCGGCGATCATCGTGCTCGGCGATCTCAACGACGGTCCCGGCCAGGACTACTTCGAGGAGCTGTACCTGGCGCACAACGTGACCGACATCATCGTGGGCTCGCCGTACCGGCCCGAGCGGCTGTTCGGCCACGCGCAGGCCGACGTGCCGGAGGAACTGCGCTACACGGCCGAGTTCGACGACTTCGTCACCAACGAGCCCAACCGCCGCCTGCTGCTGGACCACATCCTCGCCTCGCCAGCGCTCGTACGCGGCGGCGGCCGCTGGCGGCGAAGCCCGGCTCCGGCACGGTCGAGCACGGGGCCTGGGCGGCGCAGCTCAGCGGCGACGGCCGACGGCGCGACCAGCGCGCCACCGACCATCGCCCGGCGACCCTCACCCTCACCACGCCCTGAGCGGCGCGGGTGCCCGCTCAGCGGGAGACGACCCCGTGGGCGGCGGTACAGGACGGGGTCCCGGGCCTGGATGTCGAGCAGCACCAGCGAGACGCCGGCGAGCGGTTCGTCGGCGGCGCGGTCGCCGAGGTAGCCGCAGGCGTCGAGCGCGGTGTGCAGGCCGAGCTCGCGGCGGCGGCGCAGCACCGCGCCGGTGAAGCGGGGCCGCGGCAGCGGCTCGCCGCCCGCGATCGTGACGCCGTCTCCGGCGATCTCGATGAAGCGGCGGCGCAGGGGGCAATCCGCCGTGAACAGGACCGAGCGCATGCCGGGGCCGTCCACACCTGTGGAGACGTCGTAAGAGTGGACCGAGCCGGTGATCTCGACGGGCGCGGCACGGCGGCCGCCGCCCGAGGCCGCTCCGGCTCCGGACCGGCCGTGGTGCTGGTTCCCGCTTTCCGCTCTTCCAGCGGCCACGGCCGCGCTCGGACGCAGAAGGTCACCCATGATTGGGTCGAAAGTCCTACGAATTTGTCCGCAACGGCGTCGAATTAGTGCCATTGCGCGATGGGACGGCTACGGTTTCCTCGTAGCGCTCCTCGGTTTCTTATTCAGGCATTACTCGTGGCCCTGGATGATCGGGTGCGGCGGAGCTATGGAGACGTTGTGATCGGTAAGGAACGGTGGGCGTGGTGCTGAGGACGTTCACGGGCGAGGGATGGCGTCGTGCCCGCGCGGCGTGGCGGGCGGCGGCGATCGTGACGGTGCTCGCCCTGGCGTCGGTGTCCTGCGCCGACACCTCCGAGCCTCCGCCGCAGGATGATCGGGCGCAGACGTCCGATTCCGCGGCGCCGACGGCCGAGCAGGCCCCGGCCGAGCCTCCGCCCGTCCCCCGGGACTGGCCCCGCTGGGGCATCACGCACACCCAGTACAGCGCCGACAACGAGGATGAGGCCGTGACCGATGGCGTGGCCCGCGTCCTGCGTCAGGTGCCGATGCTGCAGAACCAGCACATCATGGGCTTCGGGGCGGACAATCCCGAGCCGTCGCCCGGCGAGTACGAGTGGCGCACCCTCGACGCGCGTGTAACGTTCATGGACCGCTCAGCCGGACTGCCGGTGATCACCCTGTGCTGCGCGCCCGACTGGATGAAGGGCGGCCCGGCCGGCGAGACCGACTGGAACCATCTCACCGACGCGCCGACTCGGGAGCACTTCGACGACTTCGCCAAGCTCGCCGCCGACGTGGCCAAACGCTACCCGCACATTCGCTACTACATGGTGTGGAACGAGTTCAAGGGGTTCTACGACCCCGACACCAAGCGGCCGGACGCGGAGGGGTACACCGAACTCTACAACAAGGTGTATACGGCCCTGAAGCAGGTTAATCCTGATATTCAGGTTGGCGGACCGTACATCCCGATCAATAGCCACAAGGGGGGTAGCGACAAGCGCATCCGCGGGCCGTGGGGCGTGGTGGACCCGCGCAGCCTCGACGCCGTGGAGTACTGGCTGGAGCACAAGAAGGGCGCCGACTTCATCGTGGTGGACGGCGCCTCGGTGACCGAGGAGCACCTGCAGATCCCCGACGAGTTCGGCGCGCTCGGCAAGTTCGGGGCGGTCACGCGGTGGCTACGGAAGAAGAGCGGCAACCTTCCGGTGTGGTGGGCCGAGTGGTACATCACCCCGGAGGAGACACAGTGGGAGGAGCCGCGTCGGCTCGCCGTACAGGCGGTGTCGATGATGGAGTTCGCCACCAGCGGCGCGGCCACCGCCCTCTACTGGAGCCCGCAGCGCAAGACCGGCGACTGCCCCGGCTGCCTGTGGCAACCCGGTCAGCCCACGTCGCTGCCCACCTACGACCTGATCAGCAACTTCGTCCGGTGGTTCCCGGCGGAGGTCGAACTGGAGCAGGTCTCCTCGTCCAACCCCGCGATCCGGGTCCTGGCCCAGAAGAACCGCATGCTCATGGTCAACACCACCAACGAGGCCGTGGTCGCCGACGTGGACGGCAAGAGCCACCGCTTCGAGCCGTACCAGGTGGTCTGGAGCGAACGCGCCACCTGATCGCACACTCGGCCGAGCCCGGCCGCATGATCGCACACTCGGCCGAGGCCAGCCGCATGATCGGACGCTCAGCCGAGCCCGGCCGGGACCTAGTGGCTTGAGGACTCTGGGCCCTCGTGACCTCGGCAGCCCTGGTGGATCTGAGAGCTCCGGACCCTCCTGTCCTCGGCAGCCCTGGTGGATCTGAGAGCTCCGGACCCTCCTGTCCTCGGCAGCCCTGGTGGATCTGAGAGCTCCGGACCCTCCTGTCCTCGGCGGCTACAGGGCTCTGGCATGCATGGCGCCCTGGGGGCCTTGGCGCCTCTGCGGCAGGCGGCGCGAGGGTCACGACCTGCGGGACGGGATGCCGACGTCGAGGGAGGCGAGGCAGGGGCGCTCGGTAATGCCGACATCGCAGATGCGCGTGTGGGAGATGCCGTCCTCGACCATGAACTGCAGCATGGCGGTGTTCGGCGGTTCGGGCGCGATCAGGCGGCGTTGACGCTCCAGGCGTGACCACGCGGTGTGCATGATCTGGGCGGCCATCTGGCCGAGCATGGTCACCGATTGGTGGTTGTGCACCCGATGGCCGAGATCGACCTGGGCCATCGCGTCCAGACCGACGAGTTCGAGCAGGTCGACCAGGATGGCCAGTTCCACGCCGTAGTGCGTCACGAACGGCACCAGTTCCAGCACCTCGCGCCTGCCCGCGTACTCACCCGCGAGCGGCTGCACGAAGCCGGCCAGTTCCGGCCAGTACATGTTGATCAGAGGCCGGGCGACCAACTCGGTCACCCGCCCGCCCGCGCCCCTCTCGAAGTGGCCGTCGATGGTCAGCGGACGCTCGTACGCCCCCTTGACGAAGCACACGCTCGGATCGGTGAGCAGCGGACCGAGCAGCCCGGTGACGAAATACGCGCCGAAGTTGCGCAAGTCGGCGTCGACGAACACGACCACGTCGCCACGCGTGGCCGCCAGCCCCTTCCACAGCGCCTCGCCTTTGCCCGGCAGCGGCGGCAGTTCCGGCAGCACGGCGTCCTGGTGCACCACCCGCGCCCCCGCCTCGGCCGCGACGGCGGCCGTCCGGTCGGTGGAGTGCGAGTCCACCACCAGGATCTCGTCCACCAGCGGCACACGCTCCGCCAGTTCCCGCAGGATGGTGGAGACGATGGGCCCCACGGTCGGTTCCTCGTTCCGAGCGGGCAGGATCACGCTCACCCTGGTGTCGCCCTTGACCGCCGCCAGACGTCCGGGGTGCCAGTCTCCCGCCTTGCTGGTACGCCTCTCCACCCACCGGCGTGCGGCATCGAGTCCGGTTTCCTGGCGAGTAACGGGCGCATGTACCATCTCGCGCTCCTCGGGGTGCCTCGGAGATGCGGAATCCCGAATTCTGCCCCCTATCCCCCGGGTCCAACGCTTCTATCTCCCGCTATGAGGGCGTTTGACGGGAGCTTGCCCTAGGTGGCGGCCGGGGTTTCCGGCGAAACTCGCAGGCCGGAGTGCGGCGGCACGGGTCATCGCCTCGCGCACCCGGTCGAGCGGGTCGCCCCGGTGCAGGGCGGTCATGAAGGCTGCGTTCACGGCGCCGAACAGTGCGCCGACCAGGGCGGCGGCGTCGATCAGGTCGAGTCCGTCCGGATCCCGGCTCAGCGCCTCGGCCAGCCGCGTTTGGCCTTCGTACGGCAGGTGAAGCATGCGCCTCGGGATCGCCGGCTCGGTCATGACCAGCTCGGCCCGCGCCGCGGCCAGGCCGCTCACCATGCCGCTCACCAGGGCGTTCGCGTCGATGTCGGCGACCGCTATTCCGCCTCCGGCTCGGGACTGCGCAGAATGTCGGACAGTTCGTCGGCGATCGCCTCGGCCTGGGGTCCGGTCACGACGACGCCGACCTCGGTGCCGGTGACCGCGCCCAGCCCCATGACGGAGAGCACGCTGATCGCGTTCGCCCGGCGTTCACCGGCGACCAGTTCGATGGTCGCGGCGCGGTGGCGGGCCGCCACCCGGGCCACCTGGCCGGCCGGTCGGGCGTGCAGGTGCTTGGGGAGTACGACGAGCCGACGGGCGACGTTGGAGGCAGTGCCGAAGCCCGTGTCGGAGCCCTGGTGTGGGGTTGTGGACGCGCCCACGCTCGAAGCCTCATCGGGGCCCGCGGATGAACCCCTGGTCGAGCCCGTGTGCGGCGTCGCGTTGGAGCCCGTGCCCGGTTCCGCGACGGGCGCGATGGAGTCCGCGCTCGGATCGCTCGGATCGGGGGTGGCGGTGGAGTCGGAGAGGGGGGCGGAGTTCATATCTCGATTTCTCCGGATCTGGGATCGGGATTGAGGGAGGAGGCGGGCTCAGAACTTGCGAACATCGCGGGCCTCTTGGGCTGCGGTGGCCACGGTGGCCAGATCGAGGTCGGCGGCGGCGGCCACCGCGGCGGCGACCGCGCCCTCGACGAAAGGGGCGTCGGCGAGCACGATGCGGTCGCCTTCGCCGTCCGGGTCGAGGTCGGACAGCAGGGCCAGAGCGCTCAGCACCGAGCTGCCGAGGTCGGGGATGAGCAGGACTCCGTCGCCACCGTCGGCCGCCTTGATCGCGGCGGCGATGCGTTCGGTGCTGGTGCCGAGCCGCCCGTCGTCGGTGCCTCCCGCCGGGACGATGCGTACGCCCGCGGCGACCTGGGCGGCGAGTTCGGCCGCGCCCTCGGCGAGAAGGCTGCTGTGGGAGATGAGGACAATGCCTACCATGAAGGGCTACCGTTCCGTTCATCCGAATAGAAATCGGCCAGGCCGAAGGAGATGTCGTGACACGTGCGGTCGATCGTGCGGCGCGGATGCTACTGGCGCTGGCCTCCGGCACCCCGCGCCTGGGGGTCTCGGAGATCTCCGAGCTGGTCGACGTGCCCAAGCCGACCGTGTACACGATGCTCCGCACGCTGGAGCGGCACGGCCTGGTCACCCAGGAGGCCGAGGGGGGCAAGTACGCGCTCGGGCCCGCCGTGCTCCAACTCGGCAACGCGTACCTGGACGGATCCGAGCTGCGCGCCCGGTCGGTGCCGTGGGCGGACATGCTGGCCCGCCAGACCGGTGAGTCGGTGTGGGTGGGGGTGCTGTCCGGCCGCGACGTCGTGGTCGTGCACCACGCCTTCCGGCCCGACGACCTCGTGCAGATCCTGGAGGTCGGCGCGGCCGTCCCCTGGCACGCCTGCGCGCTCGGGCACGCCATCGTGTCCGGCATCGACGACGACCTCCGCAAGAGCCTGCTGGCCGACCCGCTGCCCCGGTTGACCGGGCGCACCCTCACCGACCCCGAGGCCCTGCGCGACGCCCTCGCCGCCACCCGTGACCGGGGGTACGCGGTGGAGGACCAGGAAGCCACCCTCGGCGACGCCGGCCTCGCCGCCCCCGTGTCCGACTGGTCCGGCCGGGTCGTCGGCGCGCTCGGCATCGTCGGCCCGGCCGACCGGCTGCTCGGCCCCGACCGGCGGCCCCAGTTGGCCGACGCGGTACGCTCCACCGCCCGCGCCCTCTCCCGCGACCTAGGCGCGGCCCGCACCCGCCCCGCCGGCACCTGACCGGCCGTACCGCCATCACCCCGACCAACCCGAACAGGCACCCCCGCCCTGTCCGGCGACCTAGGCGCGGCCCGCACCCGCCCCGCCGAAACCTGACCGGCCGCACCACCATTGCCGCGACCAGCCCGAACGGGCACCCCCGCCCTGCCCGGCGATCCCGGCACCACTCGGACCCACACCAGAACCCGACCGGCCAGAGCCGAACCAACCCCGCCGCCATCACCCCGGCCAGCCTGAACAGGCACCCCTGCCTGCTGCCTGCATTCCCCAAGACCTGCGGTTTGGCAGAACGGGAGGCCCGCGTCGAGTGGCCACGTCCCGTTGACGCAGGGGCAGTCGCCGCGTGGGCGGTTCACGGCAGCGGCGTTTCGGCTCGGAGGCGGACCAGCTCGTGCACCTCGTCTGCGTCGGTCAGGGCCAGCGCCTCGGTGAACAGATCGGCGCATTCGTCGACGCGCAGCCGGCGTACCCGGTAGCGGACCTCGTCCACACGGGCGCAGGCCACGCTGAGATGCCGCACCCCCGCCCCCAGCAGGAGGGGCAGCGTAGTCGGATGCGCGCCCGAGTCGCCGCACACGCTGACGTGGATTCCGGCCCGGTCGGCGGCGGCGACCACCCGGCCGACCGGTTCCAGTACCCGCGGGTGCGCGGTCAGTTCGGGCAGTGCCCGTGGATCGCGCCGGTCCAGGTCGAGCACCTGGGCGGTCAGGTCGTTGGTGCCGATCGACAGGAAGTCGCAGACCTCGCACAACGCGGCGATGTCCGCAACCGCGTCCAGTGTCTCGATCATCGCCCCGACCGGCACCGCCCCGGCCACGGGCGCGGCCGTATCGGAGCCGTTCGATGCCGGGGTGTCATCCGCCCCGGCGTCCGCAACGACCGCCTCGACCACCGCGCGCACCGCCCGGATCTGGTCGGGCTTCGTCACCATCGGCACCATGATGCGCAGCCGCGTGCCCCGGCCGACCCGTACGGCGGCGCGGATCTGGGCTTCCAGCGCGTCCGTACGGCCCAGCAACGCGTCAAGACCCGCGTCCGTGCCTGTCAGGAACGGGGGAATCTTGTCGTTGGCGAAGTCAAGCAGCCGCAACGTCACCGGCCAGCCGGCCGCCTCGGCGAAGATGGGGCGCAGGGCACGCCGGTGGTCGGCCTCGGTGGGCCACCGGTCGAACTCCAGGAACGGCAGCTCGGTGCGGAGCAGCCCGATCCCCGCGGCGCCGCTCACCCGGCCCGCGTGCGCCTCGATGTCGGTGGCCACGTTGCACGAGACCGTGAACGCGTGCCCGTCGGCAGTAAGGTGAGGCAACGTCCGCTCGGCGGCGAGCGCGGCCCGGCGTTCCCGCTCACGCGTCGCCGCCCTGCCCGCCCTGGCGATCTCGTCGTAGGCGGGCCTCGCCACGACCACCCCGGCGTCCGCGTCGACGAGCACCATCGTGTCGTCGGGAACATCCAGGACATCCGGGGCGACCCCGGCCACCAACGGCAGCCCTGTCGAACGGGCGATGATCGCCGCATGCGAGTTGGCGCCACCGCGTACGGTCACGGCCGCGACCAGCCCTTGCCCGAGATGCTCAAGCAGGTCCGCCGGCCCGAGTTCCTCGGCCACCAGCACGAATTCGTTGTCAATGACCGACCCGGCGTCTCTCTCGGCCACCGGCCGCTTCGCGACGGCACCGACGACCTCCTTAACTCCTCCACCCACGCCCGTCTCCGGGCGATGTTGGGTCGGAGGTCCCCCTGCCGCCTTCTGGCGAACGTCCTCGCCGTCCTCCACGGAAACGCCCAGGTCCTCGACCCCCCGATCCGCTCCCGTCCCCGCGCGATGCCGAATCCCAGGTCCCTCCACCACCCCATGGCGAACGTCCTCGCCGTTGCCGGAGACGAGCCGGTTGGTGGTGCTCCGGTCGGCTGGGGCCGCCTGCGCATCCGGTACGGGAACGCGGGCGAGGTGATCCACGACTCGGCGGCCAATTTGGCGGATGTCGGCGGCGCGTTCGCGGAGGGTCTCATCCGGGAGCGATTCGAGGATCCGTGCCTGGTCGTCGATCGCCTGGGTGATGGCGGCGAGGGGGTCGGGCGAGGTGGCCGCTTGGCAGGCGGCCTGGATGAGGGCGGGGTCGGTGGCCATGAGGGCGCCGACGGCGACGATGTCGGCGGCGGCCTTGCGGCCGGTTGACCTGGCTCGGGCAGCGATCTCGGTCAGGTCGGCGGCCACGGCATGGAACGCCTGCTCGACGCGTGCCGCGTCGATGGGGCCGATGACGGTCGGTGGCGGGCCGCCGGTGCGGCGGGCGGGCGCGACCGCGGTGCCCCCGGCCACCCCCGAGCCGGTCCAGCGCGTCACGTGACCTCCTTTCCTGCGGTCGTTGCCAGGGCGCGCATGATCAGCACAGCCGAGGCCGCCCCGGGATCCTCGTGGCCGATGGTGCGGGGGCCGAGGTAGCTGGCGCGGCCCTTGCGTGCCTGCATGGCAACGGTGGCCTGCAGGCCGCGTTCGGCCGCGTCGGCGGCGGCCCGCGTCGCCCCGGCGAGGCCGCCGCCGCTGCTGACGACGGCCTGGTACGCGCTGACCGCGGCGGCCAGGGCGTCCACCATGGTCTTGTCGCCCTCCTTGGCCGCGCCCAACCGCTGGACTCCGGCGAGCGCGGCGTGCAGGGCCGCGCCGAGGCGCTCGGCGGGCACGGCCGGCTCCTCGCCGAGGGCCTTGGCGGCCTGGCGGAAGGCGGTGCCGTACAGGGGGCCGGAGGCGCCGCCGATCTTGCTGATGAGCGTCCGGCCGACGGCGTCGAGCACGGCGGCGGGGGTGGCCGGGACGGTCTCGTCGAGCAGGGCGACCGCGGCCCGGAAGCCACGTCGCATGTTCACGCCGTGGTCGGCGTCGCCGATGGCGGCGTCGAGGTGGGTCAGATGGTCGGTGTTGTCGATCACGAGCCTGGCGGCCTCGGCGATCCAGGCACGGAACGCCGAGGCGTCCATGGTGGCCGGACCCGGCGCGGAATCGGCAGGACCCGCGCCCGGCCGCGCCGGTCTGGCGTCGGCGGGACCCGCACCCGGCTGGCCCGGCCCGGAATCGGCAGGACCCGCGCCCGGCCGCGCCGGTGTGGCGTCGGCGGGACCCACGCCCGGCTGGCCCGGCGCGGAGTCGGCAGGACCGGCGTTCGAGGGGCCGCGTGCAGGAATCGGCCCGTTCGTTCCGGGGGCCGCCGGGTGCCCGATCGCCGTCGTCTGATCCGTGTTCGCGTGTTCCATGGCAGGTTCTCCAGTGCCGGTGATCAGCGGCCCCAGCGCAGCGCCGGGGTCTCCACCGGAGCGTCCCAGAGTGCGGTCAGTTCCGGGGTGAGGCGGCACACGGTGATCGAGCACCCGGCCATCTCCAGGCTGGTGATGTAGTTGCCGACGAGGCTGCGGGTGATGGTCACGCCGCGCTGGGCCAGCAAATCGGCGACGGCGGCGTACATGACGTACAGCTCGATCAGCGGGGTGCCGCCCAGGCCGTTGACCATGACGAGCGCCTCGCCGGACAGCGGGGAGTCGGCGTGGATGGCGTCGAGCGCGATGGCGGCGATCTCCTGGGCGGTGACAAGCTTTCCCCTGGTACGGCCCGGCTCCCCGTGGATGCCGACGCCGAGTTCGATCTCGTCCTCGCCGAGTTCGAAGCCGGGCTTGCCGCTCGCGGGGACCGTGCAGGGGGTGAGGGCGACGCCGAACGAGCGGGTACGGTCGTTGACCTCGCGGGCCAGCAGCGCGGTCGAGGCGAGGTCGGCGCCCTGCTCGGCGGCGGCACCGGCGATCTTCTCGGCGAAGACGGTGGCGCCGGTGCCGCGGCGACCGGCGGTCCAGGTGCTGTTCTCCACCGCCACGTCGTCGTTGATGACAACCGACTCGACCCGGATGCCCTCGTCGGCGGCGAGGTCGGCGGCCATCTGGAAGTTGAGCACGTCGCCGGTGTAGTTCTTGACGATGTGCAGCACGCCCGCGCCGCCGTCGGCGGCCTTGGTGGCGGCGAGGATCTGGTCGGGGACGGGTGAGGTGAACACCTCGCCGGGGCAGGCGGCGTCGAGCATGCCGTAGCCGACGAAGCCGCCGTGCAGGGGCTCGTGACCGGAGCCGCCGCCGGAGACCAGGCCGACCTTTCCGGGAGTCGGGCCACCAGCCCGGGCGATGTAGCGGTCCTCGGTGTCGACCTTCAGCGACGGGTGGGCGGCGGCGACTCCGGCCAGCGCGTCGGCGAGTACGTCATCGGCGGAGTTGATGAGCTTTTTCACGGTTCCGGCTCCCTGGGTGTCGGGGACGTTCGGGTGGTCGGGGAGACAGTGGGAGGGGCGGCGGGGAGGTGACGACGGTGGGTTTGGGCTGCGTTCGTGAGGACGCCGGTCCGTACGCGCCTCGCCCGGACTCGGGTCGGCCGGGCGAGACCCTGCGGGTCATCCAGCAGGGTCGCACGGATTCGCGTTATACGCCGGTGTCCTGTGCGGAGGTTTACCGAGGTCGAGCGGCTGGGCCGGTGAGGTCGGCGACGCGGTCATCGGTCCACACGGGCCGGGGTCGGCGGGCTCGGGCAACGCGTGTCCACGCGAAGACTCACGAGACCGGTCGGTGGCCAGGTGCTTCACGAGGGGCACATCGTCCAAACCAGGTCCGGGTCGGCGATCGCGGGGCCGTGCCCTGCGGAGGTTCACCGGGGTCGAGCGGTTGGGCGGGTGGTTCACGGACAGTGACGTGGTCATCGGTCCAAGCGGTATCGAGGTCGGCGGGCTCGGGCAACGCGTGTCCACGCGAGGATTCACCGAGACCGAGCGGTGGGCGGGCGCTTCACCAGGGACGCGGTCGCCGGTCCAAACCGGGTCGGGGTCGGCGACCCCGGGGCGACCAGGTTCTGCGCGAAGGTTCACCGAGGCCGACGGTGGGTGGGTCGTTCACGAGGTGACGGTGACGCGGTCGTCGGCTGAGGGCGAGGTAGGGGCGGGTTCGGGGTTGGTGGGCTTGACCGCGCCGAGGTAGGTGTAGGTGGCGGCGGCCAGCAGGCCGGCGGCGAAGGTCGCGACGAAGTACACGGGCACCTGCTCCCACAGCGGCGTCTGGCCGTTGAGGGCGACGATGGCGATCATCGGGCCGATGTAGCGGGCGGGGTTGAGGGCGGCGCCGGTCACCGGGCCGACGACGGTGATGACGGCGAACACGATCGACGCGATGGCCAGGCCGTACCAGCCGGGGGTCGCGCGTCCGTCGACGGCGGTGCCGAAGACCACGAACACCAGCAGGAAGGTGCCGATGAGCTCGGCGAACAGGGCGTGGCCGGTGTTGCCGGGCTCGTAGGAGAGCACGCCGAGCCCGGCGTCCACGCCGCCCTGGCCGAGGATGCCCCAGATCGCGAACGCCCCCGCGATGCCGCCGACGAACTGCGCGGCCAGGTAGCCGGGCACCTGTGACCAGGGGAACTTCTTGGCGGCGGCGAGCGCGACGGTCACCGCGGGGTTGATGTGGCAGCCGGAGATGTGCCCGATGGCGTAGATCATCGCGATGATCACCATCATGAAGGCGAACGAGATGACGCCGAGTTGGGCCATGGAGAACTCCACCCCGCTCGACTTGGCGATGACCCCGGTCGCCGCCGCCGTACCCGGGCCGCCGACGACGAGGGCGGCGGTTCCGATGAACTCGGCCACGAGCTTTCGCAAGGTTGTCGATTCCGCCATAGATCCGCCCGCGACGCCCGGCCGTACGGGGTCGCGGACCTCACCTCCTTCAGGCGAGGAAACGAGATGCTGTTCGGACAGTCCGAACAACGTTTCGCTGAGTTTCCGCCCTTGTGACGTCCGTGTCAATAGGTCTAGGGCGGACGGTGCGGGGAAGAGGGGGTCTCATGGCGGGGACGACCGGGCTGCTGGACACCCTGCGGACGCTGCGACGACAACTCGACGGCGAGTTGTTCCCGCTGTCCGTCGGGGATGTGGCGGCCGACCGTCACGCGCGCGGGGAGTTGGCCGGGCAGATCGACGACTACCTGCTGCCGAGGCTGGAGACGATCGACGCGCCGCTGCTCGCCGTGGTCGGCGGATCGACCGGGGCGGGCAAGTCCACCCTGGTCAACTCCCTCGTGGGCGCGGACGTGACGGTTCCCGGCGTACTGCGCCCGACCACGCTCGGGCCGACGCTGGTGGCGAGCCCCGCCGACGAGGACTGGTTCGTCGCCCCGCACGTGCTCCCCGGCCTGCCGCGCCTCACCGGGCACGGCCGGGGCGAGCCGGGCGCGCTGCGCGTGGTGACCGCCCCGGCGCTGCCCGCCGGGATCGCGCTCGCCGACGCGCCCGACATCGACTCGGTGGTGACCGCCAACCGGCAACTGGCCGCGCAACTGCTCGCCGCCGCCGACCTGTGGCTGTTCATCACCAGCGCCGCCCGGTACGCCGACGAGGTGCCCTGGGGCTTCCTACGCAGCGCCCGGGAGCGCAGTACGGCTCTCGCCGTCATCCTCAACCGCGTGCCGCCCGACGCGATGGAGCCGGTGCGCAACGACCTGGCCCGGCTGCTCGCCGCGAACGGTCTGGGCGGCGTACGGCTGTTCACCGTGCCCGAGGTCGACCTGCCCGAGGGCGGGCGGCTGCCGGCGCGGGTGGTGCAGCCCATCGTTGACTGGCTTGGCGGGATCTGCGCCGACACGCGGGCACGAGCCGGAATCGTCCGGCAGACGCTGTCCGGGGCGCTGGACAGCCTCGCCGTACGGGTCCCGGCGCTGGCGGGGGCGGTGGAGCGGCAGCGGCGCGGCATCGGCGAACTGCGCGAGTCGGTGGAGCATGCCTACGACGCCGGGCTGGCCGCCTTCGACGACGGGATGAGCGACGGGTCGCTGCTGCGCGGCGAGGTGCTGGCCCGCTGGCAGGACTTCGTCGGCACCGGGGAGCTGATGCGGTCGCTTGAATCCCGCGTCGGACGCGTCCGGGACCGCATCGTCGCGCTGTTCACCGCCCGCGCCGCCCCCGACACCCGGCTGCGGGTGGCCCTCGGCACCGGGATCGAGACGCTGATCCGCGCCGCCGCCGACCGGGCCGCCGAGCGGTCGCTGGAGGAGTGGTCGAGCCTGCCCGCCGGGCGGGACCTGCTCGACCGGGCCGGGGTCGTCACGGCGGGCCGACTGGGCCGGGCGTCCGCCACGCTGCCGGACCGGGCGGCGGGGGCCGTGCGGGACTGGCAGGGGTACGTCCTGGAGTTGGTCAGGTCCGAGGGCGCCGACCGCCGCACCACCGCCCGGCTGGCCTCGCTCGGCGTGAACGGCACGGGCCTGCTGCTGATGCTGGTGACGTTCGCCTCCACGGGCGGCCTCACCGGGATCGAGGTCGGCATCGCGGGCGGCACCAGTGTGCTCAGCCAGAAGCTGCTTGAGGCGATCTTCGGCGATCAGGCGGTCCGGGTGCTCGCGCAGAAGGCCCGCGACGACCTGCGGTGCCGGGTGGCCGAGGTGCTCGACGAGGAGATGTCGCGCTTCACCACGCTTCTCGACGGGCTCGGCCCGGCCGAGGAGACCGCGCGGGCGCTGCGGGAGAGTGCGCGAGCCGTACGGGAGGGGAAGCGCACGATCGAGACCGCCGGCTTCCGGGCCGACTCCCGCAGCGAGCGGCTGGACGGCCCGTCCCGCGATGTCCCACCGTCAACCGGAGGCGGGCCCCACGGGAGGGACGCAGGCCCGGACGCCCGCAGGAACGGAGGCCGAAGCGACGAACGCGGTGGGAACGAATTCGGGCAGAGCGATACAGAGGGCGAGCCAGGGCGAAGTACCGGCAGCGGAGCACGGAACGCATCGTGGTGGGGCCGGAGGACCGGGTCATGACCCTCGTTCGCCAGCACGCTGCGCTGTCACTGGGCGAACGGCTCACCGCCCTCGACCAAGCGACCCAACCCAGCGACCCACGGCCAAAACCACCAGCGACGACGCAAACCGGTACATCAAAACCGGAGGACCGGAGCCACGAC
>NZ_JBFATZ010000008.1:76006-364196 GCF_040678635.1 Thermopolyspora sp. NPDC052614
CCCTGTTGCGGCAACACGCCGCACCCTCACCGGACCAACGGCTCACCGCCCTCGACCAAACGACCCAACCCAGCGACCCACGGCCAAAACCACCAGCGACGACGCAAACCGGTACATCAAAACCGGAGGACCGGAGCCACGACCCTGTTGCGGCAACACGCCGCACCCTCACCGGACCAACGGCTCACCGCCCTCGACCAAACGACCCAACCCAGCGACCCACGGCCAAAACCACCAGAAGCGACACGAACCGGTACATCACAAAACCGGAGGATCGGGCCATGACCCTGTTGCGGCAACGCGCCGCACTGTCATTGGACGAACGGCTCGCCGCCCTCGACGAGGCGGCCGAACTCGCGTACGGGCGACTGGATCCGGGGGTGGTGGCGGCGGCGCGTGAGGTGGTGACGCGGGCCGGTGCGCGGCGGGGGCTGTCACTCGACCACACCGTGGTGGCGTTGGCGGGGGCCACCGGGAGTGGGAAGTCGTCGCTGTTCAATGCGCTGGCCGGGGACGAGGTGGCCGCGGTCGGGGTGACCCGTCCCACCACGGACAAGGCGCAGGCCGCGTTGTGGGACCCGGAGGGGGCCGCGCCGCTGCTCGACTGGCTACGGGTGCCCCGCCGCCATGTGGTGGCGGCCTCGTCGCCTGACGGCACGGCGGTTTCGGGGGCGGAGCAGGGGCCGTCGGGGCTGATCCTGCTCGATCTGCCGGATCACGACTCGATCGAGGCGTCCCACCGGCTTGAGGTGAACCGGCTTGTCGGCTTGGTGGACCTGCTGGTGTGGGTGCTCGACCCGCAGAAGTACGCCGACGCCGCCGTACACGAACGCTACCTGCGCCCGCTCGCCCGCCACCAGGACGTCACGGTCGTGGTGCTCAACCAGATCGACCGGCTGCCCGCCTCGGCCATCGACCCCTGCGTTTCCGACCTCCGGCGGCGGCTCGCCGAGGACGGGCTCGACGGCGTGCGTCTCGTCGCCGCCTCCGCCCGGACCGGCGCCGGGCTCCCCGACCTGCGCTGGATGCTCGCCGCATCGGTGTCCCGGCGGCGCGCCTGGGCCGACCGTCTCGCCGCCGACGCGGCCATGACCGCCGGAGCTCTGGCCTGCGAGTCAGGGCCGCCAGAGGCCGGCGCGACCCTGACCAGGGGCGCACCCGATCGCGAGCCGGGACCGCGCTCACAGGACGCGACTCCGCCCGCCCAGTGGTGGCAACTCGCCGCCGCCGAGGACCGGCGCGGGCCACGCCGCAAGGATCGGCGCGGCCTCCGGCCGAACCGTGCGCCCGCCGTCGATGCGCTGGCCGCACCGCTCACCTCCGCCCTGTCGGAGGCCGCCGGGGTCCCCCTGGTCGTCGAGGCCGTCGCCAAGGCCCACCGGTACCGCTCCGTCGTCGCCACCGGCTGGCCCATCACCCGCTGGCTTCGCCGCCTCCGCCCCGACCCTCTGCGCCGCCTCCGGCTGACCACCGGCCCGGGAGACCCTCGGCTCGCCTCGTCCGCCCCCTACATCGGCCTCGGTACGCCACCGCACGATGTCCACGCGCCGGGCGATTCCGGACAAACACGTGCCACCCGGTCCGGAAACGCCGTCGACTCCGGGGGTGAGGACCGTCCTCGCGGCGGCCTCGCGCCGACCGGCGGCGGAGCCGGTGACGTGTCCGGGGCCGAAGGCGTGCCGCAGAGCAGACGAGAGATGTGGGTCGGCGCACGTTCCGCACCCGGCCGTGATGTCGAGCGAAGTTCGACGGCAGGACGGCCCGGTACGTCCAAGCACCCCGCCGGGCTGAGGCCCGGGTCGGGGCATGTGGTCGACCGGACCTCGCTGCCGGGGGCGTCGGCCGTCCAGCGGTCGAGGGTGGAGACGGCCATCCGCGACGTGGCGCAGGAGGCGTCGCAGGGCCTGCCTGTGCCGTGGGCTGCGGCCGTACGGCGGGCTGCGGTGTCGCGGATGGCCGAGATTCCGGACGCGCTGGACCGAGCCGTGGCGACGACGTGGGGTGACGCACGGGCTCCACGCTGGTGGCGGGTGGTGGGAGCCTGGCAGTGGCTACTGCTGGCGGTTGCGGCGGCGGGCCTGCTGTGGCTGCTCGCGCTGGTCGGGCTCGACTATCTGCGGCTGCCCGAGCCACCGGTGCCGACCCTGGGAGAGCTGCCTTGGCCCACGGTCCTGTTCCTGGGCGGTGTTCTGGCGGGGCTCCTGACGGCCTCGCTGACCCGGCTGGCGGCCTGGGCGGGAGGCCGCCGCCGCGCCCGCCGTACGGCACGCCGGTTGCAGACGAGCATGGACCGGGTCGGCCGCGACCTGATCCTCGCGCCGGTCGCAGCCGAACTCGACCGTCACCGCCGCTTCACCCAATGCGTCGACATCTCCAGGGCAGGCTGATCCAGGCCAATTTTCCGTGGCCACACCTGACAACGACCAGCCCGCCACGTTACGCTGCCACCAGCCAGCGGAAGGCCATTGTGGATCATCACTTTGCAGCAAACCCCCGGGGTTTTCAGCACTACCGGAGGTTCACTGCAAAACCGGCCCCAGAACCCACAACCAAATCGCCGCCCACCTGCGGCTTTACCCTCGGGTCCTCATCGCCCCTACGAGGGGTCGCAACAGGACGACGGAGAGGAGGATGCCTTCGGCTTCGGCTGTCCTCATTGCCCCTACGAAGGGTCGCAACACGCCGAGGTGCAGCAGTACGGGCCCGACATCATCGGTCCTCATCGCCCCTACGAGGGGTCGCAGCAGCTTCCCACCGTCCCGTCCCAACGTGATCTCCAATGTGCAGGCGACGTCTGCGGCCTCGCAGCTCAATCGCAGAGTCGCCAAGATCTCGCTGTCGCCTGCCATCTCGGCTACCACCTGACCGCCTCCGCATCCCCGCCGTCCGGCCGAGCACCGTCGGCACCACTCGATGGCGCGAACGCAAGGCGTCGGACCGGCGACGGATCAAGATCGGCAGAGCGTTCGGCGAAGAGTGGTGAATCAGTGTTGTGTCGGTCTCGACCTGCGTTTATTCGATTGACCAGGAGTGTGTGGCGGGGCAGCGTGGGCGGATGCTGATTCGACGGGAGACGTCTGCCGATGTCGACGCCATTCGGGCTGTGCACGCTGCCGCGTTCGCCTCGTTTGCTCCGCCGGGCGGTACGCCGGTGGAGGTCGGGCTCGTTGACGCGTTGCGCGCCGACGAGGGGTGGCTGCCGCGGCTTTCCCTTGTGGCCGAGGACGCGGGCGGTCGGGTCGTTGGGCATGTGGTGTGCACGCGGGGGCGGGTGGGCGACTTTCCCGCGTTGGGGCTCGGTCCGCTTGGTGTGCTGCCCGACCTGCAGCGGCGGGGTGTGGGGCACGCTCTCATGCATGCCGTGCTCGGGGCTGCGGATGCCCTTGACGAGGCGGTGGTGGTGCTGCTGGGGCACCCGGACTACTATCCGCGGTTTGGCTTTCGGCCCGCTGCCGAGTACGGCATTACCCCGCGGGTTCCGGACTGGGCGCCGCATTTTCAGGCTCGGACGCTGAGCTCGTACGACCCCGCGATGCGCGGCCCGTTCAGTTACGCCAAGCCGTTCGACGATCTGTGAGGCGCTCGGCCGGATGAACGGGGTCGGGCCGGACGGCTCGTACAGCCCGCTTAAGCCAAAGGATTCTGTCCGGCCGTGAGGCGCTCGGCCATTTGCCGGACCAGGCCGAGCGTGTGGTCGTACAACTGGCCGCCGAACGTGACTCGGGCGATGCCCAGTTCGGCCAGTTCGGCGAGTGACGGGCCGTTCGGCAGGAACATCGCGTTCACTGGGCCGGGGATGCGTTCGGTCAGTTCGCCGAGTACGGCGGTGGGGGCGAGGATCGGGTAGACGCAGTCGGCTCCAGCCGCCAGGTAGGCCTCGGCTCGGGTGATTGCGTCCTGGAGGAGTTCCTCGACCGGTCCCTTGCCGCGCAGGAAGCTGTCCACGCGGGCGTTGATCACCAGGTGGGGGTCGGCAGCCCGTACGGCGGCCAGCCACTCGGCCTGTTCCTCGATGGCGACCAGGGTGCCTTGTGGGTGGGCGGTGTCCTCAAGGTTGCAGCCTGCCGCGCCGGTTTCCGCCAGGCGCTCGGCGAGCTCGGCGGGGGTCAGGCCGTACCCGGCCTCGGCGTCCACCGTCACCGGTACGCCGACCGAGCGGATGATGCGCGCCGCAGCGGCGAACATCTCCGTGGCGGGGGCGAGCTGGCGGTCGGCGTAGCCGAGGGAGTCGGCGATGCCGCTGCTTGGTGTGGCCAGCGCGGGGAAGCCCGCCTGTTCGAAGATCTTCGCCGTCTGGGCGTCCCACACGTTCGGGAGCACGAGTACATCGGCTCGGTGGTGCAGGTCGCGCAGCAGTCCGGCGCGAGCGCGGCGGGCGTCGTCCGACTGGGTCATGGACCGAAAGTAGCGGGCGAGTGGCCATAGCCCCATGACCACTCGCTCGCGTTTCGCGGAGTCCACTTCTCCGTCATCGCCTGTCGCCCCTCGGCCTCACCGACCCGGACTTATCGGGATCGTCGCAGGTCATGGCCTGTCACGCGGTGCCGCTCGTATCGCCTCGCCGGCTGACCGGCGCTCGTCCGCGCACGATGGCGTACGCCCCTCCGGCGCGGGCGGACGCCTTGACGCGGCGAGTGGCCTGCGGGTGAGCATTCGTGTCGCGACGTGAGAGAATTCGGAGCACGGTGTCGTCCGAAAAGAGGAGGGTGGCGATGGCTGACGCCACAGCAGAACCGGAGGTTCCCGATGACGCCACGACGCAGCACGATCAGGTCGAGGCCGCGGAGTCTCCCGAGGACGCGCTGAAGCGGAAGTTCCGCGAGGCCTTGGAGCGTAAGCGGCGCGGGCAGGCCGAGGCGGCCGGTGCCGGAGGCGGGAAGAACGGTTCGAAGATTCGCGGTACGCACGGCCCGGCTTCGGGCAGGCGCTCGTTCCGTCGTAAGAGCGGCTGACCCGCGGGCCTCGTCCCAGTGCCGGGACGGGGTCGGCGGATCCGGCCGTCATCCCTTGTTCGTCCCCCGTCGCCCTCGCCGTCCCCCGAATCCACGCGCTGGACGCCGGGGGTCATGCCACCCGGGCGATCGTCGCTTTCGGGGGGATCACCACTCTTCGGGGGGCAGTTCGATGCCGTCGACGCGGTCGTAGATCACGATCTCGTCGGCCAGCCTGATCACCAATACCCTGCGGGCGAGGCCCGCTTTCTCCAGCGCACGCGCGGACTCCACGGCGTACTTCGCGTAGTGGTAGCGGTCCCTGGTGGGCCCGTAGGAGTCGGCCCGCTCGCACACCACCTCGTAGCGGTCCGACGGCCAGACGGGAGGCAGACCATCCCCCACCCGTCGTTCCGTGAGCATCGTCATCGTCTCCAACCCCCGGCCAAAGCCCTTGTACTAAGCCCATTGATAGTACAAAGCCATATAAGCGCGGTTTACCTGGACCGGACTCCAGCCACATTGGTCGTCGGCGAGGGCCGTCAATTCGTCATTCCCAGGGCTCCCTTCGGGGACGGCGCAGCAACGCGGCGATGCCGGTCAATCCGGCCGCGACGGCGAGCGACGCGGTGCCGCCGAGGACGAGAGGATCGATGTTCCTGACACCGAGCCAGCCGCCTCCGCCGGGCGTGGCGTCGTCGTCCTCCCGGGCGGCGGCCACGGTGCGTACGTTGGGCGAGGAGGTCTGGGCGGGCCGGGGAGCGCGGAAGATGACGTCGGAGCAGGAGTAGTAGGTGTCCGGCGTGTCGGAGTTCTGCCAGATTGTGTAGATCAGGTGGCGTCCGGTCCTCCCCTTCGGCAGTCTGCCCTTCATGATGTAGGAGCCGTCGCGCAGCACCGGGTCGGTGACCTTGAGGAAGGGCTTCGCCTCCAGGTCAGACCATCTCAACGGTTTCGCGGGGTCGTAGCCGGGCTTGGTGACGTACATCCTGAAGGTTCCCTTGTGCGGGATCGTCCCCCGGTACTTGAAGGTGTACCGGGCCCCGGCCGTCAGTTTGGTCGCGGGCCAGTCGGCGCGTGCCAGGTCCAGCCCCCGATAGGCGGGCAGGCCCGCGCTGCACAGCCGCCCGTCCGGGATCACCTGCCGGTCCCTGCCCCGCACCCCGGCCAGGCGCAGGTTGTCCCACGCGGCGCGCACGCCTGCGGCCCGGCAGGCCCGGGAGCGCGCCTTCGCCCCGCCTTCCGGCCCGCAGGCCGCCGCCCTGCTGATCGGGTTCGTGGGCGCGCCGTGCGCCTCGGCGGGTGCGGCGCCCGCCATGGTCAGCGTCAGCGTGGTCGCGCCGGCGGCCAGCGCCGCCGCGATCGTCCGGGTCACCGTGCGGGTCACCGTGCGGGTTCTCCTTCGTCCTGGGTCACCCTCGGGTACGGCCCGGCCCCGCCCACGGTTCACCGAAAAAATCAATCGCTGCGATCACACGCCTCCATCGCCGCGCCCTCCCCCGAGGACGCGGCGCCCGCGCGGCGGCCGATCAGGCGTGACGCTCCCGGAGCAGGTGCTTGAGGATCTTGCCGGAGCCGTTGCGGGGAAGCGGCTCGACGAACTCCAGATACTTGGGAATCTTGTAGCGGGCGATGCGCCCGTCGAAGTACGCCAGGAGCGTCTCGGCGTCGACGGAGGCCCCGGGGCGCGGCACGACCAGCGCCTTGCCCACCTCACCCCACTTCTCGTCGGGTACGCCGATGACGGCGCACTCGGCCACCGCCGGGTGACCGTACAGGACCTCTTCGACCTCGGCCGGGTAGATGTTCTCGCCGCCGGAAATGATCATGTCCTTGAGGCGGTCGGCGATCCGGGCGTACCCCTCCTCGTCCAGCACCGCGATGTCCCCGGAGTGGAACCAGCCGTCGCGCATCGCCTCGGCGGTCGCCTCGGGCCGCCGCCAGTAGCCGAGCATCACGTTCGGCCCCTGCACGATCACCTCGCCCGGCTCTCCGGGAGCGGCGTCCGCGCCGTCGGAGGTGACCACGCGCACGTCGGTGAAGAAGGACGCGACGCCCGCCGTGCCCGCCTTGCGCACCGAGTCCTCCGCGCCGAGGAACAGCGCGCCCGGCGAGGTCTCGGTCATGCCGTACCCCTGCAGGAAGGTCAGCCCGCGCTCCTGGTAACGCTTGATCAGCGGCTCCGGCACGGGCGCGCCGCCGCACAGCAGGTTGCGCAGGCTGGACAGGTCGGCGGTCTCCCAGCGGGGCGACTGGGCGAAGAAGTTGAACATCGCCGGGACGCCGAACATGATCGTGACGCCCTCGGACTCGATGAGGTCGTAGGTCCGGTCCACGTCGAACGACGACTCCAGGATCGCCCGGCCGCCCTTAAGCACGGTGGGCAGCAGGGTCTGCGCGAGCGCGGCGATGTGGAACAGCGGGGCGCTGATCAGGGTGACCTCGCGGCCGGTGAGATCGACGTCGATCAGCAGGTTGTAGGAGTTCCAGGTCAGGTTGCCGTGGCTGAGCATCGCGCCCTTCGGATGCCCGGTGGTGCCCGACGTGTACATGATCAGGCAGAGCTGGTCGAGGGTGACCTCCTCGTCGATCGGGTCCGGTAAGCCCGATGCGACGAGCTTCTCGTAATCCCCTCCCGCGCCTGCGTCCCCGCCGTCGCCCCCGTCGCCGTCCTTGTCGTCGAGGATGAGGCGGGGGACCGGCAGCTCCTTGGCCAGGTGGCGGTGCGAGGCTCCGCAGATCAGGATCTCGGCGCCGCAGTCGTCGAGGATGTAGCGCAGTTCGGGGGCGGCCAGGCGGATGTTCAGCGGCACGAACACCGCGCCGAGCAGGCCGGTCGCGAACAGGGTCTCGACGTACGAGGGGTGGTTGACGCCGAGGTAGGCGATCCGGTCGCCGGGCCGTACGCCGAGTCCGCGCAGGGCGGAGGCGAGCCGGTTGACGCGCTCGTCCAGCTCCGCGTAGGTGATGTGCCGGCCCGCGTGGGTCAGCGCCACCTTGCCCGGCGTCATCCGGGCGCGCCGGCGCGGCCACGACCCCAACCCCTGATTGCGCATCGCCCACTCCTTCCGTTTTGCGCGCTGCGGTCCTGATCGAACATCGCCTTCGGCGACCGATTTTTCCGGTCTTGGGGACTGCTTACCTTAAGCGATGTCGTGGCGTCCATAACCCTTCCGTCTGGCCCGCTACCTGGGAGGATCGGCGTCGGGAATGGTGTCGAGAAGGTTCGCGGCGACCGACGCGGCCTCCGGGCGGAACCGCTCGTACAGGTCGTGGCACACCCGCTGGGCACGGTCGGCCGGCCAGTCCGGCGGCAGATAGCGCAGCGGCAGGCGCGGATCGGCGCGGATGATCTGCAGCCACTCGGTGAGCATGACCAGCGAGCGGGCCAGGTGGTCGGCCGCCTCCGGCATCGGGTCGGGCCGGTCCCAGCGGTCGAGGAAGGCGCGGTAGCGGGCCTCAAGACCGGCCAGGTCGTAGGCGTCCTGCACGAGGCGGCGCATGTCGGTGGGTTCGAGCGGCTCGGCGGCGAACACCTTGACGTTCGCCTGCGGGCCGAGATCGTGCACGATCTCGCTCACGTCCACCTCGGACGGGGCGATCCACAGGCCGTTCTGCAGCGGGCCGAACCCCGCCCACACCAGGCGGGAACGCAGTTCGTGGCGCTCGCGCTGCCAGGACTCCGGCAGCGAGAACCCGATGAGCGTCCAGCGGTCGCGCTCGTCGGCGTTGACCGCGCCGGTGTGCCAGATGCGCTGCTCGCCGTCCTTGAGGATCTCCACGGAACGGCGGGTGAGGCCGAAGTACATGCGGCGGCCCTGCCGCTGGCGGCGCAGCAGCCCGCGGTTGACCATGCGCGTCAGCGTCGAGCGCGTGGCCTCCTCCGAGACGCCCACGCGGGCGAAGACCTCGATGAAGCTGCCGGAGAACACGCAGGTGTCGCCGCCGTAGACGTGGTTGCCGAGGAACGTGAACATCACCGACTGGGGCCGCAGCCCCGAACCCGACGCCTGAAGCTCTTGTGTCCGCACCGCCACGGCTTCCTCCTGTCGCGTTCGTGCATGATCCCACAAAGCTGGGCATTTCAGCGACCCCTGCAAGCAAACTGCCTACATTCGCCGCGTCGTCCACGCGTCGTCCGTCGCTGACGCCGAGCCGGTACGGCAGGCGGCGGCGACACCCCTCCCCCGATGTCCCCGGCGTACCGCGCGGTGGCCGCGGACGATCAGGGAACCCCGGATGCTGTCCATCCCGACCAGCGGTCCACGGCGATCGCGATGACGGGCCCGTCGGGCGGTCGCACGCGGTACTGGTCGTACCGCCGGACCAGCAGCAGGATCGCGGCCCGCCGCATGTCCTCGACCGACTCTCCCACGTCTCCCGGTCCCCCGTCCTCCCCCGCGTGTCCTCCCGGGCACTCCGTCGGGTCGCCGAGGATCCGCGCCCGGCCGTCGGCGCGCACCCACCACAGCCGATCCCAGTCCTCCTCGTAGTGGTCGGCCAGGACCGACACCCGGGGATTCTCCCGGATGTTGCGCAGCCGCCGCAGATCACGCGTGGTCTTGGGCTTGTGATCGACGGCGGTGTAGATCAGATCGCCGGCCACGGCGAACGTGATGGCGACCAGGTGCGGGCGACCCGACGCATCGGCGGTGGCCAGTCGCGCGACCCGGCAGCCGGAAAGGCGCGCCCGCGCCTGCGCGGCCTCCATCAGACCTCCAAGGGTCCACGGCGGGGGCGCTCCCCGTCCGTGCCGGTTCCCATGCCGACAAGCCTACGGGAACCTCAAATTGAAATGTACTTTTAAATAAGAGCTACTATCATTAGATGTCGAATGTTATGGAGGTGCCATGCCCGACTTCGCGATCACGACGGCGGAGGTGAGCAAACGGTTCGGTGCCGTGCTCGCCGTGGACGGCGTGAGCCTGAGCGTGCGGCGCGGCGAGATCTACGCCCTGCTCGGGCTGAACGGCGCGGGCAAGACCACGCTGATCCGCATGCTGCTCGGCATGATCCGGCCCACCGCCGGTTCTGCGCGCGTTCTGGGCGTCACCGTCGGCGACGACCGGTCGATCTGGTCGAAGGTCGGCTACCTGGTGGAGAGCCCGGCGGCCTATCCCGAGCTCACCGTGCGGGAGAACCTGGAGATCATCCGCCGCCTGCGCCGCCTGCCCGACCCCCGGGCCGTGGACGACGTGATGGAACGCCTGTCCCTGACGCCGCACGTCCGCGCCGGCACCCTGTCCATGGGCAACGCCCAGCGTCTCGCCCTGGCCAAGGCCCTCATCCACCGGCCGGACCTGCTCATCCTCGACGAGCCCGTCAACGGCCTCGATCCGGCCGGGGTGGTGGAGATCCGCACCATGCTGCTCGAACTGCGCGACCAGGGCGTGACCGTCTTCCTGTCCAGCCACATCCTCGCCGAGGTCGCGCGCCTCGCCACACGCATCGGCATCATCCACCGGGGGCGGTTACGCGAGGAGTTCGACGCCGCCGACCTCGACTCCCGCGTACGGCGCCGCCTCATGGTCGCCACCCGCGACAACGACAAGGCCCGGGCCATCCTCGCCGCCGAGGGATTCGAGACGATCGACCCCCTCGACCCGCCCCACCACCTCGACCCGGCCCTCGACCCGGCCCTCGCCCCCGCACACGACCGCCGCGAGGAACTGGCCCTGCCCGCCACCGTCCCGCCCGACCAGGTCGCCACCGTCCTCGTCCACGCCGGTTGCCCGCCGACCCGGCTCGCGACCGAGGAGGAGGACCTGGAGACCTACTTCCTGCGCGCCGTCGGAGCCCACCATGACGCCGCCTCCTGACCCCATGCCGACCCCGCGCGGCGCGGCGCAGGCCCCTCGCCTCCCGCGCCGATCCCGTGAACGTCCCGCCCCTCCGCCCGCCCGGCGGCGTCTGCTCGGAAGGTCCCTCATGACCGCTGAACTCTGGCCCGCCATCTGGGCCGAACTGCTCAAGGTACGGCGATCGAAGCTGAGCTGGATCAGCGTGCTCGCCTTCACGATCGCCCCCGCGGTCGGCGGCCTGTTCATGTTCGTCCTGCAGGACCCGAGCCGCGCCGCCTCATTCGGCCTGATCGCCGGAAAAGCGCAGTTCAGCGGGGCCACCGGGGACTGGCCGGGGCACTTCGCCCTGCTCGGCCAGATGGTCTCCATCGCCGGCCTGCTGGTGTTCGGGATGATCGTCATCTGGATGTTCGGCCGGGAGTTCAGCGACCGCACGGCCAAGGACCTGCTCGCCCTGCCCACGGCGCGCGAGTCGATCGTGCTGGCCAAGTTCGCCGTGGCGCTCGTCTGGTGCCTGCTGCTCACCGTGCAGCTCTGCGTGCTCGGTTTCGTCTTCGGCGCCGCGCTCGGCCTGTCCGGCTGGTCCGCCGCCGTCGCGATGTCCGGCTTCTCCAGGATCCTGGTGGCCGCGTTCCTCACCGTTCTGCTGGTCACGCCGTTCGGCTTCGCCGCCGGCCTGGGCCGCGGGTATCTCGCCGCGGTGGGGGTCATGTTCGCCACCCTCGCCCTCGCCCAGGTGATCGCCGCGCTCGGGCACGGGGCGTACTTCCCGTGGGCGGTTCCGGCGCTGCTCACCCAGATCGCGGCCGAGACCCAGGAGGCTCCCGGGGCCATCGGGTACGCGCTCGTCGTCGCCGTGGGCGTCGCCGGAGTGCTCGGCACCGCCTTCTGGTGGCGACGGGCGGACCACACCCGCTGAGGGCGTAACCGAACGTGCTCCTTGGACGCGTGGATATCGCCCTTGACGGGGCGGATCGTGGGATCCCGCCCGCATGGTGCGATACCGGCATCACGACGTGCGACGCGGCCCCGGTGCCGTAGCTTGGTCGCGTGTTGTTGGTCGCGGCGACGCCGCCTGACGTGATGGGACGCTGACCGTGCCGATGCCGGAATTTCTCGTCGGAATACGCGCCCGAGTGGGGAACGATTTGATCGTCCTGCCCTCGGTGGCCGCGTGCGTGTTCGACGAGCGGGGGCGGATACTCATGGCCCTGCACGCCGAGGCCGAGCCGCTGTGGGCGCCTCCGGGCGGCATCATCGAGCCGGACGAGGCCCCCGCCGACGCCGCCGCCCGCGAGGTGCGCGAGGAGGTCGGCCTCGACATCCAGGTCCACGGCCTCATCGGCGTGTACGGCGGGCCGAACTTCCGCAGCGTCTACCCCAACGGCGACCAGTGCGCGTACGTGATCACCGTCTACGGCTGCACCACCAGGAACACCGACGCCCACCCGGACGGCGTCGAGATCAGCGAGGTGCGCTGGGTCACCGAGCAGGAGGCCGCCCGCCTGTCCAAGCCGCGCTGGACCCCGGAGGTACTGCCCGACTCCTTCGCGTGGTGGCGCCAGGCCTTCGGCACGTTCTGAACGCCCGGCGTCACGGCTCCGGACCGGACCCCGCGCGGCGAATCGGGACGCTCAGGTGTCGGCGGGCAGGTCCCGCGCGAGCCGCACCCCGGCGATCACCCCGTCGGGCGCCTGCTCGCGGAACGCGCAGTGCATCGTGATCGCCTCCTGGTCGGCCTGCCAGTTGGTGTGCGCGCCGCGCTTGACGCCCGCCCGATCCTCGGGGTCCCACGCCTCGCCCTCCTCGGGGGCGTCGACGAAGTCGGGGTGCCAGGAGTCGGCCACCCACTCCCCGGCGTCGGACTGCAACTGCTCGATGCCCCACCGGTTCTCCACCGCCGTGGGCGTCTGGTCGAGCCGCACGCCGTGCGCCTTTTTGGGGTCGCGGCGGACCAGCGCGGACAGCCAGCTCTCCCGCCCGCCCTCACGCGCCATCCACTCCCACTCGGCCTCCGACAGCAGCCGCGCGCCGTCGAACAACTCCCGGAACATCCAGGTGTCCTTCGCCGGGACCATCACCGAGCCCTTGTAGTCCTCGTTGATGCCCGGTTTGAGCATCGCGGCCACGCTCCACGGCACATGCCGGATCGCGCACAGGAAGGGCCGTACGGTGACCCGGCGGACGGGCCGGGCCGCCGCCGCGTACCAGGCCACCATGGGGGCGGTGCGCATGATGTCGCCGCCGATGACGGTGACGGCGGACGCCTCCTCGTCGTCGGTCATCCCCATGAAGTACGAGCCTCCGGGGATGACGGCGAACAGCATCCGCGTCCGCAGATGGTGCACCACCGGAAGGCGCGCCTCGCCGCTCAACGATCCGTGGGCCTCCCACTCGGAGCCCAGCTTCCAGGCGATCTGATCCGCCAGGATGAAACGGTCCTCCTCGGCGAGCCCGGCGAGACGACTCACCTCGGTCAGCACATCATGTTCGACAATCATCCTCTGGACTCTAAACCGATGCTCCCGCCGTCAGCGACGTATCCATCGCAAAATGAACCCGGGATCATTCGTGATCAACCGCGCATGTTCGCGCGGGCGACCGCCATCGCGGCCTCCAGGGGCGTGACGCCCTCGCGGTCGGCGGTCTGCAGGATACGGGTGACCGAATCGCCGATGCGGCGCACCTCGGCCAGGGCCGCCTCGTGGTCGAGCCCCTCGACCTCGCGGGCCGGCACGTAGATCACGCCGCCCGCGCTCGCGACGAAGTCCGGGACCCACACGATGCCCCTCTCGGCCAGCAGGTCGGCCACGGACGGCTCGGTGAGCTGGTTGTTGGCCGGGCCGACCACGAGGGGGACCTCCAGCTTCGCGACCGACTCGGGGCTCAGCACCCCGCCGACCGCGGCCGGGACGAAGATGTCGGCGGGCGGCACGCCCTCCTCCACCCAGGTCGCGCCCAGCCTGTCGGCGAGGGCCCGCTTGCCCTCGTCCACGTCGCCGACGAGCAGCTGCGCGCCCTCGGCGGCGAGGCTCTCGGCGAGCGGGCCGCCGACCGAACCGAGCCCGATGATCACGATGCGCCGTCCCGCGAGCGTGTCGTCGCCGAACACGTGGCGGGCGGCCGCCTTGAGCGCGGCGTACACGCCGATCGCGGTCGGGCGGCTCGACGAGCCGGCGCCGCCGTGCTCCTCCGGGAGGCAGTACACGTGGTCGGTGATGCCCTTGATGATCACCATGTCCTCGGGCGTGGTGCCGACGTCGGGCGCGGTGCTGTAGGCGCCGCCCAGCTCCTCGATCAGGTCGGCGAGGTCCTCCAAGGCCGCCCGCCGGTCGAACTCCACCCCCTCGGGGGCCGCGATCACGCTCTTGCCCCCGCCGTACGGCCGGCCCACCGCGGCGAACTTGTACGTCATGGCCTCGGCGAGGCGCAGGGCATCCTCCAGGCCGTCCCGCCAGTCGGGGTAGCGGCGCATCCGGCAGCCGCCCGCGGCTCCGCGCTCCCCCGTGGAGTGAATCGCGACGATCACCGGCAGCCCGGACCGGGAGCCCTTCCGAACGACGACCCGCTCGTGCTCGAACATCGGCACCTCCACGTATTGTTCGGAAATACCCCTCAAAGGGTAATCAATGGCCCGATCATTGCACCTTCTTGGCGAACATTCGTCGGATACAGGACCTAAAGAATGACCATGGACGAACTTGATTCGGCGATCGTGGCCGAATTGCAGCGCGATGCCCGGCAGTCCAACCGGGAGATCGCCCGCAAGGTCGGCATCGCGCCCTCGACCTGCCTGGAGCGCATCCGCGCGCTGCGCAGGCGGAACGTGATCCGCGGCTACCACGCGGACGTGGACCCGCGCGCGCTCAACCGGGGCGTACAGGCGCTGATCGCCGCCCAGGTGCGCCCGCTCAGCCGGGACGTCATCGAGCGCTTCCTGGACTCGGTGAGCGCCCTGCCCGAGGTGTTGTCGACGTTCGTGCTCGCCGGCGGCGACGACTCCATCATCCACGTCGCGGTGCAGGACGTGGATCACCTGCATGCCTTCCTGATCGACCGGCTCGCCCGCCGCAAGGAGATCGTCAGCTTCCGCACCTCGGTGATCCTCTCCCAGTCGCACAAGACCGAGATCACGCCGCTCGACCCGCCGGTCCACCCGGGCGGACGGGTCAGGTGAGTTCACGGTGATCAGGGGTCCATGTGATCAGGGGGTCTACGTGAGCAGGACGGTTCACATGATCAGGTGGTCTACGCGAGCAGGGCGGTTCACGTGATCGGGTGGTCCACGTGATCAGGGGATCTACGTGAGCAGGGCGGTCCACGTTCACGTGAGCAGGGCGGTTCACGTGAGCAGGGCGGTTCACGTGAGCAGGGCCTGAACCAGTTCCCCCTGGTCGCCGATGCCGGGCACGACCCCGAGGGGGGCGCCGAGCACGAGGGCGGCGGCGCCCTGGGCCCAGCGGGAGTCCTCCCAGGCCCCCACCTCGACGGGAATGTGCCGGGTCGGCCGGGTCAGGTGGGCGGGGAAGCTCGCGTCGAAGCCGGGCCGCCAGCGGTCCCACTGGCGGGTGGCCTCGCCGAGGACGAGCACGGCGGCCGGGTCGAGGATGTTGACCAGGCCAGCGATGGCCCGGCCGAGCACCGCGCCGGCCTCGGCGTAGACGGTGGCGGGCTCCATCCGCAGGGTTCTGGCCCGCAGGCTCGCCGCGCCGACGACCGCCTCCAGGCAGCCGAGGTTCCCGCAGGTGCAGCGCGGGCCCTCCGCGACGGGCGTGTGGCCGAACTCGCCCGCCCCGCCGGTCGCGCCGCGCAGCAGAGCGCCGCCCGCGACGATGGCGAGCCCGACCCCGCGGCCGATCGTGACGACGATGAAGTCGTCGCGGCCCCGGCCTCTGCCGTACAGGCGCTCGGCGACGGCGAGGGCGTTGACGTCGTTCTCCACCAGGACGGGCAGGTCGAGCGCGGCCCGCAGGCGCGCCCCGGCGGGCATCGAGGTCCACGTGAGGGGCGGCGAGTCGACCACGCCGCTGCCGGGCCGGTCCACGACGCCGGGGACGCACACGCCCACGCCGAGCAGCCGGGAGCCGCGGGAGGCGAGCGCGGCGACGAGGGCGGCGACGGTGTCCAGGCAGTCGGGGGCGGTGGCGTCCAGGGGGATCTCCCGCTCCTGCAGCAGCGCCCCGTCGAGCCGTACCTCGACGCCGACGGCGCGGTCCAGCGCGATCTGCACCCCGATGGCGCGGGCGGGCGCTCCGGTGAGGCCGAGCAACTGCGCGGGGCGTCCGCCGCGCGAGGGCGTCCGCTCCAGTTCCTCGACCAGGCCCTCGTCGATCAGCCGCCGCGTCACCTGGGTCACCGTGGCCGGGCTGAGGCTCAGCCGCCGGGCCAGTTCGGTACGACTCAGCGGCCCCACCTGCCCCAGCGCCGCCAACACCATCGTCCGTGGCGGAGTGAGGATCCCCGACAAATCGCCCATTTCATCCTTTCTTCATGGCTAAATTCAGCGCCAAAGAAAGACCCCTCCTCATCGGTTTACCGGGCAAGGCAGACGAACCGGACTTCCCTTTGAGCCACCTTCCTGTATCCCGAACGCACAGGCCACGCCATGCCCGTATCCGGTGCACAATTGCCCGCATGTGGCTTGTCTGGCGAATGTGGGGCCATGTGATCGTCGCGGCGCTCGTGACGCTCCCGATCGCCGCCATCGCAGCACGTCAACTGGCCATTCGCCGCGAAAAGGCAGGTCAGCCGCATCCAATGCGAACCGCCTTGCTGGACCTGGGCATGGTCGTCGGCACGCTCCCCTGGCTCTGGATGATCCTTACGCCGTCGAATGGGACGAACGACATCAACCTCGTCCCCTTTCGCGACCTCGCCGCCGTGCTCGCGGCCGCGCCGCAGACCGTAGTCGTGCAGGTAGGAGGCAATCTGCTGGTGTTCGCGGCGCTCGGCGCGCTGCTGCCGATGCGCTCGCGCCGGATGGCCGGTGTGACCCCCGTCGCGCTGGTCGCGGCGGCCGGGTCGATCGCCGTGGAGACGCTCCAGCACGTCCTCCACCTGGGCCGGGTATCGTCGGTCGACGACGTCCTGCTCAACGTCGCGGGCGCCGCTCTGGCCGCACTCGTCACACGACGCTGGTGGGCCGACCGCATACCGGCCGGGGTCGTTTGAGGGTTTCGGACGGCGAAAATCCGCTAACCTCACCGCTGAGACACGATCCACACAAAAGAAGCATGGGACCAAGCCCGGTATCTGTGCGATCGTGGACCATGTGGGGCAAGTTCTCTGGAGACGCCAAACCCGGTTGGTGACAGAGGGTGATTAAACGTGACGGAATCCCCGGTACCTCACGAGCCCCCGATTTATCGGCGGATCGCGGACCAGTTGAGGAATCAGATCCTCAGCGGCGAGCTACGTGACGGTGACCGGCTACCGGGCGAGAACGCCATCATGGCGGAGTACGGCATCGCCCGCGCGACCGCCCGTCAGGCCCTCGCCGTGCTCATCAACGAAGGGCTGGCCGTACCCCGGCGCGGATCCGGGGTTTATGTCAGGTTATTTCGGCCAATTCGGCGACATGGTTCTCGGCGTCTCTCTCGCGAGCAGTGGTCGCAAGGACGCGCCATCTGGGACGCCGACACCCGCGGACGCGCCTACACCGTGGACGAGATCCGCATCGAGCGGGTCCCCGCCAGCGAGGCGATCAGCCGGCTGCTCGACTCCGACGACGTGTGGGTACGGCGCCGCCGCTACTCGATCGACAAACGGCCCGTCCAGCTCTCCTCCTCCCACTTTCCGGCCGACCTGGTCGAGGGCACGGCCATCACCGCGCCCGACACCGGCCCCGGCGGCGTCTACGCGCGGCTCGGCGAGCTCGGCTACAGCCCCGTGCACTTCACCGAGGAGGTACGGGCCCGCATGCCGGCTCCCGAGGAGGCGAGCCTGCTGAAGTTACCGGCGGGCACGCCGGTGATCGTCGTCTGCCGTACCGCGTACACGATGGGCGGCATGCCCGTCGAACTCAACGAGATGATCCTCGATTCGGCGTCGTACGTGCTCCAGTACGACTTCGACGCCTGACAACGCCCCCGCCCGAGGATTCCGGTCAGAGATTCAGTCACGGTTCGGTGAGGAATCGATGTAAAGCGAAAAGTCGGGCGATAGGGTGACCTGTCCTCTTGGATCATTGACGTCTCTAGAGATCTAACGCACCTTGAGGATCAGAGACCACGCACATATTGGGTGGGGTGAAGGGATGTCCTTTGACCGGCACCTCGCCGAGATCGCCCGGGAGTACCCGGACTGGACCATCTGGCGGAGCGACGCCGGCCGCTGGTGGGCCACCCGGCACCATCCCCTCACCGACGCCCAACGAGAGATCGGCTGCTCGATGACGATCGACGCCGACGACCCGCAAGGGTTGCGGGAGCAGTTAGAAGAACAGGAAGAACTCGCCCGTTCCATCGAGCCCGGCTGACCGCCCGGCGATCCGGGACGCCCTCAGCCCCGGCGTGCGGGGTGGACGGCCCGACCCTGCCTGACCGCCCGGCCGGGCGGTGGGAACGCGTGACGAGATCGACGCACCGGCTTTTCTATGGGGTCGATCATCAGGGTCAGGCCGGGCAGCAGGAGCAGGTCACACGGCAGGAGCAGGCGACCCAGCAAGAGCAGGCGAGAAGGTCGGCGCACCGGCACTCGCGGCAGGTCCGATCACCACGGTCAGGCCGGGCAGCAGGAGCAGATGACGCGGCGAGAGCGGGCGACGAGGTCGGCGCACCGGCACTCGCAGCAGAGCCAATCAGCACGGTCAGACCGGGCAGCAGGAGCAGGCAACCCAGCGAGAGCGGGCGACGAGGGCGACGCACCGGCTCTTTCAAGGGGGTCGATCATCACGGTCAGGGTGGGCGGCTTGCCTCATCATCCGGCGCCCCGTGCCCTGGACCGGTGGCCGGACAGGGCCGCGCGGTACAGGGCGGTGGAGGACGGCACGCCGCCCCGCAGACGCGGAGGCCTTCGACCCTATCGGGGGCGAAGGCCTCCGTCCGGATGTACGGCTAGGCCCTGGGCTGGTGCAACTCGTGGTCGTCGGCCCGGGGTGGGGTCTTGGCGCGGAACAGATCGACACCGGCGAGCTGGTCCGCGCCATGGTGGCCATCGGGCCGGTCGGTGTGATCGTCGTGGTCGGTGTGGTCGGTGTGAGCGGTGTGGTCGCCGAGGTGACCGGCGTGGCCGAGGTGGACTCCGTGGTCCTCGTGGTCCCCGTGGTCCCCGTGACCGTGCTGGTCTCCGTGGCTTCCGTGATCGGCGTGGTCCTGCTCGTAGTCCTGCTCGTCGGCCTGCTCGGACTCCGGCGCGTCCCGGCGCTCGTCGAGCTCGTCGCCGGACTCGCCGTCCCGCTCGTCGCTCTGGGCGTCGTCGTCGTACTCGTCGGCCTCGCCGTACCGGCCCTCGTCGCCGTACGGCCCGGCCTGCCGCGGCACCTCGGGCTCGACGTCGGCGTCGATCTGGGGCGGGGGAGGCAGGACGGACGCCTCGTCGATCAGCGGCCCGGCGGCCCGCTCCTTGTGCAGCAGATCGGTGAGGACGGTGCCGATCTCGTTGAGGCGGCGCATCACCTCGGTGTGGGTGTCGGTGAGGTACGACACGCGCCGCCCGGTGTGCTCGTCCAGCAGCGCGGCACGCTGCTGAGCCGAGGTGATCATGGCCTCCGCGCGGGCGGCGGCCTCCCGCACCGTCGTCTCGGCCTGCGCGTTGGCCGCGTTCACCGTCGCGTTGGCGCGGGCCTGCGCGTCGGCGAGCACGTGCTCGGCCTCGGCGTGGGCCTCGCGGCGCATCTCCTCGGCCTCGGCGCGGGCGGTCGCGATCGTCTCCTCGGCCTCGGCGCCGGCCTGGGCGAGCCGCCGCTCGGCCGCGTTCGTCGCCTCGGTCACCCGCCGCTCCGCCTCCGACTGGGCGGCGGTCATCATCGCCTGGGCCTGCTCCTGGGTGGTGGTGAGCAGCCGCTCGGCCTCCACCGAGGCCCGCTCGCGGACCTCGTTCGCCTCCTGCTCGGCGGCCTGGCGCTTGGCCGCGGCCTCCTCCTCGCCGAGCTTGAGGATGGTGCTGAGCCGCTGGCCGAGCTCGTCGTAGTCCTGCGGGGCCTCGCTGAGCCTGCGGCGCGCCTCGGCGAGCTCGATGCGGCTCTGCTCGGCCTGCTCGATGGTGCGCGCAAGCCGTTCCTCCAGATCGCGGATCTGGTTGCGCAGCCGGTTGATGTGCTCGTGGACCTGACGGCGGCTGTAGCCGCGCATGACGACTTCGAAGGACTCTTCGCTCATCAGGTCGGAGAAGTTGTCGTGGTGGTTGGTCATCGGATGCCCTGAGTTCGCATGGGGGTTCGCATGGGGGTCAGCCTTGGGTTTCGCATCGGGGTCGGCGGCACGTTGGACACGACTTTCCTGCTATCACCGCACGTGCGCAACCCAAACCGCCGTCGTGCCGGAACAAATCAGCGTGCCCCATCGCGGCCGTTGACCTTCCTGATGGGATGATGGAGATCATGAGCTACATAGCCGCGCTGGACGACGCCGAACCCGAGATCCACCCCGAGGCCTTCGTGGCCCCCGGTGCCATGATCATCGGGCGCGTACGGCTCGGCCGCGCAACCAGCGTATGGTACGGCTCGGTCCTGCGCGCGGACAGAGAGCGCATCGAGATCGCCGAGGAATGCAACATCCAGGACCTGTGCTGCCTGCACTCCGACCCCGGCGAGCCCGCCATCCTGGAGTCCCGGGTGAGCCTGGGCCACAAGGCGGTCGTGCACGGCGCGTACGTGGAGACCGGCGCGCTCATCGGCATCGGCGCGACCGTGCTCGGCGGGGCGAGGATCGGCGCCGGCTCGCTGGTCGCGGCGGGCGCGGTGGTGACACCGGGCGCCCGCATCCCGGCGGGCGTGCTCGTCGCCGGAGTCCCGGGCCGGGTACTTCGCGAACTCACCGACACCGACCGCGCGAGCTTCGCCAACACCCCCGACACCTACATGGCCGTCGCCGAACGGCACCGCAAGGCCAAGCGCATCGGCCCGTCCACCCGCCTGCTCTGACGTTCCCCGCGACGGGCCGGTCCTGGACGCCCACGCGCCGAAAGCACGCGTGCCGCGCAAGCCCCGGCCCGTCCACCCGCCTGCTCCGACGCTCCCCGCACAGGGACGGCACCTCGACGCCCACGCGCCGAAAGCACGCGTGGCACGCCGAGGCACTCAGCGGCGTCATGGTTCACCCGCCCCTCGGGCGCGCACCCTGCCGCCGATGTGCCCGATGGCCTGTCCCCAGCCCGGCCGCCTCTCCGCCGCGCGGCCGTACCCCGCAGGCGGCGGTCCAAGGGAAACATCCTGCGACCAAGGGTGCCGCGGCGCCGTACCCTCGCGGACGACGGGACCGCTGAGCAGGGACGATGGCGAGGAGCAGCCGGGAGACCCCGGGTGGCGACGATGGGCGCTTCTGTCTCGTGTCAGCCCACACAAGTACCATTTCGGGCGTGCACTGGGACGGCTTCACGGCGATGGAGGCCGACGTGCGGGGGATGGTGACCGACCCGCGCTGGGCCGAGCTTCCGCTGCCGGTGCGCGCCCAGGCGATGGCCGACCGGGTCCTGGTCACCCCGGAGGGGGCCTGCTGGGTGTTCGGCGCCCACGGCCGGTGGTACCGCTTCGACGCCGCCGAGGGCACCTGGCATCTGTCCGCGCCGCCGTCGCATCCCGAGGCACGCGCCGCCGCGCGCCCCGCGCGGCCCGCCCCCGGCGTCCCCCGGGTGCTGCTGCCGTCCGGGCCCGACTGCGTCGGCGACCGGGGCTCCACCCAGGCGTTCGTCGGCCCGGACGTACCGCATGAGATCGTCGACGGGGTGCGCGAGTTGCTCAGCACCCTGCGCGAGCTGCGGCAGGTCGACTTCCCGCTGGGCGACGGGCCGTTTCGGGAGCTTTTCGCCGAGGAGGTGGCGAGCACCGTCGCCGTCGTGTGGGGCACGATCATGTGGTGCGCGTACGCGCCCGCCTTTGACGGCAACGAGGCGCTGCTGTCGATGTTCGGCGAGTTCCTCGCCCGCCCGCTACCGGGGGACGACTGGGTGCGCTGGCTGCCCGGCGTCGGCCTCGCCGACCTCGCCGACCTGTACGGCGAGCGGATGAGCGCGGGCGCGGCGGTCGCCGGGCTGCGGCTGTCCGGCCTGATGGGCCAGACGGCCCGGGTGCTGCGCGCGGACGAGCGGTTCCGGCCGCGGGCCGAGGCGGTGCTCGCCATGGTCGCGCCCGAGCTGCCGTGGCCCCGCGAGGACGTATGGCGCACCTGGCTGGCCCGGGTGCCGCCGCGCCTGGCCGGGATGACGCTCGGCGAGCACTCCCCGGGCGAGCATTTCCGCCACACGCTGTACGACCTGGTGGAGGCGCTGACGTTCACGGCGGAGCGAGGGGCCGATCCGCGCTCGGTGGCGGTGGCGCTGCTCGCCGCGGACGTGGCGGCGGTGGCGCCGGGCGTGGTGGAGTCGCTGTATCCGTGGATGGACCCGCAGCAGCGGCACGCGTTCTACGTGGCGCTGGCCGATGAGCGCCATCCGCTGCGGGCGTGCTGGCCGCGGGATGGGGAACTGCCGGAGCCGCTGCGTCCGCCGGACCGGCACACGGGGGCGGCGCTGCTGGGCACCGCGTACGCCGCCGGGCTCGCCTGGTGCCGCCTGACGGGCACGCCGCTGCCTCCTCGCGGTTTCCCGGTCGCCTCGGCCGTCTCACGGCTGCTCGTGCACGAGCGGGACGATCCGGTCCCCGGAGCGGTGGCCGACGCCGCCGACGGGTACGCCGACGGCGGGACCCGCCGGGCGGGCGCTCGCACCACTGCGACGTGGCTTTACCACAACTGACCCACGAGCGTACTCAAATCACACGTAGATATTTCATCCTTACCTTTTCTATACCTTTCCTCAACCTTGGCCTAGCGCTAGAAACCCCGCCTTGACCAGGGAATTCATCGGATTGTGATCAATCAAAAGCGAAATGGCCTGACAGGGGCGAGGAGGAATGGCCCCTATGGGCCATGTCGCGAAAGGGGCACTCGGCCGTAACCTCGAAGAGGGTGTGGGCTGCGGAAGGAAGGACGACGCGGTGGGGCACGAAAACTTGGACTTGCGGGTCCATGACCGTGTCGCGTTGGACGAGATCGCGCTCTACGCGGAGGTGCTCAGCGCCGTCGCCATCAGCGAACGACGGCTGACCTTGGAAGAGCTCGACAACGCACTCGGGCTGCGGACTGCGGCAAGCTGCTGACGGCTTTGCCACGGGAGAAACGGTCCCGGACTCCGGTGGGAGTCCGGGACTAGTCATATCCGAGGCCGTTTCGCACAACGGACTAGACCTGAAGTAGTGGCCCCGCTCCCCCGGCATCGCCTCGCCCCGCGTCGCCTCGCCTGGCATCGTTTCCCGCCGCATCACCTCCCCCGGCATCGTTTGTCCGGCCTACCAGGCCCGGCGTCGATGGCATGACGCCGTCATCTGGCGATTCACATCAGGAGCGGACGAGGCGGGCGATCGCGGCCGAGGCCTCCTTGACCTTCGCCTCGGCCTCGGGACCGCCGTTCGCGATCGCATCGGCCACGCAGTGCCGTACGTGGTCTTCGAGCAGGCCAAGTGCCACCGCCTGAAGCGCGCGGGTGGCCGCGGACACCTGGGTGAGGATGTCGATGCAGTAGACGTCCTCATCCACCATTCGCTGCAGACCGCGGATCTGACCCTCTATACGCCGCAACCGGGTGAGATAGGCCTGTTTATCGGCACTGTAGCCATGCATAGCCCAACCGTACTCAAGCCCGCAGGTCGCCGAGAAGTTGTTCCCAGCGGGCCGCGACCGCCGGCGCGGCATAGGCCGAGGCCGTCTCCAGCGCCCCGGCGGCCAGCGCCTGCCGCCGCCGCTCGTCGTCGATGAGGGCGAGCAGCGCCGAGGCGTACGCCTCGATCTCGCCCTCCCCCTCCGGCACCAGCACCCCGTCGCGCCCGGAGGTGACGAACTCCCCCGGCCCCCGCGGACTGTCGAACCCCATCACCGGCACCCCGCAGCCCAGCGCCTCGATCACCGTCATGCCCGGCGTCTCGGCCCGCGAGGTCACCGCGACGATCGACGCCTTGGCGAACTCGCCGGGCAGATCCGGCGTGGTCCCCATGAAGAAGACGTGGTTGTGCAGACCCAACTGGCCCGCGAGGTTGCGCAGCCGCTTGTCCTCCGAGCCCCCGCCGTACAGCCGCAGCCGCCAGTCGGGGCGCTTGTCCGCCACGATGGCGAACGCCCGGATCAGCCGGTCGAACGCCTTGGCCGGCACCCACCGCCCCCCGGCGGACACGATGCGGTTGTCCAGCCGCGAGCGCGGCAGCGGGCCGACGGGCAGCGCGTCCGGGATGAGGTGCACCGGCGGCTGCTCGCCGAGGGTGCGCAGCCACTCGTCCCTGGTCGTCTCGGTCGAGGCCACCACCGCCGACAGGCGCGGATAGTGCCGCTTGATCGGCGCGGGCGTCGCCGGGCGGGACCACTCGCGGGCGACGCGCACCGCGTCCCTGGGCGCGTGCCGGGCGGCCTGCACGGCGAGCGACGGCCGCGTGGTGATCAGTACGTCGCAGCGCAGCCCGCGCAGCGCCCGCCACAGCTCCACCTCGGCGCGCATCTCGCCGCGCGGCAGCAGGTACCGCCGGCCGGGTCGCGAGTCGATCAGCCAGCGCACCCCGACCTTGCTCTTCAGCGGGAAGAACGGCTGCTCCCGGGTCCGCCGCACGCTGAGGATCTCGACCTCGTGCCGCGCGGACAGCGCCGTGGCGAGGTTCACCGTCGCCCGCACGTCACCCCGCATGTCGAAGATCGACGGCACCAGGAAGCAGATCTTCACCCGCCCACCTCAAGCCGCAACTCGTCGTCCACGGTGTAACAGGGCCGGATCGGCACCCCGTCCACGCTGGTCGCCGGGTAGTGCACCCGGCGCCGCCGCCCGTCCACGTCGTCGATGCGCGCCCCCAGCGCGAGCGGCTCGTCGATGCCGTCCACCCGCAGCCTCGGCTCCCACAGCCCCTCGGCGTCCGGCGCGGCGGCGATCACGTCGCACAGCGACAGCGCCGCGTGGAACCGCACCCCCTGCACGGTCGCCGCGGCCGTCACCGACGTTTCCGGATCCTCGGTACGGCGAAGCTCAAGGCTGGCCCGCCGCCGCTGGTCGTCGTCCTCGAACCCGGTGTACGCGAGCAGCCCGGTGACCTCGAACCGCCCCTCGCGGAACCAGACCGCGCGCACGTCCGCCACCGGCTCGGCTTCGCTGATCTTGATGGCCAGGTAGCCGGTACGCGTCCGATAGGCCCGATACGCGAGCGTGCGCTGGGTGAGCGCGTACTCGTCCAGCTTGTCCAGCGAGAACCCGGGGTCGATGCTCGGCACCCGGGTTCGTGGACCGTCCTGCTGCAGGTAGGCATCCCATCGCCCAGGACTGAGCGACAGCCGCCCCAGTGAGACCGCAACCTCCGCTTTCCCCGTGTCCGTCGCCCCCAATGACCCCAGCTCCACCCGGCGCTCGGCCCCCGTCCCCCGATGACGCAGGACGAGCTCGGTGCCGTCGGCCAGAGGCTCCTCGGTGGCCATGCGGAGCGAGAGAACGTCGGCCATGGTGACTTCGGCATCCGTGACGATCACGCGCATCGCCGCCCCCTCCCCGTCGAATGAGCCGCGACGTTGAGGTTACCGTGATTTTCCCGTTATGTGGAGGAAGCGATTCGCCGCAGCGCATGGCATTACCCCACACAGGTTGTTACCGAATCTTGTCAAGCGCGCCATGGCCGACCCTAACGCCCCCCGCCAACGCCTCCTCTGCTCGTGCCGCCGTCTCAGACGCCCGCCGTACGCTCCGGCTCGCCCTTGATCGAGCGGACCAGCAGGTGGGCGACGTCCACGACCTCCAGCGACTCCTTGGCCTCGCCGGCGTTCTTCTTCTCGTTGATCGCGTCGCCGAGCATCACCAGGCAGAACGGGCACGCGGTGGAGACGGTGTCGGGATCGGTGGTCAGCGCCTCGTCCACCCGCTCGGTGTTGATGCGCTTGCCGATGCGCTCCTCCATCCACATGCGCGCGCCGCCCGCCCCGCAGCAGAAGCCGCGGTCCTTGCAGCGGTGCATCTCCTGCGTACGCACGCCCGGAACCTTGGCCATGATGTCGCGCGGCTGCGTGTACACCTTGTTGTGCCGGCCGAGGAAGCACGGGTCGTGGTAGGTGATCTTCTCGTCGATCGGCGTGATCGGGGTGAGCCTGCCCTCCTCGACCAGCTTGGCCAGCAACTGCGTGTGGTGGACGACCTCGTAGGTGCCGCCGAGCTGCGGATACTCGTTGGCCAGGGTGTTGAAGCAGTGCGGGCAGGTGGCCACGATCTTCTTCACGCCGGCGTCGTTGAGCGTCTCGATGTTCTGCTGGGCGAGCATGTTGAACAGGAACTCCATGCCCAGCCGCCGGGCCGGGTCGCCGGTGCACGCCTCCATCGGGCCGAGCACCGCGAACCTCACCCCGGCGATGTGCAACAGCTCGGCGACCGCCTTGGTGGTCTTCTTGGCCCGGTCCTCAAGCGCGCCGGCGCAGCCGACCCAGAACAGGTACTCGACGTCCTCGGGCACCTTGTCCTCGACGACGGTGACCTCGATCGGGTCGTCCTCGCGGGAGGCGAGCTCCTCGACCCACTCCAGGCGCTTGTCCTCGGCCAGACCCCACGGGTTGCCGCGGTTCTCCAGGTTCTTCAGCATCGTGCCGGCCTCGGACGGGAAGCTCGACTCGATCATCACCTGGTAGCGGCGCATGTCGAGGATGTGGTCGATGTGCTCGATGTCCACCGGGCACTGCTCGACGCAGGCGCCGCAGTTGGTGCACGACCACAGCACGTCCGGGTGGATCACGCCGTCCTCGCCGACCAGCGGCTTGTCCACCAGGGCGAGCACGTCCTGCGGCAGCTTCTCACGCTCTTGTTCGGTGGCGAGCAGGTACGGCGCGACGGCGAAGGCGTGGTCGCGCTGGTCGAGGATGAGCATCTTCGGCGACAGCGGCTTGTCGGTGTTCCACGCCGGGCACTGGGACTGGCAGCGGCCGCACTCGGTGCAGGTGTAGAAGTCGAGGAAGCCCTTCCAGGTGGTGTCCTCGATCTTGCCGCGGCCGAACACGTCGGTGTCGGGGTCGGCCTCCTCGAAGTCGAGGATCTTGCCGTTGCTGCGCATCGGCTGCGCCGCGCCCAGGCCGTCGGGGCGGCGGGAGAACAGCACGTTCATCGGCGCGGTGGCGATGTGCAGGTGCTTGGAGTTCACCACGATCACCAGGAACACCAGCATCACGGCCAGGTGCAGCAGCAGACCGATCGGCTCCAGCACCTCGTTGGCGCCCTCGCCGAGCGGACGCAGCCAGGAGGCCACCGTCTCGGAGGCGAAGGCTCCCGACGCGTACGGGAAGTTGCCGGTGTTGATCGCGGCGGCGCGGAACAGGAACAGCGTCCAGATCACGTTGAAGATCATGAAAAGGACGAGCCAGGCGCCGCCCAGGTGCGAGCCGGAGAAGCGGGACTTGCGGCCCAGTTTCTTCGGCGAGGTGCGGACGCGGATGGCCGTGAAGGTGACGAGGCCGAGCAGGCAGGCCACCGCGATGAAGTCCTGCAGGAAGCCGAGCACCGGCCAGGTGCCGATGATCGGGATGTGGAAGTCGGGGGTGCCGGTGATGGCGCCCTGGATGAGCGCGCCGTACCCCTCCAGGTAGACGGTCGCCAGGATGAAGAACGCCCACATGACGAAGAAGTGGGCGGTGCCCGAGGGGGTCCACTTCAGCAGCTTGCGCTGGCCGAACACCTCGACGAGTTGGGCCTTGATCTCGTCGGGGACGTGGGTTTTCGCATATTCGATCCGCTCGGGAGCGGGCTGGCCGCTGGTGGCGAGACGGTAAAGGAAGCGCACGCGGCGGGCGGCGAGCGCGACGGCGACGGCGGTCATTGCCAAACCGATGATCGCTATGACCAGCACGGGTCCTCCAAAGTACGGCGCTTCACACTACCTCAAAACTACTGGCCAGTAACTTATGGACTCAGTGCACCGATACTAGAACAATGCTCTACCGCGGGTCACGGGGAGGGTCTCCCCCGACGGCACGGCGCCGCGAAATCCCAGGCCGCGTCGCTCAGGCCCGTCGTTCAGGCCCTTTTCGTGCCTCATCGTCCAGGCCGCGCCGTTCGGACGGCGGCATCCCGGTCGGCGTCAGCCCACCAGATAGCGCTGGAGGGTCGGCCCCACCAGGTCGACGAGTTCGTCGATCGTGGCCGAGGCGAGCGGCTCAATCCGCAGGATATACCTCATCATCATCAAACCGGACATTTGAGCCACAGCGGCCTGCATCCGAACATAGGGGATGTCGAGGGCGTTGGCCAGGCGAGACACGATCGCCTGGTTGAAGAACTCCCGCAGCGTGGCCGCGGCCTGCTCGTTCGTCATCGCCGCGCGGAACAGCCCGACCACCGGCTCGACGGCCTCACGATTGTGCATCAGCGTCAGCAGGACCCTCGCCACCCGCCGCCCCAGCTCCTCCCGCGGCCCGTCGAGGATCTGCGGCACGACCTGGCTGGGATCCATCGGCAGCCGCATCGCCGCCACGAACAGGCCTTCCTTCGTGGCGAAGTAGTGGTGCACGAGCGCCGGATCCACCCGTGCCTCCCGGGCGATGCCCCGGATCGTCGCCTTGTCGAACCCCTTCTCCGCGAACGTCTTGCGCGCCGCCGCGAGAATCTCCCCGCGCGTGTCCGCCGACCCCGGCCGCCGCCCGGGCCGCCGCCCCGCCGCCGGCCGCCCGCGCCGCTTCACGCCCTTGTGGGCCTTATCGGCCGTACCGGCCTTATCGGTCGTGTCGGTCGCGTCCCGCCCGGGCGTGCCGGGCTCGGTGGTCACTTCGACGCCGGCGAGGCCGCCAGGTGCAGCCGGGCGAACGCCAGGCCCTCGGCCAGGTCGTCGATGCGCTCGGTACGGCTCGCCGCCTTCCGGGTGTTGATCTCCAGCACGATGAGCCCACCGTACCCGGCCTTGGCCAGGCGCTCAAGCAGCGGCGCGCACGGCTGCGAGCCGCGCCCCGGAACCAGGTGCTCGTCCCGGTTCGTCACGCCGACCCCGTCGGCCAGGTGCACGTGCGCGAGCCGGTCGCCGAGCTTCTCGGCCATCTCCATCGCGTCCGAGCCGGACACGGCCGTGTGCGACAGGTCGAGCGTGACCTGGGGGAAGTCGTGGTCCACCGGATTCCAGTCGGGCGAGTACGGCACGACCTTGTTGCCCCGGGCACGCAGGGGGAACATGTTCTCCACCGCGAAGACGACGTCGGTCTGCTCGCGCATGCGGGCCAGGCCGGCCTCGAAGTCGCGGGCGTAGTCGCGCTGCCAGCGGAACGGGGGATGCACCACGACGGTGCTCGCCCCGAGCCGCTCGGCGGCCTTCTGCGCCCGGACCAGCTTGGCCCAGGGGTCACGCCCCCAGACCCGCTGGGTGACGAGGAGACAGGGCGCGTGCACGGCCAGGATCGGCACCTGGTAGTGATCGGACAGGCGCTCCAGGACGTCGATGTCCTGACTCACCGGGTCGGCTCCCACCATGATCTCCACGCCGTCGTAGCCCAGGCGCGCGGCCAGCTCGAACGCGTCCGGAGTCCGCTCCGGATAGACCGACGCCGTGGACAATGCGATCTTCGCGTTGGGTACGCGGATGACGTGTGTCACGTCTGCAAGCCTAAGCGGTTGGCATGGTCGGTCGTGGCGTATGCCCGTACGGTGATGGCGTGGCGAGCATCACTACAGGGGCCATACCAAGTCCAAACATCTGGAACAACCCCAAAACGTACGAATTGGAGAACCGCGCCGTCGATCCGGACGGCCTGGCCGACGCCGCGATCACCGCGATCCGGAGCTGGTCGGGCGGCACCGTCCTCGACGTCGGCTGCGGCACCGGTTTCCACCTGCCCGGCTACGCCCGCACCGCCGCGGCCGTCATCGGTGTCGAGCCGCACGCGGGCCTCGCCGCCCTGGCCGCCCGCCGCTGCCGCGACCTGCGGAACGTGACGGTCCGCACCGCCGCCGCCCAGGACCTCCCCCTGCCCGACGCGAGCGTTGACGTGGCCGTCGCCCGCTGGGCGTACTTCTTCGGCCCCGGCTGCGAGCCCGGCCTCGCCGAGCTCTCCCGCGTCGTCCGCCGCGGCGGCGCCGCCTTCATCATCGACCTCGACGCCACCCGCGGCCCCTTCGGCCACTGGTTCGCCCGCTCGGTCCCCCAGTACGACCCCGCCGCCGTCGAGGCGTTCTGGTCCCGCCAGGGCTGGCACCGCCGCGAACTCGACCTGCGCATGGTCTTCACCGACCGCGCCGACCTGGAGGCCGTCCTGCGCATCGAGTTCACCCCCGAGGTCGCCGAGCAGGCCATCGCCGAGACGCCCGGCCTCGTCGTCCCCTACCCCAACGTGCTCCGCTGGCGCCACTACGGCCCCTGACCCCTCCGCCGATCCTTCCGCCCCACTAGCCGCCCCACTAGCCACGGCCGCCCGGCCGCCACGGAGATCGCCACCAAGGCCGCCCGCCCGGCGCGGACCACGAGCAAGGGCCTGGGGCCGCGCGGCGTAGAGAAACACCTGATCCCCCGGCGCGGACCACGAGCAAGAGCCTGGGGCCGCGCGGCGTAGAGAAACACCTGATCCCCCGGGGGCGGGCGATCCGAGGCGATCGCGGACGACGACGGACTCCGACCACGCGCCGGCGGTGCCGTGGGGCAGGCGGCCCGCCGCGGCCGAGCCGACGGCGAGCGTGCAGACGGGCCGGGGCCCATCCTCGGTCTGCAGGCGGGGCGGCCCGAGCGTCGCCGCGAAGGCCCTGCCGCCGAAGTGTTCCGTCCGGCGCTCGACGCACTGCTACCGCCGGGACCACCGGTGAAGAGCCTGGCCCTGTCCGGGCCGGGCCTGCACGGCCCGGCTCCGACACGAAGGACCGGCGGTGCCGCGAATTCGGTCGGTCCGGACCTGTACGGTGCCGTCGTGACCACCACGACCATGCACGCGTCCTCCGGCCCCCGCGGGCCGTGGCCGCGCGCACTCCCCCCGGCCGCCGTCACCGCGTCGCCGGCGGGGCGCGTCCGGGCGGCGTGCTTCGGGTGGCCGTTGTCATGAGGAGGATCCAGTGGCCAAGGCCGCGAAGCCGGGATATCGGTGCACGGAGTGCGGGTGGCGCACCACCAAATGGGTGGGGCGGTGCGGGGAGTGCCAGGCGTGGGGCACCGTCGACGAGGAGGGCGCGCGGCCGGGCGCCCGGGTCGTGCAGGCCGCGCCGGTCTCCGCGCCGGCCGTGCCGATCGGGCAGGTCAAGGCCGAGGTCGCGCAGGCGCGCACGACGGGCGTGGGCGAACTGGACCGGGTGCTCGGCGGCGGCCTGGTGCCCGGCGGAGTCGTGCTGCTCGCCGGTGAGCCGGGCATCGGCAAGTCGACGCTGCTGCTCGACGCGGCGGCGCGGCTGGCCGAGCGGGAGACCGTGCTGTACGTCACCGGGGAGGAGTCGGCGGCGCAGGTACGGATGCGGGCCGACCGCATCGGCGCCGTCCGCGACCGGCTCTACCTGGCCGCCGAGACCGAGCTCGGCGCGCTCATCAGCCACGTCGAGAAGATCGAGCCGAGCATGCTCGTCGTGGACTCGGTGCAGACGATCGGATCGGCCCAGGTCACCGGCATCCCCGGCGGGTCCACGCAGGTACGGGAGGCCGCCGCCAACCTGGTACGGCTCGCCAAGGAACGGGACATGTCCACCGTCCTGGTGGGCCACGTGACCAAGGACGGCTCGATCGCCGGCCCCCGCGTCCTTGAGCACCTGGTCGACGTGGTGCTGAACTTCGAGGGCGACCGGCACTCCCGGCTGCGCATGGTCCGCGCCGTGAAGAACCGATTCGGCCCCACCGACGAGGTCGGCTGCTTCGACCTGCACGAGCGCGGCATCGAGGGCCTCGCCGACCCCAGCGGCCTGTTCGTGTCCCGCCGCTCCGAGCCCGTCCCCGGCACCTGCGTCACCGTCACCGTGGAGGGCACCCGTCCGCTGCCCGCCGAGGTGCAGGCGCTCGTCGGCCCGACCGAGGCCCAGCAGCCCCGCCGTACCTCCTCCGGGCTCGACCCCTACCGGGTGGCGATGGTGCTGGCCGTCCTGGAGCGCCGCCTCAACGCCCGCCTCGGCGGCTGCGACGTCTTCACCGCGACCGTCGGCGGCATCCGCCTCGTCGACCCGGCCGTGGACCTGGCGGTGATGCTCGCCGTCGCCAGCGCCGCCGGCGACAAGGCCCTACCCGCCGGCCTCATCGCCATGGGCGAGGTCGGCCTCGCCGGCGAACTCCGCCCGGTCCGCGACGTACGCCGCAGACTCGCCGAGGCCGCCCGCCTCGGCTTCTCCCGCGCCCTGGTCCCCACCGGCTCGCTGGAGCCCACGGCCCCGCCCCTGCCCGCCCCCGAACGCGGACGCCACCTGGTGCCGAGAGCCGCCAAGGTCCGCACAACGACGTTCCAACCCGGCTTCGAGGTCATCGAGGCCGAAAACGTCTGGGACGCGTTCGCCCACGTCGGATGAGCCCACCGAACCGGCCGGTCCCGGCCAGGCGCTCGACGCCACAAGGCCGACGAAATGACCCCCGCCCCTTGGAATGGTCTGGGTCGCCAGTCGGGCCATCGGCGGCGCGATCCCACCGCCCGGGCGCACCCCGGCGACACGGGTCGTCTCGCGACGGCCCCGTGAGGCCAGGGCGGCGTCGGCACAGGGGTGGGCCGGTGCCGTGACGGACGGGACGGCAACGAGAGACGCTTGTCGGCTTCGAAATGGTCCATTTCGCCGACCGGACCATCACAGGCCAACCCCACCCCCGGCTCGCACGGCCAGCGCGGCGTCGACACGGGGGCGGGCCGGTGCCGTGACGGACAGCACGGCAACGAGAACGCTTATCGGCTTCGAAATGGTCCATCTTGCCGACCGGACCATCACAGGCCAACCCCACCCCGGCCCCGTACGGCCAGCACGGCATCGGCGCAAGAGCAGGCTGGTGCCGGGGCGGGCAGGGCGACGAGAAACGCATGTCGGCTGAGAAACCGGGGCTTGCGAACTAGGCTGGCCCAGGTGGGGGGTCAGGTTGCGATGGACGACAGGGGACCGGACGAACGGCGGCGGGCCATCCTCGCGGCGGTCGCTCCGGGCACCGCGCTGCGCGACGGGCTGGAGCGCATCCTGCGCGGCCAGACGGGCGGGCTGGTCGTGCTCGGCTATGACGCCTCGGTGGAGAAGCTGTGCTCGGGCGGGTTCGAGCTGGACGTGGAGTTCTCCGCGCCAAGGCTGCGGGAGCTCGCCAAGATGGACGGCGCGATCGTGCTGAGCTGTGGCGATCATCGGATCGTGCGGGCGGCGGTGCATCTGGTGCCCGATCCGGGCATTCCGACCGACGAGTCCGGCACGCGGCATCGGACCGCGCAGCGCGTCTCCCGGCAGACCCGGTTCCCCGTCGTCTCGATCAGCAAGTCGATGCGGATCATCGCCCTCTACATCGACGGGGTGCGCCACCTGCTGGAGGAGTCGGCGACGATCCTGTCCAAGGCGAACCAGGCGCTGGCCACGCTTGAGCGGTACAAGCTCCGGCTGGACGAGGTCACCGGGGCGCTGTCCGCGCTGGAGATCGAGGACCTGGTCACCGTGCGGGACATGTCCGCGGCCGTGCAACGCCTGGAGATGGTGCGCCGCATCGCCGATGAGATCGAGGGCTACGTCGTGGAGCTCGGCACCGACGGCCGTCTGATCGCGCTGCAACTGGACGAACTGGTCGCCGGCCTCGACGAGGATCGCGTCCTCATCGTGCGCGACTATCTGCGCGCGGGCCCGCGCCGGTACGCCGACGCGCTGCACGACCTGGACCGCCTGTCCCCCGCCGAGCTGCTCGACCTCTCCGCCGTCGCCGAGGTCCTCGGCCACAACGCCTCCGGAGGGTCGCTGGACGGCTCTGTGAGCCCCCGAGGCTTCCGTCTGCTCGCCAAGGTGCCCCGCCTACCCACGCCCGTCATCGACCGTCTCGTCGACCATTTCGGAACCCTGCAGAAGCTCCTCGCGGCCAGCATCGACGACCTGCAGTCCGTCGACGGCGTGGGCGAGGCCCGCGCCCGGAGCATCCGCGAGGGGCTCTCCCGGGTGGCCGAGAGCTCGATCCTCGAACGCTACGTCTGAGCGAGCCGCCGTACCGGCCACGCGCGTGCGAGGAGCGAGCGGTCAGCGTAGGTGGAAGACGGCCTTCGGGCTGCGCAGGGAGCCGGTGACGGCGGTGGCGACGTAGGTGCCGGAGCGGGCCGTCGGGCGGGAGGCCGAGCAGTCGCGGCCGGAGCGGCGGCGATCCCAGTCGACGGTGCGGATGAAGGGGACACCGCGTTCGAGGCGGCGTAGCCGCCGGGAGTCGCCGCTCACGCAGTCGGCGCTCGACCACACGCGGTCCGGGCCGGAGGTGATCCGCATTTCGAGGCCACGGGGACCGACGTCCGTGACGCAGTCGTCGGGTCCGGTGTTGACCAGCATCACCAGGAAGCGCGGCCGTACCTTGGCGCCGTAGACCTCCTGCAGGCCCTCCAGGTGGACGACCAGATCCTTCTCCTCGCACTGGCCGCCGGGGCGTCGCATGGGCCGCGGCGTGGGCGAGGCGGCGGTGTCGGCGTCTGCGTCGGCATCTGCGTCGGCATCTGCGTCGGCATCTGCGTCGGCGTCTGTGTCGGCTGCGGTGTCGCCCGAGGTGCCGGCGGCGGGTCGCGCGTTCGCGACCTCGCCGGAGCCGTCGGCGTTCCGCCCCTGGGCCGCGGCCGAGGAGTCGCGGCCGCCTGCGGCGTCGGTGGACTCGCCAGGCGTTCTGGTGCACGCCCACACCACCAGGGCGACCACCACGAGCAGCGCGGTGAGCACCGAGATGCGGCGGCGCCAGTAGACATCCGGGTCCGGCACCCCGACGTCACCACGAAACGTGTCCGGATCCATGCGGTCAGTATGTGGACGCCTGACGGGCGACGAGCGGGGGCGCGCCAGTCCTTTAAGCTCCCTGGGGTGTCCCTGTCACTTCGCGAGCCCATTTTGAACTGGTACGCCGAGAAGGCGCGTGACCTGCCCTGGCGACGTCCCGACGCGACGCCGTGGGGCATCCTGGTCAGCGAGATCATGCTGCAGCAGACGCCCGTCGCCCGCGTGCTGCCCGTGTGGGAGGTCTGGATGCGGCGCTGGCCCGCCCCCGCCGACCTGGCCGCGGAGCCGCCCGGGGAGGCGGTGCGGGAGTGGGGGCGGCTGGGCTATCCGCGCCGGGCGCTCAACCTGCACGCGTGCGCGCGGGCGATCGTGGCCGAGCATGACGGACGGGTGCCGTCCGAGTACGAGCGGCTGCGGGCGCTGCCCGGCATCGGGGACTACACGGCGGCGGCCGTCGCCAGCTTCGCCTACGGCGGGCGGCACGCGGTGCTGGACACGAACGTGCGGCGGGTGCTGGCGCGAGCCGTACAGGGGGTGGAGTATCCGCCGAAGACCACCACCGCCGCCGAGCGGAGACTCGCCGAGTCGCTGCTTCCCGCCGTGGACGCGCCCCGGTGGGCGGTGGCCGTCATGGAACTGGGCGCGCTCGTCTGCACGGCCCGCTCCCCCCGCTGCGCGGACTGCCCCATCGCCGCCCGCTGCGCCTGGCGTCTGGCCGGACGCCCCGCCCACGACGGCCCGCCGCGCCGGGGCCAGACCTACGCGGGCACCGACCGCCAGTGCCGTGGCCGCCTGCTGGCCGTCCTGCGCCAGGCCCACGGCCCGGTCCCCAAACCGGCGCTTGACGTCGTCTGGGACGACGCGGTGCAGCGCGAGCGCGCGCTCGACGGCCTCATCGCCGACGGCCTCGCCGAGGTCCTCGACGACGGCACCTACCGCCTTCCCGCCTGATCGGGGGGCGGCTCTCGCTCGTCAGGCGGCGAGCTTGAAGCCCAGGGCGGTGAGGCTGCGGCGGGTCCAGTCGAGTTCGTCGGCGAGGCGGGCGACGAGGGCGGCCGGGCCCTTGGTCTTCTTGATGGCGGACAGGTCGTGGGACTCGACCTCGATGTGGGCGCTGCCGTTGACCGAGCCGGACAGCAGGGCCGTCATCGTGTCCTGGAGCACCGGCTGGGTGCTGGGCAGGTCGCCGGCGGGGCCGCGGGTGTGCTCGTGGTCGTGGACGTGGCAGAGCCGCACCACGGGGGCGCCCGCGCGGGCGAGGCCGCGTAGGGCGTCGCCGGTCTGCTCCTGGCCGTTCGACAGGTGGCAGGCGTCCAGGCAGACGCCCAGGTGCTCGGGGTCGATGCCGCCGACGCGTTCGAGCGCCTGCTCGGTGGTCTCGATGACGCAGCCGGGCCAGGGCTCGAAGCCGACGCGGATGGTCTTGCCGGTCACGCTGTAGAGGCCGCGCAGTTCGCGGGAGAGCCGCTCCAAGCGGCGGTTGGCGATCGCCTGCAGGTCGGCGGGCCAGTCGCGGCGCCAGCCGATCGGGATCGTGGAGATCGAGCCGTGCTGTACGTCGTCCGGCAGCAGGAAGGCGAGGATCTTGGCGAGGGCCATCGTGTAGCGGTAGCGCTCGGGCTTGGCCCAGTCGGGCCCGGGGGCCTCCTGGTGGCGGCCGCCGGTGCCGTTGAGGCCGACGACCTCCAGGCCGCGCTCCTCCAGCGAGCGGCGCAGCCGTACCAGTTCGATGCGGTCGGCGATGAGGTGGTCGGCGACCGCGGGGGCGAGCCAGAGCCCGACGCCCAGCCGCTCCACGCCGAGCTTGCGGCGCACCGGTACGGCGTAGCGGGTCAGGTGGGCGATGAGGTTCTCCAGATCCTCGGCGGGGTGAACGCCCGCGTTGTATGCCAGGTGGACGAGCGTGCCCTCATCGTGACGCAGGCGCATCCCGGTGCCTCCCAGTTCTCCCCGTGCGTTCGACGTTGAATGCCCTCATGCGACCGGCAGGTCGCCGGGGACACCGGTTCACCCTCCGCAGGGATCTCCCGGCCGGCTCGCACGATGGTGCCCGGTGTCCGTGGCATCGCGCGTCACCCGTGCAGCCGATATCGAGGTACATCGACAGGTTGATACTCTACAAAGTGTAGTACTACCACTGGTGGCGGAAATCCTCAATCTCACGTCCTGAAGCGGACGGTGTGAGGTTCGCCGCAGGTCACCGATCGATGCCCGGGTGTGATCGGCCGCCTCCGGCGGCTTCCCGCCGCTACGCCGGTGAGACTGCAGCGCATCCGACCGCGTGCCATACCCGCCCATGTCCGTCCAGGCTGACCCGCTCGGATCACGCCATTGAGGCGGGCTCGCCCGTTAGGCGGCGAGCTTGGAGCCCAGGGCGGTGAGACTGCGGCGCATCCAACCGCGTGCGATCTTTGGCAGGCCACGCGATCCTGGCAGGCGTGGTCCGCACCGCCCAAGTGTCGCGATCTTCAGCGACCGTGGGTGACCCCGCCTTATCATCGCCCCCCGATCATCTCGTGCGCGATCATCTCGTGCCCGATCGCCTTGGGCGGGTCCAGGCATGAGAAAACCCCGCGTGAGCGGCTCACGCGGGGTTCTCTATGGGACGATCAGTGCCTGATCGGACCGGCGATGGCGGCCGCCGAGTCGGGCACCTCGCTCTGGGCGCGGCTCTCGCCGGTGAAGACGAACTTCGCCGCGTCGCCCTCGCCCTCGACGTCGACCTTGACGAGCTGGCCGGCGCGGAGTTCGCCGTACAGGATCTTCTCGGACAGCGCGTCCTCGAGCTCGCGCTGGATCGTCCTGCGCAGCGGGCGGGCGCCCATGACCGGGTCGTAGCCACGGTCGGCGAGCAGCTGCTTGGCCGCCGGGGTGAGCTCCAGGCCCATGTCGCGGTCCTTGAGCCGGGCGTCCACCTGGGCGAGCATCAAATCGACGATCTCGATGATCTCCTTCGGCGTGAGCTGGTGGAAGACCACGATGTCGTCGACGCGGTTGAGGAACTCGGGCCGGAAGTGCTGCTTGAGCTCCTCCTGGACCTTCGCCTTCATCCGGTCGTAGTTGCTCTCCACGTCGTTGGACTTGGCGAACCCGACCCCGATGCCCTTGGAGATGTCCCGGGTGCCGAGGTTGGTCGTCATGATGATGACGGTGTTCTTGAAGTCCACCACGCGGCCCTGGGCGTCGGTCAGGCGACCGTCCTCCAGGATCTGCAGCAGCGAGTTGAAGATGTCCGGGTGGGCCTTTTCGATCTCGTCGAACAGGACCACGGAGAACGGCTTGCGCCGGACCTTCTCGGTGAGCTGGCCGCCCTCCTCGTACCCGACGTAGCCGGGCGGGGAGCCGAACAGCCGCGAGACGGTGTGCTTCTCCATGAACTCGGACATGTCAAGCTGGATCAGCGCGTCCTCGTCGCCGAAGAGGAACTCGGCGAGGGCCTTGGACAGCTCGGTCTTCCCCACGCCGGACGGGCCGGCGAAGATGAACGAGCCGCCGGGACGGCGCGGGTCCTTCAGGCCGGCGCGGGTACGCCGGATCGAACGGGACAGACCCTTGATCGCGTCGTCCTGCCCGATGATCCGCTTGTGGAGCTCGTCCTCCATGCGGAGCAGCCGCTGGGACTCCTCCTCGGTGAGCTTGAAGACCGGGATGCCGGTGGCGGTGGCGAGGACCTCGGCGATGAGCTCCTCGGTGACCTCGGCGACGACGTCCATGTCGCCGGCCTTCCACTCCTTCTCCCGGCGCTCGCGCTTGAGCTGGAGCTGCTTTTCCTGGTCCCGCAGCGCGGCGGCCTTCTCGAAGTCCTGCGCGTCGATCGCGGACTCCTTCTCGCGCCGCACGTTGGCGATCTTCTCGTCGTACTCGCGCAGGTCCGGCGGGGCGGTCATGCGGCGGATGCGCATCCGCGAGCCGGCCTCGTCGATGAGGTCGATCGCCTTGTCGGGCAGGAACCGGTCGCTGATGTACCGGTCGGCGAGCTGGGCGGCGGCCACCAGGGCGCCGTCGGTGATGGAGACCCGGTGGTGCGCCTCGTAACGGTCGCGCAGGCCCTTGAGGATCTCGATGGTGTGGCTGAGCGAGGGCTCGGCCACCTGGATCGGCTGGAAGCGCCGCTCCAGCGCGGCGTCCTTCTCCAGGTGCTTGCGGTACTCGTCGAGCGTCGTCGCGCCGATGGTCTGCAGCTCGCCGCGGGCCAGCATCGGCTTGAGGATGCTGGCGGCGTCGATCGCGCCCTCGGCGGCGCCCGCGCCGACCAGCGTGTGCAACTCGTCGATGAACAGGATGATGTCGCCGCGGGTGCGGATCTCCTTCAGCACCTTCTTCAGGCGCTCCTCGAAGTCGCCGCGGTAGCGGGAGCCGGCGACCAGGGCCCCGAGGTCCAGCGTGTAGAGCTGCTTGTCCTTGAGCGTCTCGGGCACCTCGCCCTTGACGATCTTCTGGGACAGCCCCTCGACGACGGCGGTCTTGCCGACGCCGGGCTCGCCCACCAGGACCGGGTTGTTCTTGGTCCTGCGGGACAGGACCTGCATGACCCGCTCAATCTCCTTCTCCCGGCCGATCACGGGGTCGAGCTTGCCCTCGCGGGCGGCCTGGGTCAGGTTGCGACCAAACTGGTCAAGCACAAGGGAGGTGGACGGCGCGGCCTCCTGCGGCCCACCGGCTGCCGCGGGCTCCTTGCCCTGGTAGCCGTGGAGCAACTGGATGACCTGCTGCCGCACCCGGTTGAGGTCGGCGCCAAGTTTCACAAGAACCTGGGCCGCCACGCCCTCACCCTCACGGATGAGGCCGAGCAGGATGTGCTCGGTACCGATGTAGTTGTGACCAAGTTGCAGGGCCTCGCGGAGCGACAGCTCAAGGACCTTCTTGGCACGCGGGGTGAACGGAATGTGCCCCGACGGTGCAGACTGCCCCTGGCCGATGATCTCCTCGACCTGCTGGCGCACACCTTCAAGACTGATGCCCAGGCTCTCCAGAGCCTTGGCGGCAACGCCCTCACCTTCATGGATCAAGCCAAGAAGAATGTGCTCAGTACCGATGTAGTTGTGGTTGAGCATCCGGGCCTCTTCCTGGGCCAGGACGACAACCCGCCGCGCGCGGTCGGTGAACCTTTCGAACATCTCGTCGCTCCTCACAGAGCGGGTACAGGCGGGTCCAGGAGATCCGGGCCCGTCGTCCCGCATGGTAGCCCCGACCCGGCAACCGCTCCTTCGCTGAAGACGTTCCCCGAGAGCAGGGCGTTCACCCCCATCCAACTACTGTTCGGGGGTGCGATGTTCCCGCTACGCCGCAAGCGAACGAGGTTTAACGCGCACGCAAAACTGGATCATGCGGTTATCCCGGCCGTCGGGGGTCTGCAACGGCCGAGATAACCGCACGGTCGCCCCACTTAGTGAACCGCTTCGTACTGCTCCACCACGGAGGAGGCAATACGACCGCGCTCGCTGACGGGAAGACCGTTCGCCTTCGCCCAGGAGCGGATCTCCGAGCTCTTCTCACGGGACATGGCCCGCTGGCTTCCGCGCCGACGGCGCGACGGGGTCGTCTCGGCGCGGCGGGCGCTCGACACGAAAGGACTGAGCGCCTCCCTGAGCTTCTTGGCGTTGTCGTCGCTCAGGTCGATCTCGTAAGCGTTTCCGTCAATGGCGAACGTGACCGTCTCATTGGCCGTGCCGCCGTCGAGGTCGTCGATGAGAATCTTCTGGATCTGCGTGGCCACCTAGAGCATTCCTTTCGCAGAGTCATTGTTTGATTCGCTAGCCAAACATATACCCAATTTTCATCGCGAGCAATTCGCCGTGTTCCCACCGATTGTAGGGCCACCAGTCATGACCCGGAGCCTTCCGCCGACTTCGCGGCGTGCTCGCTCTCTCGCCGCCGCGCGGGGCCCTCGGAGCGAACCAACTTCACGACGCCATAGATGAAGGCGGCCGCCACGAGCCCCGGCGGTATCAAGGCGGACAATACCTCTGACATAGGTCCTCGCTCCCAGCTCTGGGTAATCGGGACGCCATGGGGTGACGCCCCGGCGGCTACTACCAGCCTAATGCGCGTCTCTCCAGGCTTCTTACCCGATGACCGACAAAGGGGGTCGGAAAGGGGCCCAAGTTCCTAGAACCCCGACGCCACAGGGGTTCCGGCTTCGTTGACCGATCTAAAGGATCTTGAAATTGCGACCCGGCGGTCCGCCTAAGCGAATGGTCAGGGAGGCCGGGTCAAGATTCGCCCAAACTCCGTACCCAAGGACGCAAGCGTCCCCGGACACGAAAACGGGGCCGACAGGCTGTAAACCTTCGGCCCCGCTCTCTTGCACTACTTAACCTTGACAACCACCGTGTTCGCGACCTTGTCATGCAGGCACTGCTGCAACGGCTTGTCGAAGAACAGCCAGATGGCGTTGACGAGCGGGAAGATGTAGAGGAGCTGGCCCACGACGGGAATCCACGTCAGGACGTTGGCACCCCACATAACCCCCGCACGCTTCAGGGCGGCGTCCCCCGCCACCCCGCCGGGGCCGAGGGGGCCGCCGACGTGCACCACCTTGATGCCCATGACCTGCTTGCCGAGCGTCTGCCCGCTCTTGGTCAGGAAGAAGTACTCGTAGCCGAATATGAGGCCGGTCACCAGCACGGTGGACAGGACGGTGGCGATGGAGACCCCGGTGAGGCCGGCCCCCGAGGTCACCAGGAAGAGGCCGATGATGAACCCGATGATGAAGCTGAGCACACCGAAGATGAGGCCGTCGATGATGCGGGCGACCAGGCGCTGCCACCACTCGGCGAGCGGCGCGGGGGCGCCCGGCGGCGTCGCGCCCTGGGCGTAGGCCGGCTGGCCGTACCCCTGGCCGTAGCCCTGCTGGGGGTAGGACTGCTGCTGCGCGTAGGCGGGCTGCTGGCCGTAGCCCCCCTGGCCGTAGCCGGGGTCGCTGGTCTGGCCGTACCCCTGCTGGGCGTAGCCCGGCTGGCTGTAGCCGCCCTGCTGACCGTAGCCCTGCTGCTGGCCGTATCCGGCCTGCTGGCCATAGCCGCCCTGCTGCTGGCCGTAGCCCCCCTGGCCGTAGCCGGGATCGCTGGTCTGGCCGTACCCCGGGTCGGTGGACCCGCCGAAGCCGCCCCCCTGGCCCTGGCCGTAGCCGCCCTGGCCGGGCTGCTGGCCGTACCCCCCTTGGCCGTAGCCGCCTGCCTGGCTGGAGCGCTGGCCGTAATCGCCCTGCTGGCCGTAGGGCTGGGGGCCGCTCGCCGAGCCGTACGACTGCGGTCCGCTCTGCGATCCGTAGGACTGCGGCCCGCTGGGGGAACCGTACGGCTGGGGCCCGCTTTGCGAGCCGTACGACTGCGGTCCGCTCTGCGAACCGTATGACTGCGGTCCGCTCTGCGAACCGTACGACTGGGGGCCCGTCTGCTGGCCGTAGGACTGGGGGCCGCTCGCCGAGCCGTAGGACTGCGGGCCCGTCTGCTGTCGGCCGTAGCCGTAACCGCCGTCCTGCCCCTGCTGCCCGTAGCCCTGCTGCTGGCCATAGCCGGGCTGCTGCTGACCGTATCCTCCCTGCTGACCGTAGCCGTACTGGTCGGATCGGTAGCTGACGACCGTCACGTCCGGGTCGTACCCGTCGACCGGTCCTTGATTGTTCTGCCGGTAATCCGGCATCCCCGGCGGCGACCCGCCATCCGGTTCATCCCGTGGATACGGTGGCTGTCCGGTGCTCACCGTGTCACCTCACTTCGAGAGGGCATGTGGCACATTCAGGCACATGCTGGCTGTTGCCCAACGTAGCGACCCAAGAGATCAACCGTCACCTTTCGCCCATGTCGCGTGGAGAGTCCGATCGCGGCATGAGGTGCAGCAGCATCCTCGTGTTGCCGAGTGTGTTGGGTTTGACATGCTCCAGGTCGAGAAACTCGGCCACCCCTTCGTCATAGGAGGCGAGCAACTCGGCGTACACCTCCGGAGAGACCGGCGTCCCCTGGATCGGGACGAATCCGTGCTTCGCGAAGAACCCGACCTCGAAGGTCAGGCAGAAGACACGGCGTAGTCCCAGTTCCCGTGCGGTGTCGATGAGCGCGGCGACGATGCTGTGGCCGATTCCGAGACCGCGGTATTCCGGGTCCACGGCGACCGTGCGTATCTCCGCGAGATCCTCCCAGAGCACATGGAGCGCTCCGCATCCGACGACGACACCGCCTTGCTCCGCCACCCAGAACTCCTGCACGTCCTCGTACAGGGTGACGGTCGCTTTCTTGAGCAGGCTCGGCCCCACCCCCGAATAGATGTCGACAAGTCGCCGGATGGCCCGTACGTCCGGAGTACGGGCACGCCTCACCACGACCGCACCTTCCAGCGGTGTGAACTCCGCGACCTGCTCCATGACAGGTCAGGGTATCCTGCCCGAGCCACCTCGTATCGGTTGGTCCGTTATCCCGAACCATTCCGTGATGTGATCACTTTTGCCGGGGGCCGGAACGGCGCCAGACCGCTTCGCTATGGGCCGCACCTGCCCGCCCTCGTCGTCCCGCTCGTCGCTCCAGCGCAGGGCCGGTTTGGACCGATTCACGGATGTGACCGGACCGTGATTCCGCAGTTGTCGAATCACAACGAAATCGCAGTTCTGGTTGAGCGCGACCTTGGGGTGCATTAATGTCCAAGCTCGGTGTCGGCTGCGTCAGCGGCCGGCCCGCCTAATCCCCGCCATCCGCACTGGCATGGGGAACCGGGGACCCACGTCACAGGGGTGAATCCGCGACCCCCGCGGGCTGTCCGGCCGGGGTCTCGGTAGGGCTCCTCCGGCCCGAACCCGTCAGCTAACCCGGTAGGCGGCCTGGGAGAGGAGTTTGCTTGCTGCTGCGCATGTGCCTGGCCGGCGTCATGGTGGTCGCGCTGACGATCGGCGCACCGGCCCTGTCGGCGACGGCCGACCCCGAGCCCAGCCTTCGTCAGCTCACCAAGCAGGTGGAGAGCCTGCACATCGAGATCGAGAAGCTGACCGAGGACTACAACCGCGAGCGGGAGCGGCTGAAGAAGGCGCGGCACACCGCCGACAAGGCGCAGAAGATCCTCCGCGACAACCAGGACGAGCTCGCCATCCGGCGGGAACGCGCGGGGCTGCTGGTGCAGGGCGAGTACATGATGGGCGGCTTCGGCTCCGGGCTCGCCTTCACCGGCAGCGGCGACCCGGACTCCTACCTCGACGGGGCGGCCACCACCTACGCGCTGCAGCTTGAGCGGGGCGAGGAGGTGAACCAGCTCAGCACGCTGCTCGCGGAGGCCGAGCGGGCCAAGAAGGAGGCCTCCGCCCAGGAGGAGGAGGTCGAGAAGATCGTCAAGGGGCTCGACGATCGCCGCGACAAGATCAGCAGGCTCATCGCCAGGACCGAGAGCAACCTCTACCGGCGGGCCAACGATCAGCTCAGGTCGGCCGCCGGGCGGGCGAGGTTCATGAACATCCCGATCGTGGGGCAGGGCAAGGCCGCGCAGGCGGCGCGGTACGCGATGAGCCAGCAGCTCAAGCCGTACGTGTGGGGGGCCGAGGGCCCCAACAGCTTCGACTGCTCGGGTCTGGTGATGTGGGCCTACCAGAAGGTGGGCATCAACCTGCCGCACTACACGGGCAGCCAGTGGACCGCGGGCCGCCAGGTCTCCCGCGAGGACCTGCGCGTCGGCGACCTGGTGTTCTTCTACAACGACCTGCACCACGTCGGCATCTACATCGGCGGCGGCCTCATGGTGCACGCGCCCAGAACCGGGGACGTGGTACGCGTGGCCTCGATCAAGAACCGCCCGTTCGTCGGCGGCGTGCGCATCGCCGACTGATCGGCGGCCGGCTGACGGCGAAGGCGCGGGTGCCGCACTCCCGCGGTGACCGTGCCGCGTCGCCGGATGCATCGTTCCAGGGGCTACGACGGCAAGCCGTGTACGGCCTTGCCCCGGTTTGACCGGGATTGACCAGAATGACCGGGTTGACCGTCCCCGCGCGGACGGCACCCGGCCCGGTGGAACGCTTGCGAACCTCCCAACGAAAGGGGACGGCCGGCGCGTCGCCTCAGATCAGGCGTCGACGAGCCGCCCAGGCGACCGCCTCGATGGCGGTGGCGACGCCGATCCGGTCGCAGATGCCGCGTAGCCGACGCCGGACCGTGCGCCCGCTCACGTCCAGCCGCCGCCCGACGCGGTCGACCGTGACGCCCTTGGCGAGTTCGGACAGCAGGAGCAGGTCATCCTCAGTGAGTCCCGCACCGTCCGCACCGACGACGCGATCTTCCTTCTGGGAAACCACATCGGGATACGCCATCGGGAAACCTCCCTCACGACGAACTCGGCGATGTTGCATTGTCTTGGCCCGCTCCGTGTGGAACGCTAAACGCCTCGATCAAGGTCGTCAAGCCGTGAGCGGCGGCGATGGGGGCGACATCACAAACGGGCAGCCGAGAGGCATGATCAGTTAGGAGTCATGCGCTCTCGGCCCGCTTTCCCCATTACACAAATAAAACCGGACTATTTCCGCAAGGTTTCACCCGGTCGGCTTGACCAGCGGGAACAGGATCGTCTCCCGGATGTTGCGCCCGGTGAAGGCCATGATCATACGGTCGATCCCGGCGCCCATGCCACCCGTGGGGGGCATCGCGTACTCCAAGGCGCGCAGGAAATCCTCGTCGAGCTGCATCGCTTCGGGATCGCCGCCGGCCGCGAGCAACGACTGCTCGGTCAACCGCCTGCGCTGCTCGATCGGATCCACCAACTCCGAATACGCGGTGCCCAGCTCGGTGCCGAAACCGATGAGATCCCATTTCTCGGTCAGCCGCGGATCCTCGCGGTGCTGCCGGGTCAGCGGGGACGTCTCCAGCGGGTAGTCCATCACGAACGTGGGCTGCACGAGCGTGTGCTCGACCAGCGCCTCGAACAGCTCCTGCACCAGCTTGCCCGGCCCCCACTTGGGGTCCCAGTGCACCTCCCGCTTGTCGGCGTACCGCCGCAGCTCCTCCAGCGGCGTGCCCGGCGTGATCTCCTCGCCGAGGGCGGCCGAGACCGCGCCGTACAAGGTGATCCGCGGCCACTCCGGCAGGCCGAGGTCGTACTCCTTCCCCTCGTGCACCACGACCGTGGTGCCCAGCGCGGCCACCACGGCCTTCTGGTACATGCGCTGGGTCAGGTCGGCCATGTCGTTGTAGTCGAGGTACGTCCCGTACGCCTCGATCATGGTGAACTCGGGGTTGTGCGTCGCGTCGGCGCCCTCGTTGCGGAAGTTGCGGTTGATCTCGAAGACCTTCTCGATGCCGCCGACCACCAGCCGCTTGAGGTAGAGCTCGATCGCGATGCGCAGATACAGCTCCATGTCGTAGGCGTTGATGTGGGTCTTGAACGGCCGGGCCGCCGCGCCGCCGTGAATCGGCTGCAGCATCGGCGTCTCGACCTCCAGGTACCCCTCCTCGTGCCAGAAGTCCCGCACGGCCCGCACGGTGTCACTCCGAAGGCGCGCCATCCGCCGCGCCTCGTCGTTGACGATCAGATCGACGTAGCGCAGCCGCACCCGCGCCTCGGGGTCGGTGAGCCCGGCGTGCTTCTCCGGCAGCGGGCGCAGGCACTTCGACGTCAGCGCCCAGCTCTCCACCTGGATCGACAACTCGCCGCGCCGCGAGGTGATCACCTCACCCTCGACGCCGACGTGGTCGCCGAGGTCGATGTCCCGCTTCCACCGGGCCAGCGACTCCTCGCCCACCTTGTCGAGGGAGAGCATGATCTGCAGGTCGCCCGACCCGTCGCGGATCGTGGCGAAGCACAGCTTGCCGCCCTGCCGGGACAGCATGACGCGGCCGGTGACCCCGACGCGCTCGCCCGTCGCGGTGTCCGGCTCCAGCCCCTGGTGTTTCTCCCTGATCTCCGCGATGGTCGCCGTACGCGGAAAGTTCACCGGGTAGGGGTCGACACCCTCCTGGCGGAGGCGGTCGAGCTTCTCCATGCGCACCCGGATCTGCTCGGGCAGCTCCGACTGCTTGGAGAGCGAGGTCGTCGTCACGTCTTCGGTCACATGACAAAGGTTAGCGAGAGCGCGCCGGTGATCTGGACTCAATAACGCGGGAGCGCCCGCCAGGGCACTCCGGACAGACGAGGGAGGACCCGGCTCTCAGCGCCCTCACCGCGGCGTACAACCGCGCCAACCGGCACGCGCGCCGGAGGAGACGAGGCACGAGACCGGCCGCCGACACCCGCGCGGTGCCGACCGCGCCCGAGATCGGGGCGGCCGGGTCCGCTACGACGTGTTGCGCTGGTAGATCAGGCGGAGGCCGATCAGCGTGAGCCAGGGCTCGTGGATGTCGATCGTCGATGCCTCGCTGACGACCAGGGGGGCCAGGCTGCCGGTGGCGACCACGGTCACGTCCTCGGGGTCGGCGGCCAGCTCGGCGACCATGCGCTTGACGATGCCGTCCACCAGGCCGGCGAAGCCGTGGATGATGCCCGACTGGAGGGCCTCCACGGCGTTCTTGGCGATGACCGAGCGGGGGCGGATCAGCTCTACCTTGTGCAGTTGCGCGCCGGCCGAGGCCAGGGCGTCCACCGAGATCTCGATGCCGGGGGCGGTCACCGCGCCCACGTACTCACCTTTGGCCGAGACCGCGTCGAAGGAGGTGGCCGTGCCGAAGTCGACGACCACGCACGGCCCGCCGTACAGGTTGATGGCGGCCAGGGCGTTGACCACCCGGTCGGCGCCGACCTCCTTGGGGTTGTCCATCCGCACCGGCACCCCGGTGCGCACGCCCGGCTCGACGATGACCGTGCTGACGTCGCCGTAGTACCGGCGCGACATCTCCCGCATCTCGTTGAGTACCGAGGGCACGGTCGAGCAGATGGCGATGCCGCTGATGTCGGCGCCCTTCAGCAGCGGCGACTGGGCGAGCAGCCCCTGCAGCACGACGGCGAGCTCGTCCGCGGTACGCCGCGGGTCGGTGGCGATGCGCCAGTGCTCGATGACCTCCTCCCCCTCGAACAGACCCAGCACCGTGTGGGTGTTGCTGACATCGACGGCGAGCAGCATCAGGCCCTCCGCAAATCGAGCGCGATGTCCAGGGCCGCCGCGGAGTGGGTCAGCGCGCCGACCGCGAGGTAGTCCACGCCGGTGGCGGCGACCTCGCGCGCCGAGTCGAGGGTCAGCCCGCCGCTGGCCTCCAGCCGCGCCCGGCCGTCCACCAGCCGCACCGCCTCGGCGAGCGCCTCGACGGTGAAGTTGTCCAGCAGGATCTCCTGCGCGCCCTCGGCGAGCACGGGCTCTATCTGGTCGATGCGGTCCACCTCCACTTCGATCGGCAGCTCCGGGTACGCCTCGCGCACGGCACGGAACGCCTTGTCCACCCCTCCCGCGGCCACCACGTGATTGTCCTTGATCAGAGCGGCGTCCGATAGCGACATTCGATGGTTGACACCGCCGCCGCAACGCACCGCGTACTTCTCCAGCGCCCGCAAACCGGGCAGCGTCTTGCGGCTGTCGCGGATCCGCGCCCCGGTGCCGGCCACTTCGGCCACCCAGCGGGCGGTGAGCGTGGCGATCCCGGACAGGTGGGTGAGCAGGTTGAGCGCGGTGCGTTCGGCGGTGAGCAGGTCGCGAGTGGGTCCGGTGGCCGTCATGAGCACCTCGCCGGCCTTGACGGCGTCGCCGTCCTCGACGTGCCGTACGGCCGTGATCCGGCCCTGCGACACCACGGCGAGCACGGCCTCGGCGAGCGGCAGCCCGGCGACCACGCCGTCCCTGCGGGCGACGAAGTCGCCGGAGGCGGCCTGCCCCTCCGGGATGGTGGCCCGGCTCGTCACGTCGCCTGCCTCGGTCAGGTCCTCCTCCAGCGCCATCCTGACCAGCCGCAGCACGGCCGCCGGGTCGAGTCCCGCCGCGGCCAGGTCGGCGTCCAGGTGTCTGGGAAGCACGGAGGTGTCGTGCGCCACGAAAGTCATCCCCCCATCCAGGCTCACGTCGAGGTGACCGAGCCATTGTGAATCTTCCCGCTCCGGGAAGTCCTCGCGCCAGTGCGACCCTCGCGTTTCCCGCCGGGCGCGGGCGGCGGCGGTCAGCACGGTCGCCACCGTGAGCAGGTTGGTGGTTTCCCACGACTCGGTACGGGGCTCCACGGCCACCGGCGTCCAGCGGGCGTCGCGCAGCGCGCGGGCGACCTCCCGCAGGCTCTCCTCGCTGCGCAGCACGCCCGCGCCGCGGCTCATGTGCGCCTGGATCCGGGGGCGTACGCGGGGATCGACCAGGCCGTGCGGGCGCTCGTCGGCCACCGGCTCCCCGGGGACGGGGCGCGGGCGGGCGAGGTCGCGGGCGATGCGCCAGGCGAACACCAGGCCCTCAAGCAGCGAGTTGGACGCGAGCCGGTTCGCGCCGTGCACGCCGGTGCTCGCCACCTCGCCGCACGCGTACAGGCCGGGCACGCTGGTACGGCCCCGTGTGTCGGTGAGCACGCCGCCGCTGGCGTAGTGAGCGGCGGGCGCGACCGGGATGAGGTCGGTGGCCGGGTCGATGCCGTGCTCGCGGCAGACCGTGTAGATCGTGGGGAAGCGTGCGCGCCACATCTCCTCGCCGAAGTGCCGCCCGTCGAGGTAGACGTGGTCGGTCCCGGTCTCGTGCATGCGCCGGGTGATCGCCTTGGCGACGACGTCCCTGGGCGCGAGGTCGGCCAGCTCGTGCACACCCCGCATGAACCGCTCGCCCCGCTCGTCGACGAGGAAGGCGCCCTCGCCGCGTACCGCCTCGGAGATCAGCGGCTGCTGGCCGGTGGACTCCGCGCCCAGCCACAGCACGGTGGGGTGGAACTGCACGAACTCCAGGTCGCGTACGACGGCCCCGGCGCGCAGCGCGAGCGCCACCCCGTCGCCGGTGGACACCAGCGGGTTCGTCGTCGAGGCGTAGATCTGGCCCATGCCGCCGGTGGCGAGCACGACCGCGCCCGCCCGCACCGCGCCCACACCGTCCCGCGCGCCCTCGCCCATGACGTGCAGGGTGATGCCGCAGGCACGCCCGTCGGCGTCGGTGAGCAGATCGAGCACGAGCGCGTGCTCGATCGACTCGATGCCGCGCTCACGTGCGGCGGCAACCAGGGCGCGCTGCACCTCCATGCCGGTGGCGTCGCCCCCCGCGTGCACGATGCGGTTACGCCGGTGACCGCCCTCGCGGCCGAGCCTCAGCTCCCCGTCGGGCCCCCGGTCGAACCGCGCCCCCTCGGCCATGAGCCACCGCAGCGCCTGCGGCCCCTCGGTGACGAGCACCCGCACCGCGTACTCGTCGCACAGCCCGGCCCCCGCCGCGAGGGTGTCGCTCAGATGCGCGGCCGGGGTGTCATCGGGGTCGATGACGGCCGCGATGCCGCCCTGCGCCCAACGCGTGGATCCGGCGCTCAGCACGTCCTTGGTGACCACCAGGACCTTCGCGTCCGGCACCAGTTCGGCGTACCGGACCGCGACCGTGAGCCCGGCGATGCCGGAGCCGACGACGACCACGTCGGCATGCACGGTCCAGCCCGGCTCGGGGGCGGTCAGCCGCCGGGGAAGGGGAATGTTGGCGCCGGTCACTACGGCCTCCAGTTCGCACCGCTATTTCGTCAGCATGACGATAACGCGACCCCTCATCCACGGATTCCCGGGGGTGTGCAAACTTGAGTGGGAGTCACATGGCGGCCGGCGAGGAGCGTCACCCGCGGTTCCGCAAGTGGTCTCATCTCGCGCAATCGGCCGGTGCATTCGTGGGCCTCATGGAGATCGCCGTGGTTGCTGCCCCTCGTAGGGGCTATGAGGACGCAGACTCCTGTTGGCCGCTTCCTGCTGGGTCCTGGCCAGGTTGCGACCCCTCGTAGGGGCGATGAGGACAAGGCTCGGAACCGGTGCGAGCAGGCTGGTTGGCCACGTTGCGACCCCTCGTAGGGGCGATGAGGACCCGAGGCGTTGTAGCCGGTCGCGGTCGTGCCCAGGTTGCGACCCCTCGTAGGGGCGATGAGGACCGGGAGGCGGCCCGCCAAGACCGCAGGCCGACCCCGTTGCGACCCCTCGTAGGGGCGATGAGGACGGGGAGCTACGCAGCGCGCTGGCCCCGTTCATCGGTTGCGACCCCTCGTAGGGGCGATGAGGACGACACGCACTTGCCCGGGCCGCGCATCCGACCGGGTTGCGACCCCTCGTAGGGGCGATGAGGACCCGAGGGTAAAGCCGCAGGTGGGCGGCGATTTGGTTGTGAGTTCTGGGGCCGGTTTTGCAGTGAACCTCCGGTAGTGCTGAAAACCCCGGAGGTCTGCTGCAGAACCTATGCTCCACGACGGCTTCGGTTAGGGCAAGGTCACGATCACGTTGTCGATCAGGCGGGTGGTGCCCACGCGGGCGGCGACGGCGAGCACCGCCTCGCCGACGTGGTCGTCGGCGACCTCGGCGAAGGTGGCCGGGTCGGCCAGTACGACGTAGTCGACCGTGAGGGGCGCGGCGTCGAGGACCTGGCGGGTTGCCGCGACGATCTCCCAGGGGGTGCGGTGGCCCGCGCCTTCGTGGAGGGCGCGGGAGAGGGCGAGGGCGATTTCCCGCTCGTCGGGCGACAGGTAGCGGTTGCGGCTGGACAGGGCCAGGCCGTCCGGCTCGCGCACGATGGGAGCGCCGATGATGCGGACCGGGACGTCGAGGTCGGCGACCATGCGGCGGATCATGGCGAGTTGCTGGGCGTCCTTCTGGCCGAAGATCGCGACGCTGGGTCGTACCAGGTTGAACAGCTTCAGCACCACGGTCAGGACGCCGTCGAAGTGGCCCGGCCGGAACGCGCCCTCGACGATCGTCCCCATGTGCCCGGCCGACACGGAGACCTGCCGGTCCGGCGGGTACATCTCCTCGGCGGACGGGGCGAAGACGATGTCCACCCCCTCCGTACGGCACGCCGCCACATCGGCCTCGAAAGTCCGCGGATACCGCGAAAAATCCTCGTTCGGCCCGAATTGCAGCGGATTGACGAAGATGCTCACCGCCACATGGTCCGCGTGCTCCTTGGCCAGCCGAATCAGCGACAGATGCCCCTCGTGCAGCGCCCCCATCGTCGGCACCAGCGCCAGCGTCCGCCCGTCCCGGTCGCCCCAGCGCGCGCCGATCCCGAGCGCCGCCCGCGCCTCGTCCAACTCCGCCCGGCTACCCGCGACGATCACGTCCATATGTTCCCCCCGAGCGCGTCGAGCAGCCGCTCGGCCGCCTCCGGCTTGAGCAGTCCCGCCGCGAGCGCCCGATCGGCGGTGAGCCGCGCCAGCGCGACGTAGGCGTCGGCCGCCTCGGGCGCGGCGAGGATGAGCGCGTCCACGTGCTTGCGCACCGTGCCCGCGTCGCCGCGCACCACCGGCCCGGTGAGCCCGGCCATGCCGAGCCGCAGCACGTTGTCGAGCGCGGCGCCGAGCAGCGGCCCGAGCATCCGCCCCGGATGCTCCACGCCGATCTTCGCCAGCAGCTCCTCGGACTCGGCGACCAGCGTCACCATGTGATTGGCCGCCCCCGCCAGCGCCGCGTGGTAGAGCGCCCGGTCCTTCTCCTCGATCCACGCGGGCTCCGCGCCCATCTCGATGACGAGCGCCTCCGCGACCGGCCGCAGCGGCTCGGGCGCGGTGACGCCGAAGAAGCAGCCGGTCAGCCTGCGCAGGTCATCGTCCCGGCCGGTGAAGGTCATCACCGGATGGATCGCCAGCGGCAGCGCGCCAGCCTGCGCGGCCGGTTCGAGCACCGCCAGCCCGTACGCCCCGCTGCAGTGGGCGATCAGCTTGCCGCGCAGGTCCACCCCGGTGGCGGCCAGCCCGGACACGAGGCCGGGCAGCACGTCGTCCGGCACGGTGAGCAGCACCAGTCCGGCGGCGGCGACCACCTCCTCCGGGCGGCTGAGCTCCACGCCGAGCCGCTCGGCGGCCTTCTGGCGCGAGGCGTCGGACACGCCGCTGGCGGCGACGACGCGGTGCCCCGCCTGGGCGAGCGCGGCACCGAGCGCCGAGCCCACGCGCCCGGCCCCGACGACGCCCACGGCGAGTCGCGCCGGACGATCACTGAGGTCCATGGCTTCCGGTCCCATCACGATCAAGTATCGTCGGCATCGCGCCCTGGCTGACCAGACTAATCCGCGCCTCGCATCGACGGCCCCCAGGGTAACGCCCCGTGGATCACACGCCGCCCTGGAGGCCGCCGTACCAGGCCCGCGGAGGGATCGGGCCGGGACGGCGACCTCCTTCGGCGTGAGCAACGCTAGCGCAAATCAATCACAATTCGTGGCAATGAAATCACTCAGCGTGTCCTACGTCGCCAAAGGCCCGCCGCCGCGGGCCGACAGCGGTAGCTTCTTGTCGTGTGTGGGTTACCTGGCGTGAAGCGATCGAAAGGGCCCTGTACGGGGAAGCGGGCTTCTACCTCCACCAGCGTCCGTCGCGGCATTACCGCACCTCGGTCGGGGTGTCCCCGGTGTTCGCCCAGGCCATCCTGCGCCTGCTCACCGACGTCGACGCCCGGCTCGGCCACCCCGATCCGCTCGACTTCGTGGACGTCGGCGCGGGCGACGGCACGCTCGCCGTCGGCGTGCTCTCGTTCGCCCCGCCCGAGCTCGCCGAGCGCCTGCGCATCACCGCGGTCGAGCGCGCCCCTCGCCCCGAGGGCCTGACGCCGCGCATCGACTGGGCGCCCGTCGCGCCGGACCGGCTGCGCGGCCTCGTCATCGCCAACGAGTGGCTGGACAACATCCCCCTCGATTTGGCCGAGCAGACCGCCCGCGGCCCCCGCCTGGTCCTGGTCGATCCGCGTACCGGCGCCGAGCGCCTCGGCCCCGAGCCCGACGACGAGGACATCGCGTGGATCGCACGCTGGTGGCCGCTGACGACCCCCGGCGACCGCGCGGAGATCGGCCGCACCCGCGACCAGGCGTGGGCCGCGCTCATCGGCAAGCTGGAGCGCGGTCTCGCGGTCGCCGCCGACTACTCCCACCCCGTGGACAACCGGCCGCTGGGGGGCACGCTCACCGCCTACCGCGAGGGCCGCACCGTTCCGCCCGTCCCCGACGGCTCCTGCGACATCACCGCCCACGTCGCCCTCGACGCCTGCGCCGAGGCCGGTCACGGCGCGGGCGCCACCGGCACCAAGCTCACCACCCAGCGCGAGGCGATGATCGCCCTCGGCGTCACCGGGGTCCGCCCCCCGCTGCACCTCGCCCACGCCGACCCCCGGCGCTACCTGCGCGCCCTCGCCCGCTCCTCGGAGGAGGCCGAGCTCATCGCCCCCTCCGGCCTCGGCGGCTTCGGCTGGCTCACCCAGGAGGTCGATCTCGCCTGACGCCGCTGGGCGGTCTCGGCGCTGAGCGCCCGCACCACGGATCGGCGCACCGCCAGGCGTACGGGCAGGGCGGTGAGCACCGCCGTGACCAGGAGAGTCGCGAGTGCGGCGCCGACCGTCGCCGACGACAGGACGCACTCCGCCGGCCCTTGGGCACGCCCGGCCGTGGCAGCCGGACTCGCCGGCGTAGGGCGAGGTGGTGCGACCGCCGGGGTGAGGCTCAGCCGGTGCGCAGTTCCAGGGCCTTGAGGCCGCGCATGATGTAGCCGGGCTTCCATTCGGGCTCGGCGACGAGGTCGAGGCCGGGTGCGGCGCGGAGCAACGCGGTGAAGGACTCGGCGAGCTCGATCCTGGCGAGCGGCGCGCCGAGGCAGTAGTGGATGCCCAGGCCGAAGGAGATGTGCGGGTTCGGGTCGCGGCCGAGGTCGAGCCGGTCGGGGTCGGCGAAGACCTCCGGGTCGCGGTTGGCGGAGCCGAACAGCAGCGCGACCTCGCTTCCGCGCGGAATGTGCACGCCGCCGACGGTGATGTCCTCCAGCACCCAGCGCTCGAACATCTGCGCCGGGGTGTCCCACCGCAGCAACTCGTCCACGGCGGTGCCGACCAGCCCCTCGTCCCCGTCCCGTACGGCGGCGCGCAGCCGGTCGAGCTGGTCGGGGTTGCGGAACAAGGCCCACCAGGAGTTCCCGGTCGCGTTGACCGTCGCCTCGTGCCCGGCGTTGAGCAGCAGCACGCAGGTGCCGATCAGCTCGTCCTCGGTGAGCCGGTCGCCGTCGTCGACCACCTGCGCCAGCGCCGAGATCAGGTCGTCGCCGGGGTCGGCGCGCCGCGCCCTGGCCAGCTCCCGCACGTATCCGGCGAACTCCTCCGCCGCCCGCACCGCCGTACGCTGCACCTCCACCGGCGGGTTGAGCTCGTACATGCCGCACATGTCGGCCGACCAGGGCCGCAGCAGACGCCGGTCGGCCTCGGGCACCCCGAGCATCTCGGCGATCACGGTGACCGGCAGCGGCTCGGCCACCTCGGCGATCACGTCGCCGCCGCGCTCGGCGAACGCCTCGGCCAGCCCCGTGGCGATCTGGCGGATCCGGGGCCGCAGCGACTCCACCATGCGGGGCGTGAACGCCTTGGACACCAGCCGCCGCAGCCGCGTGTGCACGGGTGGCTCCACGTCGAGCATGCCCACCCCGACCACCCGCCAGAACGGCTCCTGCCAGTCCGGCCAGGGCTCCCTGCCGAACTCCTCGTGGCTGCCGAGATGCAGGTACGTCCGGCCGAGGCGGCGATCCCGCAGCAGGGCATCGACGTCGGCGTGCCGGGCGATCAGCCACTGGCCCGTCGGCTCGTAGAAACTCACCGGCTCCTGTTCGCGCAGCCGGGCGTACACGTCGTAGGGATGGGCGACGAATTCAGGATCCCAAGGGTCAAACCGCACGTCCTCATCGTATGAAACAGTAGAGGGCATGACCGAGCGGGTTGTGGGGATCGGGGCCGGCGCGAAGGAACTCGCCACCGAGGACATGATCCTCAACATCGGCCCTCAGCATCCCTCGACGCACGGCGTGCTGCGGCTGCGGCTCACCCTCGACGGTGAGCGGATCAGCGCCGCCGAGCCGATCGTCGGGTACATGCACCGCGGCGCGGAGAAGCTGTTCGAGGTCCGCGACTACCGGCAGATCATCGTGCTCGCCAACCGGCACGACTGGCTGTCGGCGTTCGCGAACGAGCTCGGCGTGGTGCTCGCGGTGGAGCGCATGCTCGGCATGGAGGTCCCGGTGCGCGCCGTCTGGGCCCGTACGCTGCTCGCCGAGCTCAACCGGGTGCTCAACCACCTGATGTTCCTCGGCTCCTACCCGCTGGAGCTGGGCGCGATCACGCCGGTCTTCTACGCCTTCAACGAGCGCGAGGAGCTGCAGGCCGTCATGGAGGAGATCTCCGGCGGCCGCATGCACTACATGTTCAACCGCGTCGGCGGCCTCAAGGAGGAGCTCCCGGCCGGCTGGCTGTCCCGCGTCGAGCACGCGGTGGCGGCGGTACGGCGACGCCTCCCCGACATCGAGGAACTCATCGTCGGCAACGAGATCTTCCGCGCCCGCACCGTCGGCGTCGGCCGCGTCGACCGCGAAACGATCATGCAGTACGGCGTCAGCGGCCCGATCGCCCGCGCCTCCGGCGTCGACTTCGACCTGCGCCGCGACGAGCCCTACCTCGCCTACGGCGAACTGCCCGTCAAGGTGGTCACCGAGGTCGCAGGCGACTGCAACGCCCGCTTCCGCGTCCTACTCGGCCAGGTCAAGCAGTCCCTCACACTCGCCGACGCCTGCGTCGAGCGCCTACGCGACCTGCCCCCCGGCCCGATCAACCAGCGCCTCCCCAAGGTCCTCAAGGTCCCCGAGGGCCACACGTACGCCTGGACCGAAAACCCGCTCGGCATCAACGGCTACTACCTGGTCTCCCGCGGCGAGAAAACCCCGTGGCGGCTCAAGCTCCGCTCGGCCTCCTACAACAACGTCCAGGTCCTGCGCGAGATCCTGCCGGGCCACCTGGTCGCCGACATGGTCGCCATCCTCGGCTCGATGTTCTTCGTCGTCGGCGACATCGACAAATAGCGGTTCACGACACACCGGCTCGGGCGCCGCCCAAGGGGCGGACGACGCCGAACGGGCGTTGGCTCACTGGGTGGGGCGTTTGTCCTTTTCGCGGTCGCCGGGGACGCGGCAGCAGTACTCCAGGTAGAGGGCCGCGCAGATGAGCAGGACGCAGGCGATGAAGGAGCCGCCGCCGACGAGGGCGTCGTAGCGGGGCTGTGGCAGGCTGAGCAGGTCGAGGACGCGCAGGACGAATCCGGCGAAGATGCCGGCGAAGACCGAGCCGGCGAGGGCGGTGGCCTTGGCGAGGGCGACCAGGCGGGCCACGGCGATCGGATCGACGGGCTTGGTGCCGGGTTTGCGGTGGATGCGGGCGCGGGTGGCCCAGCCGGTGTACGCCTCGCCGATCGCCAGCAGCAGCACGGTGGGGATCGCCGTCCACGGCAGCGTCTGCAGCTCGGAGTAGGTCTTTTGCAGCAGCGCCCAGGTGATCAGCGCGAAGACGACGACGAGGACGACGAGCAGGCCGGGGCGGCTGGGCTTCACGGAGTTCCGGTTCCTTACGCGGGAGGTTGCAGTTTCAGGTCGGGGCGCCGCCGTACGCCCTCCTGGTCGAGGGAGGCGAGCAGGGCCGCGGCCGAGCCCCGGCCGGGCAGTTCCGCCGCCGGGTCGGCCTCCACCCAGGGCACCAGCACGAAGGCGCGCTCGTGCGCCAGCGGATGCGGCAGGGTGAGGTCGGGGTCGCTCAGGGTCACGTCATCGACGGTGATCAGGTCGACGTCGAGGGTGCGCGGACCCCAGCGCTCGGCGCGGACCCGGCCGAAGGCGTTCTCCACGCCCAGCGCCCGATCCAGCAGCGTACGCGGGTCGAGCGTCGTCTCGCCGATGACGACCGCGTTGAGGAACGGCCCCTGCTCGGGCCCGCCCACCGGGTCGGTCTCGTACACCGACGACATCGCCACGAACTCCAGCCCGGGCGCGTCGAAGAGGGTGTCGATCGCGCCCTGAAGATTCTCCAGCCGCCGCCCCACGTTGCTGCCCAGCCCGATCACGACTCTCATGACCGCCTCCGCCTGATCGTCACCACCACGTCGTCGAACGGCAGGGGGATGGGAGCGGCCGGTTTGTGTACGCTCACCTCCACCTCCTCGACCCGTTCGTGGGACAGGCAGACGTCGGCCAGCTTCTGCGCCAGGGTCTCGATGAGGTTCACCGGCTTGCCCGCCACGACTGCGGAAAGGCGCGTGGCCAGCTCGCCGTAGTCGACCGTCCGGGTCAGGTCGTCCTCCGCCGCCGCCGGGGCGGTGTCCAGGAACAACGTGACGTCCACCACGAACTCCTGGCCCAGCTCACGCTCGGCCGGCAGCACCCCATGGCGGCCACGCGCCCGGATGCCCCGCAGGGCGATGGCGTCGAGCGCCCTCACACGACCTCCTGCCCGTCCTCGTCGTCCTCCTCGCCCTGCAGGACCGGCGACCCGTGGTGGATCCACAGCTTCCAGCCGCGGGGCGTGAGCACGAACGTGTTCGTGGCCACCACCTTTCCCGCGACGAAGCCCGTCTCACCCTCGTCGCCCGCGGTGAGGATGTTTTCCGCGCAGGAGACCACCGCGACGTCGCCGACCACGCAGGTCCACACGTCGGTGAGCACGAACTGGATGTACGGCGTGTTCGCCATGATCAGCGCATAGGAGCGCATGATCGCCCGGCGGCCGGTCAGCATCGACCACCCGGGGTGCACGCACATCGCCACCCGGTCGCCGGTGTCGTCCGCCCAGATCTCCTCCATGCGGTCGAGGTCGGCGCCCTCGATGGCCGCGTAGAACTCCTGGTTCAGCGACTCGATCTCCGTGACGACGCTCACCGCTCGGCCCCCGCCTGCCAGGCGGCGGCGACACGGACGGCGTCGGCGTTGGGGCGCACCTCGTGCACGCGCACGCACCAGGCCCCGGCGCGGGCCGCCAGGGCGGTCGCGGCGACGGTCGCGGCGTCGCACTCGTCGAACGGGCGGGGGGTGCCGTCGGGGGCGGCCAGGAGGCGGGTCAGGAAGCGTTTTCGGGACGCGCCGACGAGGAGCGGGCGGCCCAGCTCGGCGAGCCGGTCCAGGCCCGCCAGGAGGCTCCAGTTGTGCTCGGCGCGCTTGGCGAAGCCGAGGCCGGGGTCGAGCACGATCTGATCCTCGTGTACGCCCTCGGCGAGCACCGAGTCCACCCGCTTGGCCAGCTCCTCGCGCACCTCGGTCACCACGTCGGTGTAGACGGCGCGGTTGTCCATGTCGTGGCTGTGGCCGCGCCAGTGCATGACCACGTACGGCACGCCGGTCGCGGCGACCATGCGGGGCATCGCGGGGTCGGCGAGCCCCCCGCTGACGTCGTTCACGAGCACGGCCCCGGCGGCGACGGCGATCTCGGCCACCTCGGCGCGCATCGTGTCCACGCTCACCTTCACGCCTTCGGCGGCGAGGGCGCGGATGACGGGCTCCACCCGCCGGATCTCCTCGTCGAGCTCGACGCGGGCCGCGCCCGGCCGCGTCGACTCGCCGCCGACGTCAACGATGTCGGCGCCCTGCTCCACCAGTTCCAGGCCGCGCCGGATGGCCGCCGCCGAGTCGAACCATCGGCCGCCGTCGGAGAAGGAGTCGGGGGTGACGTTCACCACGCCCATCACCAGACACCGCGCCGGGCCCTGTGACTGACTGGGCAACCCCCGCAGACTCCATGTGGTCATGCTCCCCAGCCTAGGCGGTCGCGGGCGATCGAAACGAGGGGGACCTTCGCCCTGCGGAAGACCGGTCGGCGGGACCGCACGGCCAGGGGCATCCCCCTAACATCCCCTCGGCACGGACACGGCCGCGTCGCGGAAGCCTGCCTCGCGGGGCACCGATCAACGATCCTCCCCGATCAGGGCAACCAGGTCGGCACAGGCGCGTCACGTCGCGAAACCCACCTCACAGGACACCGACGCCACGGCACAGGGACAGGTACGGCCACGGTACGAGACCCACCCCACGGGACGCCGATCAACGGTGCCCCAGGATCAGGGCCATCGCCTCGGCGCGGGTGCGGTCGCTGTTGCGGAAGTTGCCGCGTACGGCCGAGGTGATGGTCTTCGCGCCGGGCTTGCGGACGCCGCGCATGGTCATGCACAGGTGCTCGGCCTCGATTACCACGATTACGCCGCGTGGTTCGAGGACACGCATCAGCGCGTCGGCCACCTGCGAGGTCATACGCTCCTGCAGTTGCGGGCGGCGGGCGAAGACGTCGATGAGCCTGGCCAGTTTGGACAGCCCGGTGACCTGGCCGCGGTCGTTGGGGATGTAGCCGACGTGGGCCACGCCGTAGAAGGGCACCAGGTGGTGCTCGCAGACGCTGGACACCTCGATGTCGCGCACCAGGACCATCTCGTCGTGGTCGGCGTCGAAGACCGTGGTGAGCACCTCTTCGGGGGTCTGGCGCAGCCCGGCGAACTGTTCGGCGTAGGCGCGGGCGACGCGGGCGGGGGTGTCGCGCAGCCCGTCCCGGTCGGGGTCCTCGCCGATGGCGATGAGGATCTCCCTGACGGCCTTCTCGATCCGGGGAGCGTCGAAGGGCGGGGGCTCCGGGGGCAGTTCCGGCATCGGCTCGCTGTCCATGAGACTTCCTTACCGGCCGAGCCTCGGCCCGCGCGGTGCCGCCGGCCTCGGCCGTGTTGTCACCGGCGTTCCCACGCCGGTATGGCGTTCGCCGGCTCCTTTGCCGACGCTTTCTTCGTCGGTGCCAGTTCTACCGGTGCGTGCGTACCGGCCTGACGTCGAGGTCGGCGTACGGCCACCGGCCCCGATGACACCGAGTTTGTCACCGGGCTTGTCACGGGGCCTGTCACCAGGCCGCCGCGGGCCCGCCGCGAGGCCCTGCCGACGGCTTGTCACGTCGTGAGGTCGCCATGGGCTCACCGTGACGTCCGCGACATGCCTGAGGTCGCCAGGTCGCCACGGGGGGTTCACTGTGAGGACCGTGACGACCTCGTGCCGACGAGGTCGCCGTGGGCTTGCGATGAAGTCCGCGGCGACCTCGCCTGCGAAGCTCGTTACGCCTCGTCCTTCGGCGCGCGCTCGCTCAGCCACGGCTGCTCGACCGGCGAGCCGCCGTTCGGCGCGCCGTTGGGCAGGGCGGGCGTGGATCCGTTGCCCGCGCGCTCCTTGGGCGTGATGACCGGCGGGCGGTCCGACGGCAGGCGCTTGCCGTAGCCGGAGTAGGACGGGCGGTGCTCCTTCTTCACGACCGGGGAGAAGATCTCCATGACCTGCTGGCGGGAGAGGGTCTCCTTCTCCATCAGCTCAAGGACCAGGTTGTCGAGCACGTCGCGGTACTCGACGAGGATCTCCCACGCCTGGTCGTGCGCGGTCTCGATGAGCCTGCGCACCTCCTCGTCGATCGTGGAGGCGATCTTCTCGGAGTAGTCGCGCTCGTGGCCCATGTCGCGGCCGAGGAAGACCTCGCTGTTGCCGGTGCCGAACTTGCGGGCGCCGAGCTGCTCGCTCATGCCGTACTCGGTGACCATGCGGCGGGCGATCGCCGTGGCCTTCTCGATGTCGTTGGCCGCGCCCGTCGTCGGCTCGTGGAACACCAGTTCCTCGGCCGTGCGGCCGCCGAGCAGCATGGCGAGCTGGTCCATCATCTCCGAGCGCGTGGCGAGGAACTTGTCCTCCATCGGCAGCGTCATCGTGTAGCCGAGGGCGCGGCCGCGGGACAGGATGGTGATCTTGTGAACCGGGTCGGCGTTCGGCAGGGCGTGCGCCACCAGGGCGTGGCCGCCCTCGTGGTACGCGATGATCTTCTTTTCCTGGTCGGACATGACCCGGGTCTTGCGCTCCGGACCGGCCATCACGCGGTCGATGGACTCCTCGAGGGTCGCCATCGTGATGAGCTTCTCGTTCTTCCGGGCGGTGAGCAGCGCGGCCTCGTTGATCACGTTCGCCAGGTCGGCGCCGGTGAAGCCCGGCGTACGGCGGGCGATCGTGTCCAGGTCCACGTCGGGCGCGAACGGCTTGCCGCGGCCGTGCACCCGCAGGATGCCCTTGCGGCCCTCCAGGTCCGGCCGGTCGATGACGATCTGCCGGTCGAAGCGGCCGGGACGCAGCAGCGCCGGGTCGAGGATGTCGGGCCGGTTCGTCGCGGCGATGAGGATCACGCCGCCCTTGACGTCGAAGCCGTCCATCTCGACGAGGAGCTGGTTGAGCGTCTGCTCGCGCTCGTCGTGGCCGCCGCCGAGGCCGGCGCCGCGGTGCCGGCCGACCGCGTCGATCTCGTCGATGAAGATGATCGCCGGGGCGTTCGCCTTCGCCTGCTCGAACAGGTCGCGCACGCGGGAGGCGCCGACGCCGACGAACATCTCCACGAAGTCCGAACCGGAGATCGAGTAGAACGGGACGCCCGCCTCACCGGCGACCGCGCGGGCCAGCAGCGTCTTGCCGGTGCCGGGCGAGCCGTACAGCAGCACGCCCTTGGGGATCTTGGCGCCGATCGCCTGGAACTTCGCCGGGGCCTGCAGGAACTCCTTGATCTCCTGGAGCTCCTCGATGGCCTCGTCGGCGCCGGCGACGTCGGCGAAGGTGGTCTTGGGAGTGTCCTTGGTGACCAGCTTGGCCTTGGACTTGCCGAAGCTCATCACCCGGGAGCCGCCGCCCTGCATCTGGTTCATGATGAACAGGAAGATGAGGACGATGATCACGATGGGGAGGAAGCTCACCAGCAGGCCGACCAGGAAGTTCTCCCGGGGCACCTCGACCGTCCAGCCCTGACGGGGATTGGCGGCCTTCAGCGCGTCGGCGAGCTGCAGACCCTGCCCGGCCACCCAGGACGAGTAGTAGCTGCGCCCGTCGGTGGTGGTGACCTCGATGCGCTGGTCCTTGTCGATGATCTTCGCGTTGGAGATCTTCCCCTGGTCGATCAGCGACACGATGGTGGAGGTGTCGGTCCTCTGGTAGTTGCCGTCGCCCCCGAACATCGTGGTGACGAGCAAAAGCAGCACGACAATGCCTAGGATCCACAGCAGTGGCCCACGTGTAAATCGCTTGAGATCCATCCGATGCGGAACCCCGGCGGGCCCGTCCCTTCCTGACCAAGGCCTTGGCACCCCCGTGAGGGGGTCGCGGCATCCCTAGCCGCTCCTTCTGCGTACCCGAAGGCGCCGTGATGGCACCTTCGAGAATCAGAAGGTACACCGCTCACCCGAGTGGGGTAACCGCTCGGGCTTCGCGGCTCTTGCCATTCCAACGTACGTCAGGTGCCCCTGTGTTCCAGGCGGCAGAGCGGAATATCACGTTATTCACAGGCCACTTCGCTCAGGGCGAATTGATTGCGACGCCGGCGCGTCGCGGCGAGCTGGAGGTTCATTCGCCGCCGTACACGTGAGGGGCGAGGGTGCCGATGAAGGGAAGGTTGCGGTAGCGCTCGGCGTAGTCGAGGCCGTAGCCGATGACGAACTCGTTGGGGATGTCGAATCCCACGTAGCGGACGTCGATCGGCACCTTCACCGCGTCGGGCTTGCGGAGCAGGGCGCAGACCTCGACGGAGGCCGGGTTGCGCGACTGCAGGTTCTGCAGCAGCCACGACAGGGTCAGGCCGGAGTCGATGATGTCCTCCACGACCAGCACGTGCCGCCCGGCGATGTCGGTGTCGAGGTCCTTGAGCACCCGGACGACGCCGGACGACTTGGTCCCCGCCCCGTACGAGGAGACGGCCATCCAGTCCATCTGGACCGGCAGGTGCAGGGCGCGGGCGATGTCCGCCATCACCATCACCGCCCCCTTGAGCACGCCCACGAGCAGCACTTCCCGGCCCGCGTAGTCGGCGTCGATTCGCCCGGCGAGCTCCCGGATCTTGGTCTGGAGCTCTTCCTCGGGGATGAGGACCTTCGAGAGATCCCTGCCCATGTCGGCTACGTCCACCTGGAGTTCCCTTTATGCGTCGTTTCTGGCGAATATCAGGGTGCCATACCGCCGGAAGGCCCCTACCCCCCCGGGCAGATCGACACGCCGCTGCCCCCGCCAATCGGTGATCAGCCGATCCACCTGCTCGATGTGCACCGCCGCCAGCGCCGACGCCGTCGCCCCGGCCGCCACCGCCGCCCGCTGAACGACCCGCCGCCGCACCGCCGCCGGGGCCTGCTCCAGCACCGAAACCGCCAGCACCGAGCCCGACAGCTCTTCCGTGACCAGCAGCCCCGTAGCCTCCCCCTTAGCTTCCCCCGTGGCCGCCGCCCGCGCCTGGGCGGCCACCCGCTCGGCCCACGCGTCGAGGGCGTCGGCGTCGTCGGCGCAGAGCCGGGCCGTACGGGCGAGCGCCTCGGCGACGCCGGGGCCGAGGGCGTCCTCCAGCACCGGGAGGGCCTTGTGGCGGACGCGGACCCGGGTGTAGGCCGGGTCGTCGTTGTGGGGGTCCTGCCAGGGGTCGAGGCCGAGCGCCTCGCACGCCTCGGCCGTGCGGCGTCGCCGGATGCCGAGGAAGGGCCGCCGATAGCGGCCGGAGACGCGGGGCATGCCCGCGAGCGACCGGGTGCCGCTGCCCCGGGACAGCCGCAGCAGCACCGTCTCGGCCTGGTCGTCCAGGGTGTGGCCGAGCAGCACGGTCACCGCCCCCAGGCGGTCCGCGGCCTCCGCGAGCGCCGCGTAACGGGCGTCCCGCGCCGCCGCCTCGGGCCCGCCCGCGCGGCCCACGGTCACGGTCAGCGCCTCGGCGGGCGACAGCCCCAGGCGCGCCGCCAGCGCCACCACCTCGCGGGCGCGGGCCGCCGAGCCCTCCTGCAGGCCGTGATCGACGGTCACCAGCCCGGCCCGCAACCCCATGCGCGGCGCGGCGAACCCGGTCGCGGCGGCCAGCGCCAGCGAGTCGGCCCCGCCGCTGCACGCCACCAGCACCAACCCGCCCTCGGGCAGGTCGGCCAGACACTCTCGTACGGCCCGCCGGACATCGGCGACCGCGGGATGCGGACCCATGCCCTCAGTCTGGGCCAATCACCGCAGCGGCCCGTCCACGCCCGGCCGCGCGGGCGGCCTCGGCCGTGGTCGGTCGTGGTCGGTCAGTTGGCGCTGGGCAGCTGGCCGGTGCCGTGGACGCGGTTGAGCCAGCGTTCGGGGGTGGTGATCTCCACGTGCGTCGGCAGCGTCTCCGGGGAGGTCCAGACGCGGTTGAAACCGTCCATGCCCACCCGGTCGACGACCGTGCGCACGAAGACCGAGCCCTCGGCGTACTGCTTCATCTTCAGGTCGATGCCGAGCAGGCGGCGGACGAGCTGGTCCATCCGCGAGCCGCCCTGGCGGCGGTGCTGGAACTTGCTGCGGATCTCCGCCACCGTGGGCACGACCGACGGGCCGACCGCGTCCATGACGTAGTCTCCGTGGCCCTCGACCAGGGTCATCACCGCGGTGAGCCGGTCGAGGATCTCCTTCTGCTCGGGCGTCTGGATGACGTCGATGAGGTTGCCGTCGCCGCCGCGGAACACGTCCGCGACCACGTCGGAGGCGGCGCGCAGCCGTTCGAGCAGGGTGGTGACGTCGATGTCGGAGGCGAGCAGGAAATCGGTCATCTGGGACCGCACGTACTCGCGCAGCCACGGCACGCCGGTGAACTGCACCCGGTGGGTCTCCTCGTGCAGGCACACCCACAGGCGGAAGTCGTGCGGGTCTACTCGCATCTCGCGCTCGGCGTGCACGATGTTCGGCGCGACGAGGGTGAGCCGGCCGGTGGGGGCCTGGCCGGTCGGGTCCGGCGGCAGGAACAGCTCGTACTGGCCCAGCACGCGAGACGCCATGAACGCCAGCACCGCGCCGACCTCGACGCCGGTGATGCGCGAGCCGACGGCGCCGACGATCGCCGGCATGTTCGAGCGTGACGCGCGCTCGGTCAGGGGCTCCAGGATGACGCGGAAACCGTCCACGTTCGCCCGGATCCAGCCTGGTCGGTCGACGATGGTGGCAGGCTGCGGCGCGACCCCCCCGTCGATGCGGGTGAACTCCCGCACATGTCCTTCGGCCACGCGGGACAGCCGCCGCAGCTCGGTGACGGCCTCGCGGGCCTCTTGTCTGCTCACCTGCGGGCCGGGCCGCACCAGACGTGTCCCGGTCGCGACGGCCAGATCCCAGTCGATCACCTGCATAGTTCCACCGTATGCGCTCGTGGGTGTGTCCGCGCGTCTTACCCGACACAGGGCCGTGAAACTCAGTACGCCGAATTTCAGGTCGCCGAACTCAGGTCGCCGAGACTCAGGTCGCCGAGACTCATGACGCCGAAACGATCGCGGCCAGGCGGTCCAGGGCGGCGACGGCGGGGTCGGGGGCCGGGACGCGGTCGGCCATGAAGGCGAAGGTGACCAGGTGGCCGTTGGCGGTGCGGGCGATGCCGGCGAGGGTGTTGACGCCGTTGAGGGTGCCGGTCTTGGCGCGCACCAGGCCCGCGCCGTCCGCGCTGCCCTTGCCGTCGTAGCGGTCGTCGAGGGTGCCGGTGAAGTGGGCCACCGGCAGGCCGCTGATCACGGTGTGCAGTTCGGGGTGCTCGGGCGAGGCGGCCAGGGCGAGCAGGCGGGCCAGGGCCTGCGGGGTGATGCGGTTGCCTGTGGACAGGCCGCTGCCGTCGAAGACGCGCACGCCCTTGTCGACGCCGAGTTCGCGCAGAATGCGGGTGGTGGCGCGGGCGCCGTCGGCGAACGTGCCGCGCAGGCCCTCCTTGACCGCGACCTGGTGGGCGAGGGCCTCGGCGAGGTCGTTGTCGCTGTAGGTGAGCATGCGCTCGACGAGCTGGTAGATCGGGGGCGACTCGACCCGGGCGATCTCCTTGGCCGAACCTGCCGCGTGCGCCGTACGCACGCTGGGGGCGACCGTGACGCCCTGGCGGCGCAGCAGCGAGGCGAACGCGACGGCGGTGGCGCGGGAGGGCTGGGGCCAGCGTTCGCGTACGCGAGGGGCTACCCGGCCGACGTCGTGCATGAGCGCGGTGACGGGGGCGACGGTGCCCTCGGGGACGTAGTTGGGCTTCCAGCCCTGGGCGGTGTGGGGGGCGCTGAACAGGGAGTCGTCGTACGCGAGGGTGACCTTGGTGACGCCGGCCGCCTTGAGCGCCTTGGCGGTGCGCGAGGCGAGCGTGACGAGGGACGCCGGGCGCGGGTAGCCGCGGTCGGCGGACTTCGGGCCGGCGAGGGTGGGGTCGCCGCCGCCGACCAGGATGATCGCGTCGGCCGCCGCGCCCTGCACCACGCGCGTGGACAGGCGGGCGTCGGGGCCGAGGGAGGTCAGCGCGGCCACCGCCGTCACCACCTTGGTGGTGGAGGCGGGGGTGAGACCGGTGGTGGACCTGCTGCTGAACAGGGTGGCGCCGGAGGCGGCGTCGATGACCACGGCGCCGACGTTGCCGCCGAGGGCGGCGGCGGACAGCGGGCCGGAGAGCCGGGCGGCGAGGGTCTTCTTCTCCGGGGGCGCGCCGCCCGCCTCGGTGGAGAGCACCGGGGCCGAGGTGAGCAGGGGGATCGGGGCGCGCGACGGGCTCGGGGCCGCCGCCTGCGGGCGTTCGCCGGAGGCGGTCAGGCCGCCGGACCACACGTACAGGGCGGCGCTGATCGTGAACGCCTGCAGCAGGACGAGGGTGACGAGCAGCACCCAACGTCCCCGGACCACCACCGCACCGACCTCTTTTCGCCATGCGTCATGCTGAGATGTACGACTACGAGACATTAGCCCCCGCCCCGGGAGGCCCGGGGACGGAGCCGGGAGGAAATACCGTGGAGTTCGACGTCGTCGTTGAAATCCCCAAGGGTCAGCGCAACAAGTACGAGGTGGACCACGAGACGGGCCGCATCCGGCTCGACCGTATGCTCTTCACGTCCACCCAATACCCCGCCGACTACGGGTTCATCGAGCACACGCTCGGCGAGGACGGCGATCCGCTCGACGCGCTCGTGCTGCTGCAGGAGCCCACGTTCCCCGGCTGCCTCATCCGCTGCCGCGCCGTCGGCATGTTCCGGATGACGGACGAGAAGGGCGGCGACGACAAGGTGCTCTGCGTGCCCGCCACCGACCCCCGCATGGGGCACATTCGCGACATTCACCACGTACCGGAATTCGACCGGCTGGAGATCCAGCACTTCTTCGAGGTGTACAAGGACCTCGAACCGGGCAAGTCGGTTGAAGGCGCCAACTGGGTCGGTCGCGCCGAGGCCGAGGCCGAGATCGAGCGCTCACTCGACCGCGCCGCCGCCCAGCCCCCCGGCGAACACTAGGCCGCCGGTCGCGCCACCGGCATCGGCGAGCGTCGTCAGGCGACGTGCCCACAGGTGCGCGTCCCTGGACTCTGCGACCGCGTTCGGCCCGGACGTTCGGCTCGGACTGCGTCCGCGGCTCCCGTACGGCGGGGCCGTGGATCGCTCCGCGGTCGGCCGTCTCGCATTCGGCGCGGCAGAGGCGATATCCCGCCAAACCCCTCCAACCGGAGGTCGGCTTTTCCTGCCCGGCCGGTGCGACTGGCCCGGACGTTCGGCTCGGACGTTCGGCTCGGATTGCGTCCGCGGCTCCCGTACGGCGGGGCCGTGGATCGCTCCGCAGTCGGCCGTCTCGCATTCGGCGCGGCGGAGGCGATGTCCGGCCAACCCCTCCAACCGAAGGTCGGCTTTTCCTGCCCGGCCGGTGCGACTGGCCCGGACGTTCGGCTCGGACGTTCGACTCGGACTGCGTCCGCGGCCTCCGTACGGCGGGGCCGTGAATCGTCCGCGGTCGGCCGTCTCGCATTCGGCGCAGCGGAGGCGATGTCCCGCCAAATCCCTCCAACCGGAGGTCGGCTTTTCTGCCTGGCCGGTGCGACTGGCCCGGACGTTCGGCTCGGACTGCGTCCGCAGCTCCCGTACGGGCGGAGCCGTGGATCGCTCCGCGGTCGGTCGTCTCGCGTTTCGGCGCGGCGGGGCGATGTCCCCTCCAACCGGAGGTCGGCTTTCCCTGCCCGGCCGATGCGACGGCCCTTCGACCGGCCCTGGCGGTCGGCCCCTGCGGCGAGTCGGGCGGCCGTCCGGCGTGTCCCCCGGCGCTCCCGGCGGGACGGGCCCAATCAGCCGATGGGGCGGGTGGCGCCGAACAGGTCGCGGCGCCAGATGGGCGCTACGCGGACCACGTCGCCGGTGTACGGGGCGTGGACCATCAGGCCCGCGCCGATGTAGATGCCCACGTGGTGGATGCTCTTGGGATTGTTCTTGATCTTTCCGAAGAACACCAGGTCGCCGCGGCTGAGTTCCTCGATGGGCACGTGCGGGCCCGAGGTCCACTGCGTGCCCGTCCAGTGGTCGAGGCGGATGCCGACCCGTTCGTAGGCGCGCATGGTCAGGCCCGAGCAGTCGTAGGCGTGCGGGCCGGATGCCGCCCACACGTACGGCTTGCCCAGCTGGGTGAGCGCCCAGCTCGCCACGATGTCGCCGCGCGCGGCCTGCGCGCCCTCGGCGCGGGCGGCCCTCGCCCACTTGGCGTTCGCGTACTTGAAGCCGATCCGCCGCACCGTGCGCGCGTTCAGCAACGTGCTCAGGAGGGTACGCCGCCGTTCGATGCGGACGACCCGGTCGCGCGCCCGGTCGAGCCGCTGCTGCAGCTCGGCCTGCTCCTGCTCGATCCGGCGTACCTGCTCGACCTGCCGGGCGACGGCCTCCTCGGCCGCCCGCTTCGCCTCCTCGGCCCGCTGGACGGCCCGCAGCCGCTCCAGGTGGGTCGCGCGGGCCTGGTCGCGGATGATGGCCTGCACCCGCCGCATGTCGCGCAGGCGGCGCAGCTTCTCCGCCCGCTCCGCCTTCAGATGGCTGAGCACGCTGGTGCGCTGCAGGTAGCCGGTGGGGCCGCCCTCACCGGCGACCGCGGCCATCGCGGGCCGGGTCGCGTCGTAGCCACCGTAGCTGCTCGCCGCGATGTCCACGGCCTCCTCGCGGGCGGCGCGGAGCAGTTCGTCGGCCCGCTTGACCGCCTCGGCGGCCCGCTCGTGCTCGGCCTTCGCCTCGGCGGCGAGCACGTCGGCCTCGTGGAAGGCCTCAACGGCCTGGGAGGCCGCCCAGGTCAGCTCCTCCTGCCTGGCCCGGGACTCGGCCAGGCGGACCGCGGTCTCATCGAGTTCCTCAGCGCGGTCGCGCACCTGTTTTCGGGCCTTGGACGCCTCCTGAGCCGACGGCCTGGGTTTGGCCGCCACCGCCGGCTGGCCAATGGTCACGGCGTAACCGCAGGCGAGTCCCACCACTATCGCCGCTATGCGGCGGCAGCCTGTGTTCGGCATCTGTCCCCTCCTCAGGGTTTGGATCACCTTTCACAGGCTTCCCGTCAGTCACTCTCCGCACACGTTTTGATTACTGAAAGTCATCATTGAGGATTGGGTGGCGGTGAATGTGCCCGTGCGGGCATCTCGCGTGCGGGCCGGTCAGCACTCGGACGGCGACGGGCCCGCACCCGCCGCGCACGGGCGCGGGGTCGGCGCGGGCGCCGGGGCGGGGATCGTGCGGGGCCGCGGGGAGTCCGGGGTGCGGTGGACTCCGGGCAGCGAGGGCATGCTCTCGGGCGTACGGCGGACGGGCGGCCACGGCCCGTCGAGCGCGCGCGGCGTCCAGGGCGAAGGGACGCGCGGCCGGTCGGTGGGCCCGGCCGGCCGGTCCTCGCCGTCCGCGGCGCGATCCTCGCCGGGGTCGCCCGGAGACGGGAGGCGACCGGGTGCTCGATCGGGGGCTCGATCGGGGGCTCGGTCGGAGGCTCGGTCGGGGGCTCGGTGCTTCGGCGTGCCGTCCGCGTCGTGCGCGTCCTTGAGGATGCCGTCGCCCGGCGCTTCGCCGCCGTCCCGGCGGGGCACCCGGGTGGGATGCCCGCGCGGGCGGTCCCGCTCCGGACTCCCGCGATCCGGATGCTCCGGATGCCGTCCGTTCTCGCTCGCGCCATCGCGCGCCGCGCCGTCCCCGGCGTCGTCACGGTCGCCTGCCTCCGACGCCTCGCCGGTCATGTCGCGCCCGTACCGTAAGGGGTCGGCGGGCGTGGACGCGCTCCACGGCAGGACCGTCGCCGGGGGCTCCCCGTACGGCGTGGCCGCCATGGGCCGAGCCGGTGTCGGCAGCCCGACGCCGACGACGGGCATGCGGCCGAACGGGCGCGTGGGCGTGGGAACGCCGTCGCCGCGACCTTCGGCGAGGGTGCGGACCCCCGCGGGCTCACCGGACGGCGCGTACGTGCCGGAGGCGGCCGTGCCCCCGGTGCCGCCCCCGCTCCAGACCTGGTTGAAGACGAGCGTGACCGCCAGCGTCACGGCCACCGAGGCGGTGCCCGCCACCACGCCCCGTACGACGCGGTGCTCGGAGGCGACGGGGAAGCCCGAGCCGTCGAGCGGGCCGACGCGGCGGGCCACCAGGCGGCGGTAGGGCAGCAGGTCCGGGTCGACGAAGCAGCTCATCACCCGCACGCGCAGGGACTCGGGCAGCACCGTGCGCGGGAGCAGTCCGAACACCTGGGATTCGCGTCCGCGTAGCTCGGCGGTGACGGCGTCGAAGAGGCGCTCGGCGGCGGCGCCGTACCGGGCCCTGGCGTGCCTGCGGGACACGCCGAGGACGCGGGCGGCGTCGGGCAGGGTGAAGCCGTGCCGGTGGACCAGTTCGAGGATCTCGCGGTCGGCCGGGGCCAGGCGGCCGACGGCGTCGCGGGCCACCGCGCCCAGGCCCGTGTGGCCGGGGTCGGTGTCCGCGTCGAGGGGGGCGGCGGAGCGGCGGCGCAGGCATTCGCCGCGGGCCAGCGCGTAGAGCCAGACCCTGAACCGGGAGGCGTCGGTGAGCGCGTGGATGCGGGCCTCCGCGGCGATCATCGTGTCGCGCAGGGCCACCTGCGCCCCGTCCGGGCCGCCGGTCAGGGTCCAGCAGTATCCGTAGACGCTTTCCGCGTACTTGTCGTACAGCTCGGCGAGGGCGTTCGCGTCGCGGGCACGAAGGGCGTCCACCAGACCGCGGTCATTCATGTGACCGACAGTAATGACTGTTAACTAGGAGTTCCACCTTTTTAGGAAAGCAGAATGAAGACTCGACTATGCGTGCCCCACGGAAAAGAATCCGATTTATCGTGTCAAATCACTCGAAAGACGAAACCTGCGTGTTGCGATCCTTCGGGAAGGGTTCGGTCTTCGGCTTGACCGTGTGCAGCGGGACCAGACCCGCCTTCACCAGTTCCTCGTACGGCCCGGCCGTCGATCCCCACGGCGAGACGAACAACTGGGTCCGCTCCGGCGCGACCGTGCCCGTGATGCCCGGCACCGTGATGACGAACCGCTGCCGCCCGCCCGCGCTCACGTCATCGACGAAATCGCTGCGACCCCCCAGCAGCCGGCCGTCGCCATCGTGCAGCAGGGCCGTCACCCGGAGCGTGCTCGCCGGTTTGCGGTACGGGTCTATCACATATCCGCTCACCAAATATTGGCCGTCGCGCAATTTAACCGTCTGAACATCGGTCAGCGGAAATTGCCGGAACGCCGACGGAACCCGAACCGCCTTGCGCCACTGCGGCGACCGCACGTCGATCTCCACCTTGGCCGGCCGCCGCGCCGCCGTCACCGTGCCGCTGAACGCCATCGCACGCCCCGGCGGCACCGCGTCCATGGGCTCCCGCTGGCGTACGACCTCCTTGCCCTGCGCGTCCCGGCCGACCACCGTGGCCACCACGTTCTCCCCGAAGTGCCAGCGGTTGGGGTTGGCGACCAGCACCACCCAGTTCACCCGGTAGTCCTTGCCCACGGCGACGATCGACGACGCCTGCCCCTTGGCCGCGAGCGGCCGGAACGCCTCCGTCGTCTCCTCCGGCCCGGCCGAGCACCCGGCGACCGCGGCGGCCAGGGCGGCGGCCATGAACGATGAACAGAGCATCCCGATAGCACTACGCTGTGTCACCATTCCGTGATATCCGGGCACAGCACCGCAGCCGCACTGACACGCCCAACCAGGACGAAGACGTATAGATCTCTTTAACCGGCCCTCCGGACGGCGCTCACCGGCGGCGGGCCACCCGGCCCTCGTCCCAGACCGGCTCCGGCGACTCGTACACCCGGCCGTCCGCCCCGAAGACGAGGTAACGGTCGAAGGCTGAGGCGAACCAGCGGTCGTGGGTGACCGCGAGAACCGTGCCCTCGAAGCGCTCCAGCCCGTCCTGCAGCGCCTCGGCGCTGGCGAGGTCGAGGTTGTCGGTGGGCTCGTCGAGCAGCAGCATGGTCGCGCCGGACAGCTCAAGCAGCAGGATCTGCAGACGCGCCTGCTGGCCGCCGGAGAGGGTCTCGAAGCGCTGGTCGCCGATGTCCCCGGCGAGTTCGTAGCGGGCCAGCGCGCGCATCGCCTCCTGGCGGAGCTTGGCGTGCTCGGTCATGACGATCTCGCAGGGCGTACGGCCGTGCAGGTCCGGCCGGCCGTGCGTCTGCACGAAATGCCCGGGTACGACGCGCGCGCCGAGCTTCGCCGTACCGGTATGCGGGATGTCCTCCCCCGCAAGCAGCCGCAAAAAGTGGGATTTGCCGGATCCGTTCGAGCCGAGCACCGCGACCCGCTCGCCGTACCAGACCTCCAGGTCGAACGGCTTCATCAGCACCGACCCGTCCTGGGTGTGCAGCGTCAGGTTCTCGCAGGCCAGCGCCCGCTTGCCGGTCCGGCCGCCGCGCAGCCGCATACTGATGTTCTGGTCGCGCGGGGCGAGCTCGGGCGGCCCGGCCTCCTCGAACTTGCGCAGCCGGGTCTGGGCCGCATGGTAGGCCGGAGCCATGCCGTCGTTGTACGTGGCCTTCTGCTTGAGCGTGTTCACCAGCCGTTTGAGCTTGGCGTGCTCCTCGTCCCACCGGCGGCGCAACTCGTCGAGACGCTCGTTGCGCTCCTTACGCGCCTGCGCGTACGTCGCGAACCCCCCGCCGTGAATCCAGACACCACCGGACTCGACGGTGACGATCCGGTCGGCGGTGTTGGCGAGCAACTGACGGTCGTGCGAGACGAGCAACACCGTCTTGGGCGTCTCCCGCAGCGCCTGCTCCAGCCACTGCTTGCCCGGCACATCAAGGAAGTTGTCCGGCTCGTCCAGCAGCAGCGTCTGCTCCGGCCCGCGCAGCAGCGCCTCCAGCACCAGACGCTTCTGCTCGCCGCCCGACAACGTGTCCAGCTCCCGATATTTCACCCGATCGTACGGCACGCCCAACGCGGCGATCGCGCACGCATCCCACATCACCTCGATGTCGTAACCGCCCGCGTCCGCGTAATCGGTGATCGCCTGGGCGTACCGCATCTGAGTCTTCTCGTCGTCCCGCTCCATCATGAGCAGCTCGACCTGCTCCAGCCGCGCCGCCGCCTCCCGAACCCGCTCCGGCGCCACCGACAGCAGCAACTCCTGCACCGTACGGCCGCCACCCGCCCCCGGCCCGCCCTCGCCCTCCGGCCCGGCCTTCCGGCGCCCGCCGATGAACTGCCGCATGACCCCCAGCCCACCCGAGCTGGTCACGCTCCCCTCGACCGGCTGAATATCCCCCGCGATCAGCCGCAACAGGGTCGTCTTCCCCGCGCCGTTCGGCCCGACTAGCGCCGCCTTCACCCCGTCCCCGACCCGAAAGGACACGTCGTTCAGCAACGGCCGCCCATCGGGCAGCACATATGTCAGATGACCGACCTCGACGTGTCCCATGGCTTCCCCTTCGGCGCTCCCCGCGCAGGGTACCTATCGCCGCCCCAGGACGGCATCCGAGTTTCCGGCGAATCCGCCCCCCCGGTGATCAAGCAGTCATCACCCCTATAACGAACTGGGCCCGACCAATCGGGAGGTGAAGGATTCGACCTGCCATCCCCGGGGCGAGAACCCGGATCCGCCCAACGGGAGACAGCAGGCATGACATCACGAGGACCAAGATGATCCCCCGGCTCGACCAGGCGGTGGAGACGGACGACGCCGAGCTGATTCGCCGCTCCCACGACGACCCCGAACAGTTCGCCGCCCTGTTCGACCGTTATGTCACGCAGATTCACCACTATGTGGCGCGACGACTGGGCACCCAGGCGGCCGATGACATCACGGCGGAGACGTTCCTCATCGCCTTCCGCCGCCGCGGCACCTACGACCTGGCCCAGCCCACGGCACGACCCTGGTTGTACGGCATCGCCACCACCTTGATCGCCAGGCATCGACGGGACGAAGTACGGCTGCTGCGGGCGCTGAGCCGTACCGGGGTGGACCCGCACCCGGAGCCGGTGGCCGACACGATGGCCGACCGCGTCGACGCACAGGAGCAGGAACGGCGCATCGCCCGGGCGCTGGCCGGACTGTCCCGCGGTGACCGGGACGTGCTGCTGCTCATCGCCTGGGGCGACCTTGCCTACGAGGAGGTCGCGCACGCACTCGGCATCCCGGTCGGGACCGTGCGATCCCGGCTGCACCGGGCGCGAAAGAAGGTCAAGGCCACCCTGGGCGACGACGGTCCGATTGGGCAGGAGGAGGAATAGTGGAAGAGATCAAGCGGTTCCGTGCGGCCACTCCAGTGATCACGCGCGAGGCGCAGGAGTCGGCTCGCGCCCGCCTCATGCACGAAATCCACGCCGCCCCAGCGCCCGTGCGACGACGCCTGCCCCGGCTGGCCTGGCGGGTCGCGCTCACCGGCGCGTTCGCGGTGGCACTGGGCTTCGGCGCCGTACGGCTGCAGGCGCCCCCTGCGGTTCCGGTGGCGAACGTTCAGGAGCTCAGCGAGCGCGCGGCCAGGGCGGCGGAATCCCGCCCGGCGGTGACGCCCTCGTCCGACCAGTGGCTGTACGTGAAGGAAAAGCAGGCCGCGCCTCGGGAAGGGGCCGGTGGATTCGGCGTGGATCTCGACAGACGCGTCACCCGTGAGATGTGGACGAGTGTGGACGGCAGGCGCGTGGCGTGGTACCGGCCCGACGGCAAGCTGCTCGTCCAGGGCACCCACCCCGGCATCTCCGCGACCGATCTGGCCAAGCCACCCATCACCCCCCAGGGACTGCTGGACCGAATCGACCGGGTTCTGACAAGATCCGCGGACGAGCCGTTCGAGGAGTCGAAGGGAGAACGGCTCTTCCAGGCCATCTACCAGCTCATGGGCGAGCAGGCGCTCAGCCGGGAGGTCCGGGCCGCCCTGTTTCGCGCACTGCCCTTGATCAAGGGAGTGTCCGTACGGCAGGACGCCGTGGACGCCGACGGCCGTCACGGGGTCGCCTTCACCTACACCGGGAACTGGGCCCGCTACGAACTCATCCTGAACCCGGACGATTTCCGCTACCTGGGGACCTACGGGGTCTCCGTCAGGGACCGCACATTCAAGTACGCCAACCTGGACCCGATCTTCGTACCGGCGGGCACCCCCCTGGGGCTCAGCGCCCAGTTGGAGACTCACCTCGTCAACAAGGCCGGCGAACGGCCATAGGGGCGGGCGGTCCTCCTGCCCCACGAACGGTTGAGACGCAAGTGTTCGCATGGGCAGGGGATGGGAGTCGTGGCTCCGCCCGTCGTCCGGCGCGCGGAGTCACCCCCGCCGCCCTCGGCTATCCGCCGTAGCCCCTGCCGCCGACCGCCGGAGCGACCGCCCGGTCCTCTGGCATCGGCCGCCCAGTCTCGACGCGGTAGGGCCGGGCCGGGGTCAGGCGGTTCAGCGCGAGCACCAGCGCCGCGCCGTACACCAGGTGCGCACCGACCATGACCGCCTGCCGCTCCGGCACGTCCTGCGTGGCGGGGGGCATGATGTGCAGCCGGGGCACCCAGCCCTGGTAACCGACGGCCCAGATCGCCAGCGCGTACACGACCCCGGCGAGGATCCTCGGCCGCCGGTCGCCGACGAGCAGCCCGAAGACCGCCCCGCTCGCGGCACCGAAGCCGAAGTGGGCGGCCGTGCCGAGCAGGCGCTCCCCCGGCTTCGGCCGGTGCCGGTGGCCTGGCAGGAACGCGCGCGCGATGCGCTTGGGCGGCTGGTGCCGCATCAGGCCGGCGCGGGCGCCCGCGAGCATGAGCGCGCTCATCGCGCCCGTGGCCAGCGTCCCGGCGGCGGCGCCGCGCAGCGTCCTGGCGATCATCCGGGCACCACCGCCACGAGCCGGTTCAGGTGCTCGGCGAGGCTCTCGGGGTCGGCGACGGTGACGGTCACGCCCGGATGCGTCAGCACCTTGCCGGGCGCGAGCGCCGACACCGGCCTGTGGAAGCGGACGCACACGCCCTGCCGCCCGTTGGTGCCGAAGGTGACGCCGCGGTCCGCGAGGGACAGGTGCGGCCCCAGCACCTTCCAGACCGAGAACGGCCCGGTCACCGTCGCACCGGCCACGTTGGACATCGGGGTGCGCAGCGTCCACGGCCCGAACCGGACCATGAACTCGTCGTCAACCTCGACATAGGCGCTGCTCGGCCGCACGCCGATCAGGCGCAGCGGAAGCCGCCAGGTGGGGTCCACCGAGAACGGGTAGCGTCGCATCTCATCCCTCTCCAGGCCGCAGCACGACCTTGACGATTCCGGGTTCCTTGTCGCGGAAGGCGTTGTACGCGCGCACCGCCTCGCCCAGCGGCATCTCCGTGGTGACCAGGCCGCCCGCGTCGATCGGGTCGCCCTGACGCAGCACATCGAGAATGCGGTCGGTCCAGCGACGCACGTTCGCCTGGCCCCAGTGCAGCGCCACCTGCTTGTCGAACAGGTCCCCGATGGGGAAACGCACCATCCAGGCGCCGTAGACGCCGGTCACCGAGACGGTGCCGCCGCGCCGTACCGAGCCGAGGGCATGGTGCAGCGCCGTCAGGCGGTCCGGTTGCACCTTCACCGTCTGCAGCATGCGCTCGGTGAGCGAGCCGTCGGCGTCCATGCCCACCGCGTCGATCACCGAGTCGCCGCCGCGCCCGCCGGTCATCTCCCGTACGGTTTCCACCACGTCGTCCACCGTGGTGAAGTCGATCGTCTCGGCACCGTGCGCTTCGGCGGTCTTCAGGCGGTCCGGGTAGCGGTCGATGGCGATCACGCGACCCGCGCCCAGGTGCTTGGCGATGCGGCAGCACATCTGGCCGATCGGGCCGAGGCCGTACACGACCACCGTGCCGCCGGGCGGGATTTTCGCGTACTCGACGGCCTGCCACGCGGTCGGCAGCACGTCGGCCAGGAGCACCGCCGTGGTGTCGGGGAGGCCGCCGTCGATCTTGATGGGGCCGAAGTGGGCCTGCGGGACGCGCAGGTACTCGGCTTGGCCGCCGGGGACGCCGCCGTACATGTGGGTGTAGCCGAACAGGGACGCGCCCTTACGGCCGTTGAGGTTTTGAGTGGTTTCGCACTGCGAGTACAGCCCCTGGTCACACATGAAGCAGTGGCCGCACGAGATGTTGAACGGGACCACGACCGTGTCGCCGGGCTTGATGTGCGTGACACCCGCTCCGACCTCCTCGACGACGCCGAGCGCTTCGTGGCCGAGGATGTCGCCCGGTTTCATCAGCATCGCCGCGCCATGGTCGTACAAGTGCAGGTCCGAGCCGCACACCGCGGTCGCGGTCACCCTGATCACCGCATCCGTGGGCTCCTCGATGCGAGGGTCGGGCACGTCCTCGACGGACACTTTCCGCGGCCCCTGCCACACGACTGCCCTCATCCGGCTCGCCTCCTCCGTTTCCCACTGCCGCGTCTTCCTGGCCAGGCCAGGTCAAATGACGATAAAGAAGTATCGATGCCGCCCTTGCTCACGCTGCGTGAGCGTCTGACCCGGTCGCCCCTCCCTTCTGCCCGCTGGGTCCGGACGAAAACAGACGCCGCCCTCTGATCGCCGGTTTCCCCCGGTGACCCTCGCGCGCCCATGCCAACCACGACGCAAGGAGAAGCTGACCGACACTTGTAAGTGCTTTGTCCGGCCTTGACCTGCGGTTTCGTACTCTTCCCGCATGTCCCGATGGATAGGCACAGACGGCTGGGAAGTCGAACCCATCCGGCTGAACGGCAGCACCGTCCTCAGAATCCGTCACCTGGGCTACCACGTCGCCTACGCCCGCAGCATCGCCGACCTCACCAAGCACGGCATCGACATCGGCGATCTCGTGGAGGTCGTGGACCTGTAGCTCTGACCGGCCACCTTCCCAGGCAAGCCGGGCCACGCCGTCATTCACAGGCAGTGGTCTATACCGAGACCTCACAGGCCGTCCCTCGTGGGGGGATCGCGGACGTGGATCAACCTCCCGTTGTCCTTCTGTAACGTGTTGCCATCCCTCGTGGGGGCGATGAGGACCCTATCCAGACTGGGCACCTGTGCTTCAACCGCGCGTTGCGCGCCCCCTCCCAGGGATGCCCTTCAGGGATGATCGTGGACGCGTCCGTCGCTGCACCGCGTCACCTGACCGGGTCGTGCGATCCCTCTAGGGAGGATCGTGGACCGGCTGACCTTTTTGAGGACCTGGGGGTTGTCCCCCCGAGACTTATTCGGCAAGATGCGCGGAGAGATCCCCAACGGTTTGATCGGCGTTCCCGCCCAACCCTTGTCGTGCAGCTCATCAGTGGAGCGGACGCCTGCGTGGCCGAGCTAGGGATCATGGAGTCGCCAATGCCAACCGTTGATATAAGAGTCGTATCTGCGGACGGAAGTGCCTACGTTTGGAATCTGGAGTTCCAGGAAGAGTTTCGTGACTACTTCATCCGTTTGCGTGCGCCGGAGGGCATGTCATGGGAGGCTCGAGGGACTGATCTGTTCGGCTGTCTTCGGAATGTGCGGGAGCAGCTAGATCCGGCCGGGTGGAAGATCTGCGTGAACGGGGCCCGGAGGGACGCTTACCCTTCCCGGCTGACCCTTGAGATGTCTGGAGGGTATTACGTCTACATAATTCATCGATGGTGGAGAGCTAGAAGAGTAGCTATATTCGATCCTGCCCCGGCCGAAAAGATAGCCAGTGTAGATGATCACGAGCGATACTATGAGAGGTGGAGAGACTGGATCATGAAAGGCGGCCGGCGCCCGCGTAGTTGATTTTCGGGCATTGCTTTGTCTCGTCCACTTCCAGGAAGGCTGGGTTCCCCCACATCAGGCAGCGCAGAAACGAGTTGAGCGCGAACGCGGCGCGGATGTCGCCAAGCAGTTCGCCCATGCCGTTGTGCTGTGACGCGACTTCCCGGTCAAGATCGAAGACCCGGTAAAGCGCCCCGAACCAGTCGTGAAGAGCGCCCGGCCGTACTCCTGCCCGCTAGGAGAACGGCCCCGGCGGGGCGGTCGCCGCCGCCCTTCAGACCTGCTCCAGAGCCGGGCGCGGCGAGGCGGGCGGTAGCCAGAACGGCCAAGGTCTTCCTTCAGCCGGAGAGAGGAAGGGCTGGAGCGACCAGGACAGGCGGAGAAGCTCGCGCAGCGGGGCCCTGGATGTGAGAGAAAGTTTGGGTCTGGTGGTAATCGCGGGGCGGCGGGCGGGACTACTGGGCGTGGACGATCCCCAAGAGCGATTCACCGCGCTGTACGACCGGTACTACCGGAGCGTGCTGGGCTACGTACTGCTGCGAGTCGAGCAGGGCGTGGCCGAGGACGTGTGCAGCGAGACCTTCCTCGTGGCCTGGCGGCGGATCGACGAACTGCCCGAGCAGGTGCTGCCGTGGCTGCTCGGCGTCGCCCGCAACGTGCTCGCCAAACAGCGTGAGATCCGGTACCGGCGCAAGGTCTTGGTCGACCGGATCTCGGCGCTGACGACCAAGCAGGAGCACGTCGCGTGGGACGTCGCCGAGCACGTGGTGGACCGGGAACAGGCCATCTCCGCCATACGCGATCTTCGTGAGAAGGACGTCGAGGCGATGATCCTGGCCACCTGGTACGGCCTGACGCCCGATCAGGCCGCGACCGTCATGGGCTGCTCGGCGCGCACGTTCAACGTCCGGTTGCACCGGGCGCGACATCGCCTCGCCGCCAGGCTGCGCCAGGAGGCGGAGGTGGCGCGCCGGACGGCGCGAAGGCCCCGCAGCCGGTTCGCCGAGGAGAGCTGACATTCGCGGTATCCACCCGGAGGAAGACATGACCGACCGTATGTTCGCCCGGCTCAGGCCCGATGAGCTGGACGAACTCGCCGAGGTGAGCTACCAGCGGCGACGCCGCGAGGACCTCGCCCGGGCATTTCACAGCACCCGACACCCCACATCGAAGCGGAGCTTTTCCGTGGCACGCCGCCCCATCTTCCTACTGGCCACCGGCGCGGTGGCCGCGGTCGCCGCCGGAGCGGTGGTCCTCTCCACCGGCGTGTTGTCCGGCGCGCCCGCCCGGAACAACCCGCCGGTCGCGGCGGGTTCCCCGAGCACCGCGTCGAGCGCGGCCGGCGGCGCGGGGGCATCGCCGGCCCCGACGCGGATCGACGCACGATCCTTCCTGCTCGCCGCCGCCGACACGGCGCTGCGCGAGCCGACCGCCTCCGGCGAGTACTGGTACGTCCGCGAGCGTTCGATGGACCGCGTCTTCGTCTGGCCCAAGGACGCCCGGTACAAGGAGTTCTGGGCCGAGCTGTCCAAGCTGCAGAAGCAGGAGGCGGCGGAGGTCGAGAAGATCGATGTCAACTCCGACCGGCTCGTGGAGATCAACGAGAAGTACAACAAAAAGCTCGACGAGCTGAGAGAGAGGATCTATCCCGGCCCCTTCCCGTACGAGGCATACAGGGTTCAGGTCACGGAGCGGTGGCGGCCGAAGCGGGCGGGCGGCACCAACCGGGAGAAAAGCAAGGACCTCGATGTCGTCTTCGCCTCGCCGGAGGACGAGGTGAAGTGGAAGGAACTCGGCTCGCCGAAGCTGCTCAAGGACGGAGTTAGGACCGACGACGACAACCTCCCACAGCCGCTGTCGATCCAGAACATGAACATCACCATGCAGAACGTGGGCAAACTTCCGACGTCGAAGAAGGCGCTGGCCGACCGCCTGCGCACCCAGTTCGAGAGCCTGCCGAATCCCGACAAGGATTTCGCGCTCTACCTGTGGCAGACGACCGTCGATCTGATGACCGCCCCGACCACTCCCGGCACTCGGGCCGCCCTCTTCCGGATTCTCGCCGACCAGCCCGGCATCGTCTCCAATGGCGAGGTCAAGGATGCCACCGGACGTGAGGGGGTCGGCCTGTCGCTCAAGGACCCCGACGGGAACGACTTCGGGCTGATCATCAATCCGGACACGGCCGAGCTGCTGGGGTACTCGGTGCGCACCAAGGACGCCGCCCACCGCGTGGCGTACGAGGAGTTCGGCTGGACCGACAGGCTGGGCCAGCGGCCGCAAGGCTAGCCTCCTGCGCGGCGGGGAGAAGGGCGGGTGCCCGGACGGGAGCACCCGCCCGTGCGGAAGGCGGCGGAATGCTATCCCTCCAGGGTTGACTTCCTCCCCACGGCTAAAGCCGGGGGATTCCAACCCTCGCGGGCTGGGTTTCCTGCTTCACAGCCGACCGCACCCGGGCAGACCCGGAGTGTCTTACGTCAGCTCCACAGGCCGACACCGCTCGACCAGCGGCCAGGATGTTCTTGGCGGCGTTGACGTCCCGGTCGTGCCGGGTGCCGCAGGACGGGCACCGCCACGTCCGGGTGCCGAGCGTGAGCTCGGCGAGCAGGTGCCCGCACGCCGAGCACGTCTTGCTGGAGGGGTACCAGCGGTCGATCACGATCAGGCGCCGCCCCTGCCGGGCCGTCTTGTACTCGAGCAGGCGGCGGAACTCCCCCCACCCGCAATCGGAGATGGCCCGGGCCAGGCGGCGGTTGCGGAGCATTCCTCTCACGTTGAGGTCTTCGATCACGATCACGTCGTGGTCGCGGACCAGCCGTGTGCTGGTCCTGTGCAAGAAGTCCCGGCGGGCGTCGCGGACCTTGCGGCAGGCGCGGGCGACCTTCGCGCGGGCCTTGGCCCGGTTGGCGCCGCCGCGCTGTTTGCGGGCCATGCGCCGCTGGTAGCGGGCCAGGTTACGCACCTTGCGCTCCAGGTGGCGCGGGTTGGCGATCTTCTCACCGGTGGACAGGACCGCGAAGTCCTTCACCCCCAGATCCACGCCGGCCATCGCGCCGGTCGCCGGGGCCTGATCGGGATCGGCCACGTCCACCGCGAGGGAGACGTACCAGCGGCCATCCGGGTCGCGGGAGATCGTCACCGTGGACGGGTCGAGCGTGGCCGGGTCCACCTGCGGCCACGACCACACCAGCTCCAGCGGGCCGTCCAACTTCGCCAGGTACAGCCGCCCGGCCCTCCAGCGGAACCCTCTGCGGGTGTACTCCGCGCTCTGCCGCCCGGACCGGGACTTGAAACGGGGGTGGCGGGCGCGTCCCTCGAAGAAGTTGACGAAGGCGCGCTGCTGGGTGCGCAGCACCTGCTGCAGCGGGACCGAGGACACCTCGTTCAGCCAGGCGAATTGTTCGGTGCGTTTGAGCTGGGTGAGGAAGGCGTTGGCCTGCGGCACGTTCGTGGACTGCCGTTCGGTGTGCCAGCGGTGGCGCCGCCAGGCCAGGGTCTGGTTCCATACGACGCGCACGCACCCGAACGTGCGGCTGAGCATCGCCGCCTGCTGCGGAGTCGGGTAGGCCCGACACTTGTACGCCGTCCTCACACCGGGATTTTAGAAGTACGTCGTTCCTGCTTGATGCCATTTCGACTTGGCGGCGGACCGACCTGCGCGGAGGGTGCCCAGCAGCCAGCCGCCCGCGCCTGACAGGGCGAGTACGAGCAGGGTGGATCCGATGAGGTACGGCCAGCGCACGCTCACGTTCTTGACCAGGGCGTCGATGACGATCGACACCGCTCCCGCGAAAACGGCCGTGCCCAGGGACACCAACAGCGTCCCGGCAAGTGTCCGCAGGCAGCGTCGGCGGGCGATGGTCAGGGCCACGATCCCTCCAACCGGGCGAAGGTCAACGGCATGACGCCCGCGACCTCGTACAGGACGACCCACTGGTTTTGCCAGCGCTCCGGGAGGTGGACACGACGCTCCCCAATGGGCCAGGTGGGGCTGTGCCGTTCCGTGACCTTGACCCGAACGGCTTGCCACCGCCCAGCCGCAGCGCGTGGTCGGCCGTCTCGCGACCCTCGCATCGCGGCAGCACGCTTCCCGGCAACAGGGTCAGCAACAGCGACCCGAGCTCGGCCTTCGACACGTTGTCGAAGGTGATCTGCTGCCGGAAGACGGTTTCGGCCGGGACGAGTTCCGAGCCCCCGTCATCGCCTCATTTCGCACGTCCCGTGCCAGGTGGCGCGGGGGTTGCTGCACCGCTGGGTCGCCGTGCCAGAAGGACTTGCGGCCTCGGGCGCCCTCGCGTTGCTATCCCTCCAGGGAGACGCGTGAACGTACGGCAGCACCGGCAAGGACAAGTGGGGCGTGAAGTGGGGTTGCTATCCCCTCAGGAATGATCGTGAACACCGTCCCGGACGGCCTTCATGATGGCGGCGCTCAACGAGGGCTCTGCGATTCACCGTTCTGAGAAGGTCTCTCTGTCTGCCGACGGCCGCGACCGATTCACTCGGATCGAACAACCCGGCGACGGATAGGAGCCGCTATGTCAGCCGAAGACCTCTTTCAGATCAGCCGCTGCGAGACGGACGAGATGGGCGGATCGCGCCTGGTGGAGACCGTCATGACGATGCGGTCGGCCGGGCTCGTCGAGGGGGAGGCGGCGTTGCTCGCCAGCGCTCCCGAGCGGGCCGTCGCGGCGACCTTCGTGGAGGTGCCCGCGGAGGCGAGCGCGAGCGGCTGGCACCGGGCGCCGTGTCGCCAGTACGTGGTTGTGCTGAGTGGCCAGATCGAGATCGAGGCGCGTGACGGCAGCACTCGGTGCCTGGGGCCCGGGGATGTCATCCTCGCCGCCGACACGGAGGGCAGCGGGCATCGCGCGACCGTGGCCGAGGGGCGCGCGCGGCTGTTGTTCGTCTCGCTCGCGGATGACTGAATCACACGCGTGAGGCCCGGTGGTGCCGGCCGGAGATTGAGCTCCGGCCCGCATCACCAGGGTGCGCGATCGGTAGACGGCCAGGACGTGAATCACTTGGACATGGCGCCGCCCTCGGCGCTTCGATGATGAAGGAGCCGAGGGCGGCGGTTGTGTGGTCAGGCCGGTGTGTGGTCAGGCGGGCAGGCCCAGGGTCTTGGTTTCGAGGAACTCGCCGAAGCCCTCGTCGCCGAACTCGCGGCCGAGTCCGCTCTGCTTGTAGCCGCCGAACGGGGCGTCGGGCGCGAACCAGACGCCGTCGTTGACGCTGACGGTGCCGGTGCGGATTCGGCGTGCGACGCCGATCGCCCGGTCGAGGTCCGCGCTGTGGACGGCGCCGGAGAGGCCGTACACGCTGTCGTTGGCGATCGCGACGGCGTCGTCGTCGTTCTCGTACGGGATCAGCGACAGCACGGGGCCGAAGATCTCCTCTTGGGCGACGGTCGCCTTGGGGGCGACGTCGGCGAACAGGGTCGGTTCGACGTAATACCCCTTTGGCCGCGGTGACGGCGTGCCCCCGACGACGAGCCGCGCCTCGGACTTGCCCTTCTCGATGTAACCGAGCACCCGTTCACGCTGAGCCGCGTTGATCAGCGGCCCGACGATCACGGTCGGGTCGGTGGGGTCGCCGGCCTTGACGGACTCGAACGAGGCCTTGGCGATGGACACCCCCTCCTCGTATCTGCTGCGGGGCAGCAGCATCCGGGTCGGCAGCGCGCAGCCCTGGCCGGCGTGCGCGCACATCGAGACCGCCGCGCCGACGACCGTGGGGAGGTCCGCGTCGTCCAGGACGATGTTGGCCGACTTGCCGCCCAGTTCCAGGCACACCCGCTTGAGCCGGGCGGACGCGGCGGCCATGATCTTGCGGCCGGTGGCCGTCGAGCCGGTGAAGGAGACCATGTCGACGCGCGGGTCGGCGACGAGATCCGCGCCGAGGCCGGGGTCGCGGCCCGAGATCACGTTGACGACACCGGCGGGGATGTCGGTGTGCTGCGCGATCAACCTTCCCAGTTCCGTTCCGGACCAAGGGGTGTCCGGGGCCGGTTTGAGGATCACGGTGCAGCCCGCCGCGAGCGCGCCGGCCAGTTTGAAGAGGTTCAGCGGCAGTGGGTAGTTCCATGGCGTGATCGCGGCGACCACCCCGACCGGCTCCCGGAGGATCCTGCGCCGGGACGGCACGCCGGCGAAGGTGTCCCCCACGCCGAGGTCCCGTTCGTAGGGGTGGTTCACCGCGGCGTCCGCCCAGTACGCCGGGGCGTCCAGGATCGTGTCGAGCCAGATCGAGTGCGTCAACGCGACGGGCACGCCGGCCTCCTGGACGGTGACCGTCCGCAGCGTCTTCCGCTCGTTGTGCAGCGCGTCCCGCAGCTGGCGCAGGCAGTGCGCGCGGAATGCGGCGTCCCTCGACCAGTCCGTCATGTCGAAGGCACGTCGCGCCGCGCCGATGGCGGCGTCGAGATCCTCCGGCGTGGCGTCGGCGGCCTCGCCGATCGGCTCCTCGGTCGCCGGGTTCACGTTGGGGTACGTGCGGCCGCCGGTCGCGCGCCGCAGTCGTCCGTCGATCAGCAGGTCACTCACCGAACGCCTCCTCACACCTGGTCCGCCGGCGCTCAGGAGGCCGCGGACTTGCCGGTGAAGTAGGCCTCGACGTCCGGGAACGTGGCGAGGTTCTTGAGCAGACCGGCCGGGTCGAAGTAGTCGGTCCAGCGGGCGATCCTCCCGTCGCGCACGACGAAGACGCCGACGACGGGGACCGTGAGGATCTCCTCGCCGGCCTGGGTCCGGCCGACGTCGACGCGCTCGGTGAAGACGACGTCGCCGTCGGCGGCGATGTTGAGCAGGTCGATGTCCATCACGTAGTCGCCGAAGACCTGGCGGCTCGCCTCGTGCTTGCCGACGATGTCCTCGATGCCGACGGCCGGGGGGAAGCCGCTGTTGCCCCACTCGGCGTCCTCGGTCAGGAACGCGCGCAGGTGGTCGGGCACCTGCGAGATCGGCTTCTGCATGCCGTCGAGGAACGCCTTGACGATCTCAATGTTGCTCATGGGTTGCTCCACATCTTGACGGGATCGGATTCGTAGGGACGTGACCGCGGCCTGGTCAGGACGCGGAGAGCAGGGCCGCCGCGGTCCCGCCGAAGAACTTGGCCTTCTGCTCCTCGCTGAAGTCGGCGACCGCGGGCTGGAAGGTGTTGACCGCGTTGATGAACCCCTCGCTGTGCGGGTAGTCGCCGCCGAACAGGATGTTGTCGCCGAGGCCGGACGCGACGTAGGCTGCGAGCGGCTCCACGGGGTTCACCGTCGAGCGGAAGTGCTCGTACAGGTACTCGCTGGGCGCTCTCTTCAACTGCACCGTATTGCGGCGGAAGAAGCCCTCGACGCGGTACGACACGTCCAGGCCGGGGCCGTTCACCACGCCGCCGATGCTGCCGGGGATGCCGGTTCCGCCGGCGATCAGCGGGTTGATCCACCCGGCGGTCAGCTCGACGGTGACGAACCTCAGCGAGGGGAACCGGTCGAAGACGCCGCCCAGGATCAGATCGGCCACGGCGACCTGGACGCCGAGGTGGCTGAAGACGAAGTCCAGCGCCCCGAACAGCGCGTCGCCGTCGGCCTCGAACCATCCCTCCGGCAGGCCGGAGGCGCGTACGTCGCCGTCCTGGATGTGGAACACGGGGATGATCCCGTTGTCGACGAAGGCCTTCCAGGCACGGTCGTGGTCCGGGTGCGACATGCGCCGGCCGTCCACCAGCCCGTAGGAGAGCAGCGCGAACCGGACGCCGTTGCGGGCCAGGTAGGCCAGTTCGTTCTCCAGCCAGGTCAGGTCGCCGCCGCGCAGCGTGACGTGGCCGGTCGGCTCCAGTCGCTCGCCGCCGTCCTGCTTGGCGGCGGCGGCCCACCTGTTCCACGCCGACATGTTGGCCCGCATGATGTCGAGCCGGTTGCCGAGTTGGCGGCCCCACAGGAAGCCGAAGTGCGGCAGCAGCAGCGCCTTGTCGACGCCCTGCTCGTCGAGTTTGCGCACGCGGGCGCCCGCGTACTGCAGATCCTCCGGGATGTCGGCGAGGTAGTCCGTCTCCGGCGGCAGGTGGTCCTTCCAGCGCTGCCAGGGGGTGATGTGGGAGACGAAGCCGTCCTCCGGCACCGTCTTGGCGTAAATGTAGATTCGCTGGTTGGTCGCGCGCGAGAAGACCCACGGGAAGCCCAGCTCGTCCCGCTCCACCGTCAGCGCCAGATCGCGCTCGTCCGGCGCGATGTGGTCGAGCCACATCCGCGGGTACTCGAAAAGATGCTGATCGAAATCGAAAATCATGACCTGCTCCAATTCACGTGAGAATTCGCGCGGCTGATCACTGGCGCCACTCAAACGCCCGCAGGCCGGGCCGGCAAGCGGCCCGAATTCAAGTGACGTCAGTCGTTTCGGGAATCCAGTCGACCAATGACACGCCCGGCACGGCCTCACGGAAGACGGCCCGCATCGGCATGTCCGGCACGAGCGCGGGGCGGCCGGGAAGGTGGCCGGCCAGCCGGACCCGCGGCGCGTCCCGCAGTTCGACGAGCACGACCGTGTAGGGCACCGGGAACGCCGGGTGCACCTGATGTTCGGCGACGGTCCACGCCACGAGCCGGGCCCGTGGCGCGACCGCCTCCCATGCGACGCGGGTGCCGTGGCACCGGTGGCAGATGCCGCGCGGCAGGTGAAGGAGCTCACCGCACCGCGCGCAGCGGCACACCGCGACCTCGCCGCGTCGCGCCGCGGCCCAGAACCCGCCGGTGTCCGGATTGTCGGCCACCGGCAGCGGCGCGGACGTCACGGCGTGTTCAGCGTTTCGCGCCTGGTCTCAAGCTTGGCGACGTCGAGGTTGTACAGCGACGCGGCGTTGCGCCACAGGACCTTCTCCCGATCCGCCTCGGAGAGATCGCCGAGGCTGTTGTCGATCGCCTCGGTGATTTCGTCGCCGGCCAGGCAGGTCTGGTGCGGATAGTCCGTCTCGAACAGCAGGTTGTCGGTGCCGATCGCCGCCACGTGCCAGGGCTGCAGCTTCTCGTACCAGAAGTTCGCGTACACCTGCCGGCGGAAGTAGTCGCTGGGCAGCAGGTCGTTGGCCGCGAACTCGGGCCGCTCGACCCACGGCTCGTACTTCTTGAAGTGGAAGTCGAGCGACTCCAGCAGGAAGGGGATCCACCCGATCGCGCTCTCCACCGACACGAACCTCAGCCGGGGGAATCGGGCCAGCACGCCGGACATCAGCAGGTCGGCGACGCCGATTCCGCTCTCCATGAAGAAGCTCGTCGTCAGCCGCGCCAGCGTCCCCCGCCAGCCCTCCTTCTCGATGCGCTCGGGGTTCATGTGCCGGCTCAGGTCGCCGCCGCCGACGTGGAAGCTGATCGACAGGCCGGCGTCCTGGGCCGCCGCCCACATCGGGTCCCAGTGGGGGTCCGCGAACAGCGGCCGGCCGTGCTCCTGCGGTTTGCCGGTCGAGACCAGGCCCTTGTGCCCGAGCGCCGCGCAGCGCTCGATCTCGGCGACCGCGGCGTCGACGTCCCAGTACGGGATCAGCGCCAGCGAGAGCAGGCGGTCCGGGTCCACGCTGCACCATTCGAGCAGGAAGTCGTTGTACGCCTGCAGCGCGGCGGTCTGGAACTCGAGGGCGTCGGGTCCGGCGGCGGCGAAGATGTTCGGCCCCACGAAGCCCAGGTTGGGGAACAGCGCGGCGGCGTGGATCCCGTAGGCGTCCAGGACCTTCAGCCGCTCGGTCGCGTCGTACGCGGACGGGTGCATCTGCTCGTAGGTCTGCGCGTAGTCCGGAAACCGCGGCGAGCGGATCGGCCGCCCGTTCTCATCCGGCACCATGATGCAGGTGCCGACGGTGAACAGCGGTTTTCCGGCCACGCACCAGTATTCGCCCTGCCGCTCCTCGATCCAGCGCACCTCGGGAATGAGGTCGCCCCATCGCGCCCGGGACATTCGGCTGGTCCACAGATCACGCGGCTCGTTCACATGCGTGTCGGTGTCGATAATGAGCGGGACACTCATCAGAACCTCCATGGTCGGAACTGCATTTTCGAGAATTCCCGGTGTCGCGGCGGCGGGCGAGGTCCGTGAATTCAGATGAAGCAACCGCCCGCCGGAAAAGGCGTTTTCAGACGCCGACGACGAACGTGGCGACGGTGGTCGCGGAGCCGCCGAGGTTCAGCAGGCCGACCCGCCGGGCGCCGGGGACCTGGTAGTCGCCGGCCCGGCCGCTCACCTGTTTGGCGCCGTCGAGAAGCATGCGCACGCCGGTGGCGCCGACGGGGTGCCCCAGTCCCAGCAGCCCGCCGCTGGGATTGACGGGCAGACGTCCGCCCGGCTCGATGGTGCCGTCCTCGACCGCCTGCCAGGCTTTGCCGGGAGGGGTGACGCCGAAGTGGTCGATGGCGAGGTACTCGGAGATCGAGAAGCAGTCGTGGGTCTCGATGGCGTCGAGTTCGTACGGGCCCGAGATACCGGCCCTGCGGAAGCAGTCGGCGATCGCCGCGCGCAGATGCGGGAAGACGTACTCCGCACGAGCACTGGCGGCCAGCTTGTCCTCCAGCAGCATCGTGCCGGTGCGGTGCCCCCACCCCTGGATGCGCGGCACGGACTCCAGCGCGACGCCACGCGCCCGCGCCCACTCGCCGCCCGCCCGCTCCGATGCCAGGACCACGCCGGCCGACCCGTCGGTGATCCGGCTGCAGTCCTGCTTGCGCAGGATCGCGCCGACGCGGGGATTCAGCTCGTCGTCGGCGTGGAAGGAGCCGTCCGCGAACTCCCACGCCCGCGTCTGCGCGTTGCCGTTGCGCCGCGCGTTGGTGAGGTTGATCTCGGCGATGCGGCCGAGGTGCCGGTGGTCGAGCCCGTACCGGCGCTCGTACTCGACGGCCATGCGGTCGAACATGCTCGGCCAGGGGAACGGCTCGTCCACGATCTCGCGGCCCGTCCACGCGGCGCATCCCAGCCGGAGGCCCGCCTCGGGCCCGGGGACGTTGCGGAGCACCTCGGCGCCGATGACGAGCGCGGTGTCGTAGCGGCCGCTCTCCAGGTCCGCCATCGCGGCGAGGACGGCCATGCCGCCCGAGGCGCAGGCGGCCTCGTGCCGTGCGGCGGGTTTGCCGGCCAGGTCGTGATGGACGGCGGCGACCAGGCCGCCGAGCTGCCCCTGGAAGTTGAACAGCTCGCCCGCGAAGTTCCCGACGTGGATGACGTCGACGTCCGCGGGGGCGATTCGCGCGTCGTCGAGCGTCTCGAGAGTCGCGGACTCGATCAGCGGGTAGACGTCTCCGCCGGGCGCCTTCCGGGCGAAGTCCGACTGCCATCCGCCGAGGATGAAGACTGGTGTGGGCATGTGCGTCCCTTCCGTGGGTCAGCCCGCGCGCAGGATGAGCGCGCTCGCGCCCGGGCCGGGGATTCCCGAGGTGACGAGGCAGGTCTGCGCGCCGGGGACCGGTGCCGTGGATTCGCCGCGCAGTTGCCGTACGCCTTCGACGATGTGGGTCATGCCGTGGATGTAGCCCTCGGCGAGGTTTCCGCCGGAGGTGTTGATCGGCAGCGATCCGCCGGGTTCCAGCGCTCCGCCGGCCGCGAACGGGCCGCCTTCGCCCCGGGGGCAGAAGCCGTAGTCCTCAAGCTGCATCAGGACGGTGATGGTGAAGCAGTCGTAGAGCTGGGCGACGTCGATGTCCTGCGGTCCGAGGCCCGCGTCGTGGTAGAGCCGCCGCGCCGGCGCGTCGGCGTGGCCGAGCAGCGGGCCGCTCAGCAGGGTTCCCCACAGACCGCCCAGCCGGGGCCGGGGGAGGTCGCCCTGGGTCACCGCGCGGATGAGCACCCTGGGCTTGGGCGCGTCCAGCGCCCGGTCGGCGGCGGTGACGATCACCGCCGCGGCGCCGTCGGTCTCCAGGCAGAAGTCGTACAGGCGCAACGGGTCCGCGATCATCCGCGCGTCGAGGTACTCGGCCATCGTCAGCGGGCGCCCGTACCGCTGCGCCGTCGGGTTCTCGTTCGCGCGGGCGTGACAGGCCAGGGCGATGTGGCCCAGGTGCTCGGCGGTCGTCCCGTACTCGATCATGTGCCGGCGGGCGAACATCGCGTACGCCATGCCGGGCGAGACCAGGCCGTACGGCATCAGGTACTCCAGGTAGGTGCCGCGGCCTCCGACGCTGGGGCCGGCGGCCCAGCCCTGGCCGAACCGCCTGCCCGACCGTCCGTTCAGCGCGCGGAACACCAGCACGTTGGTCGCGCGCCCGGCGAGTATCGCGTCGACGGCCAGCCCGACCATCCCGCAGGGAGCGGCGCCCGCCCAGCTTCCGGCCGCCCAGAACGCGACGTCGGTCATGCCGAGGGCCGCGGCGACGTCCGCGTGCAGGGCTTCGTCCATCTCGCAGCGCACGATGCCGTCGATGTCCGGCGGGGTCAGCCCGGCGTCGCGGATCGCGGCGAGCGACGCCTGCGCGGCGAGGGTGAGCGCCGAGCGGCCGGATTCGCGGCTGAAGTCCGTGGTGCCGACGCCGACGATGGCGCACCGGTCGCGGACGGAGCCGGTCACCGCCGCTCCCAGGTCACCCCGGCGACCTCGCGATCCCAGGTCGCCGGGGTGCGTCCCTGGTCACGCAGCAGGTTCTTGCGCACGTGCCCGGTCGGGCTGAGCGGGAGTTCGTCACGGAACTCGATGTAGCGCGGGAGGGCGAAGTACGGCACCCGCTCCTTGGACCACTCGAAGAGCTCTTCGGGGCTGAGGTCCGATCCCTCGGCCAGCACCGCGGTGACCTTCAGGTCGTCCTCGGCGAGTTCGGAGCGGACGGCGTGCACCGCGACCTGCCGGATCTCCGGATGCGCGGCGTAGACGGCCTCGACCTCCTTGCTGGAGATGTTCTCGCCGCGGCGGCGCAGGTAGTCGTGCTTGCGGTCGACGAAGTAGAAGTGGCCGTCCTCGTCGAAGCGCCCCAGGTCGCCGGTGTGGAACCACAGGTTCCTGGTGGCCTCCACGGTGGCCTCGGGGCGGTTCCAGTAGCCCTTGAACATCACGTTCGGGCGGCGTGGCCGACACACCACCTCGCCCACCTGGCCCGACGGCAGTTCGTTGTCGTTCTCGTCGACGACGCGTACCTCGAAATCGGTGTCGTTGACGCGTCCGGCGCTCGCGGCGGGTGACTCGTCCTCCGCGGCCTGGAAGGTCATCGGAAACGCCTCGGTCATGCCGTACCCCTTCGATCCCGGGGTCTTGACGCCGAATCGCTCGCGCCAGACGTCCTGCAGGGCGGGCGGGAACGGGACGCAGTGGATCATGCGGATCTGCCCGTGGCAGCGCAGCGACTCGGGGGTGTCGGGCTGCTGGGCGAGCAGCACGGGCATGGTGCCGATCAGGTTCACCACGCGTGCGCCGGTCCGTTCGATCTCCGGCCAGAAGCTGGACACCGAGAAGCGGGGGGCGAGCGCCGCGGTGCCTCCCACGAGCATCGTGGCGACGATCGTCATGGACAGGACGTTGAGGTGGAACATCGGCAGCGGGTTCCAGTTCACCTCCTCGGCGGTGCGCCCGGTCTGCACCAGGCCGCGCCGGGCGATGTTGACGGCGTATCCGTGGCTGATCATGCAGCCCTTGGACGGCCCGGTCGTGCCCCCCGTGTACGTGAGACAGGTGAGATCGTCGGGGGTCGGGTTGTACGCCGGGGCGGTGAGCGGCCGCCGGTGGTCGGCCAGGGGCTCGATGCGCAGGGCGTCCCGCCGCCAGTCGAGCGGCTCGCCACGGTGCAGCACCCGTGCCACGCCGGGCAGCCGGTCGGAGATCGCGATGAACCGGTCGACGAAGTCCTGTTCGCAGATCACCACGGCGGCGCCGGCGTCGGTCACGACGTGGCGCAGGAACTCGCCCCGCAGGGCGGTGTTCGTGCCCACCCACACCGCGCCGAGCAGGTTCGCGCCGAACCACGACGCGACGGCGTCGATGTGCGTGTCCTGCATGCTGACGACGGTCTGCCCGGCGCCGACGCCGAGCGCGGACAATCCGCCCGCCATCTCCTGGGCGCGTTGCCAGACGTCGGCGTACGAGTAGGTCTCGCCGTTCAGGTCGAGGAACGTTCGGTCGGGGTCGTGCTCCACGCATCGTCGTAGCAACTCAACGACCGTGACCCGGTCGTGGCCGGTGGGACGCGCGCTCATCGTGATCCTCTCGTGAAGACTGCCGACACCAACCTCGCCCCGGTGGGGTGGACGTTCCAGGCCGGCGATTTCAGATTCCTGCACGACGGCCCGATGCCTTGGAAATGCCGGCCCGATTCGTCATGCGAAGGGACCGGCCGCCGCGTACCGCGCGGAGAACGCGAGCGGGTCGCAGCCTTTATGCCGCGATGAATCGGCGGGCGTCGGATACTCGGAAACGTCGGTGAGCCGACGATATCCGAACTCGAACGGACCCTTTCCGCTCCTGGTGCAGCGCACCCTCAGCCCGGAGATTGGATCGGCGTAACAGGCGCCGGCGACCACCCCGTGTTCCGGCCCCGTCCTGGAGCGGACGCTGCAGGGGACCGGCCTCGCCGCACGCATGAGCACGCCGCAGCACGTCAGCACGCCGTCCGTCCTCGCGGCGCCGATCACGACGGCCACGGCGTCGCAGGACACGCACTCGAAGTTCTCACCCGGCCGCATTCGCGCACCCCCATCAGGTCGTCATCGACACGGCAATCGCGATCCGCCGCGCTCGTTCGCCGTGGCGGCGGCCACTCGCTCTGCGGCCAAGCGTGCGCCGCGCCGCCGAGGACCGACAAGGAACCCGATCTCAAATGACGATTACGGGCTCGAAATCGTCAGGCTTCGCCTTATGAGCGGGTGCCGCTGAACCGTCATGTGAAAAGCTCGCGCTTCCGCCGGGGAATCGGCGGCGTAACGATCTACGCGAAATGACCGCCGGCACGAACGGAGAAACCGAGATGATCGAAATCGATATCGGCGCGGCGATTCTGCGGCTGTCGATCGGCGGGACCATGCTGGCGCACGGGCTCAATCACGCCTTCGGCGGAGGCCGCCTGGCCGGCACCGCACGGTGGTTCGAGTCGATCGGCATCCGTCCGGGGAGGCTGCACGCCGTGACGGCGACGGCGACGGAGGTGGGCGCGGGGCTGCTGCTGTTGCTCGGCGCCCTCACGCCCCTTGCGGCGGCGGCCGTCATCGGCACGATGGGCGTCGCCCTGATCGCCAATCACCTGCGCAACGGGTTCTTCATCTTCCGTCCGGGCGAGGGCTACGAGTACGTGCTGATGATCGCACTCGCCTCCGCCGCCCTCGGCGCGCTGGGAGCGGGCCGCTGGTCGGTCGACCACGTGGTGGGGTTCCAGGTCGGCGGCTGGGCCGGTCTGGGCATCGCCGGGCTGGGCGGGAGCTTGGGGGCCGCCGGAGTGCTGCTGACCTCGTGGCGTCCCGGACGGGTGGCCGCCCGGGACTAGCCGGTGCCCGAGGGGACGGCGCGCGTCCGGCCACGGCCGTCACACGGCCTCCGGGCCGGACAGACAGGTGAGGTCCTCGACGGTCTCCACCAGCGCCTCCTCCAGCCGCGCCTGTCGTCGCGGCGCCAGGCCGGTGTGGAAGCAGACGGCCAGCGCGCCCGGCCGCCGCAGACCGGGCAGCGGCATGGCGACGCACGAGATGCCGTAGCGGTACTGGTCCTGGCTGTGCGTCGTCGGCGAGCCGACCGGCCGCCGCATGAGCAGGAGCGGGTCCGTTATCGTACGCGCCGTGTAGCGCGCGAGCGGCTGGGCGGTCAGCAGTTCGTCGCGACGCGCCGGATCCACTCGCCCCAGTACGGCCCTGCCGACCGCCGTGGCGTGCACCGGCAGGCGCATGCCGGCCCACAGGTCCGGGGTCGCCCACTTCCGGCTCGGCGACAGGTGCGTCAGGAGGAGGTCGCGGCCGTCCAGCTCGGCGACCAGGGCGGTGGCGTTGGTCAGGTCCCGCAGTCGCGAGGTCGTCTCCCGCAGCACCCGTACGATGCGGGCCTGCCGTTCAAGCTCCGCGGTGGAACGGAATTGGGGGCCCAGCGCGTAGCGACCCCCGGGCAGCCGCCCCAGGTAGCCCTCGTGCACCAGGGTGCGCAGCAGGTGGTAGGTCGTGGGCAGGCCGAGCCCGGTGGCCTTGCTCAGGGCCCGGGCCGTCATCGGCCCGCGCGCCGCGACGGCCTCGACGAGGCGCAGCCCACGTTGCAGGCTTTGAATGAGGGTGAGGTTGCGCCCCGCGAGCTCGTCGTCACCTGTCGTCGTGGTCTCGGTCTTCGAGATCACCTCACGCATCGTCACGCGTCCGTGGCGGTGACCGCGAACCGGGTGCCGCCGCGGCCCGCGGCGCGCAGCGCCGGGCCGAGCACGTACGAGCCGTCTTCGAGGCGCACGACGTACCGGTCGTGCAGCAGCGTGCGGAGCAGGTGGTAGACCGTCGCCAGGGGCACGTCCGTGTGACGCGCGAGCTGCTTGGCGTGCACCGGGCCCTGCTCCCCCACGGCGTTCATCAACTGCAGCCCCCGTTGGAGAGAGCGCACCATCGACTGCTTTTCATTGGTCATCATTGCCTCCACCGCACGATGTTGATGCCTTTCACATCGGCGTGTATCGGAGTGTAAGAGTAATTAACATCACACACAAGACCGCAGTTGAGGGCCGGTCCGCGGCGATCGGCGAAATCTCGCGAGAACACGTCCACGCTCCGGCCGAGAGGGCAAAGTCGCTATTTTCAAATAGCTGAATCGAGCACCGAAACGAGCGCAGGGCGTCAGTAACATTGACGCGTGACCAAGTCCTGGAACTCAGGGAGGGCGCAACGTGCCCCGGCCGAGTCCAAGCGCGGGGCCTACCACCACGGCAACCTGCGCAGCGCCCTCATCGAGGTCGCCATCGAGATGATCGGGACGTCCGGGGTCTCCGGGTTCTCCATGGCGGAGGCGTGCCGGCGGCTGAACGTCACGGTGAGCGCTCCCTACCGGCATTTCGCCGACCGCAACGCGCTGCTCACCGCCGTCGCGGTGCAAAGTTGCGAGACCCTCGCCGCGCTCCTGAAGCCGGCCGCCGACGAGCGGACGGATCCCGTCGATCACCTCGCCCTGCTGGCCCGTGCGTACGTGCGGTTCGCCGCCGAGTACCCGGCCTTGTTCGACACCCTGTACGCCAAGGAGGTCTTCTTCCCTGGCAACGTCGAACTCGCCGAGGCGATGCTCCCGGTCGTCGAGGCGTTCGTCGCCCCCGCGCGAGCGCTCGAGGACACCTCCCCCGAACTGACCGTACGGCTCGTCGTCGCCGTCGCGGCGATCGCGCACGGATATGCCGCGTTCCTCCGAACGGGTTCCTTCGCCGGCAGCGACGACCCGTTCCGTGCCGCCGCCGACAACGCCGCGCTCGCCACCCGCGCGCTGATCGCCGGACGGGAGGAACTGAAGGCCGAACGAAAGGCGCCAGAAATGATGCTCGCCGGGCTGTCGGCGGACCTGTGGGTCAAGACCGCGGCACGCGTGCTCGCCGGGGCCGCCCGGTGAGCGCCACCCCGCACGACGCCGTCGCGGATCCAAAGGTTCCCGGCCCGGCGGACCTGTTCGACCTCACCGGCAAGACCGCTCTCGTCACCGGGGCGTCGAGCGGCCTCGGCGTGCACTTCGCGATCGGGCTGCGGCACGCCGGGGCGTCGGTCTACGTCGCGGCACGCCGCGTGGACAGACTCAACGACCTGTGCGCCCGGCATCCCGGCCTCATCCCGATCGCCTGCGACGTCTCCGACGAGGACTCGGTCGCCGAGGCGGCCGCCCGGATCAACGGCGAGGTCGGCGCCCTGGACATCCTGGTGAACAACGCGGGCACGAGCGTGCCGAGCCGCGCCGAGCACGAGTCGATGGCGGACTTCCGCTACGTCATGGACGTCAACGTCCACGGCACGTTCAAGCTCACCCAGCTGCTCGCCCGGCCGATGCTCGACGCCGGCCGCGGCAGCATCATCAACATCGCGTCCATCCTGGGCCTGGTGGCCGCGAGCCCCAACCGGCTGGCGAGCTACTGCGCGTCCAAGGGCGCCCTGATCAGCCTCACCCGCGAGCTGGCGGTCCAGTGGGCGCGGCGCGGCGTCCGGGTCAACGCGATCGCCCCCGGCTTCTTCCCCAGCGAGCTGACCACCGAGCTCATGGACGGACCGGGCCACGACTACATCACCCGCAACACGCCGATGGCGCGCACCGGCGACCCGAACGAGCTGCTGGGAACGCTGCTGCTGCTCGCCGGCGACGCCGGCACGTTCATCACCGGCCAGGTGATCGCCGTCGACGGCGGCTGGACGGCCCGCTGACCGGCCGCCGGCTCACGGCCTGACCGAGTTCGGGGCGTCCGACGGCCGGACGCCCTTCCTGCGGACGACGACGTCGCCGAGCACCCTCGCCTGGCAGGCGAGCCGCAGCTCGCCCGCGCACCACCGCGATGCCCCGCAGTACCGCAGGGCATCGCGCTCGGCCGGCGAGGGAGGCGCCAGCCCCGCCGCCTCACCGATCACCTCGAAGTGGCAGATCGTGCAGCTTCCCTCGCCGTGGCACAGCGTCGGCCATCGGTAGCCCTGGCGTACGGCGGCGTGCATGACGGTCTCGCCGGGTTCCGTCTCGAAGACGATGCCGGAGGGCTCCACCCGGACGGTCGGGGACGCCGCCGGGTGCGCGTCAGCGCTCCTGCGCAAGATACTCACCGAGGACGCGGTGCATGTTCGCGACGTTGCCGTCGGGACGGCCCCAGATCGGGCCGGCGTATCCCCGCGTACGGACGCCCAACTGCCAGATCGGGAGGTTCGTCAGGTCCTGTTCCAGCACGATCCCCCAGTGCGGATGGTCACGCCAATCGTCGACGTGCACGAAGCCGGGCTCCGGCGCCTCCCGGCCCTCGCCGACGAACTTGAGGTCGTACTTGTCCCAGTAGCACGACTCCGGGTTCAGGCCATCCGGACGCCACCGGAAGACCAGGATGTTGCCCGCGTTGCAGGGGAGCGTGACGTTCGGGAACAGGTTCCACAGCGGCCCCAGCGCGATGTCGCGGTCGCTGTACGCCGAGAGGTCGACGCCGTTGGCCTTCGCCTCCGCACGCCGCAGGTTCGCGAAGAACTCGGTCATCGAGGCGTCCTCGGGCAGGGCGTTCACGACGGGGACCAGCGCGCGCATCGCCTCGACCTCCTCGTCCCGGTAGAGGTTGGCCGAGGCGAGTTCCGTCACCGCCGCGAGCAGGATGTCGCCGCGGTCGAAGTCGTCCGCGTCGAGCCGCTTGCTGGGCGTGCCCATCGCCTGCGGCCCGAAGCGGTGCATGCCGTGGATCCCGTGCTGCTCGTATTCGAGTGAGGTGTCGTCCACGTACCGAAGCGCCTGCGGATGCGTGCCTATCGCGTGATAGGTCTCGATGAACGCCTCGTGCGCCAGCTTCCAGTTACAGGCGATCTTCGTCGTGACCTTGGAGAGCAGCCGCATCTCCCCCATGCGGAAGTGCGCGACCTTCTCCGGCACGACGCCAAGGAAGTCGTGCAGCGGCGGCGCGTCGGCGTCCATGTTGACGAAGACGAGCCCGGACCAGGTGTCGACCCGGACCTCCGGCAACCGGATCCGCTCGGGGTCGATGGCGGCGGGGTCGAAGTCCTGCGGGTCGATGACCTCCTTCAGCGACCCGTCGAGGTTCCAGCACCACGCGTGGGAGCGGCAGCGAAGCTCGGTCGCGTTGCCGCGGCCGGTCTTCAGCCGCATCCCCCGGTGCCGGCAGGCGTTGTGGAACGCCTTGAGCCCGCCGTCGGCGAGCCGGACGATCAGAATCGACTCGCGGCCGATCTCGTATTCGAGATAGTCCCCGCCGTTCGGGATCTCGTCGACGTGGCAGGCGAACTGCCAGACGTACGGCCAGAGCCGCTCGTACTCCAAGGCCAGATATTCCGGCGACGTGTACCGCTCGGCGATCCCCACCTCCGGCGAGGCGCTGCGGTATCCGGTGGTGGAGCTCGTGGTCTGCGTCATCTCTATCGATCCTTTCCGGCCGGCTCAGTTGACCTGACGGGTGCGCCCAGCCCAGTAGGGCTCGCGTAGCTTGAATTTCTGCAGCTTGCCGGTGGCGGTCCGCGCGAGGTGATCGACGAAGTCGACCCGTTTCGGGCACTTGTAGCCGGCGAGCCGGGTACGGCAGTGCGCGATCAGATCCTGCGCCGTCACCGGTAAGCCGTCGGTCACCACAAGCGCCGTGACCAGCTCGCCCCACTTGTCGTCGGGGATCCCGATGACGGCGACCTCCCGTACGGCGGGATGCGACATCAGCGCGTCCTCGACCTCGATCGAGCTGACGTTCTCGCCGCCGGTGATGATGACGTCCTTCTTCCGGTCGCTGATGACGACGTAGCCCTCGTCGTCGACGACTCCCCCGTCGCCGGTGTGGAACCAGCCGCCGGCCTGCGCCTTCGCGGTCTCCTCCGGCTGGTTCCAGTAGCCGTCCAGATTGTGGTTCGTGGCGGCGAGCAGCTCCCCGCTCGCATCGACCTTGATCCGCACGCCCAGCGCCGGGACGCCCGCGCGGGCGAGCCGCTTGGCCCGCTCGATCGACGCCAGCCCGTCCCACTCGGCCCGGCCACGGTTGATCGTGAGCAGCGGCGACGTCTCGGTGAGGCCGTAGATCTGGATGAACTCCCAGCCCAGCTCGTCGATGACCCGTTGAATGGTCCTGGTCGGCGGGGGCGCCCCGGCGCACACGACCCGGACCCGGTCACGCCTCGGAACCTCGCCCCGCCAGGCCGCACGCGCGTCGAGCACCGCGTTCAGCACCGCGGGCGCGGCGCACATGAGGGTCACGCCGTGCTCGTCGACGCGACGCAGAATCTCGGCGCCGTCGATCTGCCGCAGCACGACGTGCTTGGCCCCGACGCCCGTCAGGGCGAACGGCATGCCCCAGCCGTTGCAGTGGAACATCGGCAGCGTGTGCAGGTACACGTCCCGGTCGCCGATGGTCGTGTGCATGCCGAACACCACGGCGTTCAGCCACAGGTTCCGATGGGTCAGTTGCACGCCCTTGGGCCGGGCCGTCGTGCCCGAGGTGTAGTTGATCGAGGCGGTGGCCGCCTCGTCGGGCGTCGCCCAGGGCCGTGGCTCGACGCCGTGCAGGAACATCGAATCGTCGTCGCCCAGCAGGAACCTGTGCTTGACGTCCAGCGCGTCGAGCGCGTCCTTCAGCGACGGGTCGGCGTAGACGACGTCCGCCCCGCAGTGCCGCACGATGTACTCGATCTCCGGCTGGGCCAGCCGGAAGTTGATCGGCACGAGGATCCGCCCGTACGCGGGCACGCCGAAGAACGACGTGAACAGCCGCGACGAGTTCTGCGAGATGACGGCGACCCGGCCGCCGACCGGCACATCCAGCGAGTCGAGGAAGGCCGCCTGGGCGCGGGCGTGCTCGGCGATCTCCCGGAACGTGAGCGCCGGCAGCGGCGAGGCGGGCTGATCGGGCTCGTCCACGATGCCGATGCGGTCCGGGTAGACGTGCTCGGCCCGGTCGAGAAAGTCGCGGATGGTCAGGGGGTAGTACACGCGCATACCTCCGGTGGAAGCGGGTCGGACGGGTCAGGCGACGACGCCGGCGGCCGCCGACCGGGCAGGCGCGAGACGCGCCACCAGGAACTCCGCCGCCGCGGCGCGCTGCTCCGCGCTGCGCGGGACGGCCAGGGACGCCCAGAACATGCCGTGCGCGAGCCCGTCGAAGCGCCGCACCGTCGCGTCCACGCCGGCCTCGGTCAGCAGCCGGCCGAGCAGTTCGGCCTCGTCCCGCAAGGTGTCGAGCTCGTTGGTGATGATGAACGTCGGCGGCAGCCCGGCCAGGTCGGCCGTGTCGAGCGCCAGCCGCGGATCGGCGAGGTCGTCGGCGCCGCTCACATACTGCTCACCGCACCAGGCCAGATCGTCGAGTTCGATCAGGTAGCCGGTGGCGAACCGCTCACGTGACGGCGTCGCGATGGTGGCGTTCACCAGCGGATAGATCAGCAGCAGCGCGCTCAGCGGCACGGCGTCCTCGACCGCCCGCAGCGCCGCCCCGGCCGCGAGATTGCCCCCGGCGGAGTCCCCCGCCAGCGCGACGCGTGCGGGATCGCCTCCGTGCCCGGAGATGTTCCCGACCGTCCAGCGCAGCGCCGCGTAGACGTCGTCGTGCGCGGCGGGGAAGCGGTGCTCCGGCGCACGCCGGTAGGTCACCGACACGACGACGGCGCCGGTGCGGACGGCGAGGTCGCGGGCCACCTCGTCCACGACGTCGAGGTTGCCGCCGACGAAGCCGCCGCCGTGGACGTAGACCACCACGGGAAGGCCCGTCGCGCCCGGTTCGGGGTGGTAGATCCGCAGTCGATGCGCGGGATCGGGACCATAGGAGTGGTCGGAGACCCGGGCGACCTCCTTCTTCGGGGCCTGCAGTCCCGTGAAGGACTCCACCACCGCTCGGGTGCCGTCGACGCCGGCCGCGCGGAACCCGGCGTACGCCTGCCGTTTGAGCGTTTCCACCAGGAATGCCACCGACGGATCGAGCGCGGGCGCGCTGTCGGCGGCGTCCAGGTCTCTGCTCGTGGCGGCGAACCGGAACCCGCGATAGCCGTTCCGCCCGATGTTGTCGCTGATCGTTCGGTAACGGGGAGCGCCACCGGCGTACGGCAGCATCTTGCGAGGTTTGCCCGGTATGTTCGCACCCATGTAGTACGACGACGGGCTGTCGGGCACCAGCGTCATGGCCCCGATCGCGTCGGTCTCGATCACCCACTGCCGCTGCGCCTGCGCCGTCGGTTCGACGACCGTGTGGCCGCGTTCACGCATGAAGCCGATCATCCGGCCGATGTAGTCGATGTGATCTTCGATGCCGAGGACCGCGTTGTACAGCACCGAAGGACTCTGCGGCCCGGTGACCGTGAACAGGTTCGGGAAGTCGTGCACGGTCAGGCCCAGGTAGGTCCGGGGCCCCTCCGCCCAGGCGTCGGCCAGCCGCAGACCCCGGCGACCGGTGATGTTCAGCGCCAGCAACGGCCCGGTGAGGACGTCGAAGCCGGTGGCGAGAATGAGCACGTCAAGCGGGTACACCGTCCCGTCGGCCAGCCGGACGCCCTCCGGGACGACGGTGTCGATCGGGTTCTCCTTGACGTCGACGAGGTGCACGTTGTCGCGGTTGAACGCCTCGTAGTAGTCGATCTCCAGTGGCGGCCGCTTCGTGCCGTACGGATGGTCCGTCGGCGTCAGCTTGGCGGCCTTCTCCGGATCCTTGACCCTCTCCCGGATCTTGTTCCGGATGAACTCGGCGGCCAGCTCGTTCGACTCGGCGTCCACCAGCAGGTCGGCGAAGCTGTCGATGAAGAACCGCAGCCCGCCCCGGTTCCAGCGATCGTTGAAGATCGCCTCCCGCTCCTCGGGAGTGGCCGCCTTCGCCGACGGCCGCACCTCGGTGTAGGGGACGCCGAGGAAGTGATTACGCGCCGCCTCCCGGATCTCGGCGTACCTCGCCTTCTCCGCCGCCTCCTCCGCCGGATCGGTCGGATAGTTCCCGACCGGCGTGATGTAGTTGGGCGTGCGCTGAAAGACAGTGAGCTCGCCGGCGTACTTGGCGACGTCCTGAATCACCTGGATCCCGGTCGAGCCGGTGCCGATGACACCGATGCGTTCGCCGACGAGATCGACGTCCTCGGTCCAGTTGCCGGTCACCAGCGCCCGCCCGGCAAACGCCTCGATGCCCGGAAAGTCCGGCTTCTTGGGCACGGAGAGCGTCCCGGCCCCCGAGACGAAGTACCGCCCGGTCGCGGTCCGTCCGTCGTCGGTCGCCACCCGCCAGAGATCCGCCTGCTCATCCCACGTCACCGAGACGATCCGCGTGTTGAAGCTGATGTCCTTGCGCACGTCGAACCGATCCGCGACGTGCTGCAGATACCGCAGAATCTCGGCCTGAGTCGGATACCGCTCGCTCCAGTGCCACTCCTGCTGCAACTCATCCGAGAAGGAGTAGGAGTAGTGCACGCTCTCGATGTCGACCCTCGCACCGGGGTACCGATTCCAATACCACGTCCCGCCGACGTCACCCGCCGCGTCATAGGCGTGGACCCGCAAACCCATCCGGTCCCGGAACTTGTGGACCGCATAGATACCGGCGAAGCCGGCACCGACCACGATGACGTCATAGTCGGGCTGCTCGGAATTGGGCATGTTCACTCCTCGGAGGTCCGTACGGCCGCCAGTCTGCGTGCCACGCCGAGGCCGAGAAACAGCCCGAATTTCGAATAGTGCAACTACACGCCGCCAACCACCTCCCGTTCACCCTTCTGAAATGCCCCACCCACCCCACGACCGCCACGGCCACCGAGGAACGGCGTACGCCACTCGCCACGCCACGACGTTGCCATCCCGCCAGGGGTCAGGTCGGTCGCCTCGTAAGGATGTTCAACGGCCGCCGGGGACGACCAGGCCGGATTCATACGCGAAGACCACCAGTTGGGCGCGGTCCCGGGCGGCGAGCTTGGTCATGACGCGGCTGACGTGCGTTTTGACCGTGGCGTTGCTGATCACCAGGTGGGCGGCGATCTCCTCGTTGGACAGCCCGGTGGCGACGAGTTGCAGCACCTCGCGTTCGCGGGTGGTCAGGCGTTCCATGCCTTTCACGGCCACGAGCCGAGGCGGGGTGGATACGTATTCCTCTATGAGGCGGCGGGTCACCAGTGGGGAGAGCAGCGCCTCGCCGGCGGCGGCCACGCGGATCGAGCGCAAAAGTTCCATCGGCTCGGTGTCCTTGACCAGGAATCCGGCGGCGCCGGCGCGCAGGGCGGCGAACACGTACTCGTCGAGGGCGTAGTTGGTGAGGATCACCACGCGGACGCCGGTGAGGTCGGGGTCGGCTCCGATGCGGCGGGTGGCCTGGATGCCGTCGAGCAGGGGCATGCGTACGTCCAAGAGGGCCACGTCGGGATGCAGCGCTCGGCATAGCTCGATCGCCTCGCCGCCGTTGCCGGCCTCGGCGACCACCTCGATGTCGTCCTCGGAGTCGAGCAGGGCGCGGAAGCCGGCGCGGATCAGGCGCTGGTCGTCGGCGAGGAGGACGCGGATCATGCGTTCCCCAGCGGCAGTTCGGCCCGTACGGCGAAGCCGCCCCCGGCCCGCGGCCCGGCCGTCAGCGAGCCGCCGACGGCGACCGCCCGTTCCCGCATGCCGATCAACCCCATTCCCTGCCCGATGTCCTCCGGCTCGTTTCGCCCATCGTCCTCCACACGTACCGTCACCGTGTCAGGACCGTACTCCATCGTGATCGTCGCCGACGCCCCGCCCGCGTGCCGCAGAACGTTCGTGAGCGCCTCCTGCACGATGCGGTAGGCGGCCCGGTCCACCGGCTGGGACAGTTCCCGCCGCTCGCCCTTCGTCACCACCTCCACCGGTATGCCCGCCGCCTCCGCCCGCGCCGCCAGCCTCGGCACCCCGTCCAGCCCGGCGGCCATCCCGTCCTGGTCGGCCTGCCGCAGCACTTTCAGGGTGCCCCGCAGCTCCCGCATCGCCTCCTGCCCCGACTCCCGGATCGCGGCGAGCGCCTCACGGGCCTGTTCCGGCTTGCGGTCCAGCAGATGCGTCGCCACCGCCGCCTGCACGTTGATCACGGAGATGGCGTGGGTGAGCGTGTCGTGGAGTTCCTGGGCGATCCACAGCCGTTCTTCGCTCGCCCGGCGCAGCGCCGCCTCGTCGCGGGTGCGCTCGGCCTCGGCGGCCCGGCGCTCGGCCTCTCGGAGGTAGGCGCGGCGGTTGCGCGTCACCTCTCCGGCGATGACCGTTGCCACCAGCCAGCCGCTGATCAGACCGATGCCTCCCGGTTTGGGGTCGGTGTCGGCCAAGGCGACCGGAATGGCTATGCCGACGGCCAGCGCGACCGCGAGGGTGACCGACAGCCGCCGACGACCCAGGGTCGCGGCCGTGAAGATCGCCACGAGTGGCGGCGCGCCGGCGAAGATTCCCGGATAGCCGATCGCGTAGTAGGCGACGCAGCAGGCCACCGTGAGCAGTCCGACCGCCAGGGGCGTGACGTGCCGGAATGCCAGCACCGCGGAGGACACCAGGAGCAGCAGCAGTCCGACGGTGGCGAGTGGCCGCTCGACCATTCCCGAGTTGGAGAGGTTCCCGTAGGTGCCCCCGACGCACAACGTCATGACCACTGCCGCGATCAGCGCGTCCCTTGCCCGCTGTCCCACGTCGTCAACGGTAGGCGGGCCGGAGGGCGACGGCGAGGACCTGCCGGACGAGGTGACGCCTCCTACCGGAGTGGTACGCCGCCGACCGTAGGCGCTGCCGTACATCCGGGGATGTACGCGTGAACGCCCACGTCGAGGCGACGATTTTGAACCGGTATACGGTCACGATGACGCCCATGACCCGCGAATCGGGCACGGCCCACCCCAGAACCCCCGGTTCCCGCCTGCGCGCCGGTGCCCGCCTCTTCCCCACGACACCGCCGGCAATCTTCACGACCCGCAGGATCGTTCTCTCCCTGCGGGTCCTCACCGCCGCGACCCTGCTCGATGTGCTCGCCCAGGCGGCCCTCGCCGGGCTGTTCGTCACCGGCGACGTCGACATGCTCTCCTGGCACCACGACAACGCCACATTACTGATCACGCTCGTGGAGCTGCAGGCCCTGGTCGCGGCCCCGCTGTGGTTCCGCCGCGTCGGCCCCCGTACTCCCGTCGTCGCCAATCTCCTGCTCGTGGCGCTGGCGCTGACCCAGTTCTCGCTGGGAGAGGACCGCGTCCTCACCGTCCACCTGCCGCTTGGCATGACGATCTTCGGCCTGTCCGCCCTGCTGACCGTGTGGGCGTGGCGACTGCCGGTCGGCGGCGAGTGATGCGCCGCCGACGCTTCCTCGCCGTCACCGGCGGCGCCGCGCTGGCCGCCGCCGGTTACGGGGTGCTCGCCGCGCAGACGGGCGAGGCCGCCGGCCAGGTCCTGACCAGCCGGCTCCCCCTGCCCGCCCCGTTCACCGTGCCGCTCCCGATCCCCCGGACCGCCGCCCCGGTACGGCCCGGCCACTACGAACTGGTCCAGCGTTCGGCCACACAGGAGATCATCCCCGGCACCACGACGGAGGTGTGGGGCTACGACGGCACCTTCCCCGGCCCCACCCTCGACCTGCGCCGCGGCTCCCCCGTCACCGTACGGGTCCGCAACGAACTGCCCGTACCCACCTCGACCCACCTGCACGGCGGCGTCACCCCGCCCGGCTCCGACGGCTACCCCACCGACCTGGTGGTGGCCGCGACCCGCGGCTTCCGCCCGCCGCCCGGCCATCACGGGACCGCGCTGGACCTCTCGAAGTGGACCCTGCACTCCGGCGCGAGAGACTACGCCTACCCCGTCGATCAGCGGGCGGCCACCCTCTGGTACCACGATCACCGCATGGACTTCACCGGCCCCCAGGTCTGGCGCGGTCTCGCCGGTTTCGCCCTGATCCGCGACGACGAGGACGACGCCCTCCCCCTCCCGAAGGGCGACCGGGACATCCCTCTGATGATCTGCGACCGGGCCTTCGAGGAGGACGGCTCCTTCCGCTACCCGTCCACCGACCCGTCCCTCCTGGTACGGCCCGGCGTCGACGCCGACTACATGGAAGGCGTGGAGGGCGACGTGATCCTCGTCAACGGCGCCCCTTGGCCGGAACTGCAGGTGACCGCCACCCGCCACCGGTTGCGCCTGCTCAACGCGTCCAACGCCCGCCGCTACCGGCTCGCCCTGTCGCCCGGAGGCGACTTCACCCAGATCGGCAGCGACCAGGGGCTGCTCACCGCCCCCCTGCGCCACACCACCCTTCCCATCTCCCCCGGCGAACGCTTCGACGTGGTGGTCGACTTCTCCGCCTACCCGATCGGCTCGACGGTCACGCTCATCAACACCCTGAGCAACGACCAAACCCGAAATGTCATGCGATTCCGCATCACCCGTTCCGCCCACGACCCCAGCTCAATCCCCCACCGCCTCTCCCGCCCGGACACCCCACCCCCCAGCCGCGCAACCACCACCCGCCATCTCGATTTCCGCCTCCACAACACCCTGTGGGCGATCAACGGCCGCCCGTACCACCCCGGCACCCCACTGGCCACCCCCCGCCTCGGCACCACCGAAATCTGGCGCTTCGCCAGCGACTTCCACCACCCGGTCCACATCCACCTGGCCCACTTCCAGGTCCTCTCCCGCAGCGGCAAGCCCCCGGCCCCCTCCGACGCCGGTTGGAAGGACACCGTGGACGTCCGGCCGTACGAGGTCGTCGAAGCCCTGGTCAGATTCGAAGGCCACCGGGGCCGCTACATGCTCCACTGCCACAACCTCGAACACGAGGACATGGGCATGATGGCCGACTTCGACGTCATCTGACCGGCGAAGCGCCACATCAACCATGGCCCATCGCGCGATGTGAGCGAATGTGGGCGCGGGCCGGCCGGTGGGCGAAGTTCACCACCGCCGGCCTGGAACGCGCGCTTCTCCCGCTATTCGTCAGGCAGCAAGTACCTCCAGGAGAGCACGAAAACCGCCCCCGAACTGGTTGTGAAGAGCGACCGGCCGTACTCCTGCTTGGCGGGAACCGCCTTGGTGACCGCCGTCGCCGCCGCCCCCTGCAGATCCTGCCGCCACACCGGGTCCACCTGCCCCGAAGGCTCCGGAACCCCTGCGGGCCAGGGCGCAGGCTTGCCCTCCGCCGACGCGGCCCCTTCGGCGACCACTCTCACCCGGGTGGCCACGTAATCGGTGCCCTCCTTCGCGGCGCGGGCCGCCAGGCCGCTCATCAGATTCTTCGCGTCCGAGAGCTGCTGTGGATAGAAGTCCGCGACCTGCTCAAGAGCCGGGACCCGGACCTCCAGCACCTTCGCGTCCTGCCCCCGCACCCCGAACACCGTGGTCGGCACATCCGTCACCGCCGGCGCACCCGGCCGAGGCTCCGCCGTCGGCGGCTGCCCGCTCAGGCTCTTCCCCAACGCCGCGACCGTCTCCCCCACCTCGGCATCGGTGAGCTTCAGTTGCCTGCTCGCATCCACGACCACCAGGCCGTCGCCGTACACCACCACCTTCGGCGGCCGCAGCACATTCACGGTCGGGGGCACGAACCCGCCCTCTTCCCCCCACGAGGCGACCCGCTTCGCCGGCCCGTCCCCAGCAGAGGCGACCGACATATCCGACTCCGCCCCTCCGCAAGCCGCCGTCAGCGCCAACACCGCCATGACCAGGGCCGTTCGTATCCTCATGCCCCAAGAACGTACGCCCCCCGCACGAGGTTCAGGGCCTTGGTAGGGGCACCGGGCGGGATGGGCAGGCTCAGGTCATCACGTAGGACACGAAGTGTCGGGCGGACACGCTGCACAGAGGGTCATTCCTCCCAGTCGCCTGTACCGCCGAGTTCCTCGATGCGTTCAGGTGAGAAACCGGTGAGCAACGACACCCCGGAGGACAGCGAACCATCAAGAATCTTCATCGACTCCAGCATCCCGCGACGAATTTGTTCGCGCTGATCGTCCAGATAGGCGCGTACGGCTGTGGCGACCAGATCCTTCTTTGTCATGCCCAGGAAATGAGCACCCTGAGTGATCAATTCGTCCGTGGCGGGGTCGACCTTCAGTGGTGCTTGCCGTTTAGTGGCGTGAGGTGGTGTCATACTCTCCTCCTCAACCCATGCTACCAAAGTACCTCAGCAGCAAAGTCGCTCAGGAGGCTTGACGATCAGCGTCGGTGTCTGGCGGGGTTGCCTTGCCATTGGGTGTGGGGCTCGACCTCTTCGCCCTTCATGAGGAAGGCGTTGGCTTCGAGTACGGCGCCGGGGCCCATGGTCACGTCGTAGTGGACGAAGGACTTGGTGCCGATGGTGCAGGTGGCGCCGATTTTGATGGGGGCGGACTTGAAGACGCCTTCTTCGAGGGAGTGGGCCTGGAGGACGGTGCCCTCGGCCAGGGCGCAGTCGTCTCCCAGGGTGACGAGGCTTTTCTCTGGGATGCCGCAGCCGTCGTCGAAGACGCGGCGGCCGATGTGGACGCCTGACAGGCGTAGGAGCAGGGGCTTGAAGGGGGTGCCGTTGAAGAGGGTCAGGGGGGTGAGGGAGCTGATTTTCCAGTAGCGCTCGTGCCACCAGTAGTAGGGGTCGTAGATCGAGCAGGTACGGGGGCGCAGGGGGCGGAAGCCGGCGATGGCGCGTTCGGTGAGGAGGAGGAAGGTCACGGTGGCGAGGAGGGCGGCGAGGACGCCTGCGGCTATGGCCGGGGGGCCGAGGTTGGTGTAGAGGGAGGCGGTGAGGAGGGTGAGCAGGGTGATGATCAGCGTGTTGGTGTAGGCCACGAAGAGGTAGAGGGCGAGGGTCTGGGCGTTATGGCGGTTTTTGGCGGTCAGGCGGTGGGGGCGGTCGGGGGTGGTGAGGTGGGCGATCTCGGTGTCGCGGGTGACGGTGCGCGGGATCTCGAAGGGTGGGGAGCCGAGCAGGCCGGTGTCGTGGCGCGGGGTGCCGTCGATGGGGATCATGGTCTTGGTGGCTAGGAGGCAGTTGTCGCCGGCCTTGCTCTGGGCGGGGTAGGTGATGTCGTTGCCGAGGAAGCTGCGGGCGCCGATGGTGGTGTGGGTCAGGCGGAAGGACGTGCTTGAGTAGTCGGCGTTCATGATGGACAGGCCGTCGGAGACCATCGTGCCGGTGCCGACGTGGGACAGGTACGGGGACTCGTGTTTGAGTTCGGCGCCGAAGTTGGAGCCGGTCTGTTCGACGTGGGACAGGTCGTAGCCGAGGCAGCGCAGGTAGTGGACGACGAACGAGCTGTCGCCGAAGAGGGTCATGTAGAAGGGCGAGTTCGTTAGGGCGGCGGTTGTGCGGTGGGCCCAGTGGTGGAAGCCGTACAGGGGGTAGGTTCGGCCGGGTTTGAGGATGGGGCGGAGCAGGCGCGGGACGGCGATCATGAAGAGCAGGCCGGTGATGAGGGCGCCGAAGAAGAGGGCGCTGGAGAGGGTCAGGGCGTCGAGGTAGAAGGCGGCGGCGGTGGGGTCGGCCGGGTGGCCGTTCACGATCTTGGCGAGGGCGGGGATTTGGGTGGCCAGGAGGTAGGTGCCGCCGATGGTGAGGGGGATGGCCAGGGTGAGGGTGGTCAGGGCCTGGGTGGTGGCGAAGAGGAATCGGCGTAGGGTGCCGCAGCGGGCGGGGGCGACCGTCCGGTAGTCGGTGGTGGTGGGCTGGGCCGGGGAGCCGTGCCAGCGGGCGGCTTCGGGGATGGTTTGGCCTGATTGGAGGCAGGAGGCGTGGCCGAGTTGGGCGGAGTCGCCGATTCGGGTGCCGATGTCGATGACGGTGGCCTCGCCGACGTAGACGTTGTCGCCGAGGGTGACCGGGCCGGTTTGGATCCTGCCGGTGCGGGGGCGGTAGCAGGAGAAGTACGTGTCCTTGCGGATGATGGTGCCGCGGCCGATGGTCAGCAGGTCGGTGCAGACGGGGACGGTTTTGGAGAGGATCGTCACGCCTGGGCCGATCTTGGCGCCGAGTGCGCGCAGATACAGCACGTAGAGGGGTGACCCGGCGAACAGGGCCAGGGGGTTGCTTCGGATCAGGGTTTTGACGGTCCAGAAGCGGATGTACGGCAGGCTCCAGATGCGGATCTCGCCGGGTTTCCAGCGGCCGATGAGCACCCATTTGACCAGGATGGGGATCGCGCACATGCCGATGAAGATCGCGCCCCCGGCGGTCAGGGAGCGCAGGTACACCTCGGCGGGTCCGGAGGCGTCGGCGATCCACTCGTAGCAGCGGGTGCCGGCGAGTGCGGCCAGGTAGAGGTAGCCGAGGAACAGCAGAAGCTGAATGGTCCCGCACAGGAGGTGGCGGGGCGTGCTCACGGGTGCGGCGCGGCTCCGGCCTGGGTCGGCGTGTTCGGGGGCGCTGCCGAGGCCGTCTGCGCATGCTGCGGCGAGGTCTCTGATCGTCGGGTGGAGGTAGACGTCTTTCATGGACACATTCATCGACACTGCGGACGCGCCCGCGTGTTTCCTGACCTGTGCGCAGAAGCGGGCCATCAGCAGGGAGTTGGCGCCCAGGTCGGTGAAGAAGTGGCTGTCGACGCCGACCTGTTCGAGGCGGAGGACGTGGGCGAGCGCGTCGGCGAGGAGGCGTTCGGCCGGGCCGGACGGCGGTGTGCGGCCGGGTTCGGCGTCGGCGGAGAGTCCGCGGGGGCCTTTCGGCGGGGGGAGGCTTGTGCGGTCGGCCTTGTCGCTCGGCAACGTCGGGATGGCGGCGAGCCGTTCCAGGTACGCCGGGACCATGTAGGCGGGCAGGCGGTCGCGGAGCCGCCGGTAGACGGTCGCGTGGTCCACGTCGCCGTCGGCGCAGGTGTAGTACCCCACCAGTTCGGTCACGCCGGGTTCCGGCTCGTGGGTGCCCACCACCGCCTGGGCGATGCCGGGGACCTGCAGCAGGACCGACTCGATCTCGTCGAGTTCGACGCGGTACCCCTTGATCTTGACCTGTGCGTCGATGCGGCCGTGGTATTCGATCTCGCCGTCGTCATTGACGCGTCCCAGGTCGCCGGTCCGGTAGATGCGGCCGGACGGGTTGCCGGGGATGCCGAGGAAGTCGGGGATGAACGCCCGGCGGGTGAGGTCGTCGCGGTTGACGTAGCCGCGGGCGAGCCCGATGCCCGCGATGCCGATCTCGCCGAGTTCGCCGGGCGGGAGCGCCCTATTCTCGGCGGGGTCGAGGACGACGACGGTGTACGTCGGCAGCGGCACGCCGAGGGTCACGGGCCGGGCGGGGTCGAGGACGGACCAGGTGGCGGTGACGGTCGCCTCGGTCGGGCCGTACACGTTGAGGAATCGGCGGCCGGGGCGGTGCCAGCGGGCGGCCAGGTCGGCGGGGCAGGGCTCGCCGGAGACCAGCAGGAAGCGGAGGCCGGGGAGGTCGGCGTCGAGGGTCGCGAGCAGCGTGGGCACGCAGCACAGCGCGGTGACGCGGTTCGCGGTCAGGAAGGCGTGGAGTTCGTCGCCGAGCAGGGTCGTGCCCGCGGGTTTGGGGACGAGGGTGGCGCCGGTGAGCAGCGGCACCCAGATCTCCTCGACGGAGAAGTCGAACGCGATGGTCATGCCCTGGTAGACGCGGTCGTCCGGGCGCAGGCCGTACATTTCGGCGGCGACGCGGACGAAGTTGCAGACGGCGGCGTGCGGGATCGCCACGCCCTTGGGGCGGCCGGTCGATCCGGAGGTGTAGATGATGTAGCAGATGTCGTCGGCGGGGCCGCCGGTCTCCGCGTCGGTGAGCCGCCGGTCGTCCTCGGCCGCGACGCGGTCCGCCGCCTCGTCCACGGCCACGCACGTGACGCCGTCGCCGCATATCTCGGCGAGGTCGCGCAGGTGGGCCTGGGTGAGGATGACGCGTACGCCCGCGTCCCGGGCGATGTAGGCGATGCGGTCGGCGGGGAAGGCGACGTCGAGGGGTACGTAGGCGGCGTTGAGCTTCAGTACGGCGAGCATGCCGATATATCCGGACAAGGGGTGGTCGAACAGCAGCGCGACGCGGTCCCCCGCCCGGGTCCCGCACCGGGCCAGATACCGAGCGAGCCGGTTGGCCCGGACATCCAGCTCCCCGTAGGTGAGCCTGTCGTCCCCTGCGTCCACCGCGAGCCGCCCGCCTCGCCCGGTACGGCACAGCCGATCGCACCGGCCCTCGAACAGATGGTGGAACCGCTCGCCACGCCGCCACCGAACGGCATGGCCGCCGCCTTGGGCTCCCCGCACGCTCACCCCGTCCGCCGACGTCCACCGCCGACCGCGCTCACGGAACTCTTGAACGTCGCTCATGCCCCCTCCACTGCCTTGGACGATCGAGAAGCACCCGCACTGACCACCTCCAGCCGTGCGATCCCGGGCCGCACGGACTTCCCCGGCCATCCCCGCCCCGCTCACCAGGGCTCACAAAACCCTCCCGAACGTCACCCAAGCCCCTCCCACACACTCGGACAATCCAGGAAGGAACACCCGGCACCAACCCCCTCCAGCGCCGATCCCCGAACCGCACCAACTCCCCCGGCCATCCCCGCCCCACCCACCAGAGCTCACAAAACCCTCCCGAACATCACCCAAGCCCCTCCCACACACTCAGACGATCCAGGAACACCCGGCACCACCCCCCTCCAGCAGCGATTCCTGAGCTGCACGGACTCCCCGGCCGGCAGGGCAACGCCCGGTCACGGCGCTAGGCAGCGTCGATCGCGTCGAGGAGGATGTCGCAGGCCATGTCGACGACCTCGGGCGTCACGTTCAGCGCGGGCAGCAGCCGTATCACGCAGTCGCCGCGCCCGCCGACCTCGGTGATCAGCCCCCGGCGCAGCGCGCCCGCCTGCACGCGCCGGGCGAGACCGCCCGCCGGGTGACCGTCCTGCGGGTCGGCCAGCTCGACGCCCCACATCAGCCCGAGGCCGCGCACGTCGCGTACCCACGGGTTCGCCGCCAGTTCGGACAGGCGGCCGGCGATCTGCTCGCCGCGCTCGGCGACGTTACCGAGTACGCCGTCGCGCCGGACGATGCGGACGGCCTCGGCTCCGGCGGCGAAGGCGGTCTGGTTGCCGCGGAAGGTGCCGATGTGCGCGCCGGGTGCCCACACGTCGAGCCGCCGGTCGTACAAGATGATCGCGACGGGGAGCCCGAGGCCGCTGAGGGCCTTGGACATGACGATCACGTCGGGGCGGATGCCGTACCGCTCGAACGCGAGCCAGGTGCCGGTGCGCCCGCAGCCGGTCTGCACCTCGTCGACGATGAGGGGGATGTCGAGCGCGGCGGTGAGGTCGCGTACCCGCCGCACGAACTCGGGGCGGGCGGGGATCACGCCGCCTTCGCCCTGGACGAGCTCCATGATGACGGCGGCGGGAAGGGGGATGCCGCCGTGCGTGTCGCGCAGCGTCTCCTCCAGCAGGGTGACGCAGTTGACGGCGCAGCGGCCGGGGTCGAGGCCGAGGGGGCAGCGTGCGCAGTAGGAGTAGGGGAAGAAGTGGACGCCGGGGACGCGGTCGGCGATCGGTTGTTTCTGCGCGACGAGGCCGCTGAGCGACATGGCGAGGTGGCCGCTGCCGTGGTAGCCGCCGCCGAAGGCGATGACGTCCCGGCGGCCGGTGGCGGTCTTGCACAGTTTGACGGCGGCGTCTACCGCGTCGCCGCCCGCGGGGCCGCAGAAGTGGACGCGCATGTGGTCGCGCAGGTCCGCGGGGAGCATGGCGAGCTGGGCGTGGGTGAAGGCGTCCTTGGCGGGGGTGGGGAGGTCGAGGCCGTGGGCGAGGCGGCCGAGTTGCCGGGTGGCGGCGCGGACGAGTTCGGGGTGGTTGTGTCCGAGGGACAGGACTCCGGCGCCGGTGAGGAAGTCGATGAAGGTGTTGCCGTCGAGGTCGCGGACGAAGCTGCCGCGTCCCTCGGCGATGGCGACGGGGAGACGGCGTGGGTAGGTGCGGGCGTTCGATTCGCGTTCGTCCTGCCGGGCCAGCAGCTCGGCGGAGCGCGGCCCGGGCAGGTCGCCGGTGACGCGGGGGCGGGTCCAGGTGTCGGGAAGGGTGCTGCCGCCGATCCGGTTCATCGGGGCTCCTTTCCAGGCCTCCGGTGCGGCGGATCGTGGTCTCACGGGTGGAGGACGATCACGGCCGGAATCCTGTACGGCCAGAGAACCCGGTTCCTACCCTCGGATCGGCGGCCCGACAGGGGCACGAGGTCAATTGTGCCCCTGTCCTATTTCAGTCCATTTTGACCCTTTTGTTCTGGCAGTCTCAGGCGTAACGCGGGAAGGTCGCGTCAGGCCGTGGCGGGGGCGGCGTCCGCGGACAGGCCGGCCGCCTCGCGCAGGGTGTCGGCGAGGTCGGTCCGCTCCCAGGGCAGGTCCACGTCGGTACGCCCGAAGTGGCCGTAGGCGGAGGTCGGCGAGTAGATCGGCCGGTGCAGGTCGAGCCGCTGGCGAAACGCCGCCGGACGCAGGTCGAAGTGCTCGTTGACCAGCTTCTCGATGAGCTTGAGGCTCACCCGCTCGGTGCCGAACGTGTCGATCAGCAGGGAGACCGGGCGGGCCACCCCGATCGCGTACGCGACCTGCACCTCGCACCGCTTGGCGAGCCCGGCGGCCACCACGTTCTTGGCCACGTGCCGCACCGCGTACGCGGCCGAGCGGTCCACCTTGGACGGGTCCTTGCCGGAGAACGCGCCGCCGCCGTGCCGGGCGTACCCGCCGTACGTGTCCACGATGATCTTGCGGCCGGTGAGGCCGGCGTCGCCCACCGGGCCGCCGATCACGAACCGCCCGGTCGGGTTGACCAGCAGGTCCGCGTGCAGCGCCTCGGGGTCGTAGAAGCCGGACGGCAGGGACGCGGTGACCACGTGCTGCCACAGGTCCTCGCGGATCTGCTCGTTCGTCGCCTCCTCGGCGTGCTGCGTGGAGATCAGCACGCGCTCCACGGCCACCGGCGTGTTGTCCACGTACCGGATCGTCACCTGGGTCTTGCCGTCCGGACGCAGGTACGGCAGCGTGCCGTCCTTGCGTACCTCGGCGAGCCGCCGCGACAGCCGGTGCGCCAGCGCGATCGGCATCGGCATCAGCTCGGGCGTCTCGTCGGTGGCGTACCCGAACATCATGCCCTGGTCGCCCGCCCCGGCCTTGTCGAGCTCGTCCTCCGACAGCTTGCCGCGGTGCTCGTGCGCCTGGTCCACGCCCTGCGCGATGTCCGGCGACTGCTTGTCGAGGGCGACCAGCACCGCGCAGTGGTTGCCGTCGAAGCCGTACGCGCCGTTGTCGTAGCCGATGCGGTTCACCGTGTCGCGCACGATCTGTGAGTAGTCGAGGTGCACCGGCGTGGTGATCTCACCGGCCACCACCACCATGCCGGTCGTGATCAGCGTCTCGCACGCCACCCGGGACATCGGGTCGTTGGCGAGCGCGGCGTCCAGCACCGCGTCGGACACCGCGTCGGCGATCTTGTCCGGATGTCCCTCGGTGACCGACTCCGAGGTGAACAGGTAGTCCTGGGATTGCGGCAGCGACATCGGGGAGGCTCCTTGGAATTTAGATCGCTATCAGAGGTGTGCTCAGGGAGAGACTAGGGCCATGCCCCGCCGTACGGCATCGGGCCCTGGGACGATCAGCGTCGGACGGCCCGGCCCTCGCGGGGCGGAGGAAACACCTGGCCCGTCACCGGCGGGGACGCCAGGGCCACGGCCGGAGCGAGCTCTCCACCGACCGATATCCCCCGTTTCCGGTTGCGCCGACCGCGTCGTTACGGGCGGTTTATGCACCGGCCGGCGAACCAACGCCGGGACCAATCTTCGCATCCCCCTAATTATGGGGCCCGTTTCCCTTTCGGCTCTCGCCGCGAACCCGACGGGCGTGTCGCAGCGGCTGCCAATCCGGGACGCAGGGCCGCTCAGGTGACCGTATGGCGATCGACGGCGACGCGGCAGGCCAGGTGCAGGGCGAGGCGGTCGTCGGGGTTGGCCAGATCGACGGCGAGCAGTTCCTCGATGCGGTGCAGCCGGGCGGCGACCGTGTTGCGGTGTACGCCGAGGACGGCGGCGGTGTCGGCGGCCGACCCGCCGGAGTCCAGGTAGGCGGCGAGGGTGGCGAGCAGGTCGCCGGTCTGCGACTCCAGGGGTTCGAGCAGGCGGGTCGCGGCCGGGGCGAACGTCTCGCTGCTCGCCCAGGCGGTCAGCAACTGGGCGAGGCCGAGGCGGTCGATGTGCACCAGGCGGCCGGTCTGCGGGCGGCCCCTGGCGAGGCGGGAGGCATCCCACGCCTCGGCGAGGCTGCGGGTGAGGCCGGAGGCGTCGGGGTGGGCGCGGCCGACGCCGATCGCGCAGTCGAAGCGGCCCGCCAGGCGGCGGCGGACCTTGCGCAGGGCGGCGAGCAGGTCGCGCCCGGCGTCCTGGTCCGGCTCGGCGCGGCCGGTCGCCCAGCCGGACCAGCCGTCGCCGCGTTCCACGAGGGTGGCCTCGACGTTCTCGGCGGCGAGCGCCGCGGCGACCGCGTCGGTGTGCCGCAGCAGATCGACCTGGCCGAGGGCGGCGATGTGGAAGGCGACATGCCAGCCGTCGAGCCGCCAGCCGATCTCTGATGCGTCCCGCCGCGTGCCCTGACCGCGGCCGAGCCGTCCCTCCAGCAGGTCGCCGAAGAGGCTGGCGCGCAGCCGGGCGTCGCGTTCGAGCACGACCCGCCGGGTCGCCTGCCACCGCTGGACGGCGAGCGTCCCGGCCCGCAGCACGTCGGCGGCGGCCCGCGCCCACGGCTCCGGCGCCCGCCCGAGCGCGGCGGCGAGCCACAGGTCGACGGCCCCGCCCGTGGTGGCGGGGACCGGCACCGCCACCGTGGTCTCGCCGTCCGCGACGATCGTCTGCGCCACGGCCGCGTACGCGTCGAACCCGGGCGGCGGGCCGGGCGACTGCGTGATCGGCGTCCCGTCGGGCCCGAGGACCGCCACCGGCCGGTCGAGGATCCTCCCCAGCGTCCGGGCCACCTCCTGCGGGCTGAGCGGCGCGCCGGTGAGCGCCCGGTGCGCCCGGCGCAGCAGCTCGGCCGCGTGCACGGCGGGCGCGTGCAGGAACATCGTGGCCTCCCCCGCCCACCGCAGCGGGTCCGTGCCGATGCCGAGCACCGGCAGCCCCAGGTGCCGGGCGAGGCGGCGGCTGCCGTCGAGCAGGGGCTCCTCCTCCGGCCCCGGCAGCGGCACCGCGAGCGCCGCCGCCTCCTGGTCGCACAGCCGCCGGATCGTGGCGTCGAGCCGCCAGTTGCTCAGATATCCCTCCGGTACGGCCGCGCACAACGCGATCTCCCCCGCCCGGACGGGTCGCGTACCGGCCGGGTCGATCAGCGTGACGCCGGTGACGCGCCGGTCGAGGTCCTCCTCGCCGGTCATGCTCACGGCGGCGGCGAGCGGCGGATATCCCAGCAGTTCACGCAGGGTGAACCCGTCCTCACCGCGCATCGGCCCTCCGATCCCCGTGCCCCGCCGCGCGCCGGTCGGCGTCCGCGGCGCCGGCGGGCCGGTGTGGTCGCGGGCCGTCGTCCAGCGGGATCGGGTCGATGTCGAGCCCGAACGCGCGTGGCGCGACCGCGTGCATGGCCGCGGAGCGCCACCAGAACGGCGGGCCGGGCAGGTGCAGCGCGACGACGTCGAGCCCCCCGCGTACGGCGTCGCAGGCGACGGGAACGCCGGTGGCGCGATCGACGACGCACAGGATGTCGGGCGTGGAGGCGATCGGCCGGCCGTCCACGAGGGCGAGCAGGTATTCGTTCTCCATCTCCAGCCGCAGCAGCGTGCCTCCCTCATGGGCCCGGATGATCACCGACCCGCGCCCGAACCCGGCCGTGGCGCGATGCCGTACGACATCCAGGACCCGCCCCGCGACGAGCACGCGGGCGCCGAGGGCGGCGGCCATCGCGTGCGGGTCGGCGTCGCGGGTCCAGGCGGCGTGGCGGGCGCCGAGCCGCAGGGCGCGGCCGAGCGAGCCGGGAATGGTGAGCCGGTGCAGATCGGCCACCGGCAGCGGGCGCATCGCGAAGGCGGCCCACCCGCCGAACTCGCTGAGCGCCGACCGGATGATCCGCTCCCCCGCCGAGGACGGCATGCCGTCCAGGATGAGGATGCGCCCGCCGGCGTCGCCGATGGCGAGCGGGGTGACCGGTTCGCCGAGCGCGGCCACCGACATCTGGTCCAGGCGGGGCAGCGCCCGGCCCTGCAGGTCGGCGTCGATCACCGGGAGGCCGAGTTCGGCCGCGGCGACGAAGACGACGATGCCGTTGACCCCGCCGACCTCGATGGCGATCACTCCGACGGGGGCGACGCGGGTGCGTTCGAGGATCGCGGCCATCACCGGCGTCCACTCCCCGCCCGAGGGCAGCCGCTCGGTGAACACCGACACCGCGCCGACGAGCCCCACCGGCACCACGTGGCCGCCCTCGCCGACGTCGCCGATCTCCAGCAGCGGGATCCGTCCTCCGGCGAGGCTGCGGCGCAGCACGCGGGCGGCCAGGTCGGTCTGCCCGCCGCCGCCGGAGCCGAGCAGCGCCGTGCCCCGGGCCAGGTCGTCGACCTCGGCCGGACCGAGCTGAATCGCCACCCGCCCAGACTGGCACGAGCCATCCGATCGGTCGAAACCGGCCCGATCGGGACGGCAGGCCGCCGTTGACGGCCCTCGCCCTGGTGTACGCGCCCGGCGCTCGGCCTCAGCCGGGCACCAGGTCCTCGACCGGCCGGAAGTCCACGTCGAGCCCGAAGGCGCGCGGCCCGAACACCGCCAGCGCCTCGGGGGTGCGCATCAGGGCGGGCGTGCTGATGCCGATGACGACGGCCCGCTGGCCGTAGCGCAGCCCCTCGGTGGTGATCGGCTCGGCGGTGTCGGCGTCGAGGACGCAGATCAGGTCGGGGACGACGCAGCGGACCTCGCCGTCCACGCGCGCCACCAGGTGCTCGTTCTGGAAGGTGATCTCCAGCTTGCCCGCGCCCTCGAAGGCGACGAGCGTGGCGTGCCCGCGTGCGAAGCCCGCCTCGGTGCGGCGTTCGACGTCCACGACCTTGCCCCGGAACAGCACCCGGACCTTGTCGTACAGGGTGTCCGCCATGGTGGCGGCGAGCGCCGCGAGCGGATCTCGGTGCTCCTCCCGCGCCGTGCGCAGCGTCCGCCCGATGCGCAGGCCGAGCGTGAGCGTGTTGGGTACGGCGGTGCGTTTCACGTCGGCCCCGGTCATCGAATACTCGGCGATGTGCGCCACGCCGCCCATGCGGATGGTGACGCCCCTGGCCAGCCACTCCATCCGCCGGTTGTCGTCGCCGGTGTCGATGATGACGGTCTCGCCGTTCTCGCCGCCGATGGCGAGGGGCGAGCCGGGCACGCCGTACACCGAGAACGTCTCCATCTGCAGTTCGGGAAAGGCGCGGCCCATGCCGTCGGCGTCCACCACCGGCAGCCCGGTGCGGGCGGCGACGAGCAGCGGCATCATCGAGTTGATTCCGCCGCATTCGATCGGCATGGTGGCGTACGCGCGCCGTCCCAGATGGCGTTCGAGGGCGCGCAGCGCGGCCACGGCCTCGTCGCCGCGCGGGATCTTCTCCACCATGACGGTGGGCGCGCCCATCTGCGCGGTCGGAATGATCAGCGCGTCGTCGCCGAGTTCGGCCGGGTCGAGCACGGTGATCGTGCCGGAACTCTCGCGGAGGGCCTGGTCGACGAGGAGGCGGCCGATGTGCGGATCGCCGCCGCCTCCGGTGCCGAGCAGCGCGGCCCCGCGCGCGAGGTCGGCCAGGTCGTCGCGATTCAGCGTACGGCTCATAGTGTGCGCCTCATGGCCGGGCCTCCGCCGCGGCACGGCCGGAGTCGGGAGTCCGGCGGTGCGCACCGGCGGGGACGCGCACCGGGTCGTGGTCGTAGCCGAAGTAGCGGGGGCCGACGAGCTTCACGCCCTCCGGGCTGTGCCAGCGGGGGTCGCAGGGCGCGGCGATGACGCGGACGCGCTGGCCGTACCGGAGGGTCTCGGTGGTGACGGCGGTGCCGGTCTCGGCGTCGAGGACGCAGATCAGGTCGGGGACGGAGGCGACGACGACGCCCTCGCGGACGGCGACCAAGTGCTCGTTCTGGAACCGCAGCAGGAAGTCCTCCCCGGCATGGCCGCCGACGCCGGCGATGGCGGCCTCACCCCGGGCGAAGCCCCCCTCGGTACGGCGGGCCACATCGACGACCTTGCCCGCGAACAGCTCCACCCCGCCCAGCCGCCCGACGACGGTGGCCACCGGATCCCGGTGAGCGGCGCGAGCCTCCCGCACCAGGCGCCCGAGCTCGGCGCACAGGGACAGGGTGCCGGGCACGAGCGCCTCGCGCGCCTTCGGCCCGTCCATCGCGAACAGGCTGATCATGGCGGAGCAGCCCATGTCGATGGTGGCCGAGCGGGCGAGGCGTTCCGCCCAATGGTTGTCCACGGTGTCGAAGATGCCCTGGTTGCCCTTCTCATCGGCGATCGACATCGGCGTGGCGGTCAGGCCGTACAGGGTGGGAATGACCATCTGCAGCTCGGGGAAGGCCCGCCCCATCGCGTCCGCGTCGATCATCGGCAGCCCGAGCCGGGCGGCGGCGACCACGGGCACGAGCGCGTTGACGCCCCCGGCCTCCGCGCACACCAGATGCGTCGGCTTCCTGCCCAGGTACCGCGCGAGCGCGCGCACGGCGGTGGCCACCTGCTCGGCCGACGGCACCTTCTCCAGCATCACGGTCGGCGCGCCCATCATCGCCACCATGACGGTGACGGCGTCGTCGGGCACCTCCTCCAGCGGCACCAGCCGCGCCGGCCCGCCCGTACGCACGGCCGAGTGGGCGAGCAGCCGCCCGATGTGCGGGTCCCCGCCCCCGCCGGTGCCGAGGATGGCGGCCCCCACGGCGAGGTCGTCCAGGTCCGCCTCGGTGATGAGACGCTCAGCCACGACCGGCCTCCACCTGCAGATCACCGACCGCCTTGACCCGGATCCGGGTGGCGTTCCCCGGCAGGTACGCGAGCGGCACCTCGTCGACCTCCACCACCTGTACGGTGCCCGGCTTGGCCCCCGAGGCGATCGCCTTGTCCACCGCCTCCTGCTTGGCGTCGTCGAGCACGGCGCGGCGCCGCCCCGGCTCGACCGGAAAGATGCGGTCCACCTCGCCCCCGATCTGCGCGATCGCCGCCCCGATCGCGTTGGCGACGGCGAAGTGCTCGGGCCGGTGCACCGGGCCGGCGTCGCCGAACTCGTCCGGCAGCAGGATCGAGCCGCCGCCGACCGCGACCACCGGCAGCGGGTCGGGCGAGGTGCGCATGCGCTCGATGGCGTCGGCGATGTCGGCCGCGATGCGGCGCAGCGCCGCCTCGGCGAACTTCCCGTCCACCTGCCGCACCAGGCCGGGGTCGCCGATGCGGGCACGCCCGGCGGCCACGGCCACGTCGGTGGCGGTGATCGTGGAGCCGCCGAAGACCAGCGCCTCCTCGGCGAGGCGGTACCCCACCGAGTCGGGCCCGACCGTCACCGTGCCGCCGTCGTCGCGGACCCGGCTGCCGCCGCCGATGCCGAGGCTGAGCACGTCCGGCATGCGAAAATTGGTGCGAATCCCCGCGACGCTCACCTCGGTGGTGGCCTCCCGGGGGAAGCCGTTCTGCAGCACCCCGATGTCGCTGGTGGTGCCGCCCACGTCCACGACCGCGCAGGTGTCCACGCCGGACAGGAACGCCGCGCCGCGCATCGAGTTCGTCGGCCCGGAGGCGAACGTCGCCACCGGGTAGCGGCGGGCGAAGTCGACGTCCATCAGCGTGCCGTCGTTCTGGCTCAGGTAGAGGGGCGCGCGGATGCCCGCCCCCGCCAGCGCCCCGGCCAGGCCGTCCACGATGCTCCCGGCGAGCTCGCGCAGCGACGCGTTGATGATCGTGGCGTTCTCCCGCTCCAGCAGTCCCATGCGGCCGACCTCGGCCGACAGCGACACCGCGAGGCCGGGCAGCCGCGCGGTGAGGATCTCGGCCGCGCGCTGCTCGAACTCGGCGTTCACCGGCGAGAACACGCTGGAGATCGCGACGCTGCGGATGCTGTGCCGGTCCAGGTCCTCGGCGACCCGGTCGATCTCGTCCTCGCGCAGCTCGGAGATGTGCCGGCCGTCGAACTCGTGGCCGCCGTGGCACAGGTACGCCCGGCCCGCGATGGCGTCCACGAGCCGCTGCGGCCAGTCGACCATCGGCGGCAGCGACGCGGTGGACGGCAGGCCGAGGCGGACGGCGGCCGTCGGGGCGAGCCGGTCGGCCTCGACCAGGGCGTTGATGAAGTGCGTCGTGCCGATCATGACGGCGTTCACCGCGACCGGGTCGAAGGCGCGCCGGCGTTTCAGCTCGGCGAGGGCGGTGGTGATGCCGCTGGTCACGTCGCGGGTGGTCGCGGTCTTCACCGCGGCCAGGACGGTGGTGCCGTCCATGAGCACGGCGTCGGTGTTCGTGCCGCCGACGTCGATTCCGATCCGCATGAATCAGGTCCTTCGGGTTAACGGGGTCAGGCGCTGGAGCTGGGCGCGGAGGCGGTCTCGGCGGTCTCGGTGGGAGCGGCACCGTACCCGCGGATGAGGCCGAGCCTGCCCGCCACGGCGTACAGGACGAAACCGACGACCAGCGAGTTGATGCTGGGCAGCCCCCAGGTGACGAAATGCCCGACCAGGCTCGCGGCAAGCCAGATCACCAGCGTGGCCGGCACCCAGCGCGGCGCCTGCGCGGGCATGCCCCCGCCGGCCCGGCTGTCGTCGAGCTCGCGCCGCCACGTCCGCACCACGAAGTATTCGGCGATCATGATTCCGGCGATCGGCGGGAAGGTGACGCCGAGCAGGGTGAGGAAGTCGGTGAACCGGCTGAGGATGCCCGCCGCGGCGAGCACGCTGCCGACGACGCCGATGAGCAGGGTGACCATGGCCCGGTTGACGTGGCGGCCGAAGACGGTGCCGATGAAGTTCACCAGGCCGAGGCCGGAGGAGTACAGGTTCCAGTCGTTGATCTTCAGGGTGCCGACGATGATGACGAGCACGCCGACCCAGCCGACGGTCGAGGTGACGATGAGGATGATGTCGTCGGACCGGATCGCGTGCGCGAGCAGCACGCCGACCAGGCCGATCACGTACTCGCCGAGCGTAATGCCGAGCACCGTCTGCTTCACCACGTCGCCGACCGAGCGGTTGAACCGCGTCATGTCCGGCGTGATCACCGCGCCGACGATGAAGCCGCCCGCCACCAGCGTCGTACCCTGCAGCAGCGTCAGCGACGGCCCGGCCGGCGCGGCGGACGCGAGTTCGCCCAGCGAGTGCCGGGACAGCTCCGTCCCGACCGACCACGCCACCAGCACCACGAACGCCGGAACGGTCAGGTACGCGGTCCACGCCATCGAGTGGAAGCCCTTGACCACGATCGCGGTCACGGCGAGTCCGAACAGCAGCGCCCACAGCCACGCCGGCAGCGCCGGCATGAGCTGGTGCAACCCTTCGGCGGACACCGCCGACTGGATGCCGAACCAGCCGATCAGGCTGATCCCGATCGCCAGCCCGATCACCGCCGAACCGGCCTGGCCGAACCCGCACCAGCGGGCCAGCGTGGAGGTGGACAAACCCTCGCGCATGCCGATGATCCCCAGCGCGATCGCGACCAGTTCCAGGATGACCGCGCCGAGAGTGATCGCCCAGAAGGCGTTCCAGAAGGTCATGCCGAAGCCGAGGGTCGCGCCGAGCAGGAACTGGCTGAGCGCGGAGATCTGGCCGAACCGCTGGACGGCCACGGAGAACCAGGAGTAGCGGGCGGGGGCGGGGACGCGGGCTATGGCGTAGTCGTCGGTTCCGAGGGAAGAAGCCATGACTGCCTCCAAGGGGGGCAATGCCTGGTCGGCCAGGCACAGGAGCTACCGCCGAGACTAGGAACGGACGTCACTCCCCGTCACGATGCGACCTGCCCAATCAGCCGCCATCGGCTGTGCATGACGCACAGTCGGCTCATCGGCGGCGCGAGGCCCGCCGCGCACCCGCGGCCGCGCGCCGCAGCCGGGCGCGGGCCGCGTCGGCGGCGGGGGCCGGACGGCGCGGTGGTGCGATGTAGGCGGCATGCTGCCTGGCGCAGGCCGGCCCGGTCGGACACAATCGGCGTGGCCACCTGCCCGACGGCGGCTCCCGGACGGTGGGCCGACCGGTGGTGAGCCGCCTGACGCGGCGTGGCGGTCCTGCCCATACCAGGTCATCGTGCCGGGAGTTCGGTCCGGCCCTTGGCGAACGTGCCCGCGTACCCGGACGTGATGCCGAGCGCCATCATGTCGATGTCGTTCGACCCGACCAGCGCCGCCACCCGCTGGGGCTCCACCGGCACCTCCACCGGGCCTCGTGCGCCCTGCACGACCCGGGTGGCCCGCTTGGCGGTCGCCGCCCGTGCACGGCGGGCGGCGTCGACAACTCCGGCCCAGCCCGCCGGACGCTTGCGGCGGGTGCCGCGACGGCCGGGCCGGGCTCACGCGTCGGCCGGCGGAATGGGGAAGTTGGTGTTGAAGACCTGGTCGGGGTCGTACACGCGCTTGATCTCGCGGAGTCGCGTCAGGGTCGGCTCGGGGAAGGCGTCGGCGAGGCGTTCGGGGCGCGGGTCGGTCTCGAAGCTGAGGTAGAGGCCGTCGGCGTGGGGCTGGAGCCAGGCGTCCCAGGGCTGGTCGAGCCGGTCGCGGCCGAGCGCGCCGCTGAGGGCCACGACGGAGAAGTTCTGGTGGCGGTGAGCGTAGGCGGTCGCGGCGGGATCCACGTCGTTGACGGCGCCGCCGACGGCCCTGATCTGGGTGAAGTACGAGATGCGGTCGGTGACCAGTTTGGCGACGCCGCGGGAGACCTCCGGGGTGAGGTGCTCGAAGAGGGACGAGCGGCTGATCGGCGAGTGGCCGGAGGAGGTGAAGTGCGGCTCCGCCGGGCCGATGATCCCCGAGTACGGCGTGAGCACCGCCTGGTGGTCGAGGACCGGGGCGATGTCGGCCAGCCGTTGCAGCGCCTTCACTGCGGCGTCGGTGTCGTCGCTGCCGTACACGGTCATCAGTTGCGCGATCGTGGACGGCGCGGCGCGGCCGGTCGCGGCGAGGATGAGGAAGCTGGTCAGCTCGCGCGGCGAGGTCTCGACCACCTGCCCCCACTTCTCCAGCAGCCCGGCCGGGTCGCTCGCGTCCAGCACGAGGATCGAGTAGACGACGTTGCCGGAGTCACCGAGCTCGGTGGCCTGGAGCTCCAGTGAGGTGACCGCGCCCATGTTGGCCCCGGCGCCGCGTACGGCCCAGAACAGGTCGGGGTGGTTCTCCGCGTCGGCGCGGACGACGCGGCCGTCGGCGAGCACGACCTCGGCGGCGCGTACGTGGTCGAGGGTGAGCCCGTGCAGGCGGTTGAGGAAGCCGATGCCGCCCGCGGTGGCGAGGCCGCCGACGCCCACGCCGCCGTAGTCGCCGGAGCTGATCGCCCACTTGTACGGGTTGAGCGCCTCGGCGACCTGGCCCCAGCGGGCTCCCGCGCCGAGCCGTACCAGCCGGGAGGACTCGTCGAGGACCTCGATGGAGTTGAGCGCGCCGAGATCGACGACGATGCCGCCGTCATTGGTGGAGCGTCCGCTGAAGCCGTGGCCGCCGGACCTGATCGCCATCGGGACGTCCTGCCCGCGCGCGAATGTGATCGCCTCGGCGACCTCCTCGGCGCTGCGGGGGCGCAGGACCAGGCCGGGCCGTCCCGGGTGGACGTAGGTGGAGCGGACCGTGTCGTAGCCGCGGTCGCCCGGCTCGACGGCCCGTTCGGCGAGGCTCGGCGGCAGGTCGTCGTAGGCGATGCCCGGACGGCGGGCGGCGAGGGCGGCGCTGCCCCGGCGGCGCTCGGCGGGGGCGGTGCCGGAGGAGCGGCGCTCGGCGGCGACGAGCTCGCGGAGGGCGGGGGCGACCTCCTCGCCGAAGATCTCGATGGTCTGGGGGTCGTCGGTGGCGAGGATGAAGGTGCCGATGCCCTCCTCGAGGGCCAACGGAGCGAGCTCCTCGACCCACTGCTCGGGCGTACCCTGCAGGAAGCCCCGATTGGCCGAGGTGAACGCGCCGCCGATGTTGAGGATGCGGCGGATCTCGGCGGGGTCGCGTCCGGCCTCGATCGCGGCTGCGTCGATCCGGGCGTTGCCGTCGGTGAGGCCGTCGCGCTTGATGTAGGCGAGGGTGACCAGCCAGCCGTCGGCGACGCGTCCAACCAGCCGCTGCATGCGCGGCTTGAGCACGCCGAGCCAGATCGGGATGTCGTGGGCGGGGGCGGGTCCGCGCTTGGCGCCGACGACGCGGTGCACCTTGCCCTCGACCTTGAGCAGGGCGGGGTTGCCGGCGTCCCAGATGCCGCGGATGATCTCGATGCCCTCAGCGAGGGACTCGACGGACTCGCTGGGGCTCAGCCTGCGCCCGCCCATGGCGGCGACCGCGTCGACGAAGCCGCCCGCGCCCAGGCCCAGGGCGAGGCGGCCTTTGGAGAGCAGGTCCAGGCTGGCGGCGGCGCGCGCGAGCACGGCCGGAGGGCGCAGCGCGAGGTTGATCACGTTGCCGGAGAGCGTGATGCGCTCGGTGGAGGCGGCGACCCAGCTCAGCAGCGTCCAGGTGTCCAGAAAACCCGGCTGGTACGGATGATCCTGAAAAGTGGCCAGGTCCAGCCCCGACGCCTCGGTGAGCCGCGCAAGCTCCACGGGACGCTGAGGGTCCTCGTTGGCGGGAGTGATGAAGGTCCCAAAGGTCAGTTGATGACCATAGTCGGCCATGACGACTCCATCTCTGATCAGATCGTTGTTGAACTAAACCATAGTCCATACAACCTATATTCCCACACAACGATCTGCCACACAGATGGATATGCTAGGCTGAGTCCATGACCACCGAGACCCCTCCGACCTCACCGGACACCGAGACGACGGATCCCTTCGTCGGCGAGTTCGGCTGGGCGCTCACCGTCCTCCTCCGGGAGTGGACCGCCAGAATCGAGGCCGCCGTCGGCGACCTGCCCTACGGCCCCCGCGGCTACAGCGTGCTGTCGATGGTCGTCCACGAGGAGCCCCCCAACCAGGCCACCCTCGCCGCCCGCCTCGGCGTCGACCGCAGCGCCATCACCCACCTCATCGACGAATACGTCGCAACCGGCCTGGTAGAACGCCACCAAGACCCCGCCGACCGCCGCATCCGCCGCATCGTGCCCACCGAGCGCGGCCGTACCGTCCTGGCCGCCCTCGACGCCCGCACCCGCACAGCCGAACAGGACCTCCTAAGCACCCTCCCCGAACCCGACCGCCACCACCTCCGCCACCTACTCACCCAACTCGCCAAGTCCCTCCCCCACGACCCCGACCGCTGCGGCACCGCCGCCCGCAGCCTCCAGTCGCCCCCAACCCTGCGATCAACTGGCGATCAGGTATCCGGGCGAATTTCAGGGCCTTAATCGCGGATTTCCCTCCAGAACAGGCGTAGAATTAGAAGCAATTCCTCGCCTGGTGGGGGTTGATCGAATGCTGGTGGGGTTCCGCGCCGCGAACGTCCTGTCGTTTCGGCGAGAGTTCGAGTTGTCACTCCTCGCACCACAGGGCGGAGACCAAGCCGCGAGAAACGTGGTCGGCCTGCGCGTGTCACCGGTGGCGGCGATCTTCGGGGCCAACGCCAGCGGAAAGACGAACGTGCTGGCCGCCATGCGCTGGATGCGCCATGCCGTGCTCGACTCGGTGGCCGACTGGGCGCGGGGCAAAGGGGTTCCGCGGCGACCGTTCGCCTTGGACCGCGAGGCCGCCGACGAGGCATCCCTCTTCGAAGTGGACGTCCTGATCGGCCGTGACAGACATGTCTACGGGTTCGAGGTGTCCGACGAGCGGGTGGAGACCGAATGGCTGCACGTCTATCCGCAGGGCAGCCGCCGCCGACAGGTCTGGTTCGAGCGGGACGCGGAACGCCCTGAGCGCGGCGAAGACGAATATCGCTTCCCGAGCGACCGATTGAAGGGCGCCAAGAAGCCGGTCATCGACTACACCAGGCCAAACGCACTGTTCCTCACCGCAGCAGGGTCGCTGCAGCTGAAACAGCTCCTGCCGCTACATGACTGGTTCAAGGACAATCTGTATCTGGTGGGCCCAGGCGACGATGCGTCCCTGCGCGACGCCACCACTCGACGCGAACTGCTGCGACCTGAGTTCCGGGAGCGTGTCGAAGGTCTGCTGACCGTCGCGGATCTGGGCGTCACCGGGGTCGAGGTTGAGGAGCGAGGCGACGAACCACCCGAAGTCTCCCTGATCCACCGCGGCAAGGACGGACCCGTGCCATTCGACATCGGTCACCAGGAGTCCTTCGGCACCCTCGCCTGGTTCGCGTTCCTCGGCCCTTTGCTCAAAGCCCTCGACGACGGCGCGGTGCTGCTGGTGGACGAGTTGGACTCCAGCCTGCACCCCATCTTGGTGGCCGAGGTAGTCCGACTCTTCGAGGACCCCGTCGCCAACCCACACGGAGCACAACTGGTGTTCACCGGGCACGACGTTACGCTGCTGAGCAAGGCCCACGTCGAACGACCGCTGGACCGCGACCAGGTGTGGCTCACCGAGAAACGCAAGACCGGGGAATCCGAGCTCTATCCGCTCACCGACGTGGGGGTACGCCCGGACGAAAGCCTTGCACGCGGCTATCTGCGCGGCAGATACGGCGGCGTGCCGCACATCGGGCTCGGCGGCATCGCGGTAGAGATAGAGAACCGAACCACGGACACGCGCCGGTGAGCCGGGTCAAGCGAAATGGTCCACCCACGGGCGGTGCCCGCCTGCCCCGCGCCGTGACCGAGTTACGCCCGTGCTGAACCGGGGCCGCACAGGCTCCCTCGTGTCGTGCCTCCACATTGACGAGACCACACCGCCGACGCCAGCCCAGCCCGCCCGCGATCACACGGCGCGACCGCTCGGCCCTCAGGAAACTTCCGGAGATCTCGCCTCACTGCCCGCTGTCGCGAAGAATTCTGTCGACCTCCTCCGTCAGTTCCTGCCTGCTGTAGAAGCGGTCCGGCAGCTCGTTCAGCCGCGCCATCGTCTCCGCGGGTATGTGAAGGTGCTCTGATGCGCAGGAGTACACCTCACGACGGGTCGCTTGGTCCCGGTCGCGGAAGACCTCGTCCAGGACCCGGCGCATCTCGTCCAGCACGCTCTGCTCGATCATGTTCATCCCTCCTTCCGCCCCCCTACCCACGGACCAGGCGAACGTACGGCTGAGCGTCAACGTCGTCGGGCCGCCTCGGCCTCACCCACGCGGCCGCCCTTCCTGGCGATCGTCACCTGCGGTTACGGCGATCATCAGCACAAGCGTTCGATGTGGTTGGTGACGCGGGCCGAGTCGGAACACTAGTGTGGTAGCCGTGGATGGGTGGAACGACAGGGAGCGCGCCGCCTTGGTGGCGCTGCTTCGCCGTACCACGACGGAGAAGGGCGAGCGCGATCTCGTCCAGCGGATTACCGAGGGTGCGTCGGCGACGGCCCTGCTCCATGAACGTCTGGCGCCCACCGACCTGTTCTCCGACCCGTTCGAGGAAGCGATAGACGAGGCGCGCAGGGAGATTGCCGCCTGGGAACGAGAGGGCTTTCAGGTGATCGCCTTAGGGGACGATCACTATCCCTATCGACTGCGAGATGTGTTCGATCGCCCTCCGCTGCTGTTCGCTCGCGGAGCGGTTCTGGCCGAGGATGATGGCGTCGCCGTCGTGGGTGCTCGATCGGTCTCCCCGGCGGGCCGAGCCATCGCCGAGGAATTGGCCACGCAGCTCGTCAGGCGTAACCTCGCCGTCGTCTCCGGCCTGGCCGCGGGCGTCGACACCGCGGCGCACCGGGCCGCGATTCGCGCGCACGGCCGTACCGTAGCGGTCATCGGCACTGGCATTCGCCGACATTTCCCACCGGAAAATCGTGATCTTCACCGAGAGATCGCCGAACACGGCGCCGTCTTCTCTCAGTTCTGGCCCGACAGAGCACCAGATAAGAGCACTTTTCCGCTACGCAATGGCACGATGTCGGGGTACAGCCTGGCGACGATCATCGTTGAGGCCGGCGAGCGAAGTGGCACCCGCGTTCAGGCCCGTAAGGCCGTGGAACACGGGAGGCCAGTGATCTTGATGCAGTCGGTGGTCGATGAAACTCAATGGGGACGGGTCGCCGCGGGTAAGCCCGATGTCCACGTGGCTCGCAGCGTTGATGAGGCCATGACCATCGTCGACGGTGTGCTGGGCCGCCCAAGGCAACTTGAAAGTTTGCTGTCGCGGCTAATCTGACGGGGTGGCCGAGACCTCACCCAGCCTGCGGGAGATGATTCGCGAGCGACTTTCATGCCGTCCGACGGTCTCACCGTCGCGTGAGTAGGTTGTAGCCCGCGTCATGTCTAGGCAAAGACGAGGTGAAGGCGCCTAGCCTGAGTCATCGCGACTTCAGGAGGTGCACGGCCGTGTACGACGAGGTCACCATCGGTGCCCGGCTCCGAATCCTGCGCCGTTGGCGACGGATGAGCCTTGAGCAATTGGCCGGGCTCGCAGGCCTCAGTCCCAGCTTTCTGTCGATGGCCGAGCGGGGCCAGCGTGCGCTTGATCGACGGTCGCACATCGCCGCTCTCGCCGCGGCGCTGAAGGTCTCCGAGACGGAGCTCGTTGGCGGGCCGCATCTGTCGGCCGATCCGGTGCAGTCGCAGCCGCATGCCAACATCACCGCGCTGCGTCTCGCTCTCACTTCGGCGGAGTTGGGCGAATCGGCGGTGGATCGCGCCCGGCCGGTCGCCGAACTCGCCGCTACCCTCGCCGGGCCGATCGAGCAGGCCTGGCGGCGCAATGACTACGTGACGGAGGGCCGGTTACTGCCCTCTGTGATGGACGAACTCCACTACCACGTGGCGAACCCCGCCGACGAGCACACCCACCGTCTGGCGCTCGAAACCCTCGTTGAGGCGGCGGTGCACGCTTCCGGCTTGGCCCGCAACCTCGGGTACCCCGATCTGGGGCACATCGCCTCCGCACTCGCCGTCGCTGCCGCCGCCCGTCTGGACGATCCGGTGGCCCGGGGGAAGGCCATGTTCGTTTTCGCCCGCTCCGACGGCAGCGATTGGGCGCGGGCCGCACAGCGGGCGGTAAGAGAAATCGAAAGACTTCAGCCTCACGTCCGTGACGACCGCCCTGAGAGCATCCACGTCCTTGGCATGTTGATGCTCAACGCCGCGATGGCCACAGCGGCCAGCCTGAAGGCCGACACCGCGCGGGGCTGGCTCAGTGAAGCCGCCGACCTGGCCCGCCGGGTCGATGACGACATCGACCGCAACTGGGAGAGTTTCAGCGCTACCAACGTTCGGATCTGGCGCGTGAAGATCGGCGTGGAACTGGGCGAATCCGGAAGACGAGTCAGAGAACTGGGGAGCGGCGTCGATCTCACGCGCCTGGCCACATACCCCGCGCGGAAGGCGAACTTCCTGACCGAGACCGGCCGCGGCCTTGCCCGTGAGAAGAGCACCCGCGAGGAAGCCGTACGGTGGCTGCTTCAAGCCGAGAAGGCCGGCCCGCAGCGGTTCCGGAACAACGCGCGAGTCCGTGAGACCCTCGCCGTCATGCTTGAACAGGCCAGAAGCAGTGCCGGTGGCCGAGAATTGCGCGGGCTCGCCGCGAGGGTAGGCGTTCCCCACTGACCTCTGCGGGCGCTGGTCTACCCTGGCATTCACACGCGTGAAGATTCACAGCAGCAGCGCCTACTACTTTCCGTGCCGTGACAGACACGCTACGGAACATGCACGCCTACCTTGAGCGATTGCGCCTGGAGATCCTCAAACGGGGCTGGGCCGCACGTCTCTGCGAGTCCGGCGTCGGCTTGACACTGCACGTTCGCAACCCCAACGAGTCGGCGCTCACGGAGACGATCGGTTGCGAGGACGGCCGCTTCCTCTGGTCATGGGGCCAGGCGATCGGGCTCGTGAGCGATGTGACCGGCGTCGCCGACCGCATCCTGCATGTCCTGCGCGATGTCTCCGAATAGAGACCCTTCTCACGGTTACCGTGTCACGGTTCACCCCACACTCCAGCAGAAGCGATCTTATGACCAGCGGAAACGATAAATCACTTGAAGAGACCCCGCCTCTGTCCGCTTCGGCGTACCAGGGGGAGGATGGACAGAGCCCTTCATGCCGCGGCGAGGGCGGCGTGAAGGGCACTCGGAGCACTCGGTGGCTCCTTCAGCGCGACCCGAAGTCCGTGGGCGAGGCGCGTCGCCTGGCCCGTCAGACCCTCATTTCGTGGGCCTTTCCCGCCCAGGTCATCGACGATGTGCTGGTGGTGATCAGTGAGTTGACCGCGAACGCGATCGTCCACGGCGGTGGCCGGGTCCTGGTCTCGCTGGATCTGCACCCCGGCGGCTCGCTGACCGGCACCGTCACCGACACCGGACTCGGGCGTCCCCGCGTCCGCGACGACCGGGACGGCCTTGCCGAGAACGGTCGGGGCCTCTTCCTGGTCGACCGGTTGGTGAGTTGCTGGGGCGTCACCCCCGCTCCCGAGGGTCCCGGCAAACTCGTCTGGTTCCATGTGCGTCTCCCGGCCGTCGCATCGCCCGCCGATGAAACTTTCACAAGCGGGACGGCGGCGGCCACGACCGCTAACAATGCGGATTTCTCCCGGTGAAGCGCCTTGCGTTCAACTGACACAAACGGACCGGGGAAACCGAGGATTACGGCCGTCGGTCCCCTGCCGTCGCGGACGGGCGCTTGACCGTACGGGATCCTCGGGCGGCGTGAGCCGAAGCCGCGCCGCCCGATCCCGCGCCGAGCGGAGCGACTACGCGGCGATGTGAACGCGGTCGCCGGCGCCCTCGGAGAGGAACGACGCCAGTGCCTGCCCCTGCTCGGTCACCTCCAGGCGTTCGGCCCGGGAGAAGTCGCGCAGCGGGGTGACGGTCCCGGTGTCGGCTTCGACGGTCCAGGTCGCGGAGACCCGCCCGTCGACCAGGACGACGCGGGCGCCGGCGACCGACAGGCCGCGTGGGCGTCGTCGATGATGCGGCTGCGGTCGTCGTAGCCGAGGACCGCGTTGTCGAACGCCGGAAGGAACCGCACCGGAGCGGGTGTGTCGGGGTCGGGGCGCGGCGCGTCGGGAAGGTCCAGCAGTTCCCGGCCGCGCTCGTCGCGGAAGGAGACCAGTTCCTCGCGTACGGCGTCCACGGCGGCCGGCAGTCCGGCGAGGCCGCACCAGGCGCGCAGGTCGGCCGAGGCGGCGGGGCCGTACGCGGCGAGATAGCGCCGTACCAGCGCCTGGCCGACGGGGTCGGAGGCGTCCGGGGGCAGCGGGGCGACCTCGCGGCCCAGCCATGAGGAGAACGTGGCGTAACGCGCTCCCCCTTTCGCCCGCCACAGGCCGCGCGGCGGCAACTGGGCCGCCGGGATGAGGCCGGGGATCAGCAGCTCCCCCAGCGCCCGGGGCCCCGGCTTCGGCCAGCGTTCGCCGAGCTCCCGCGCGAGCCCGATCGCTGTGCGGGGCTCGCCGTCGGCCATCACCGCCAGGCCCGCGGCCTGGAGTTCGTCGAGGTCGATGCCGTCGAGTTCGGCGCGGTAGACCCCGAGCACCCGCTGGCGCAGCATGAGGTCGTGCCGGGACCGCCAGGCCAGGGCGTCGTCGGCGGTGACGAGGTGGACGGTGCGGCGCATGAGATGGGTCCGCACCACGCTGCGCCGGGTGAGCAGGTCGGAGAGCACCGCCGGGTCGAAGGCGCGCAACCGCGACCACAGCCCGACGAACGGCTCCTGCGGCTCCTGCGCCTGCAGGCCGCACAGGTGCGCGACGGCGTCGAGGACCGGCAGGTCGGCGTGGTCGAGCAGCATCTGCCGGGCGAGCGTCGCGCGGTTGAGCGCCCGGGTTCCAAGGACCGTCTTCGGGTTGTGTCGCCGCGTCTTGATGGACATTCTGCCCCAACACCCTTCGATGGTCGTTTCCTGACGCGGGCAGCCACCAGGCCGGAGCACAGGTCAAGACCTTGGTCACGCGGAAGTCCACCGTGGTCCAGGCCTCCGGCGGCTGCTCGCCCTGGACTACGGTCGCACACAAAGCGGCCAGGAACTGTCCGCTTTTTACGGCACCATGGGAGTGTGCCGAACACTTCAGGGCGACTGCTGACGTTGCTGTCGCTGCTCCAGACGCGCCGGGACTGGCCGGGGGCGCTGCTGGCCGAGCGATTGAACGTCAGCCCGCGTACCGTGCGCCGGGACGTCGACCGCCTGCGTGAGCTCGGCTACCCCATCGCGGCCGCCAAGGGCCCCGACGGCGGATACCGGCTCGACGCGGGCGCGGACCTGCCGCCGTTGCTGTTCGACGACGAGCAGGCCGTCGCCCTGGCCATCGCGCTGCAGCTCGCCACCACCTCCGGGGTCGGCATCGAGGAGGCCGCGGCACGCGCGCTGAACACGGTCCGGCAGGTCATGCCCGCACGGCTGCGGCACCGGATCGACGCCCTCCGGGTCACCACCGTCGAGCGGCCCACGAATCGGTCGGAGCCGCAGGTCGGCAGCGACGTGCTCATGGCGCTCAGCACCGCCGTCCACCGCCGCGAGGTGCTGCGCTTCGACTACATCCACGTGTACGCGACACAGGACGACGAGATGGCGCCGCCGCGCCGGGCCGAGCCCCACCACCTGGTCACCTGGAACGGGCGCTGGTACCTCGTCGCCTGGGACCTCGACCGTGAGGACTGGCGCACCTTCCGCGCCGACCGCATCACCCCGCGCGTCCCCACCGGGCCTCGGTTCACCCCGCGTGAGCTGCCCGGCGGTGACGTGGCCGCCTTCGTGGCCGCCAGGTTCTGGGACTCCAGCTTGTACGACTGGCCCTGCCGGGGCGAGGTCATCCTCGACCTGCCCGCGTCCGCCGTGTCCCCGTACTTCCGCGACGCGGTCGTCGAGGAACTCGGCCCGGACCGCTGCCGGCTGCTCCTGGGCTCGTGGTCATGGGTGGGCCTCGCCGCCACCATCGGCAGGTTCGACGCCGACATCGAGGTCGTCCGGCCGCCCGAGCTCAAGGACGCCTTCGCGCACCTGGCCCGCCGCTACGCCGCCGCGGCGACCGGCGCGTCCCGCGGAGCCGTCCACGATCCGCCGAATGGCTGAGCCACTGCCGTCTTCCGGTCGCCGGCGGGCGGCTCACCTCCGGCGCAGGTCGACGCCCCGCTCCTGAAGTCGTACGGCTCGCGCGACCAGTTCGGCCGGCTCGGCGTGAGGCCGATGCTGGACGGCTGCCGACCTCGGCGAGGAACTCCGCGCTGCCTCCGCTCAGCCGCACGGCGTGGACATGCGGTCAGAGGCCCGGCGCAGGACGCAGCACAGAACACCGCGCACCCCACGCGGGTCAGCCCCCGCTCCCGCCGCCGTGCGCCCCACAAACCGCGCCTTCGACCACGGCGTGTGCATTTCTCCATGGAACGAAACGCCCCTTCAGGACACCATGGCGCAGCGTGAGCGCCCCGCGCAGGGCCGCGCCGCACACCATCTGACGCCCGCGCCCCTGCGGCGACGCTCGCGACAAGGAGTACACCGCCATGACCCATGCACTGACATCGAGGATCCCGTTCGAGACGCTCGGCGACATCGAAGCCGCAGCCCTCGAGTCGTTAAGCCATGAGGTACGCGACTTCCTCGAAGGCGGCGCCGGGGACGAGTGGACGTTACACAGAAACCGGGAGGCGTTCGGCGAATGGGGATTCGCCCCGCGGATCATGCGAGGCCGCCACGAGCCCGACCTGCGAACCGTCTTCATGGGAGTCCCGCTGCGCACACCGATGCTGACCGCCCCGTTCGGCGTCGACCAGTTGTTCCACCCGCAGGGTCAGAAGGCGGTCGCCCGAGCCGCCGCCCGCGCCGGCATCTCGGGAATGGCCCCGGAGGCAGGCTCCCACTCCTTCGCCGACGTACGACGCGCGGCGCCTGACGGGATGGCCTTCGGGCAACTCCACCCGGTAGGCACCGAGGACTCTTTCGTACGCCGCCTGCGTCACCTGGAAGAGTGCGGCTTCCGCGCGCTCGTGGTCACCTGTGACACCCCGACGGCCGGATGGCGGGAACGCAACCGCCGCAACCACTACACCCCGCCGCATTCCGTCGCGGGCGGCAACTTCGCCGACGACGAAGGCAGCGGCGACGCCTTCGCCGACCTCTTCGGCGGATCCGGCCCGGCCTGGGACTGGGAGAAGCTGGGCCGACTCATGAAGGGTACGACCCTACCCTGGATGGCCAAGGGCATCACCACCGTCCACGACGCCAAGGCCGCGATCGACGCCGGAGCAAGCGCGATCGGCGTCTCCAACCACGGCGGACGCCAACTCGACCACCTCCCGGCCGCCCTGGACGTACTCCCCGAGATCGTCGGCGCGGTGGCCGGCCACGCCCAGATCGCCTTCGACAGCGGCATCCGCCGAGGCTCCGACATGGTCAAGGCCCTCGCCCTCGGCGCCGACGTCGTCCTGCTCGGCCGACTCGCCATCTACGGCCTCATCGTCGGCGGCGAGGCCGGAGTGACGCGGGTGCTCGACCTCCTGCGCGAGGAGGCGACGAACATCCTCACGCTGCTGGGCTGCGAAGGCGTCACCGACCTCGACCGACGGTTCCTGCGACGACTCTGAACAAAGCGTGCTGCTTCACCCGGTTCACCGATGTAGCGGCGTGCACTGCCATGACACGAGCACACGCCATTGGCGCAGGGTTTCGCCCTGTTCAAGGCTTGGGCACCGACGGCGTGGGCACTGCGGCCGATGAAGCGTACGATGCCGGGCTTCGCGCGCGAACCTCTACCCGAGGGGGAGTTTGTCCGCGACGCTGCGGCCCACAACTCCACGCCGTTCCGTCCCACGCCCCGTACGCCGGGGCTCACTTCACCGCGGCGTGAACCCTGTGGCGACGCCGTACGGCGAGCAGGCGGCGGGTCAGGTCGGCGACCATGCCGACAAAGGTGAGCGTCCACGCCGGCATCGCCACCCAGACCCACAGGCGGCCGATCTCCTCGACGATCGGCAGGTGAATGGCGCGGCCCAACTCCATGCTGGCCACGGCGTACATGCCGAGCGGGAAAATGACGCTCCACAACTGCGGCAGGTATTCCAGCCGCACGCGCTGCAACATGTGCCGCCATATCCCGAAAAGCACGAGCATCGGGATCAGCCAGGTTCCGAACGCCCACAGCACCACCGCGAGCCCGGCGATCAGCGGACGGGCGGCGGTGATCGCCGGCGCCTCCGGCATGCCGAGGATGCGGGCGGCGACGAGCACCGTGATCGCGGTGGCTCCCATGGTGACCCAGTACGGCGGGGTGAGGTCCTCCGGCCGTACCTCAAGCAGCAGCAGCCGGGTCAGCACGAGCGTGGCGACGATCAGATACAGCATCAGCCCGACCGACCACATCAGCACGGCCGCGAGCGCGGCGGGGCGGGCGTGCGCGGGGAACATGACCACGAGCGCGCTGATGATCACGCCGATGGACTGGGTGCCGACCACCCAGATGAACCAGGTGCCGTTCACCCCGGCGAGCACCGGACGCGGACGCGGCCCGAGGATCAGCCGCACCGGGATCCCGTAGCTCAACCCCATCCACACCAGGGCGGCGAGCACCCCCAGCCCGACGGTCACGCCCAAATGGCCGTCGGCGGCGAGCCGCGCGCCCAGCACCCCGCACGCGGCGACCACCGTGAAGAAGGCGTACGCCCGGTCGGCCGCCGACAAGTCCGCCAGCAGTTCGGCCCGGAAGACGACCACCCGCACGGTCAGCGCCACGAGCAGGACCGCGAAGCAGACCACGGCGATCGCCGCGAGCAGCCCGGACAGCGTCCCCAGCCCCACGTCGAGCAGCGCCGAGGAGACGATCCCGGTGGCCATCACCAGCGCGAAGTAGCCCGGGTACAGGTGGCGGGCCGGTCGCAGCGGCGGCCATACCGCGCGGGCCGGGGTGGTCGAACCCTGCACCATGCCTGTCCCCCCGGATCCTCTGTATTCGTGTGATGTCAGTCGCGTCACGTCATGCCCGTGGCACGGCACCGGGACGCGCCTCGCTGGACGGGGCCTCGGCGGGCGTTCGCGGGCCGCCACGATGTATGGCGTCGAGGGTGACAAACAGAGCGCGCCGCCGACACGGCCCATCGGACGCGGCTGACGTGACCTTGGACACTTGACGCCCCGACCGACGCCGGGATCAGGGCAGGGCGCCGGCCTCCGCCGCGTCGATGGCGGCGATCACCTCCTGCAGCGACATCGAGCCCGGGGCCCGGCGTTCGCGGGCGAAACGGTTGGCCAGGCGACGCAGCGCGTCGTTGGCGGGGGTGGGGACGCCGTGGAGGCGGCCGAGGAGGGCGATCTCGCCGTTGAGGTAGTCGGTCTCGATCGAGCCGCTGCGCCGGGTGAGGCTCTGCCAGGACGAGCTGCGGTTCGGGGGCGTGTCCGGAATGGGGGTGGCCACGACCTGATCGCCGCGCCGGGCGCGTTCCTCGTCCTGGGTGACGTACGCGATGCCCGCGGCGTCGAACGCCGCGTAGCCCTCGGCGCGCACCCGCGGGGCGATCGCCCGTCGGCCGGAGCGGTCGTCGCAGACCGCGTCGTAGGCGTTGAGCAGGTTGTTGAGGAGTTTGGCGTACTTCCAGCGCATCACCCTGTCCTCGGCGAACCCCAGCAGGTGGTTCTTGGACAGGTCCTCGGCGATGCGGCGGGCGGTGTCGTCGAGGCCGGAGGGGTAGCGGCCGACGTGCAGGATGCCGTTCAGCGGCGTGCCGTACGCGGCGACGACCCCCGGGTCGAGGTGCGCGGCGGGCAACCATACGCACATGCCGTACACGCGGGCGAAGAGGCGCAGTGCCAGGCGCTCGTTCTCCACCGCGTTCTGGGCGCAGACGAGGGGGAGCCGCTCGGCCGCCGTGCCGCCGCCGTCGACGGGCCGGTCGGCCCAGGCCTGCAGCGCCGGAAGGCTGTCCTGGGTCTTGACGCACAGGACGAGCACGTCGTCGGGGGTGAGGCGCAGTTCGTCGGGGGACTGCACGGCCGGGATCGGCAGGGTCGCGGAGCCCTGCGGGGCGACCAGGCGGAGGCCCTCGTCGCGAAGGGCGCGGTGGTGCGCTCCCCGGGCGACCAGGACCACGTCGTGGCCGCCCTCGAACAGCCGGCCGCCGATCGTGCCGCCGATGGCCCCCGCGCCGATGATGATGTAGCGCATGGGTCCGAGCATCCCATGAGTGTTCGCGCGGGTACGGCTCGGTCCGCCGGGTGGACGGTGGACGCCCCCACGCGGCGCCGCCGGGTCAGGTGACCTTGCTCGCCCGGGACGACCAGGTGTCACACGAGCCCGGTTTGCCGGATTTGTACCCTCGCTGCATCCAGCGGTATCGCGTCTTCTGCAGGCCGTGGGTACGGCTCCACTTCTTGGCGAGCGTGCCGGAGTACAGATACGCGAACTCGTCCGTGGGCGGCAGTCGCCGCCGCATCGCCCGCAGCGCCACACCGGACAGGCAGTCGGCCTGAAGCTCCAGCCGTCGGCTCACCAGGTATTCGGCCTTCTTGGTGGTGGCGGCGTTCAGCAACGCGGTCTGTTTGGCCAGGATCTTGGTCAGGTACTGCAGATGGTGACCGTATTCGTGGCCGGACACGTCGGCCGCCCACGCCTTCCACGGCCTGGAGGGGAACGAGGGATCATCGATGATGAAGTACGTCTCGATGGAATCGCAGTAGGTGCCGGCGGCTCCCTTTACCGGCATAAGTCCGCATACCGGGTGTTTCACGCGCTTTCGTACGTACTTGCGGTGTGGCGGCGTGAAGGGCAGGTCCACCTCGCGGAATTCCCGGGCCCAGATCTTGTCGAGACAGGACGCGACCTTGTCCAGGTAGCGCTTCTTCGAGGACCAGCGTCGCTCGTCCACCGCCGGCAACGCGCAGTTCGCCTTCGCCCGGGGGGCGGAGTAGATCATGCGCTTGACCTTCACCGCGCGCGCCGCATCGCGTTCGTCCGGCACTTCGGATTCCTCGGACTCCTCGGACTTTTCGCCGTTCGTCGCGCCCGGCCGCAGGATGTTCGGCGTCCAGTCCGGCATGTGCACGGGCGGCGGGATCGGTGGCGGAGGGTCGGGCGTACAGGCGACCAAGAATGCGCAGACGACCAGAGGCACGGCGAGGCGACGCATGGCCCGAGAGCATATGACCCATTGATCACGAAATATGGGTCAATTCCAGAACGCCCTGATTCACCCCGTAGCTACGGAGCGGAGGACCTCTATTCTCGGGACATACCCGACTAAATCAGGTTGTGCGGCACGTATCCGACGCAGGGCACCTTGTGCTCGTACTCGACCACGCGTACGTGGTGACCCCGGCGGCCGAAGGTGAACTCGTCGCCGTGCCGTACCCCGTGGAGGCGATACCGCCAGCCCAGCGCCGGATCGTAGTCCGGGGCGTGGTTGAGCTCGGCGGAGGCGTTCACCAACGCCTCCGCGTACGGCACCGCCTCCGCCGGAAGGTAGATCTCCGTGCCGCGTTTCGAGGCGAGGAAGTCCAGATCCTTGGAGTGGTCGAGGTGGGTGTGCGTCAGAAAGACCGTGTCCACCTCCCGCCCCTCGTACAGCCCCGCGTCGAGGCTGCACCGCAGCTCGGGCACGTGGAAGAGGGTCCTGTCGTTGGAGCGGGAGTATCCGATGAGGGTAAGCCCGCTGCCGGGCATCCGCCACGTCTTCCACTGGCGGAACGGATGCCCCCGCTCCAGCCGCTCGGGATGGTCGAGGTGGCCGTTTCGATCGGATCGGTCGGCTAGGTCGGCTTGATCGGTTCGGTCGGACCGCCGCTTCGGCGCCTGGCTCATCGGAGTAACCCTCACGAATGCTCGCCCTGGGCGCGTTCCGCCCGATGTTTCGCGCCGATGGTACGCCGATGCTATGCGGTCCCGACGGCGGCCTGAAAGCGCTTTTCCACGCGAGAAGGCCCCCTTCCATGGGTGGAAGAGGGCTGTGAACCGTGCCCGACGCCGTTGACGCGGCGAGGCCGGGCAAGCCGAGGCCGGCTCGGCGACGCGCCGGGCCGGCCTCGCTCGCGAATGTCCGCACCTGACCTCGACCGATGACGCGGGCGGCCGACGGTTCCCGATGTCGATCGGCGCCGCCGGCCGCCGCGGTCCTTCGGGTCAAGCGCCGGGACCGCTGTCGGCAGGCCTCGCGTCAGAACCCGAAACCGGAGCAGAAGCCATCGAATCCGATGAGTCCGAAGTCACCGAACCCGCCGAATCCGCCGAAGCCGCCGAACCCGCCGAACCCAAAGCCCCCGAGCCCGCAGGAGCCCGAGAACCCCCCGCAGCCGCCGAGGACCGACGTACCGCAGGTCCCGCTCGTGGTGGACGCCTGAGCCGGGGCCGCGAGCGCGGTACCCATCAGTGCGCCACCACTGGCGAGAGAGGCGGCGAGGATGATGCTAGCCAAGCGCGTGCGCTTCATTCGTCACTCCTTGTGATGTCGGTTGGAGCAATGTGGCTAATGTCCGCTATCGCGGCAGAAATGCCGATACGTACAGTTATTTAGCAAACACGTACCGTTATCGGAAAATAGGGACATTGCTCTTGTCCGGCCGTGGACATGCCCTGTGGAGCGCTCGACGCTCCGACCACCGCCGCCCCCGACTCCGGCCCCGCAACCGGACCGGACCGCCTCCCCGCACCGCCCGCCACCATGACCACCGGCCCGGCCACGCGATCCCACCGAGATCGCCGTCCGCCCGCCGACCATCACCGGCGATCGTTGTCCAAAGTCCACTGGACGCCCTCTGGACGCGAATCCCTTGGGGCCCGCCCACACCCGTGCGAGCGTCGTACGTGACCACCGCCGGCAGGTGCGTCGACTGGATGGGCCGCATCAGCGGCACCGAAGGCGGAAAGCGCGGAACCAACTGCGGCTGCCCCCGTCGACCACCCAGACCGCACCGCCCCCTTCGACCGACCGATGGGAGCGTTTACCTCCCCACTCCACGGCGCCCTGCCCTTCGGGAAGGACACCGGGTCAGCCCTGCGGCTGGGCCTCCCGTACCCGATCGCGCACCACCGCGACCCCCAGCCGGCGATCATGAAGAACACGCCCTTCACGATCGAAGAGCATCCACAGCCCGCTCACGAGAAGCCACCACAATCCGACCCCGGAGACGAACGCCAGGAGAGGAAACGCCACCCCCCGAAGCGCGGCCCAGCCCGCACCCAACCGCCCGCCCCCGGACCCGACGACGACGCGAATACCCAGCCCGCCCCCACAGGGCATGCTGCACCCAGAAATAAAGGAACACCCCGGCCAAAATGACCAGCTCCCCAGGCTTCACCGGGCTACGGATCACGTTCACCTCGGCCCGGTCAAGAAGCCCGGCCCCCATCCGGACCGTGAAGCTCGTATCGATCAGAGGCCAGGCCGCGCCCACGACAGCGCTGAAGACCACAACGATGATCAAATAATCGACCAGGCCCGCCACCGGCCTCCGCCACACCATCTCGGCCCCCGCACCGCCCGACTCCCGCGCGCCGACCGACCCCGTCGCCCGGGACGCGGCGAACACCAGCGCCGCCGCCACCAGGAGAACCAGTTGAGTGGTCCCCCAACCACCGGCCGCCGCCCTGAACCAGTCCGCACTGAACAGCGAAATCATCTCGCCGCAGCCGCTCCGACCGGCGTACAGCGAGGCGAGCGGTTCAATGACCGCGCTCAGCACAAGAAGCCCCGCCACCCGCCGCCCCGTCACCCCGGGATCCCTGCCTCCCAGACACGCCAGAAGGCCGAGCACGACCACGAGCGCCGGAACCGCCCATTCCCTCGTGATCCCCATGACCGCCGCAAGATCATGACGCAACGGGGCAAGCGGCGACAACGTCGTCCCGCCGCTGAACAGACACACCATCCCGTAGATGTCGTCCGACTCATGGGTCCGGGCGAACTTCTCACGCTCCAGCCCCTCCCACCACGACCCCAAGGTCGGAACCGCGGCAACGGCCGCAGCCGCCACCCACGCCGCCAGCACCGGCCACGACATCCGGGAAATCCGCCGCACGATGATCCCTTCCCTCAGCGGATCACCTTACGACGCCCGGCCCCCACCCCAACCCCGACGAACCCACCCCGCCCGCCATGTGAAGATCTCGATAACCGGGCCAACACAGGCCGCACCAGGCCTCGGCCCGCAAAGGCAGAACCATCGCAGGGAGAGTCAATGATCCGTCGTTGGAGTCCCGCCGACGTCCCCGCGCCGCTCGCGGCCTACAACCACCTCGCGGCCGTCCCAGCCGACCACGAACTGGTCGTCTTCGCCGGCCAGGTGGGCACACTCGCCGACGGCACCCTCGCCGGCCCCGACGCCGAGTCCCAGGCCAGGCAGTCCCTCGCCAACATCGAAGCCCTACTCGACTCACTCAACGCCGGACCGGCCAACCTGGTGAAACTGTTCACCCTGGTGGCGGGAGCCGAACACCTGCCCGGACTACGCGCCGCACTAGGTGACGTGCTCGCCAGATGGTTCCCCGACGGCGACGTCCCCCCGAACACCCTCGCCATCGTCGCCGGACTGGCGACCCCCGAGATCGTCGTCGAAATCGAGGCCACGGCAGCGGTCCCTACCCGGTGACTTCGCCCGCCGTACCCGCGAGGCTTCTCACGACGCCGCTCGAAAACCGACGACGCTCCAGACAGCAGCCGCACGCGCCCCCCGTCGTCTCACCAGGTGACCCACACCGCCGTCGCATCGTCATGCCGTTTCGCACCGCCGCGCGGCCCGTGCTCGGTCTCGGCCTCGCGCACCTGCTCAACCAGCCGTCCGGGGCCATCCTTCGCCGCCGTGGCGACGACTTCCTCCCAGGTGCGGCCGTACCACTCGACCAGCCGGGACACGCCGTCGGTGACCATCAGCACCCCGTCCACCGCCCCGGCCGGCACGGCACCGGTCAGTGCCTCACCCGCGGCCTCCGGGCAGGTGCTCGCCACCCAGAACCCGCCCACCCTGTTTCGCGACGACCGCACCAACTCCACGCTGTACGGCCTGCCGCCAGGCAGGCGATCGACGCGGTCATCGTGGACCACGGCCAACGTCCCATCCACGCCCCGCAAGACGACCGATGAGTCACACAGCACGAGATACTCCACCAGGCCCGCGCGCTCACGCAGCACGGCCACCGTAGACGACGGCGAGTCCGGGTTGCCCAGGTCACAGACATCGCCGTGGGCGGCCATCGTGCCACGAATCGCCGCAGCCAAGAGCGTCGGCAGGGACTCCTCGGCCCGGGTTACGAGCTGGCGGGCAAGCGCCGAACCGAGCTGCCCAACGAGCCAAGACACGTCGTGACGGCATCCGGAGTCAACATCGGCGCGGGCGGTCGCTCCATCGAGCACGACCACCCACGACGGCCCGGCGACAACGAAGTCCTCGTTACGTCCACCGGGCATCGGCTCGGTGCGGTAGGTGACGTTCATCGGTCGGCCACGCACCGTCGAGGTACGTTTGCGCTGTACACGGATCCCATCGCGGCGTCCCCCATCAGGCCCGGTACGGATGCCGACCCCGGCCCAGCCGAACCCCGTTCGGTGCAGGGGTGCCTGCACCCGACGGGCGTCTGTGACGAGCGTAGACGGCCCGGCACCCGGCGGACAGGGGGTCACGACGGATGCCGGGCCTGTTCGTGGCCGCCCGCCGTGGGGGTGGCGGGGCCACAGGATCGGGCACGACGGCCACGATTCACCCTGGGCTGCGTCCCGCGGCTCCGCAGAGCCGACCAGGGGTCCATGCCGCCGCGCCCGGCTTCACGGGCCGTCCGGCTCGCCGAACTGCTCGGCGAGCGCCTCGCCCGCCGTCTCCTGGTCGTCCTCGACGATGGGCGGGTCGTCATTCCGCAGCCGGTCGGGCGAGGCGATGTAGGCCATGTGCGAGAGGAACTCGGGTCCGCCGATCACAGCCCATCACGCTCCATCCGCAGCCGCGCGGCCCGGCGCACGAATCCCGCCATGCGCCTGAGGGCTTGCTCGTCGCGTGCCCTAATGGTCCACCCGGTCTCGGTGTGCTCGGCGGACACGCGGCCCTCGCTGTCCTGCTCGACCGGGCCGAAACCGGGCATCTCCTGGTCGCTCACGTCCACCCCTCGGCCAGGGCGAGGGACGTCTCGGCGGCCCTCATCTCCTCCTGCAGCCCTTCGACCGTGTGGGCGTCGACGACCAAGGGGTGCGGCACCGGCCACGCGGCGAACGCCCAGAAGGCACGCGACCAGGGACCGTACAGGACCGTCCAGGCGTGCTCCCGGTCGTTCAGCGCGTCCGCTTCGTCCCGTCGGTGCCGATCCCACAGGCGGCGGCGTACGGTCACGTGCGGCGTGCCGAGGCGATGCCGCCCGCCCGTCACCGCCGTCGAGGACGAACGCGAACGTCCGGGGACGGGCGAGGGTGATTCCGACCAGCACGGCGAGCATGACGGCGAGGCCGAGCACGTAGACGGCCAGGGCGGGATGCTCACCTGCGGCCTGAGCGAGGGAAGCAAACGTCGGGGAAGCCACACGGTGACCGTAAGGTGCACGCACAGTCACGACGGGTATCCTGTGCACCCCATCGCCGAGGGGTGCGGAGTGCACCCCTCGGCTACAGGGGCAGTCCGAGCCTCTCGGCGAACGCCCGTGCCCGCCGGTCGATCAGCGCGCCTCCCTGGTCGACGATCTCTGACACCATCTGGCGGCCCGTGGGGCTGTAGTGCACCGAGTCGTGAGAGATCGCGTACGCCTCTTCCAGCCAATGCAGGGAGGACGTGAAATCGCGCCGCTGATAATAGGCGCGGGCGATCTCGACCATCAGCCGCGCCCGCCGCTCCCTGCTCGGGATCGTGTCGGGGTTGATCCGCTCGGCACGCTCCATCGCCGTCGCCGACTTCGACAGGTCCGCCCCGATGGACACCGCGTGCAACTCGACGTTGGACGCGCCGAACATCGTCCACCGATGGTGGTAGCCGCGGGGAAGCCGCCGCGCCACCGCCTCACCCTCATCCCAGTACCGCCACGCATCTCCCTCCCGGCCGGCACGCGCCGCCGTCGTGGCCGCGTGAAGCTGGAGGGCGCCGTACATCGCGCGCAGTTCGTCGGTGCCGTCCTCAAGGTACGGCCGGAGCAGCTCGGCCGCGTCCTGGACGAGTGTGATCGCACCGTCCACGTCTCCGCCGGACCGCTGCACGATCGCCAGCGTCCACGCGCCCCCGGCGAGCGCGAGGGGATCGTCGGCCTCCTGCGCGGCCGCCATCGCGCGATCGGCCACAACCCAGAGGAACTCCGGCTCGCTCGCCCACACGATCACGTGCTGCACCAGGGCCCACAGGTCCGACAGCAGCGCGTTCGCCTCCCGCCGTTCCCGCCCCTCGGCGGTGCGCGCCGCCGCCCGGACGTCGGTGACGAGCGAGGGCAGGATGCGCCCCACGTCGGTGCGGTGCGTGGGCGAGGTGTGCCAGGTGTGCCACGCCTCGGCCGTCCGGGCGCGCAACATGTCGAGGTCGGCGGGCGAGTCCGGCACGGTGAGCAGGGGATCGCGTACGGCCTCGCGGATGGCCGGGACGGCCTCGTGCGGTATCCGCGCGAACGAGCTCACCGGGATGGACGCGCCACCGAGATCCATGTCGGTCCCGACGAGCACCGCCACATCCCCCACGGCGAGGACTTCGGCGAGTCTCACCAACATGGGCAGACGCGGGGGGAGGCGCCGGCCGCTCTCAATCCCCTTCAGCCACTCGGGGGAGCGCCCGACCAGTCCGGCGAGCACAGGGCGGCTCATGCCTTTGCGCTCTCGGATGATCTGAATGCGCCGCCCTGTCTTTTTGCCCTCAAGGTCGTCGAGCATGGACGTACTCTCGATTCAGTTCGGTCAGCACTGTCAGGCTACGCGCGCCCGCGTCGCCGCGACAGGGAACGCCTCGCCCCTGTGACCTCTCACGGCGGCGTGCCGGAGTGAGGGTGGCCATCGCAACCGAGACGACAAACGCGCCCTTTGATGTTCAAGAGACGCGCTGGTCAAGCATGGAGCCGCCTAAGGGAATCGAACCCTTGACCTACGCATTACGAGTGCGGAACCTGTCACTGACAGACGGTTACAGCAAACGCCAGATATTGACGTTTCGGCACGTCAAACGGCGTGATCCGTGATCTCGTAGTGGCAGTCGGAGACACTCGGAGACAGTCATTTACAGTCGCGTAGGTCCGGCAACGGTCCGGCACGGCCCTCCCAGCCGATGTCCGCCCGGCGCCCCTTCCGGAAAGCCCCGCCCGCCCCTAACCAGGACGGGCGAGGCACACCCGAACTTCGCCCGCTACGCCTCCGCCACGCGGCCCGGCTCCATGTAACTGCCGTCGAGATTCCGCCGAATCCCGTATCGAAGCGTCGCCTCCGACAGATCGTCAACACCGCAGGCCCGCGCGAACTCCACGACGTCGAAGTTCGGATCCTCGTAACCGAGGCCCTGCGCGGTCACCCACATCACGTTGACCTTGATCCTGGACGCCTCGGCAGGGGACAACACCTGCGATGACTTCTTCGTGTCGAACTCCCGCCGGTGTCCGGCACGGTCGAGACGGTAGGGAGCATCGCGCCAGTCATGGGCGCGGATCTCTGCCGCGTGTTCGCGGGCACGGCGACTAAGCGCCATTCGTCCCTCCTAATAGGACAGGGGCGGCCAGATCGACCCTCCGAACAGGTCACCGCCCGTAGCACCGACACTGTATGCCAAGACGTAGATGACCACCCCTCGAACGAGGCAAATCCACCGTGGGGCGGCGATCGACCGGGGGCCCAGCAGCGAATCACCGTGCCCGGCCGTACAGCAGGTCCCGCCACACCCGCTCCGCCTCGGCTACCGGCATCGGCGCCGTCTCCCTCACTGCGCCCCGCGCCCCGCGCGGCCACCGCCGCAGGAACGCCGTACCGCCCGCGAAACACAGCTCGTACACGACCCTGCTGCTGCTGCACGAGTCCGCGGTGCACGTCTGCGCCCGCACCCGGACCGTCGCAAACCGGCCCGCGGCGTACTCCGGCAGCCACTCCAGCCGGCGGTGGTCGGGCCGGGGCATGAGGGGATGGGGGCCGTGCGGCGCGGGCGGAACACCGCACCTCACCACACCTCCAGGCCCAGGTGCGGCACCGACAAGCAGAACCACGTCGTCTTACCCGGCCCGGACGCGCACCTGGTCACACCCCACCGGGTGCACAGCAGCCCCACCAGGAGCAGACCGCGCCCGCCCTCGGCGAGCTCGCCGAGTCGGCCAGCGTCACGCGGTGTCGGCCACCCGGGGCCAGCGTCCTCCACATCACCGACGAGCGTGCCCTCCCAGCGGTCCAGGGTGAGCGTGACCGTGATCGGGGCCGAACCGTACTGAACGGCGTTGGAGACGAGTTCGGACAAGGCGAGCGCCGCCGCCTCCTTCGCATGGGTTTCGACGCCCCACGCGTCCAGAACCGCGGCGGCGGCGCTGCGGCACCATGAGACATGCGACGGGTGGGCGGCGACGCTCAGCGTGACGCTCAGGCGCCTGCGGGAGGGTCACGGTGCGACGGTAGGGAGACGCACCGGCAGGTTTCGGTGTGACTCAGGCTATATAGCGGACCGTGGACTGTCATATGCCGGTCGGTGTACCGGACCCTGGCCTACTGGTGGGTGGGCCGTTCCGGTGTCGGGCACCGCCCGCGACGGTGCGAGCACCGAGCGCAGCGGGAGCCGCCGATGACCGCCACCTCGCATACACACATACACCCCATCGACCCGGAGTCAGACCGCCACGTGTACCAGCAGATCGCGCACCGTATCCGCGACCGCATCGACGCCGGCGACTGGCAACGCCGCCTTCCGAGCGTGACGCACTTGATGCAGGAGTACGGCGTCGCGAGGCAGACCATGCTCCGGGCACTCGGGCACCTCTCCGAGTTGGGCATCATCTACACGGTCAAGAACAGAGGCTCGTTCGTCCGCTCCAGCCAGGTCGCGGTCGTCGAGCTGGCGCCCGGCGCGCGTGCGATCGCCCGGCCGGCGTCCCAAGCCGAGCGCGCCGAACTCGACCTCACCGAGAACGGGTGGGTGGTCGTCGCCGAGCAGCCCGGCCGGAACGTCGAGGTCCACCCGGCCGACCGTGTCGAACTGCGAGCGCCGGAGTAGCTCGAAGACGCTGCGATGGCGACCCCTTTACCGGAGAATTGCCGCACGGCAGCCAGGAGAGGGAAGGAGCCCGTGAACCGGTCGTTGCGCGACTTCGAGTCATCGCTGACCCTGCTTCCCGCCGAGCAGGGCCGCCGCGTCCAAACGCTTCGCGAGCATGCCCTCACCCGCAGAGACTGCCCGCGCTGTACGCGGCTACAGGAGCTGGTGTGGCTGGTCTTCGACGCCGCATACGCCGGCGACCTGGACGCGGCAGAGAAGACGCTCACCGCGGCAGAGGCGATGGCCGCGGAAGGCGGCCACGACGACGTTTGCGTCGCGCCCCCTAGCGATCTCAGCGGCCGGGTAGCGGGATTCGACACCGGCGGCGCCCTGTTCGGCGCCTCCGACGCGGCGGACGACCGGCGCAGCGGCGGCCTGGGCTTCGTGACCAGCGACGGGCGGTGGGGATTCAAACGCTGGGTGAAGAGGTCGGCCACGCCACTGCTGGACCCCTCCGGGCCGTCCAGGGTGCTGGTCGGGGAACTGCGGGCGGTGTGGCTGATGTTGCAGGCGTTCGGCGAGGACGCCGAGCGGGCCACCCTCCTGCTGGACAGCACGGGGGCTATCGCCTATCTGCGTGCATGGCAGAGTGGAGACGTCTCCAGACTGCCGCCTGGGTATAGCCTGCGTCCCCGGATGAAGGCGGACGCTCCCACGCTGGTGATGCTGGCCCGGCGGGTGGCAGAGCTTCCCTCACTGCGGTTTGAGCATGTCAGGGGGCATCGCGGCCACCCGCTGAATGAGGCGGCCGACTCCCTTGCACGCATCGCCGCACGCAATCCGGAGGACAAGAGAGAGCGGGCAGAGCGGATCGTTGAGGCGTTCTTGAAGGTCTGGCATGGGAGTGGTGCGCGGGCCTGAGCCCGGCACCGGCGGCACCCGTAGCATCTCCGCGACCGCACCAGGGGGGAGCAGCATGGCCGAGTACGAACCGCCCGACGACCTGGTCGAGCTGCAGCGCAGGTTCTTCGAGCTCGACACGCTCTGCAGCGAGCTCGACGGCGACGAGCTGGCGGTGGCCCGTGCCGACCGGCTCAACGTCGTCATGCAGAAGCAGGCGCACCCGTGGTGGTCGAACGAACTCTTTACACGCCGTTACCCACCGGTGGCTCCAGGTTGGTACGGCCGTCCTCGGTGGAGCTCCACCACCTCGACGAGATCAGCCAGGTCCACATGCCGCGCGACCTCCGCGACGCTCCTGGCATAGGCGATGTGATAGCCGAGGTGCCGGACCCGCAGGTCAAAGGGAAAAAGTGTGGTGCAGGGTTGGCGGGAGGCCATCCCCGCCGGGCCTACTGACCGCGCATCCGGATCGCGGAGGTTCGTCCTCACCCGCCCATGCCCGTTCTCGCTTATCCGGTCGCGAGGGTCGGCGGCCTGGGCTACGCCCTACTACAACAAAAATAACAAAACCACTACAGGACCTCGCCGCGGCCCTGCTCGCGGGCGATCTCGGCCAGGGCGTCGAGGAGTTCCTCGGCGTCCGGCGGCGGGACAGTCGGTCCCAGTTCGTCGATGAGGGCCTCGAGGTCGTCCCCTTCGGGGACGCCGGGCTCGCCGCCGACCCAGCCGCCGAAGTGCCAGCGGTCAGGGTCGTCTCCCTCGGTGGGCTCGTAGACGGCACGGGCCAGCTCACCCGGCACGATCATGTACGCGCCGGGGTCGGGCGCGGCGGGGTCGGGGTGGGGGAAGGTCATGCCGTCGAGCGGGCCGCCGACGAGCTGCACGGTGCGGTCGGTCACGGGGCCCTCCTGGTGTCGGGTGTACTCACGGTGGTCCGGGCTGCTGACGTCCGCCCGTGGTCGGCCAGAGGGCATACGGCCTCGTCCGCGACCGCCGGGGTCGCCGTGAACGCGGACACGGGTCACGGCGGTCTCACTCGTAGTCGTCGGCGGAGGTGGCCCGTCCGGCGGCGTGGTCGCGCAGCATCCGCTCCATGAGCAGGGCGTCACGCGCGAGCATGGCGAGCGCGTCGGCCTCGGCCCGTAGATCCTCGGGCGTGGTGTCGGCCGAGAGGAACTCCTCGTACTCCTCTCCGATCGGGTAGTGGGGGAAGGCGGCCGCGTCTTCGTTGTGTCGCCCCAGCCGCATCCGCATGGTGTCGCGCTCGATGGAGGCGGCGACGGCCTGCGGCGCGTCGCGGATGGCGAGCGCGGTCTCCCATGGCCCAGGCCACTCGGCTATCTCCGCCTGGGAGCGCCACTCCTCGTCGAAGTGGGCGCGGGCGGGGGCGGAGAGTGCGGCGCGCAGCGGGGCGAACTCGGGGATGTCGGCGGCGTCGACCGGCCAGTGGTCGCGGTTGATGAACGGGTCGCCTGCGGCCTGCGCGGCGGCGAGGCGCGGGGCGGTCTCGGCCATCCATGCGGCGTACTCGGCGGCCTCATGGGTTGCACAGGGGCCGATGCGGCAGGCGGGGTCGGGGTCGCAGTTGCAGAAGGTCATGGTCACTCCTCGTGTCGGGATGTTCAGGGTAGGGCGGCCGGGATCGCGTTCTCTGCGAGTTCGACGGCGAGGATGAACACCTGGTCGCGTGGGGCGTCCGCGCCGAGCTGCTGCCGTGCGGCCAGGATCCAGCGGTCGAAGTCGCCGAGGCGGGCGAGCGCCGCGCGTGCGGCGGCGGCGCGCGGGTCGGGCTGGGGTGCCTCGTCGTCGCGGGGCGGCCGGGGGCGTGCGACGGCCGGTGGCGGGTTCTCGTCGTTGAGGTTTTCTGCCCCGGCGGCGGGGTTGGTGTCCTCGTCGGCGGGATCAGGGGCAGGGGCTTGGAGTGGGGCGAGCGAAGCGAGCGGGGCGCTCAGCCCGTCCGACGGGTCAGGGTCGTCGGGGTTTTGATCGGGATATGAATCATCGTCGTCTCGCGCGCCCGCGCGCGCGGACAGCAACCGTGAGCTACGGACCTCAGCTTTCTCCCATGGAAGGTCTGTTGTAGAGGGGAGGTGATCTAGGGAAGGTGGGTGGACATCCTGGGTGTCCGTAGAAAACGGCGACTCGTGTCCGTAGAAACGCGTTTCAGGTGACACCTGGGTGTCCGTAGAACCGTCGTCCCGCCCTTCGGTTCTACGGTCATCTGATGTCCGTAGAACGTCCCGCGGATCGCTGCCGCTTCTACGGTCATCGTCGGTGTCCGTAGAACTTCCCGCCTGCTCGCGGCTCGCGCGCTGCCGCCGCTTGGAGTCGGCCCGGTTCGCCTCGGCGATGTCCCCCACGATCTTCCGGTACTCGTCGGGGTTCGGCAGGTCGACGCATGCCGAGAGCTGCGGGCCAAGGATGAGCCGATAAGTGTCGGCCTGCTTCCGCCGCCGGTTGCCGCGCTTCACCAGCTCGACGAGGCCGACCTCGCGCATCCATGCGAGGTAGCGGCTGGCGGTGCGGTAGCTCACGTCGCAGTCGGCGGCGAGGCGCGCGGTTCCGCAGAAGATGCCGGTGCCGTCGGCGTTCGCGTAGGAGCCGAACGCCAGGCAGGCGAGTTTCCGCTCCTTCTCGATGCGTGCGCGCCGTACGAGTTCCATCCACGCGCCGAGTGAGATGCCTCCGTACTCGGCGTCCATCAGCGCCCCCGGTGCTCGACGGCGAGCGGGCGCGTAATTGGGCGTGCGTGGGCACGCGAAGGTATGGTGACCACTTGGGTCGCCTCCTGGTGATGTCAGGCGGTTGGCCAAGGGCCTGTCAGGTGTGTCCAGCACCCGGCGGGCCCGTTCTATGTTCAGGTGTTCGATCAGCACTCTAGCGGTGCGCAGCCACGATCGTACGCCCCGTGATCAGGCGTCACAGCAGGCCAGCCCGCGCCGCCCGCGCCGCGCCGGGCGAACACTCCTGGAGCACCAGCCCACCGCGTGACCAACCACCCGCCGCCAGGCGGCATCCAACGGGTCGCGACCCCGACACCAGGAGTGACCATGCGAATCCTCGCCGCCGTCCTGCTCGCCCTCACCACCGCATGCAGCACCAGCACCGCCGCGCCGAAGCCCGCCAACATCGACATCCACGGCACCATCACCGTCACCAAAGAAGGCGTCTTCCAAGGCTCAGAAGGCGAACCCTGCCACCCCGACAGCGGCTACAGCGACATCCGCCCCGGCACCCAGGTCGTGATCACCGACCCCACAGGCAAAACCATCGCCGTCGGCGCGCTCGGCAACGGGACCAACCGCACCCGGAGCACCTCATACCTCAGCGACTGCGAGTTCCCCTTCCGCGTCACCGCCCCCGCCGGGCAGCAGTTCTACGGCGTGGAGATCGGCCGCCGGGGCCGCCTGCAATACGCGGCGGATCGCCTCGGACAGCCCCTTGAGCTGACGTTGGGCGACTGACGCCGGCTAGCACGGGTCGGCCGCCCCGGGAAGTCGCCGGGCGCGAGCGGATCCGATCCCCCGCACGCGACTCCATCGGCACCCCTACGCCACAAGAAGTCACGATCCGTGACCCCTATCTTCATGGTCGTGACCGACACACCAGACACGACCACCCCCGACCCCGACCTCGCCCACCTCGCCGACCTCATCAGCATGATCCCCGGCCCCGACGACCCATACTTCTGGAAGAGCCTCCCGAGCGAGAGCCGGACCGACTACATCTTCCAGAAGCTCGTACCGCAGATGCAGCTCCTCCGTAAGCCCAACCCGGAGCCGGTCGAGATCGCGAGCCTTGCCAAGTACCTGATCTACTTCTTCGGCTCCACCACGGCCAAACTGCACGACCACATCGGCCGACAGACCGACATCGCCCCCTACGAGCTGACCGGCCGCCTCTGGGTCGAGGACCTGCACGCCACCTGCTGGCGGCTATACGTCCGCTACCACGCCCGCACGCGGACCGGCAGGTGGGAGCGCAAGTGGCCCGAGGACTTCCACGCCTGGTGGGCCGCGAGGCGAGAGAGCGAGCCCGCCGAGTGAAGGACCTGGCGTGGGACCACGGCCCGCACATCCGCATCCGCCAAGCCGCCCCGGCCGACGTGCCCGCCATCCGCGACCTCGCACCCCTGGCAGGCGAAGGCGTGGAACTGGAACCACCGCTCGCCGACGCGGTGACCGCCGGGTACGCCGGCGCCGCCCTCCAGACTGGAGTCCACGACGGCATCACGGCTCTGCACGACCGGCTCCTTGCCTCGCTGACCGGCCCCGAAGACGTGCTCCGCGCCTACCTGAACGTCGCCTTGGTGCTCGTGGCAGAGCATGACCGCGACGGCGTTGTGGGCACGCTGCTCGCGTACCCGCCGATCCGTGTCGTCGAGCAGTTCCGCGCCATCGCCTTGATTCAGGGCGCGTCTCCCCTGGTGGGCGTGACGGGTTTAGTGAAGATCAAGGCGGTGGTTGTCGCCGAGTCGGCCCGCGGCGGGCGAATCGGCCCCGAGTTCCTGAAGCGGTGCCGCCAGGTCTACTTCGGGTGCGGCTACCAGTTGCTGTATGGCCAGATCGAGCCTTCCAGGCAGGACCTTGAGGGCTTCTACCAGAAGCAGGGATTCGCCGTGCTGGGCGTGGGTGAATCGGTCCCCCTGTGGCCGATCTTTGGTTTCAATGCGCACCTGACGGCCGAAGAGGGACAGCGGCTGTTCGTGCGCGAGAAGATCGTTTAGTCCACGCGAAAGGCCCCCGCCGTGCGCGGGGGCCTTTCGTCGTCTCGCCGTCAGGACCGAGCAGGGACTGTGCCCATGCCCTTGCAGGGACGGCACTGCACCCACCGCTCGGTGACGACCGTGCTGCCGGACGGCGTCTTCGTCTCGACCTTCTCCAGCCAGCCGCCCTTGCCGCCGCAGTTGTCGCACTTCGTGGTGCCCTCGCCCTCCGCGCGCACGGCGGGGCGGTCGCTGGCGGCCTGGCTGGCAACGGCGGCGGCCTCGTCCGGCGTGAGGCCGGTCAAGGTCACCACGCTGCCGCGTGGCGTCGTGATGGCGGCGAAGTGGTCGCGGGTCACTGGTCACTCCTCGGACATGTCGGGGATCCGAGCGTGACACGGCCTACCCCTCGTCGGCCACGACTTGCCGATACTCCAGCTTGTACAGGTGCCCCGGTTTGATCATCACCGTGACCTCGGCCACCCGGCCGCCGTCGCTGTAGATGGTGCGGAACTGCCGGAGGACCGGGACCCCTTCGGGAATGTCGAGCAACTCGGCCTCTTCGGTCGTCGGCGGTCGTGTGGAGATTTCGTCCGTCCATTCCCGCTGCGGGTAGCCCAGCTCGGCGAGGACGGCCGGCGCACCACCCCGGATCTTCCCGCGTCCGGCGAGCGCGGTCCCGGCCGCCCAGCTCGCCGGGTAATAAGACCGGGACAACTCCACGGGCACATCGCCGCGCAGCATGAGGCGGCAGCGGCAAACGGCGTGACCCTCGCCGAGATCCCGCGCCACGTCGGCGGGCGGCTCGACTTCGGCGACGTCGAGAATCTTGTAGGTCACACCCCGCGACGCCGGCTCGAAATACGCGGCGGCGCGAACGGTGAACGGATGCCCCTCCCGGACGTAGACGCCGGCCCCGGTGCGGCTGGTCAGGAAACCCTCGCCCTTGAGGATGCGCACCGCGTTCTGCACGGTGGTGCCGACGACGTCGTACTTCTCGGCGAGTTGCGCAGTTGAGGGTAGTTGCTCCCCCGGCGCGAGCAATCCGGCCATGATCTGTGCGCGCAGGTCTGCGGCCACCTTGTGTGACGGGTGCCGGGTATCTGGTCTCACCGCGTCTCCCAACCCTTTTCTCCCGCTGTACCACCTGGCCGTGACGCGGGGTCTGCGCCGTGGGGAGCTGTGGGGCCTGGAGTGGGTCAACATCGAGCTGGACGTCAAGGCCGAGACCGGCTGGGTGGCCGTACGCGAGGAAGAGCACGAGGTAGGCCGGGACGCCGCCGAGCGCGCGAGCGTGAAGAGCGAGGCGGGGTGGCGGACGGTCCCGCTCGACCGCAGCAACGTGCTGCTGCTGGAGTTGTGGCGGCGGCGTCAGGGCGCGGAGCGCGAGCGGGCCGGGGACGCCTGGACGGAGTCCGGCCGGGTGTTCACCGCCGAGGACGGCGGGCCGATCAGGATCGACTTCATCGGCGACCACTTCGACGTGCTCGTGAAGCGGTACGGCCTGCCTCCGGTGCGGTTCCACGACCTTCGGCACTGCGCGGCGACGTATCTGCTCGCCGGGGGCGCGGATTTGAAGATGGTGGCCGAGACGCTCGGGCACTCGCAGTACTCGTTCACGGCCGACACCTACGCGAACGTGCTGCCCGACCTGGCGGTTACCGCTGCGGAGGCCGCGGTCGCGGTGATCCCGCGCAGGCGCTCCACCGGCGCGTAGGGCCGGATCCCTTGCGCGGCCGGGGTTTCGCGTGGGGTGTTTCCCCGGATGGTCCGGCATGAGATCCTCGCGGCGTGAAAAAGCCCCATTCCAAGATCGGAATGGGGCTCTGAGCTGGAGCCGCCTAAGGGAATCGAACCCTTGACCTACGCATTACGAGTGCGTCGCTCTGGCCGACTGAGCTAAGGCGGCGTGCCGTACGGCGTGAAAGAGTCTACAGGGTTGGAGGCGGTGTGCGCTCCTGGGTTACGGGTGGTGGCGGTGGCTAGTCGGTTTTGGGGCAGCGGGTGCCGTCGGCGGGTGGGGTTTGGGAGATGAGGTAGCGGTCGACGAGGCGGTCGACGCAGGTGGAGCCGGTGAGGTAGGCGGTGTGGCCGTCGCCGTCGTAGGTGATGAGGCGGGCGGGCTTGAGTTGGGTGGAGAGGGCCTCGGCCCACTCGTACGGCGTGGCAGGGTCGCGAAGTGTGCCGATGACCACGATGGGTGGGGCGCCCTCGGCGGTGAGGCGGCGGTTGGCGTCGGGGCTCTTGGCGGGCCAGAAGGCGCAGGGGAGGGAGCCCCACATGATGAAGGAGCCGAAGCGGGGGGCCTCGGCGGTGGCCTTGGTGGCGGCCTGCTCGAAGGCGTTCACGGTGGTGGGGTAGGTGCGGTCGACGCAGTTGATGGCCGTGTTGGCCTCGGTCTGGTTGGAGTAGGTGCCGTCGGGGCGGCGGCCGACGAGCAGGTCGGCGACGCGGATGAGGGTGGTGCCGTCGCCGCGGAAGGCGTCGGCGAGGGCCTGGCGGAGCACGGGCCAGGACTGGCGGTCGTAGAGCGGGGTGGCGACGCCGAGCAGGGCCCAGGCCTCGTCGACCTGGCGGCCGTCGCCGAGGGAGTTGCGCAGCGGGCGGGCGTCGATGCGGCTCATGAGGTCGCTGAACTCGCGGAGCGCGCCGTCGATGTCGCGGCTGTCGAAGGGGCAGGAGGCGTCCTGGAAGCAGTCCTCGAGGAAGGACTTGAGGGCGACCTCGAAGCCGCGTGCCTGGGCCTCGTTGCTGCGTACCGGGGACAGCGACGGATCGACGGCGCCGTCGAGGACGAGGGCGCGCACCTTGTCGGGGAACAGGTCGGCGTACATGGCGCCGAGGTGCGTGCCGTACGACTTGCCGAGGTAGGTGAGGCCCTTGTCGCCGAGGGCCTCGCGCAGTATGTCCATGTCGCGGGCGGCGTCGGCGGTGCCGACGTGCGGCAGGAGTTTCGCCGACCTCTCCTCGCAGCCTTCGGCGAAGGTGCGGGCGCCCTCTTCGAGCTCACGGACCTCGCCGGCGTCGTCGGGAGTGGCGTCGAGGCCGACGAAGGTGTCGAGTTGCGGGCCGGTCAGGCAGCGTACGGCGGACGACTGGCCGACGCCGCGCGGGTCGAAGCCGACGACGTCGAAGCGGGCCCGCACGTTCGCCGACAGGATCGCGTCGGCGGAGCGCGCGTAGTCGATGCCGGACGCTCCGGGGCCGCCGGGATTGACCAGGATTGAGCCGATGCGGTCGCCGGTGGCGGGCAACCGGATCACGCTGATCTTGATTTGCTCGCCGCCGGGTTTGTCATAGTCGAGCGGTACGGCGAGGCGGGCGCACTCGAAGCCCTGCCCGCACCCCGACCAGGACAGCTTCTGGTCGTAGTACTGTCGCAGGGACGTCGCCTCGACCGGGGACTCAGAGGGGGACCCGGAGGCGGGTCCAGAGGCGGCGGCCGACGGCGGCGTTGTGCCGCCCTGCGGGGCCGGAGGCTCGCCACCGGCGGTGGTGCATCCGGCGAGCAGGGCCGTCCCCGCCAGCAGGGCCGCGACGCGGCGCCTCACCTTCACGATTCGCCCGCCTCCTGGTAGGTCTCCTCGTACGCCTGCCGGGGGCCGCACACGCTCGCCCGGGAGCAGGAGCACCGCCGCCCGCCGTCGTTGAGCCGGACGACCACCGAGTCGGAGGGCACGTTGTGCCCCACCACTGTGCCGGGTCCCTCCGGCGTGTCCACCGACGACCCGACGCGCGGTGCCGACGCCCGGAACTCCTGGTAGAGCGGGTGCTCGTACTTCAGGCAGCACATCAGCCGCCCGCACGCGCCGGCGATGCGCAGCGGATTGACCGGAAGGTCCTGGTCCTTGGCCATCCGCACCGACACCGGCTCGAAGTCCTTAAGGAACGTGGCGCAGCACAGGTCGCGCCCGCAGGGGCCGATGCCGCCCTGGATGCGCGCCTCGTCGCGCGGGCCGATCTGCCGGAGTTCGACGCGGGCGCGCAGGTTGCGGGCGAGGTCGCGGACGAGGGCGCGGAAGTCGACCCGGTGCGGCGCGGAGAAGTAGACGGTGTAGATGTTGTCGGCGTCCAGATAGTCGATGCCGACGACCTTCATCGGCAGCGAGTGGCGCTTGATCAAGCGCTTGGACACGCTGCGCGCCTCGGCCCGTTTGCGGCGGTTGCTCTCGTCACGGGCCAGATGTTCCTCCTGGGCGATGCCTTCGCAGACGGGGAGCCCTTCGACGTCCTCGTTCACCCACTGCGGCGCCCACACGCACTCGGCCACCTCGGGGCCCGACCCGGTCGGCACCAGGACCTTGTCGCCCACCTTGGGGCTGTGTGGTCCTGGGTCCAGGTAATACAGCCGCCCATAACGGGTGAAACTCACCGCCATCATCATGCCCATGTAGCCGCGTTCCCCTCCCGCAAGGTACGGCCTGCCCCTGCATTCGCCACCTTACGCGCCGGGCAGGGCGCAGGGTCCGGCGCATCACAACCACGACGCCATCAGAGCCGGATAAAGACCGAAAACAACGACAAAATACTCCCCGTCGCTCGGGTACGGCGGGGAGTATCGGGGCGATCGGCGCACCAGGGCCGGGAACGGTACCAGGCCACCGCCGATCCGGGTTCGTCGCCGACGGCACGCAGGCTTCGGTACCGGCCCAAGTCCACCACACGCGACAAATCGGCCTGAATGTTCCAGAGACGCCGCCGCATGCCCGCCCGCGCGGCGGTCAGCGCAGGGCCAGCGTCATCGCCTCCACGGCGATCTGGGGGTTGACGTTCGCGGCGAGCCGTTCCCGGCAGAGCATGATCGCGTCCACCCGCCGCAGCGTGGCCTCCGGCGTCGAGGATCGGGCCAGGTCCTCCAGGTCGTCGCGCCGATCCTCGTTGGTCAGCTCGACCGGCGCCCGGAACTGCACGGCGAGCACGTCCCGGTAGAACGCCACCAGGTCGAGCAGCGCCGCGTCGAGCGTGTCCCGCTTGATCCTCGTGGCCCGCGACTTCTGCCGGTCCTCCAGCTCCTTCAGCGCCCCGGCCCCGCCGCGCACCAGCCCCCGGTTGAGCCCCTTGCCGGTGGAGCCCTCGCCGTACACCTTGCGCAGTTCGGCGGTCTCGACCTCGTTGAGCGCGGTGGTCGCGGCGGCGGCCTCCTCCTCGGCGGTCTTCACCAGGCGCTCGGCGGCGGCCACGCACTCGCCGACGCCGGTCAGCGTCCTGGGCAGGTCCAGTACGGCGGCACGCCGGCGCCGGGCCTCCTCATCGAGGGCGAGCCGGCGGGCCCGGCCGATGTGCCCCTGGGCGGCGCGGGCGGCGAACGCGGCCATCTCCGGGGCGACGCCGTCCCGGGCGACGAGCATGGCGGCGATCGCGTCGGCGGGCGGGGTGCGCAGCGTGACGACCCGGCACCGCGACCTGATGGTGATCACCATGTCGTCCGGGGAGGGGGCGCACAGCAGCCACACCGTCCGCGGCGGCGGCTCCTCGATCGCCTTGAGCAGGGCGTTGGCGGCGGCCTCGGTGGAGCGGTCGGCGTCCTCGAACAGCACCACGCGCCAGCGGCCGAGCGTCGGCGCGCCGGCCGCGCGCAGCACCAGCTCGCGGGTCTGCCGGACGCTGTACGACAGGCCCTCGGGGCGTACCACCTCCAGGTCGGGGTGGGAGCCGATCTCCACCTGGTGGCACAGGTCGCAGTGCCCGCACCCCTGCTCGGGGCAGAGCAGCGCGGCGGCGAGGGCGCGTGCGGCGTTCGACCGGCCCGAGCCGGGCGGCCCGGTGAAGAGCCAGGCGTGCGTCATCCCGGAGCCGGAGGCGGCCCGCCGCAGCACGTCGACGGCGTGATCCTGGCCCACCAGCGCGTCGAAGACGCTCATCGTGACGTCCTCCTCATCACCGTTGTGAGACTCCTGGGGGATCCGCGCCGGGCTCTCGCCGGGCCCACCGGTAACGAGGCTAGCGCCGGACGTCCGCCGGTCGGGTGCGCAGCGGGAGGGGCGAGACGGGTGTCACCCTGGTTCAGGGCAGGGGCGCGGGATTCTGTCCGGATATACCAGGATTTATCGGGCAATGACGCGAGCGCTGTGATCGCATCGCCTCGCCGGGGCCGTCTCTCCAGGCGCCGATACGCCGGTGTACGGCTCCGCCCCCGCGGCCGTTCACCAACGTCGGGCGCGCGCCCCTCGACCGGAACGGATACGTCGATCACGCGGAGCGCCAGGACGAGGGCCCGGCGCCGCTCTCGTCGCGGATCGCCGGCATCGTGCCCGTGACGTCCTCGGCGTCCTGCGGCACCGGGTCGGGCAGGATCTCCCGCACCCGATCCTGGATGCGGCGGGCCAGCTCCTCCTGCGACCGCGTCCCGTCGAGCACCAGATACCGATCCGGGTCGGCCGCGGCCAGCGCCCGGAACTCCCGCCGCACCCGCTCGTGAAACTCCAGTGGCTCGGCCTCGATTCGGTCCGCGGGCGAGGCGAACCGCGCCAGCCCCACCTGCGGCGGCACGTCGATCAGCACGGTCAGGTCGGGAACCAGCCCCCCGGTCGCCCACGCGTTGATCCTCGCCACGTCCTCCGGGTCGAGCGCACGCCCCGCCCCCTGGTACGCCAGCGAGGAGTCGACGTACCGATCGCACACCACCATCGCGCCCCGCCGCAGCGCCGGGCGGATCACCTTTTCCACGTGCTCGGCCCGGTCGGCCGCGTACAGCATCGTCTCGGCCCGCGCCGACAGCCCCTGGTGCGCCGAGTCGAGCAGGATCGCCCGCAGCCGCATGCCCACCTTGGTCGCCCCGGGCTCGCGCGTCTGCTCCACGTCGAAGCCCTGGTCCCGCAGCCAGATCGCGAGCATGCGCGACTGCGTGGTCTTGCCCGACCCCTCGCCGCCCTCGAACGCGATGAACAGCCCGCGCGGCTCCTCGGCGGCCGGTTCGTCCGGGACGTACCGTTCGCCCCGCAGCGCCGCCATGAGGTCGGCCCCGAGCGGGACATTCCCCCGGTCGTCCATCTGCCGCAGCGCGACCGTGCCGACGGCGACCGCGAGCAGCGCGCCGATCACCAGCACCAGGTTGGGGCCGCTGAAGGTGTACGAGACGTTCGGCACCACCTCGAAGACGTGCTCGCCGAACAGGCCGGCCACCACCGGCGCGACCGCGACCACCACCAGCAGCACGACCCGCGCCAGCGACTGCAGGAACGCGAACGTACGGCCCCGCAGCCCGTCCTCCACCTCCAGCCCGATCAGCGTGTAGCCGATGATCCAGGCGATGCCCGCGAACGCGCCCAGCGCCACCGTGAGCACCGCGACGACCACGAGGTTGTGGATGAGCGCGATCGCGACCAGCACCAGGCCCGCGCCCACGATCGACAGCCCGAACAGCCGCCGCCGCGACAACTCGCGCAGCAGTCGCAGCCCGAAGAACATACCGAGGGCCATGCCCACGAACACGGCGCCGAACACGGTCCCGTACCCCGCGTCGCCGCCGCCCAGAGCCAGCACGTAGATCTTGGCCACGCCGACCACCGCGCCACCGGCCGCGAACGCGCCCAGCATGCCGATCACCAGGCCGCGTACCAGCCGGTTCGCGCCGACGAACCGCCAGCCCTCGGCGATCTGCCGCAGCACCGACGGGGCGGAGATCGCCCGCTTCGGCACGCCCTTCAACGTGAAGATCAGAATGGCCGAGGCCCAGTACGCCAGCGCGTTGGCGTACAGCGCCAGGCTCGTCGGCTCGGCCGCCGACGACGGCACCGTACGGCCCAGCGTGTCGGCGATGACGGACACCACCGCGAACAGCGCCGCCGCGACCGGGGCCGTGCCGTACGTGACGAGGAGATTGAGCTGGTTCGCCTCCTCCAGTCGCTCCTTGGGCACCAGGTTGGGGACGGTCGCCTCCTTCGCCGGCACCCAGAACAGGTTCACGCACTCGACCAGGAGCGTGGCGATGAGAACCCACTGGTAGCTGCCGACGAGCGGAATCGACAACACCACGGCGAACCGGGCCACATCGGCGACGACCATCGTCAGCCGCCGGTCGAACCGGTCGGCGACCGCCCCGGCCAGCGGGCCGAGCACCACGGCCGGGAGCATCTTCGCCACGAACACGCCGCCGATGGCGAGGCTCTGCGCCTGATACCCCGAGCCCTGGGTGAGGTGGCTCGCCAGCGCGGTGAGCGCGATCAGGTTCAGCCAGTCGCCGAGGCTGCAGACCGCCATGGCCGTCCACAGCCTGCGGAAAGGCGCGATGGCGAGCACATGCGGCTGCTTACGCCGCGTGGCGGGCCGGCCAGGGATGGTCATGGGTATCAGGGTATCCAGGTGCTTGCGCCGGACGGGGAGACAGCGGACCGGCCGGGCACGCGCCCGCCTGGCCACTGACCGAGGGTATTACCTCGCCGCCCGTTCGCATGGCCCGCTATCACTACAAATTGCATCACGTTTGGGCGCATCCACGGCCACGGCGGAGGTTTCGCCCGCCGGACGCGACGGGCCCGCGACGGGCCCCCGACGAACCGGGCCGCCGCGCTACTTGGCGGCGGCCTTGGCGCGGGTGCGCTTGGGGGCCGGTCCCCGGGCGCGGCGCTCGGCGAGGAGCTCGGCCGCGCGCTGCACGGTGATGTCCTCGACGGTGTCGCCCTTGCGCAGCGACGCGTTGGTCTCGCCGTCGGTGACGTACGGCCCGAACCGTCCCTCTTTCACCACGATCGGCTTCTTGGAGTTCGGGTCCTCGCCCAGCTCCCGCAGCGGCGGAGCGGCGGCGGCCCGGCCCCTGCCCCGCTGCTTGGGCTGCGCGAACAGCTCCTTGGCCTGCTCGATCGTGATCGTGAACAGGTCCTCCTCGGACGCGAGCGACCGCGAGTCCGAGCCCTTCTTCACATACGGCCCGTACATGCCGTTCTGCGCCGTGACCTCCTCGCCGTCGAGCTCGCCGAGGACGCGGGGCAGCGACAGCAGCCGCAGCGCGTCGTCGAGCGTGACCGTCTCCAGCGACATCGACTTGAACAGCGACGAGGTGCGCGCCTTGGGCGCGGCGCCCTTCTTGGCCTTCTTCGCGCCGTTCGCCGCCTCCGGCTGCTCCTCCGGAATGATCTCGGTGACGTACGGCCCGAAACGCCCCGTCTTGGCCACGATGACGCGCCCGGTCTCGGGGTCCTTGCCGAGCTCGCGGTCCCCGCTGGGCTGGGCGAACAGCTCCTCGGCCCGCTCGGCGGTGAGCTCGTCGGGGGCGAGCGTCTCCGGCACGTTCACCCGCGCGCCGTTCCGGTCCAGGTACGGTCCGTAGCGGCCCACCCGGATCACGATGTCGGTGCCCTCGATCGGAAAGGAGCTGATCTCCTTGGCGTCGATGTCGCCGAGGTCGCTCACCATCTCCTTGAGGCCCTCGTCGCCGTCCGCGCCGTAGTAGAAGTGGCGCAGCCAGCGCACCCGCTCGGTCTCGCCGCGGGCGATCGCGTCGAGGCACTCCTCCATGTGCGCGGTGAACTCGTAGTCCACCAGGTTGCCGAAGTGCTGCTCCAGCAGGTTGACCACGGCGAACGCCAGGAACGACGGCACCAGCGCCGTGCCCTTCTTGAACACGTAGCCGCGGTCGAGGATCGTGCCGATGATCGACGCGTACGTCGACGGCCGCCCGATCTCCCGATCCTCCAGCTCCTTGACGAGCGAGGCCTCGGTGTAGCGGGCCGGCGGGCGGGTCGAGTGCCCCTCGGCGGTCAGCTCAAGCGCGGTGAGCGCGTCGCCCTCGGCGAGGTTCGGCAGCCGCTTCTCGGAGTCGTCCCGGTCGGTGGACGGGTCGTCGGCCCCCTCCACGTACGCCTTGAGGAACCCGTAGAAGGTGATCGTCCGCCCGGTCGCGCTGAACTCGACCGTCTCGCCGGCGCTCGAGGTGCCGCCGACCTTGACGCTCACCGACTCGCCGACCGCGTCCTTCATCTGGGAGGCGACCGTGCGCTGCCAGATCAGCTCGTAGAGGCGGAACTCGTCCCCGCGCAGCCCGGTCTCGCCGGGGGTGCGAAACTCCTCCCCGGACGGCCGGATCGCCTCGTGCGCCTCCTGGGCGTTCTTCACCTTGCTGGTGTAGACGCGAGGCTTGTCCGGGACATACGCCGCGCCGTACAGCTTGATCGCCTGGCTGCGGGCGGCGGCGACGGCGGTCTCCGACAGCGTGATGCTGTCGGTACGCATATAGGTGATGTAGCCGTTCTCATACAGCCGCTGCGCGACCTGCATCGTGTACTTCGCCGAGAAGCCCAGCTTGCGGCTGGCCTCCTGCTGCAGCGTCGTGGTCCGAAACGGCGCGTACGGCTTGCGCGTGTACGGCTTGCGCTCGACCGAGGTGACCGCGTATGAAACGTTTTCCAGCCGGGCGGCGAGCGCCCGCGCGGCCTCCTCGTCCAGGTGCAGCACCTCGACGTTCTTCAGCGCGCCGGTGGCGGCGAAGTCGCGGCCCTGCGCGACCCGCTTGCCGTCCACGCCGGTGAGCGTGGCCGGGAACGTCGGCGGGTTCTCATCCTTGCGCCCGGTATCGAAGATCGCCTGCAGATCCCAGTACTCGGCCGAGGTGAACGCCATTCGCTCGCGCTCGCGCTCCACCAGCAGGCGGGTGGCCACCGACTGCACGCGGCCCGCGGACAGCCGGGGCTTGACCTTCTTCCACAGCACCGGGCTGACCTCGTACCCGTACAGCCGGTCGAGGATGCGCCGGGTCTCCTGGGCGTCCACCAAGCGCAGGTTGAGGTCGCGCGGGTTGGCGACGGCGTCCCGGATCGCCTGCGGGGTGATCTCGTGGAACACCATGCGGTGCACCGGCACCTTGGGCTTGAGCACCTCGCGCAGATGCCAGGCGATCGCCTCGCCCTCGCGGTCCTCGTCGGTGGCGAGGTAGAGCTCGTCGGCGTCCTTGAGCAGTTGCCGGAGCTTGGCGACCTGGGACTTCTTGTCGGGGTTGACGATGTACAGCGGTTCGAAGTCGCGCTCGACGTTCACGCCCAGCCGGGCCCACGCCTCCTGCTTGTACTTTTCGGGGATGTCGTCGGCCTTCTCGGGCAGGTCGCGGATGTGACCGATGCTGGACTCCACGATGTAGCCGCGCCCGAGGTACCCGGCGATCGTCTTCGCCTTCGCGGGCGACTCGACGATCACCAGGCGGGTCCCGCCGGTCTTGCCGTCCTTGCCTGGCACGCTACTTCCTACCTCGCTGTTCACTGTCACTCCCGTCCGGCCCGCCCTGGACCGCCCGGGAACCCCTCACCGGGAACTCCCTCCCCCACGGGTTACCCGGTCCCCCCGCGGAAAACTCAGCTCCCATCGATATTCACGAGGGAGCAGAATAGAGCCCAGAGGGTTCCGAAGTCCCGCAGCACACCCCTGGGAGACTAATCGCTGTGCTCGAGTACTCCTACTTGGATCTGTACTTTTCGCGGGGCACCTCACGCGAGGAGGCCCGCCAGGTTCTGACCGAGCATGCGGAGTACGGCGACTGGGAGCTGGACCGACTACGGCTGTATCCCGACGGTAGAAGGCATGTCCGCCTCCGCCGCAAGATCATCCGAGCGACCCGCACCATGTGATCCGCCGCGCCCCCGCTCCCCGCGTCGAGCTGCCCCGTGACGTCCCAAACGCCCAATTATAGGCAACCGGCATACCTCCGTCGGCGAGCCGTGCGCCGACAGGGCTTTGCCCGTCCCGGGCCGCGCCCCCGGAACGGGCAAAGCGTCTATGGATTCCGGCCGCACCGTCGGGACGCGGCCGGAGGGTCATCGGTGCTCGGTTCGGCTACTTGCGGCCCGGGCGCAGACGACGGGTGAGGGCGAAGAGCGTGGCCGAGGCGGCGAACAGGGTGCCGAGGGCCAGCGCGAGGAGGGAGCCGGCGTTCATGCCGGTGACGCCGCCCGGCTGCTCGGCGCTCATGAGGCCGATGTTCCCGAGCGGGAGGGCGCCGGCGGCCGAGCCGACGGGCGTGCCGCCGACCAGGTCGGTGACCGGCTGCAGCGGCCCGGCCTGACCGGCCTCCGCCTTCGGCGCCACCGGCCTGGCGACCTCCTGGCCCTTGCCCCGAGCCCCCTTGCCGGCGCCGGCCTTCGAGCCGCCCTTGGGGGACTCGACGGCGGCCGGGGCGCCGGCGGACAGGAGCGCGCTCGCCGGGAGCCCCGAGACGGCGGGCAGGTTCGGCAGCTCGGCCAGCCCGCCGGGGATGCTCGGGAGCCGCCCGGGCTCCTGCGGCACGCCCCCGGCGACCGGCAGGACCTCACCGGCGAGCGGCGCCTTCGGCAGGCCCTGCGGGAGGGCGGCGGGCAGGCCCAGCGGGTTCGTGGCGTCGCTGACGGCGGGGACCACACCGGTCGGCAGCTTGGGACGGCCCGCGTCCACCGTGCGGGCGCTCGTCCCGCCCGCGGCGGGGACGACCGGAACCACCGACATCAGGCCGCCGCTCTGGTGCACCACGGACGCCTTCCAGTACCCGTGGCCGTGGGGCCCGCCGACCTTGGCGCTGCCCAGGCAGCCCGCGGCGGCGTCCCCGAGGACCGCGACGGCGTTGCCGCACACGTTCACCGGCGCGGTGATCGGCGCGACCACCTGGTTGCCGCCCAGGACCGAGGAGGCGCCCGAGGTCCGGTTGCCGCCGGCCCCGCGACCGGCGCCGCCCACGACCTTGGCCCCGCCCTTGCAGGCGGCCTCGGCCTGGCCCAGGACCGCGGCGGCGTTGCCGCACACGTTGATCGGCGCGGTGATCGGGGCGACCACCTGGTTACCGCCGAGCACGCTGCTGCGCCCGTCGGTACGGTTGCCGCCCGCACCCCGGCCGCCGCCACCGACGACGGCCGCGCCGCCCTTGCATCCGGCGAACGCCCTGCCGTCGATGGCCAGGGCGTTGCCGCACACGTTGATCGGCGCGGTGATCGGCGCGACCACCTGGTTGCCGCCGAGCACGCTGCTGCGCCCGCTGGTACGGTTGCCGCCCGCACCCCGGCCGCCGCCGCCGACGACGGCCGCGCCGCCCTTGCACGCCGCCGCGGCCGCGTCGCCCACGGCGTTGCCGCACAGGTTGATCGGCGCGGTGATCGGCAGGACCACCTGGTTGCCGGCGCCCGCGGCGAACCGCCCGTCGGTGTCGTTGCCGCCCGAGCCCAGCGGACGCCCGCCGTACCCGTGCCCGTGCCCGTGCTTGCCCTTGCCGTGCTTACCGTACTTGCCGGGCTTGCCGGGCTTCCCCTTGCCGTGCTCGTGGCCGTGCGGGTGCCCGTTCCCGGCCGCGGCCCCGCCGGTGCACCCGGAGAAGGCCTGGCCGAACGCCGCGACCGAGTTGCCGCACACGTTGATCGGCACCGTGATCGGCGCGACGACCTGGTTGCCGCCCAGGACCGAGGAGGTGCCCGAGGTCCGGTTGCCGCCGGCGCCCCGGCCGCCGCCGGTGACGGCCTTGGCGCCGCCCTTGCAGCCCGCGACGGCCTCGCCGAAGATCGCGACCGCGTTGCCACAGGCGTTGATCGGCGCGGTGATCGGCGCGACCACCTGGTTGCCGCCGAGCACGCTGCTGCGCCCGCTGGTACGGTTGCCGCCCGCGCCCGAGCCGCCGCGTCCGCCGCTGACGGCCTTCGCGCCGCCCTTGCAGTCCGCCTCCGACTCACCGAGCACCGCCACCGCGTTGCCGCAGGCGTTGATCGGCGCGGTGATCGGCGCGACGATCTGGTTGCCGCCGAGCACGCTGCTGCGCCCGCTGGTACGGTTGCCGCCCGCGCCCGAGCCGCCGCCACCGACGGCGACCGCCCCGCCCCGGGACTGCCCCTCGGCCTCGCCGGCGACCCCGACCGCGTTGCCGCTGATGTCGACGGGCAGGGTGATGGGCAGGTTGACCTGGTTGCCGCCGCCGATGGAGTGGTCACCGGAGGTGTCGGCCAGAGCCGCGCCGTTGCCGCCGAGGGCCATGACGCCGACGGCGAGCAGTGCGGCCGGCCTGGAGCCCTTCGCCCAGGTTCGCATAATGATGCTCCTTGGTACTTGTGGGGGATAACTGACGCCTCGCGACACACGACCGAGGCCAGGCGGAGGAAAACACCGCACAGCGGAGCCCCTGGACCGTCGCGAGAGTGAAACAGAGAACTGAGACGGATCACCCGCACGGAGCGACGCGTGAAGAGCCCGGTGGAAATCCCGGAAGAAGAGCGCGCTCCGCCGCCGGCCGTACCCGAGACGAGGGCAGGGCCGACACCGTGGCGGCGAGATCAGTCAGGGGAGAACGAGGGGTCGTCCGCCGCTGTACGGACGACAGGGGGAAGGTCCGCCGCCAGAGGGGCGGGAAGGACCATCAGGCGTGGATCATCAATGGATCGCACGACATCCCCGAAACCCGGCCCGAACGGACCGGAACCGCCGCCGGGCTGTGGCGCCAAACCGTTGGCGCCCGCCGTGTGCTCGGCGGTGGAAGGTGCGGGAAGAACGGGCGTGGACTGGCTGGTGAGCCCGTCCACGCCACGCCCGGCCATCGCCTCGGCATTGGCCGAGGAGACGACGGCCGAGGCGCCACCGGAGGCCACGCCCCCGACAGGGACGCCATCGGCCACGTCACGTCGCAGGGGCTGATCGTCCGCGACGCGGCGCTCACCACTCTGTGCCCGGGTCCCCGTCTGTGCCCGGGTCCCCGTCTGTGCCCGGGTCCCCGTCTGTGCCCGGCTCCCCGCGCGTTCCGCGACCCCACGGCCACCCGCTCGTGCGGAGCGGTAACCCGCCGTGGAACCCCCGGCCCGCACGTCGCCTTCGGCGCCCTCGGTGCTCGCGACGGTCGCGGCATCGTGGACGCCGACCGGCAGAACGGCCGCCGTGTAGTGCGCGGGAACGCGTGCCTGCGCGTCCGCGGGGGCGGCACCGGCCCATCCGAGGAGCACGCCCAGGACCCACCCGACGACGAGCAGCCCGCCGAGAACCAGCGGACGCCCGAGGCGGGAAGCAAGGCCGGACCGCACCATCCGCCCGCTCCCCGCCCCAAGCATCCCGTCACCGGGATCGACCGCGGGCACGCACATCACGCCGGGCGTCGAAACGCCCTGCTGCGATTGCGTGCGTGCCACGCGACCCTCCTTGAACACATGGGCACGCTCCGCTCACGCGGAGGCACCCTCCGTGATTCACCCCTACAACGGACAGTTACGTTAGCAGCACTCGCCGTGAAGGCAATGACTTTCCTGGAATCTCGTCAGCACAGGTCCAGGAAACGGTCAAGGACCCGTACCCCAAACGCGAGCGAATCGGTCGGAACCCTCTCGTCCACCCCATGGAACATCCCAGAGAAGTCCAGGTCCGCCGGCAGCCTCAACGGCGCGAACCCGAACCCGCGGATGCCGAGCCGGTTGAACGACTTCAGGTCGGTGCCCCCCGACAGCGTGTACGGCACCACCCGCGCCCCCGGGTCCTCGGCCAGCAGCGCCTCGGTCATGGCCCGCACCAGATCGCCCTCGAACGGCGTCTCCACCGCGATGTCGTGGTGCACGAACTCCCTGGTGACGTTAGGCCCGAGCAGCTCGTCGATGGTGGCGAAGAACTCCTCCTCGTACCCCGGCAGGAACCGCCCGTCCACGTGCGCCGTCGCGGTCTGCGGAATGACGTTCGCCTTGTACCCCGCCTCCAGCATCGTCGGGTTGGCCGTGTTGCGCAGCACCGCCCCCACCATGCGCGCCAGCGGCCCCAGCTTCGCCACCGTCGCCTCGGCGTCCTCGGCGGTCAACTCCACGCCGAACGCCTCCCGGAAGAACCCCTGCACCGTCGGCGTGATCCGAATCGGCCACTCGTACCGCCCGATCCGCGCGACCGCCTCGGCGACCTCCGTCACCGCGTTCTCCCCGTTGAGCATCGACCCGTGCCCGGCCCGCCCGCGCGCGGTCAGCCGCATCCACCCGATGCCCTTCTCGGCCGCCTCGACCAGGTACAGCCGCCGCGTCTCCGACAAGGTGACGCTGAACCCGCCCACCTCGCCGATCGCCTCGGTGCACCCCTCGAACACCTCCGGATGCTCGTCCACCAGCCACCGCGCGCCGTACGCTCCCCCGGCCTCCTCATCGGCCGTGAACGCCAGCACCACGTCCCGCGACGGCCGCCGCCCCTCACGCAGCCGCTGCCGCACCACCGCGAGAATCATGGCGTCCATATCCTTCATATCCACCGCGCCACGCCCCCAGACGCACCCGTCGGCGACCTCCCCGCTCAGCGGATGCCGCGTCCAGTCCCCCGCGTCGAACGGCACCACGTCCAGATGCCCGTGCAACAGCAGCGCGTCCCGCCCCGGATCGGTCCCCTCGACCCGCGCGATCACGCTCGCCCGCCGCGTATCGCTCTCCAGAATCCGCGGCTCCAGCCCCACCTCCGAGAGCTTCTCCGCCACGTACTCGGCGGCCTCCCGCTCCCCCGGCCCCGCGTTGTCCCCCGCGTTCGACGTGTCGATCCGAATCAGATCGCGGCACAGGCCGACGACCTCTTCCTCCATGTTCCCGACCGCGACCATGGTCTCCTCCACTGACGTACGGCTTGTGCGCTTCCATCCTGCCGTTTCCGCCCGCCCGCTCCCACCCTCACCCCGACCCCAACCCGCGATTACCGGTATGAAGCACAGCTCCAGAAGTGCTAGCCTGTAGCAGCCGACACGGAGAGACGTCCCCGTGTAAGGCACCACGTCCGGGTGGCGGAATAGGCAGACGCGCTAGCTTGAGGTGCTAGTGCCCTTTGCGGGGCATGGGGGTTCAAGTCCCCCCTCGGACACACACTTGGGTACATGATGGGCATCGCCTTGGCCTTCGCCAGCCGCTCGGCTGGGTCGTAGGTCAGGTGGGTGCCCATCTGCGTGTACAGATCATTCTTGTCGGCAGGGTCGGCCGCGTTCAGCACCTTGGGCATGTTCCCGAGCCGTTCGATTATCTCGTTGATCTGCCGACCGTCGTATACGATGCGCCGTTCGATGTCTCGCAGCCGGCCTTCGGCCTGCATCCGCCGCTTGCGGGTGCCGGTCATCCAGGCGGCGATCTCACCGGGATCGCCGCCGGCGTCGAGAGTGGCGTGGTAGGTCGACATCCGCCGGTCACAGTCCTCGATGGTGCGTCTGGCGGCCTCGATGGCGGTCAGGTCAGCCTGGCTGCGCTGAGCCTGTTCGAGGGCCTCCACGGTTTGCCGCAGGTTGCCTGGGGAGAAGATCCGGCAGATCCACGGACCGAGTTCGGCCAGATGTGGTCTTCGCGTACGTACACGGTGCGCGGGTGATCGATCTTGTTCGCCAGGGCGTACTGCACCGGGTACTTGCACCGATAGTGCGCCCGGTCGTTGTTCCAGGTCCCCTCCATCCGCCGGTCGCACACCCCGCAGTGCAGCAGGCCACGGAAGACGTAGGCGCGCCGGGTCGCGCGTGGTTTACGCTCACCGGCCGCCCTGCCCGGGGTGGACAGCGTTCGAAGGTTTCGACGTCGATCAGGGGCTGATGGACGACCTTCTCCGACCAGACCCACTTGTCGGTCTGGTTCCATCTCAATTTCGTCGTGTGGCCTAGGGTGACGTCGTTGACATCGAGCAGTTCTTCCTGCTTGTGCTGCCTGTTCCAGACCTGTCGGCCGTGTAGCGGGGGGCGAGCAGGATCGCCCGGACCGCCGACCCGGCCCACGCCACTCCGCTGCGATGCCGGTTTCGGGCCGCGTCATAGGCCGAAGGACAGGGGATGCCGTCCCGGGTCAGACCTTCGGCGATCAGTTGCAGGCCCTTGCCCCGCCTGTGCCCGTCGCCGCCAACGAATTCGTGAAAGATCCGCACGACGACCGGCGCGGTCACCGGATCTGGTTCCAGGCGGTGCAGTCGCTTGCCGTCGGCGGCCCGACGAATTTCAGGCGCGGGACACTAGATCGGTTTGGATGAGCCGATCGCCTTGATCATGGAGACTTTTTCATCCTGAGTAGCGGTCCTCCTCAATGGTCTGCAGGACGAAGACGGCCTGGACCAGCGCGGTGGCTCGGCGAGGGCAGCAGCGCAGCTTGACCAGCACCTTCCACGCCTTCAGGCCGCAGGTAGGGGCCGCGGCCAGATCGTGCGCCGCGCCGGGCAGCGCGGGCGAGACCTGCGGCAGCCGTCCGGCCGGGTCGGCCCGGACCTCGACGTTGACCCCGTGACGGTGATGTTTGCCTGAATAGCAGGGTCGCTCGTCGGCCAGGCGGTCGATGGGGATGAGCGTGCCGTCGGCGATCACATAAGGCAGGCGGGACGCTGTGGCATTCGCGGTCGTCAACTCGGCGGCTTCGTGGACGTAGCGCCAGGCGGGTGTGGTGCCGCCGTTGCGCAGGTGGGCCAAAACCGGCAGCGCCTGCCGGCCGGGGGTCAGACGGCGCCATCGGCTGCGGCGTTCGGCGCGGCGGGCGCGCAGCAGTTCGGCCAGGCGGGTCAGGGTGCGATTGGACAGGGGGATCGCGGCACGGCATGACAGCCACCAGGGCTCCTGGTTGAGGCGTTGATCTTGGTCGATTGCTGCCTTACCGGGAGCCTTCTGCCATCTCAACCCGACTCCTGCGCGCCCGCCCCGACCTGCGCGATCAAGTTGGAAAAGCCTCATGGATCGAGGCTCTGCACCCAAGCTGGACGGCACTCTCCAAAGAGTAGTTCCGAGCCATGGACAAATGCGGTTTGTGGCCGAATGGAGTTCGGTTGCGTTGATGGAGAAATGCCGTAGAGTCTTTGGTCGTCTGGCGGGGACGGGGCAGGGCCATCTTGGGCATGCCGCTCCTTTACAGTGGCAAATCCGGGCAATCTGCACAATAGCAATACGGCGTGATGTTGACGTATGCCGCCAGTCCGTCAAGTGAGTGAAATGCGCATGAAAAATCCTTCTATCCCGTCTCTGCAGTCCGCCTCGCCGGTCTCGCCGCGGGGGATGTATCTGCGCAACCTGTCGCTTAAGAACTTCCGCTCATGCACTGATACGACAGTGGAGTTCCAGCCAACACTCACTCTGCTCGTGGGTGAGAATAACGCCGGTAAGTCTAACATTATTGAAGGGCTAAGGCTCGCGACGACTCCGCTGAGCAGGCGTCGCTCCCGCTACTTCGAGAGGGAGGATGTTACTCGCGGGTGCATCGACGAGGGCATCGAGATCCGTACCACTTTTGACGAGCTGACACCGATCCAACGCGGCCAGTACATAACGGCGCTTGACGTTGAAGCGCAGTCGGCGCATTACATGGTCCGTTTTCTTCCAAATGAGACATCCGGCCGCCGTCCTCGGCCGACCTATTTCGCTGGCCCAGTTGGTGGGCCTGATGCTGAACCGTTGAAGCGCGAGCAGATCACCCACGTATACCTGGCTCCGCTCCGCGACGCCCAGCGTGAACTCGACTCGGCGGATGGCAACCGCCTCGCTGCGATCATCGAGTTCCTCACTGGAGAAGAGGATCGGAACCGCTTCGTCGAGGATGTAAACAAGAACTTCAAAGATCTCGGCGGACATGAGGTGCTTCAGAGCACAGGAACTGAGATCGGCAAGCACCTTGGAGAGATGACCCGGCCTGTACGTGCTCAGAATGTGGGCGTCAACTTCGAGGGTTACGAGCTACGCCAACTTGCCCGCAGCTTGCGGCTCAAAATGGCTGAGCAGGGCATCGAACTGGCTGACCTGGCCGAGTCCGGACTCGGATACGCCAACCTGCTCTTCATCGCAACGGTCATCCTGGAACTTCAGAACGCCAAGGATGCCGAACTAACCCTGTTCTTAGTCGAAGAGCCAGAAGCGCACCTCCATCCCCAGTTGCAGGCCGTGCTGCTCGACTACCTGCGTGAGCAGGCCGAACAGTCTGGCCGTGACGACAGCCAAGGGCCGGCTGGACGCATCCAGGTGATTGCCACAACCCACTCGCCCAACTTGGCGAGTGGCGTCGGCGTCGAGAACACAGTCGTCCTACGCACGAAAACATTGCAGGGGGAGAAGGCTAAGGCAGCGACCGAAAGGCCGATGCCTGTGCGTCGGTCGACCAAGGCCATTCCGGTCGCTCAACTTGGACTCGACGCGGACGAGCTACGCAAGATCAACCAGTACATCGATGCTACGCGGGCGGCGTTGCTATTCGCCCGGAGAGTGATCCTCGTTGAAGGGATCGGAGAGGCAATCCTCCTGCCTGTGCTGGCACGTCACTGCGTATTCGGTTCAAAGAGCCCTCGGGACCAGGAGCAGCATCGCAATCTTCGAGGTGTAACCATCATTGCGGTCGGCAGTGTTGACTTCTGGCCCTATATCAAGCTGCTCCTGGCCGAGGTGGACGGATGTCGCATCCTGGATCGGCTCGTCGTGATCACCGACGCTGATCCGTTGAGAAAGAAAAAGACGAGCGATGCCAACTCGCCCGACGATCCTCGAGAAGACGAGGCTGCGACGTACAACCGCAAGGAAGACCTGGAGGCGCGTGCGCTTACGCTTGGGGTGAGCGAGTACCTCCATATATATGAGGCCCCTCGGACACTGGAGGCCGACCTACTGGAACCGCTCGGGCCGAACGAACGGGTGCTGCGAGATGCGTATCTGCGGCAGCATAGCCGGTCGCAGCATCACTGGAACGAAATCATGGACAGCGAGGTACCCGCTGAGACGTTCTACCGCAAGCTGCGTGACAAATCGAAGTTCATTAAGAAAGGCGAGTTCGCTCATGATGTAGCGGCGGCCATTTCTCGGGGCGAGCCATTCGTATGCCCGTCATACCTGGCTAACGCGATCCGAGCAGCCCTAGAGCTCGACGAGATGGCGAGCAATGACCAGGGTTGAGTTGACTGATCCGCAGAATCTCCTGGTTAACGCTAATGGCAGCGTGTTCGTTGAGGCGTGCCCGGGGGCAGGTAAGACAAAGGCGCTCGTGGCGCGGTTCGTGCGGCGGATTGGCGAGGAGACCCGGAAGGGCATTGCCTTGATCTCCTTCGCCAACGCTGCCATCGACGAGGTTACTTCTCGATGCAGTGACCGTCCCGAGAGCCTGAATGCACCCCACTTCGTCGGCACGTTTGATGCATTCATCAAGAACGGGCCCGCTCTGTGCTGGCGAGCTGAGCAGCGACGCACTGACTTGATCAAGGGCGGGATCCTAAGCAGCTCGGCCTCTCGCGCGCTTGCCGCGCAGTGGCTGACCGACCCCAAGGACCGTGAACTGGTCGGCACCCTGCTCGCTCACCGATTCGCCGAGATCATTGTGGATGAGGCCCAGGACTGCGGTGCCGATGAGTTAGCCATCTTGGAGTTGCTTCGGGAGTCCGGTGTCGCCCTTGTCCTCGTCGCTGACCTTGATCAGTCGATCTACGAGTTCCGCCGATCGTTGCCTAATGATGTCCGGCGGTTCAGTGACACTCTGCCGCGAGGGCAACGTCTGGACGGAAACTTCCGCAGTTCACCGGCCATCTGTCGTATTACCGCCAGTGTCCGAGGACGGCAACAAGTTGATCGTGCTCTTGGCCCGTACGCCGGATCTGAGGTGCCCATCCATCTGGTGCCATACACGGACCTGGACAAGATACGTGACCAAGCCGTGAAGGTCGCAGAACGGTATGGGTTGGCGGTATCGGATATCACCTTCCTGGCCCATCGTGGGCGACATGCCCGCCAAGCTGCAGGTGCGAGTGCGAGCTTCCAGACCGAGGTCGGCGAGAATAAGGTGCTGCGTATCGCCGCGGCCGGTCGCGTGCTCGCAGATCCAACGGCCGATCCCCGTGCCAGACTCCGGGCTCGTAACGACCTGGAACAGATACTTCTTGCCCTCGTGGGTCACAAGGTCGACCTGCGGAGCTGCGATCGGGCCTGCGCGGAGTTAGGGATCACTCCAGCATGGCTGACCGAGACTGCGGTACGGATGGCGCTCGCCCTCAACACCGGCACGCCGAGCGCGGCTGTTTTCACAGCGCGCCTCCGTGCCTTTCTCAAGTCTCTCAAGTGGCCGAAAGAGATCACACCCGCACAGCTCAGGTCACCCACGAGCGTACAATGGCAGGAACTGCTTGCGGCGGGCAACGATTCCCTTTCGTGGTCTACCATCCACCAGGCAAAAGGACGGCAGTTTCCGGCGGTCGGCCTAGTAATCCCGAAATCGCTTCAGCGGGACGACGCAGACCTCACTGCTCTCGACTACTGGGAGCAGGGTGGTGACGCAGAGGCGAAACGAGTACTTTATGTGGGCGTTTCTCGGGCCGAGCAACTATTGATGCTCCTGGTACATAAAGATCACGTTGAGAAGGTCGCCAAAATTCTCGTGAGGGATGAGGTGCCGTATGAATAATTCTCGTGACTTCTTCAAGGTCGACCTGCCGGAAATTGATAAACAATCGGGCCACATGCTGACAGCGTGGCATCAAGGTGTATGTGCTGACATAACGAGGCGGCAACCCTGTGGTATCCGCCCAACCCATATGAGCGGATACCACACAGCAACTTGCGACCTGATGACCCGATCGCCACTATTACGCGCACGGTTCCCGCCTTGGCATGAGTCCTGACGTCCACGGCCTGGGACCGCCCAGGATCACGTCCCCAGGTGCCCGCCCCCGTGCTCCCCGTCGCCGAGCTGATGCGGAGCACGGGCAGGCAGGGGTGATATCCGGGTGCGGCCCTTCCGCCCCGGGCAGTCCCCAAACGCGTGGGCCATGTCGGCCAAGTGTCAACGGACACGCCGTTCTTTCCATGGCCGCTAGCAACCCCTTCCATACCTGTGCGTCCCCGCACCGCTCATACCAACGCTTTCGCTGCCCGGCCACGGCTTCAGCCTGACGGACTAGTCCCAGCGCCATCAGATCTCTGGTCGGCATGTAATAAACAGATGCTGCTACCCCGTTTACGGTGGCCAATTCGGTCAGGTTGACGCGGCCATCCTTGGCTAGGGCGAAGGCCGTCACAACCGCCAGCTTTGTCAACGGCCAAGTGCGCGTCGCCGCGTCAGCCGTGGGCGAGGTCGGCCTGCAGCGCTTGCGCCGCCGCGTGCAGCGTGGCGACCATGTCCGGCAGGCGTTGCCGGTCGTAGCGCGCGCTCGGCAGCGAGACGGACAGCCCGGCGAGCAGTTCGCCGCCGGTGTCGCGCACGGGCACGCCGAGCGCGACCAGGCCGCGCTCGGACCTTCCTTCGTTGAGGGCGAAGCCGTTCCTGCGAACGCGAGCGAGATCGGTGCGCAGCCGTCCGGGATCGGGTATGTCGGCGCGATTGTCGGCGTACCAGCCGGAGTCGAAGAAGCGCGCGAGCGCTTCCCGTTCCAGTCCTGCCAGATAGAGCATCCCTGTGGTCGTGCGATGTGCCGGGAAGACCATGCCCTCGCGGGAGGTGACCCGAAGCGACTGGCCGCATTCGACGGTGGCCAGGAAGCGGGTGGTCTGGCCGGTGCGGATCGAGATGCTCGAGGTCTCGTCGAGCTCGGCGACGACCCGGCTCAAGTGTGGCATGGCGGCCGCTCGAAGCCGCGCAGTGCTGGACTTGGAGTGCGCGGCCAGTTCCAGCACCGGGCCGGCGTGGTAGATGTGCTGGTCGTCCTGGGTGGCGAAGTCGCGGTACACCAGCATGGCCAGCAGGCGGTGCGCCGTCGACGGCGCCACCCTAAGGCGCTGCGCGGCCTGCGAGATCGTCAGGGAGCCCTCGAGCTGAAGCATGGTGGCGAGACGCAGCGCGTGGTCGACGGACGTGACGGAGTACCTCGGCGGGGTCTTCATGGCCAGTCCAAGAAACGTGATTCTGCAGAACAGAATCCGAGGCTACCGCGGTCACCACGGCATCATGCTGGCGAACATGAGCATCTCGGATTCCCCCAGCCGGCTGGAGGCCGTTTCGGCACCCCACCAGCCGGACGTGACACCCGCCCTTGATGATCTCTACCGCGGCTTCGAGCAGGAGCTGCTCATCCCGCTGTGGACCGAGATCGGCGACCTCATGCCGGTCCACCCCCGTTCGAAAGCCGTCCCGCACCTATGGAGCTGGGACAGATTGCTGCGGCTCGCCGAGCGGGCGGGTGAACTGGTGCCGGTCGGCCGTGGTGGTGAGCGTCGCGCGATCGCGCTGGCGAACCCGGGCCTCGGCGGTCGGCCGTACGCGACCCCGACGCTGTGGGCGGCGATCCAGTACCTCATGCCCGGGGAGGACGCGCCGGAACACCGCCACAGCCAGCACGCTTTCCGCTTCGTGATCGAGGGCGAGGGCGTGTGGACCGTCGTCGGCGGCGATCCGGTGCCGATGAACCGCGGTGACTTCCTGCCGCAGGCCGGCTGGAACTGGCACGCCCACCACAACGCGGCGTCCACGCCGATGGCCTGGCTCGACGGTCTCGACGTTCCGTTCCAGTACGTCGTCGACGCTCAGTTCTACGAGAACGGTCGTGACGTCATCAGCGACGCTGAACGGATCACGCCCGAGCGGTCGCGCTCGGAGTTGTTGTGGGGGCACCCGGGCCTTCGCCCGCTGTCGGTGGCGCCCGAGCCCGGCGGCTCGCCGCTGCTCAACTACAAGTGGGAGTTCACCAACCAGGCGCTCAAGGACCAGCTCACCCTGGAGAAGGGGGGTTTCGGCGGTACCGTCGAGCCTGGTCACGCCGCGATCCGGTACGTGAACCCCGCTACCGGAGGCGATGTGATGTCGACGATCCGTGCGGAGTTCCACCGGGTCGTCCGCGGCGCCGAGACGGCGCCCGTGCTCGAGACCGGCTCGTCCGTGTACGCCGTGTTCGATGGCTCCGGCACGGTCACCGTCGGCGACACCACGTGGTCGGTGACGCGGGGTGACCTGTTCGTCGTCCCGTCCTGGCAGGAGTTCTCGGTCAGGTCGGAGGCCGGCTCGACGGACTCCGACGAAGGCGCCCTCGACCTGTTCCGGTTCAGCGACTCACCCATCTTCGAAGCGCTCCACCTGAACCGTACGGAGATCGGCGGATGAAGCTCGCGACGATCCGCACGGCCGATGGCACCCGCGCCGTGAAGGTCGACGGGCACCGGCTCGTGGACCTCGGATACGACGACCTCGGCCGCTTCTTGAACAGGGACGACTGGGCCGCCGCCGCGGCGTCCGCGTCGGGTGCGACGTACCCTCTCGACGGTGCCCGGTTCGCTCCGGTTGTGCCGCAACCTTCGAAGGTGATCTGCGTCGGGCTGAACTACCGCAGCCACATCGAGGAGATGGGGCGCGACCTGCCGCGGTACCCGGTGCTGTTCGCGAAGTTCGCCGACACGCTGGCCGGCGCGGACGACCCCGTGGTGAAGCCGGCGCAGACCAATGAGATGGACTGGGAGTGCGAGCTCGCGGTCGTGATCGGCAAGCACGTGCGTCACGCGACCGGTGCCGAAGCCGAGGCGGCCATCGCCGGGTTCAGCGTGCTCAACGACTTCAGCATGCGCGACTACCAGTTCCGTACGCGTGAGTGGCTCCAGGGCAAGATGTGGGACTCGACGACACCGGTGGGCCCGTACGTCGTGACCCCCGACGAGTTGCCCGGCGGCGTGCGTCCGTCGCTCGACACTCGGTTGACGGTCGACGGGGTGGTGAAGCAGACCTCGAACACGAGCGACCTGCTCTTCGACCCGGTACACCTGGTGGAGTACATCTCCGCGATCGTGCGTCTCAACCCCGGCGACATCATCGCGACCGGCACCAACGGCGGCGTCGGCCACGCGCGCGATCAGCAGGAGTTCCTGTGGGGCGGTGAGACCGTCGTCACGACGATTCAAGGCATCGGAACGCTGACGACGCGCATCGTCAAGGACAGCGCCGAATGACTCGCACCTTCGGCGACGCCCGCCGCTGGATGCGGGCGGGCACCAGGGTCCTGCTGGACGCGGCGTCAACGCTCGATGAGGCCGCCCAGCGGCAGCCCTCGGGCCTCCCGGGATGGAACCGGAAGTCCCTGCTGGCGCACGTCGCGGCGAACGCCGATGCGCTGCGGAACCTGGTCCACTGGGCGGCGACCGGTGAGGAGACGCCGATGTACGCCTCGCCCGAGGCGCGAACCGCAGGCATCGAGTCCGGCAGCGGGCTCCCGGCGGCGGACCTGCTCGCGTGGCTGCGCTCGTCGGCGGAGAAGCTCGATGACGCCATGGCCTCGCTCACCGAGGAGCAATGGCAGACCAAGGTCGTCACCGCGCAGGGTCGCACCGTCCCCGCCACCGAGACGCCCTGGATGCGCGGCCGAGAGGTGTTCGTGCACACCGTCGACCTTGGCAACGGGGTCACTTTCGCGGACCTCCCGAGCGACTTCCTCGAGGCCCTCAAGATCGACATCATCGACAAGAGAGCCAGGTCCGGTGAGAACGTACCCGACGTACGCGGCGCCCTTCCCGACGTGACGGCCTACCTCGCGGGTCGCCCCCACGGCCGCGTGACCTTGGTCGGCGGCGCGCCTGCGCCAGAACTCGGCCCCTGGATCTGATAAGGAGAAACCCGCATGGCGAACCCGGACGTCATCATCGTCGGCGGTGGCATCGGCGGGCTCAGCGCCGCCTCCGCCCTTTCCCGTCACGGTCTGCACGTGCGCGTGCTCGAGGCCGCGCACGAGTTCGGCGAGGTCGGTGCCGGGATCCAGCTCGCCCCGAACTGCACGCGCATCCTCAGCGGCTACGGGCTGCTCGACGAGGCCAAGTCACTCGGTGTGCTGCCCGATGCGATGGTGATGCGCGACGCCGTCGACGGCACCGAGCTCACCCGCCTCGACCTACGCCACATGGAGCAGCGCTACGGCTCCCCGTACCTCGTCATCCACCGCAGCGACCTGCACGCCCTCTTCCTGCGCGACTGCCGGCACCACGGCGTCGACCTGGTCAACGACCAGCGCGTCACCGGCTACGAGCCTGGAACCGACGGGGCTACTGTCACGTTGGCCGATGGCCACACCGAGACCGCTCCACTCGTGATCGCCGCCGACGGTCTGCACTCCGTGGCCCGCAACACGTTCGTCGGCGACCAGCCGGTCAACTCCGCCTACGTCGCCTACCGCGGTACCGTCCCTTCGCAGGCGATCGGCGACCGGATGGTCGACCTGAGCGAGGTCGTCGTCCACGTCGGTCCGCGCTGCCACTTCGTGCACTACAGCCTGCGTGGCGGCGAACTGCTCAACCAGGTCGCGGTCTTCGAGTCCCCGAAGGCGCTGCGCGGCGAGGAGGACTGGGGCACGCCCGATGAGCTTGACCGGGCGTTCGACGGACTCGACCCGTTCATCACCGAAGGATTGCCGTACATGTGGCGCGACAAATGGTGGCGCATGTTCGACCGCGATCCGATCGACAACTGGGTTTATGGCCGAGTGGCGCTGCTCGGCGACGCCGCACACCCACCGCTGCAGTACCTTGCCCAAGGCGCGATCATGGCGATCGAGGACGGCTGGGCACTCGCTCAGCACATCCCCCACCACATCACCCGGACCGGCGGCCGTGTGAAAATCGACTGGGATCAGGTGCTCGAGGCGTACAACGCCGTACGGCCCGCCCACTGCCGCCGCGTCCTGTCCACATCCCGCGCGTGGGGCCGGCTCTGGCACCTCGACGGCGCCGAACGCGCTCAGCGCAATGTGCTGCTGCGGGCTCGCGACACCTACGACTACTCGTTCATCGACTGGCTGTACAGCACGACCGCGCTCACGCCGGACGACGAGCCGGAAATGTTCACGACGATCCCCTTGGCCTCAGCGGACACCGCGGTCTGAGACGGGCCTCGATCCCGGGCGCCGACGAAGATGGGCCTGCACCTCGTCTACGACCCCCTGGAGAGAATGGTCGCAGTTCAGGTCAGGCCCAGCATGTACCAGAGTGCGTGTCCGAGGGGGGACTCGAACCAAATAACTACGCCCGGATCGTTGCAACCGACCTGTTCCTAGCCTGCGGCTTTCACGGCGAATTTGAGCGAGCTTGATCGTTTACATGAGAAAAGCGCCTTTGAACTGGGATGATCGGACTTGTCTAAGGCCCCGTCCACCCCAGCCCAGAAGGCACTTTCCGCGTGAACTCTACCGCTTCCCATCGCAAGATCACCGCCTCCGCCGACGGACAAGGACTGGTCTCGCAGGCCGGCGGTCTGCTCCTGCTCAAGACCCTTCACGTCACCGGGCGCTGATGCTCAGAGCCGGCAACGCCGGATCCAACACCGCCGCCGATCACATCGCCGCCACCCGCCTGGCACTGGCCCAGCTCCCCGCCGGGCGGCGGCGCAACGTGCCGATCCGCACCGACTCGGGCGGCGGCACCCACGAGTTCCCGGCCTGGCTCACCCGCCCGGGCCGATGGCTGAAGTACTCGGTCGCCTTCACCATCACCGACGACATCCAGCAGGCGATCCCGGCGCTGCCGGCCGATGCCTGGACCGTGGCCTACGACGACCGGGGACAGGTACGGCCCGGCGCCCGGATCGCCGAACCGACCGGCATGCTCGACCTGTCGGCCTGGCCCAAGGGCATGCGCCTGATCGTCCGCAAAGAACGCCCCCACCCCGGCGCGCAGTTGCGCTTCACCGACATCGACGGGCACCGCTTCACCTGCTTTGCCACCGGCACCCGCACAGGCCGGCTCGCCGACCTGGAACTACGGCACCGCCGCCGGGCCCGCTGCGAGGACCGGATCCGCACCGCCAAGGACACCGGCCTGCGCAACCTGCCCCTGCACGGCTTCGCCGCCAACCGGATCTGGCTGGAAATCGTCGCCATGGCCTGCGAGCTACTGTCCTGGATGCAGATGCTCGCGCTGCACGGCACCGACGCCGCCCGCTACGAGCCCAAACGACTGCGGCTGCGCCTGTTCGCCGTGGCCGGACGACTGGTCCGCGGAGGCCGCCGGCTACGACTACGCCTGCCGATGCGATGGCCCTGGGCCACAGCGATCATCACCGGGCTCGCCCGTCTGCATGCACTGCCGGCACCGACCTGACCAGCACACACCCGCCCCAACGACACAGAAAGGAAACCACGGGCCCGTGGAACCCCGCCATCCCGGCGCGACAGCCGGGCCACCGAGCTGACCACAGCACGGAAATCAACCTTCAGCCGAACCCCTCAGCCGACCACACCGTTCGCGATGGCAGAGCCGGGGACGGCCGCAGGGATATGGGTCCTCCTACTGATATCAACCGTTGTCTATTCGCACGGTAAGCGGCATAGCCGCTGTGAGCGGCCGGATCAGGTCTGTCAACCGGTCGAGTTGGTCGCGCTGGCCGTGCAGGTCCAGTGCGCCCAGGCGGAGGACAAGGTGCCGCGCCCCCGCGGCGACGTAGCGGCGCAGGCCCGTGAGCACCTGCTCGGCGGCGCCGGTGACGACCGCCTGGATGCCCTCCAGTTCCGCCAGAGGCATGCCGTAGGTGGCTCGCGCGTACGCGTCCATGGTCGTACGGCCCGCGTCGGGCCCGTCGTCGATCCGCACGGACACGAACAGGGCCGGGGTGATCTCCTCCGCGGGCCGACCCGCCTCGGACCAGCTCGCGGGGATCGCCGTCCGCGCCCCACTGGGCGGTACCGGTCGGGAGCAGCACACCGATGTCCATGCCGACGATGCTCACGACCGAGCCGGGGCGGCGGCAATTCCTTGCAGGGAATGGCCGGGACGCCTTCGGCACCGCTAGAAGGGTGCCGTGGACTTCTCCCGCGCGCTCCGCGAACGCCGTACCCGCCGTCACCTCAGCCAGTTGGAGCTGGCACTGCGGGCGGGCACCACACAGCGGCACCTCAGCTTCATCGAATCCGGCAGGTCCGTGCCCGGCCGGAACATGGTCGTACGGCTCGCCGAGGGCCTCGAACTGCCGCTGCGCGAACGCAACGAGCTGCTTCTGGCCGCCGGGTACGCGCCCGCCTACCCGGAAAGCCCCCTCGACGGACCGGTGCTGGCCCCCGTGCGGACGGCCGTCGATCACATCCTGCGCGGGCACCTGCCGTACCCCGCGCTGGTCGTGGACCGCGACGGCGGCCTGATCGCCGCGAACGAGGCGTTCGGGCTGATCACCGAGGGCGCGGCCGCCGAGCTGGTCGGGCCGGGGAAGAACATGTACCGCCTCGCGCTGCACCCGGACGGCATCGCCCCGCGCATCGTGAACCTCGCCGAGTGGGCCCGGCACATCCTGATGCGACTCGACCACGTGCCGGAGCTGCGTGACGAGCTGGCGGGATACGTGCCCGCGCTGCATCCCTCCGCCGGGGAGCTCGGCTTCGCGGTGCCGCTCCACCTGCGCACCTCGCTCGGCGAGCTGCGGCTCATGACGACCGTGACGACCTTCGCCACCGCCGTCGACGTGACGCTCGCCGAGCTGAAACTGGAGGCGTTCCTGCCGGTGGACGAGGCGACGGCCGGGATCCTTGGGACATTCGCCGGCATGACGGCCCGTACGGGTGCCGGAACCGGGCCGGAGCCCGGCGCGACCGCCCGTACGGACACCGGGACACAGCCCCGGCCCGCCGCGACGCCGGGTCAGGCTCCCGGGAACATGTAGTCGGTCCTGATCCGGCCGTCGTCGTCGAGCACGAGGATCTCCAGGCCGCCGCCCGCGACCTCGCCGGTGTCGACGGACACCGTCTCCCAGCGGAACTTGACGACCTCATGCAGGCGTACGGCGTCGCCGCACGGCCGGAACGTGAACGGTCCCTTCTCCACGAAGCGCTCGTAGCTGCGCGTCACCCGGGTCTCGATGGCGTCGTACCCTTGGGCCTCCAGGGTCGTGTGGTCGAATCCGAGCCCCGCGGCGATCTCCCGGATCTCCACAGGCGGTTGGAGGATGTGGGTGCCGTCCTCGGCCCAGAGCCGCTCGATGGCCGCGCGGCGTGCGGTCGCGTCCGGCTCCGTCCACTGCGCGATGTACCGGTCGGCCAGTTCGCTCGGGTTGACGTCGATCACTGCATCTCCTTGCCGGAAGGGTCTTTCCGGCTTCAGATCCTGCGGGCCGCCGCAGGTCGTCACAATTCCCGGCACGGAATGACGTGCCCCGGCGGGTAGAGCCCCGAAACGGTCAGGGGTCGCGGCGGGAGATGGCGGCGGACGCCGCCGCCAGCGTGAGCGCGATGTATCCGAGTAGCACGAGCGCCGCTCCGGCGGGCGGCGGCCAGGCGTCCGGGATGCGGCCAGGCGCCCGGCATGCGGCCGGGCAGCAGGCTGGAGGTTATCGGCAGGGTCAGCGAGCCGATCCGCTCGTTCCACGGGGTCGGCAGCAGTGAGATGAGCGCGGGCACCACGAACAGCAGGGCGAAGATCGCGATGAACCCGCCGGCCGACGAGCGCAGCGCCGTTCCGACATCCAGCCCCACCAATCCCATCACCATGCGGCCAGCTCGGAGATCCACGCGTTGTCCGGCACGGGAGTGCGGGCGGCGTCGCGCCGACCTCCGCCGACGGCCATCCCGCCCCCGGTTCGGGACGCACCACGGCGCCGTGCGCGAGCAGCAACCGTTTCAGCTCGTCCCAACTCGGCGCCCGCGACCGGGCACAACTCGTCATCATCGCCTACGAGGCCGGCCTGGTCGAGGCGCGATCCCGCAGACAAGGCCGAAACCGCTCATGGGTCGTACGACAGGTGGCAGATCGATCCGTTGGCGTGGCCCGTGGCGACGCGCCCGCGCGGAGGGTCGACGGCCAGGCAGTCCACGGGCTGGTCGAGGACGGCGGTGGCGAGCGTCCGGCCGGTGGTCATGCTCCACACGTGCAGACCGCGGTCACCGCTGCCCGAGACGACCAGGTCGTCGCGGAACGGGCGGAGGGCCGACACGTCGCCGCTGTGCCCGGCGTACACGGTCGTGCAGACACCGCCCGCCTTGAGGTCCCATACCCGTGCGGTGCCGTCGTGCGAGCCGCTGAGCAGCGTGCCGGCGAGGCCGTGGGACAGGGCGTAGACGTCGCCGGTGTGGCCCTTGATGGAGAAGAACTGCTCCCGGTCCACGTCGAGGACCGCGATGTCGGGCGTACCGGTGGCGACGGCCACCCGAGGGCCGGCCAGGCTCACCATCTGCGCGGCGTTGACCGCGGGCAGCGTGCCGACCGCCTTGGGAGTCCATCGCCCGTCGCGCCGCGTCCAGACGACGACGCCGCCCCTGATGTCCGCCGCCACGATGCGCCCGTCGTCGAGCTGGGCGACGGCGCGTACCTCCGTGGCGTGGCCGCCGAGCGTCTCCAGGCCGAACCGCCCGTCGACGAGCAGCACCTTGCCGTTCTGGGTGGCCGCGGCCACCCGCCCGTCGGCGAGCGGGCACAGGTCCCAGACCTGACCGGCCGTGCTGGACACCGCCGCCAACTCCGTCCCCTCGCGCCACAGCCGAAGCGAGCCGTCCGCCGAACCCGACAGCAGCAAGCCTCCGCCGGTGAACCGCAGGGTGCTCACCGGGCCGTCGTGCCCGGCGCCGGTGGAGTCGTCGCGCCCGTCCAGGTCCCAGACGCGGAACGTGCGGTCGTTCGCGCCGGAGACCAGCAGCTTCTCCGACAGCGCGGACAGGCAGGTGATCTCACCGCCGTGTCCGCGGTAGGAGCTCCGCAGGCGCAGCCCCGAGTCCATGCTCCAGATCCGCCGGTTGGCGAACCCGACGAACAGGGCGTCCCCGGGGCCGGCCGCGATGGCCGTGGCCGGTCCGGTGTGGGCGTTCCTGCCGCTGCTGCCCTCGTTCCCGTGCAGGACGTCGGTGCCGCCGTCGGTACGGCTCGCCGCGAGCCGCCCGTCGGCCGTCGTCGCCAGGCCCGTGTAGGCGCAGCCGCAGTCGTGCAGCGTTCGGCTGGAGACCATGTCGACCGTACGCGTGATACGACCATCGTGCCCGCACGCCTCCAGCGAGCCGGGACCGAAGCACAGCCCGGTGACGGCCATGGAGTGCATTTGCAGTCCCGCGACGAACGCCGTGAACGTCGGCTCGATGATCAGCACTGCGCCCTGCCGGGTGCCGACCGCGATCCCGCCGTCCGCCCGCGCCGCGATGGCGTGCACGCTGTTCGGACCGCCCAGCGCCCAGTGGAGCTCTCCCAGCCGCATCGCGTTCATGAGGACGTGCGGGTCGACGGTCGCACCGGTCGGGCCGCCGGCCAGGGCCGGCACGGACAGGCTCCGCTCCTCGATCGAGCCGGGGTGCCAGCATCCGACCCGGCCGTCCACACCGCCCCAGACCACCCCATGCACGGGCGACCAGGCCACCGCGCAGACGGGGTATTTCGACACCCGCCGCGACTCCAGCAGCCGGCCCGTGGACGCCTGATAGACGCCGACGACGCCGTCGTTGAAACAGGCGGCGAACCGGTCGGCGTCGATTCCCGCCACACCGTACGCCGTGCCCGGCGTCTCGATCGTGCGCAGCAGGGCGGCCCCGGGCGTTCCCACCGCGGCCCGGATTCGAAGGACCGGCTCCGCACCGGCGTCCAGCACCTGTCCCGCCTGCTCGCCCAGCGCGGACATGCCCAGCTCGACGGCCTGGTTGTGCACCTGCTGGGCGAGGTAGGCGGGACGCCGCCCGGCGTCCCACCCGCGCAGCGCGTGGCGCTGCCGGTCGAGCACGCGGGCGAGGGCGGCCGTCGGACCGGCGGCGGGCCCGGCCAGCGCGGCCGCGCCGACGGTCTCGGCGACCACGGCGTCCACTCCGGCCGCCTTGATCCTGTCGCCGACCAGCGGCAGCTCGGTGGTGAGCCGGACCAGCAGGCGCCCGGCCTCGGAGGGCAACGCGGGGTGGATCGCAAGCAGGTGGTGGCAAGCGTGCTCAAGCCCGTACTCCGCGAGCGTCGGGGAGGTTTCTCCGGCCGCGGCCGCGCCCGCGCGCAGACCTGCTTCCAGGTGCCATTCGTCCGGGTCGAGGTAGCAGTCGGGCGCCTCTCGCCCGGTCAGTGAGTCGGTGAGGAAGTCGGCGAGGCTGCGGTGGTGCAGGTGATATCCGCCGTCGCGGTGTTGGATGAACTGTGCCATGTCCGCCACCGCCTCGCCCAGCCATCTGCTCGGGCCCGCGAACCCGGCCAGCCCTGCCAGTTCCTCCAGGCTTACCGGCCGACGCGCGACGGCCAGCGTGCCGAGAACCGGGGCGTACAGGCCGTTCCAGGCCGACACCATCGCCCCGCCGCCCAGCGGTACGGTCCGCGGCCGGACGAACTCTCGGACGCGGGACACCAAGAAGGTATAGAGAGGGCGCAGCCCGGAGGGCACGGCGCCCGGCTCGCACAACGCCCGCGCGGTCGCCAGGTCGTCCCGGCTCAGCGCGCCCTGGATTCCGGCGCTCAGCGCGGTGGCGTACTGCATGTTCCCAGCCGACGCGGCGGCGAAGTCGCGGACCAGATCAGACCGCTGCCTGCCGGTCACCCGGGACAGATCCTGCTCCTCCAGGGCGAGGCGGAGGTACGCGGCGACGTCACCGGTGGCTTCGGCGGCCGAGGTGTCCAGCGGCAGCTCGCGCAGCTGGCCGCGCTGACGCAGCCGGAGCGGGTCCAGGTAGGGGCCGTCCCGGGCGGACACCACGATGCGCAGCACCGACGGCAAGGGCGGGCACGCCGCCAGCCACTCCAGCACCCCTTCGGCCGGGCTCTCCTCCAGTGCGTCCACCACGAGCAGGACCCGGGCCTCCGGACGGACTGCGGCCAACGCCTCCAACGGGCCGAGCAACGCCAGGTGCTGGACATCACGCCAGTCCATGGCCCGCAGGTCGAGAACCACCCGCCCCGCCTCCACCCCCACGACCTCGCCGCTCACCTCGCCGAGAAGTTGCCTGACCTGCAACGCGGTGCGCCGGAAGGGGGAGGCGATGATCTGCTCAGCGCGGATCCCGACCACTTTGGCGGTGGGCTCGACGCGCTCGGCCGACTGCAGGACCCGCAGCGTCAGATCCTCCTTGAGGAACAGGCCGGGGTGCCGGGAGGCGAGCTGGTGACCGGCCGCCTCCAGCAGGGAGTGGGCATCGCCTGAGCGGTGCGGCCGGTAGCCGTCCTTGCGCAGGAAGTAGCGCAGCGAACCGTCGTGCCCGGCCGCCAGCCGGGCCAGCAGCACGGACTTGCCCGCGCCGGCCTCGCCGGTCACCAGGACGATCCTGCAGCCCTCATCGTCCAGCAGGCCCTGAATCCGGTCGGAGAGCCAGGCCCTGGGCACCGGGTGGGGCAGCGAAAGGATCTCGCCGACGATGTCGTCGTCGAACACGTCCAGGGCCGCCATCGCCGTACCGTCAGCCGATGCGGTCGACGTCGACGCCGGTGACGCTCGCCCCTTGCTCGACCTGTGTGGCGCTCTGCGAGACGTCCACGTCGGCGGTGCCGATGGTCGTGGCCTTCACTCCGGTGCCGGTGCCGCTCACCCGGCCGAGTTCCTGCCGGACCCTGATGGCGGTCCCCGTGGGTTCCCTCGCCTCGCCGGTGAAGGTGAGGCGGCAGCCGTACACCTGCTCCAGAAGGTCGCGCAGCCGCTCCAGACTCGCGAGGAACTCGGGGTCACGTGCCTCGATCCGCTGCGGCTCCCGGTCGTAGGCCAGCAGTACGCCGCGCAGATACGCAAGATCGGGCAGGTGCTCCTGGGTGACCGCGGCATCCGAAACGAGGTCCTGGGACCGGCCGCCCAGCGCGTCCGGCAACGCGACGGCCTCCTCGGCCTTGGCCGCCCTGCGCTCCGCCCAGGCGTCCAGCAGGGTGCCCAGCCTGTCGTACAGGAACGCGAATCCCTGGGTCAGCACGCTCGCCGCCAGCGTGGAGAGGGCAAGTGGATCGCTCATATCGCCTCCTGGGTCCGGTGTAACACCGCCTCCACGACCCGTCGACCCTGGGCTGCGATCATTAGGGATTTCCCTCGGGCCGATCGGAGGGCTCAGCCGCCGGCACCGGCAGCACCGTTGAACATCGGCGCCGCATGGTTGACAATGTTGTGCGGCAGCGCACCTGCCCGAGCCCGTACGGCTGCCCACGCCGGCGCGTACATCGAGGCCAAGAGTCGCCGACTCAGTGCACAGACGATTCGCCGTACGGCAGAGCCGGTGCCGTCTGACCGGCGGATGCGTGGGGTTCGCTGGGAGACGCGATGACCGAATCACGCTCTCGTAGGTCCGGCAAGGACCGCGCCCGCAAACGCGCCATCAGGGCGAAGGCGGCGGAGCATGACGTTCCCTACTCTGTCGCGGCGCGTTGGCTCGCAACTCCGGGGATCGAGCCGGGCTGCATCCCCGCGAGCCATGGGCGTACGGTGTATCCGCCGAGTTCCGACTCCCACCGCCGTTGGCTCATCGAATGCCGGGAACGCCGGTCGTTCAGTGAACGTGTCCGGGACGCCCGGCTCGCGGCGGACATTCCGACCGGGCGGGCACGGCACCTGGTGGACCGGTTCCCTCCGACACGGGGCGAGCCGGGCACTGGGGTCGGGCTCCTTTACCACGGTGCGGCACGGGCCGAGATGCTGGCGCTGCTGTACGCCGTGGTCGCCCATGAAAGCCCGGGAATCGTGCCGACCGTCGGCGATCTGGCCTGGATCGCCGAACTGGGCGAGGAGACCGCCGTCGACACCGCCTGCACCGAGATCGACCGCATGGTGCGCCTGCTCCTGGATGACGATCACGCAACCGTGATGGGTCGCATCGAGGACATGCTCTCCGCCGAGGAGAGGCACCACAACTGGCGCATTCATGGGGAGATCGTCCGACTGGCGGCCGCGTATGACACCGTGATCAGGCCCTACGGCCGGATGGGCAGTGAACCCGTGCGGGTGGGGTTGCCCCTGGACGGTGTGCGCCACATCCTCGACGCTCTACTAGTTATCGCGGACGACGGCCACGCCCCCGGGACCCGGGTGCGCATCATGCCGGCGCCGTACAACGGCTGGAACGGCACGATAGTCGGCATCGTCTGGGGGCCGACCGGCCCTCCGCTGCGGTACAACGTGCACCCTGACGCGGCATCCGAGCCGATCTTCGTTGCCCCCAGAGACCTGGTCGTGGTGTCCTCCACGGAGGTGGGTTTAGGTTGGCCACAGGTCTAGCTGGGGCAAGCGGTTGGAAAGCAGCTCGCAAGTGGTTGTTTTTACCTTTCCCGCTCATTTATCGGTGATCTTCCAGGAACCGGCCTTGTTCGGTCCCCGGTGAAATCACGGAGATCTGCCGCTGGCGGGGATCCATCGTGGGCGAGGTACGGACGGTACAGAGCATGACGGTACGAAGTCGGGCCGATCGCCCGGACGGCAACCCGCCGCGGCGGTGCGTCGCGTTCGCACCCGAGCTACCCGAAGCCGATCGGGCGATCATGAGTGATGAGGTGGAATCGCTGCATCCCGCCTCATCGCCGTCGCCTCACCGTCCCGCATGGGGCGGACGTACCGGCGCGGACGTGTGGATGAGCCTCATCGTGGCGACCGTCTGGGGATACCTGCCCGGGGTGATCGGCCCGCTGTGCGGGGCGGCGGCATCGCGCGCGACGGTCTGGCGCGGGCGGGCGCTGACCTCGATGGGGGTGCTGCTGCAGGCGGTGTTGATCGGCTGCTGGGTTCGGTACGGCTTCGCGGTCATGTTCCTTGCGGGGGCGGCCGTCCAGGCGGTGGCGTTCGTGACGTACCTCGGCCTGAGCGGGGAGTCCCGGGCGAGCGTGCTCGGGCGGCGTCATCACGGCCGCTACCTGCTGGCCGCCGACTTCGACCCGCCGTACCTCGCCCTGATGGAGCGGACGTGGGCCGCCGTCGCAGAGATCCTGGACTCGCGGGTGAACGAGGCGGGGCTCCTGGACGAGATCGCCAACCGGGTGACCCTGCCGCGCCAGGAATGGGAGATCGCCCAGGCGCTCGCCGAGATGACCCGCCTGTCCCGCGAGCAGCAGCGGGCCCGCGATGGGGCGACGCCCAGGATCGAGGCGGTGCTCGTCTCGCAGCGGGACGCCCTGCGGGTCGCCGCCGACTCCATCGCGGAGCGCGTGGCCGTGCTGGAGCACTACGCGCTGAGCACCATGGCCGCCGACGAGGCGTACCAGGAATGGCGGACCCTGCAGGACCTCGCCGACGACGCCGATGACTACCACGACCTGCTGGCCCGCACCGTACGCGACCGGCTCGCGGCCGACGAGGTCGGCGGCCTGACCGACCGGGCCGATCACGTCGAGCGGGCGCTGCGGGAAAGCGTGGCCGAGGCCCGTCACGCCGGGATGGTCCTGCTGCCCGCCGACGCGCGACCGGCGAACTGAAGGAGACATCGCACATGCCTTCGCTTTCGCCACGGGCTCGGAAGCTGGTCGGCCCGATTCCGCCCTGGGTCGGTGTGCTCGGCCTGGTCATGCTGGCCGCCCAGACGGTGACCGCCGTCACGCTCGTCACCGGCGGCACCGCCGAAGCCCCGCGGGTGTCGCCGACACCGCCCGCGTCCCACGAGCCGATCCGGACCGCGACACCCGAAGCCGCCCCCACCTTCACGCCGTCGCCCGAACCGACCCCGACCATCGAACCGACCCCTGTGCCGGATGCCGACCGCGCCGACCCCGACAAGGTGGTCAAGGTCCCGCGATTCCCCGGCACCGGATCCGGTGTGATCGGCCGCGTCATCGACAAAAGGTCCCGGCTCTCCTACGCCCAGCTGGGCAGGCCGTGGGGCCGGGCCAAGGGCCCCGGCGACGGACCGATCTACGACGGCATCTACAGCAGGCGCCAGACCTTCCGCACCGAGACGTACGGCGAGGGCAGCTCATGGTGGGCCGACGTCGACTCCCATCCGCTGCCGAAGGATCTGAGCGTGCCCAGCCCGGGTCCGGCGCTGTTCGACGCGGCCATGGCGATGCTGGACAACAGGCAGCTCCACAACTTTCCGTCCGGCACCACCGGCCGGGACATCGCCTCCCAGCCGCTGGCGCTCGGCGGGGCGAAAGGCTGGGTGATCGTACGCCGCATGCGCCTACCCTCCGAACGGAGCCCCCGCCCACGCGCCAAAACCGAACTGACGGCGGCCATCGCCGTCGACACCGGCAGGGCCCGCCCCTCGGTCGTGCTGATCACCATCCCCGACACGCACAGAAGGCTCTGGCCGGATCTCAACCACGTCATCGAGTCCATCCGCGTGCTCCGCTGACCGAAAAACCTGTTCATGCCGACGTGGCGCGAACGGGCACCGATGCCGCTCGTCGGGGAAGCCATGTGGTGACGTAAAATGCACGCATAGTCACAGCAGGCGCCTCACGCACCCCAGAAGCCGCTGCGCCTTGCGATCGGTGTACACGATTACGAACACCCGTAAGGGAGGGATGTGCGGTGTACTCGATGTCCGCGAGCGAGTTCCGTTCGAACCTGGCAGCGGCTTTGGACCGTGTCACCGAAGATCTCGACGAGATCGTGGTGACCCGACCCAACCGCGAACCTGCCGTCGTCATCGGTCTGCGCGAGTACGAGTCCTTGAAGGAGACGGCCTTCCTTCTCGGCATTCCCGCCAACGCCCGCCATCTCGCCGCATCCATCCAGAGCCTGCGAGGCGGCCAGGCTCAGCCGCGCGAACTCGTCGAGAACGGCGGCTAGGAAGCCGAGCGAAGTTCCTCTTCACACCGGAAGCCTGGGCCGACCACCTCTGGTGGCAGCAGAACGACCGTGCGAACCTCAAACGGCTGAACCTGCTTATTGAAGACATCCACCGCGATGGCTACGAAGCATCGGCAAACCCGAGCCTTTCCGGCAGAGCCTGTCGGGCTTCTCGTCACACCGCATCACCACATCGTCTACGCGCGGCCCAGGTAGACGTCGAAGTGGCCGAGCGGGTAACGCCGGATGCCGGCGTACTGAGCCCGGGCCGCGAGGTCGACATCCGCTGGTCTGAGGTGCTTCGCGGCGTCCGTACGCTCCGGGCCGGGCAGCGCGTACTCGTGCACGCGGCGGCCGGCGGCGTCGGGCACCTGGCGGTGCAGTTCGCCAAGCACCTCGGCGCGGAGGTCGTGGCGACCGCCCGCGAATCGCGGCACGCCTGGCTCAAGGAACTGGGCGCGGATGAGACGGTCGACTACAGCGTGCAGCGGTTCGAGGACGTCACCGGCGACATCGACGTCGTCCTCGATTTGATCGGCGCCCAGGACGATACCGACATACGGTCGGTGTCGGTGACCCGTCCCGGCGGGCTCGTCATCTCGATCCCCGGCGGTGTCTCCGAGCGCCTCGCGAAGGTGGCCGGACAAGCCGGGGTGCGTACCAGCCCGTTCCTGGTGGAGCCGGACTCCGCCGCCCTGACCACGATCGCCGGTCTGATCGACTCCGGCAAGGTGGGCGTCGAGGTGGAGCGCACCTTCGCGCTGGAGGAGGTGGCCGAGGCCCACCGCCTGGGCGAGACCAACCGCACTCGCGGCAAGCTCGTCCTCGATCTCACCGACTGACTCTCACACCCGCTCCGGAGCACGCCATGTCCTCCGGTACGCCTGCGGCACCGAGACTGGAGACGGCCGCAGAGATCAACGATTCAGACTTTGGCCGTGTGCCTGCGCGGCCAAAGTCCTCCGGTTTGCGTCGGTGGGGCTTGCCGTTGGAGAGGGGCGGGATCGGTCCAGCGCGTGACCGCACGAGCGCGCCCCTCTCCGAGCAGGCGGCGATGACGCGACTCGGCGGTACGCGCACCGCCCGAGTAGCGCTCGAATGAGATGGATCCACGAAACGGATGTGGTATCGCGCTAGAGCATATGACTGCGAGCAAAACCCGCCATGTTTGTGTAGGCATGATGAGCTCTGTTTTGTCGCGCGTCAAGTTCCCGGCCCGCGCAACCGCGGCGATGGTTTCGTTACCTCTGTCATAGCTGGTTGCATCGGGTTGGCCCGCTACAAATTGAGGGTTGATCCCGTGATAATCGGCGAAGTACAAGAGTTGTTAATGTCCTAGGTGCCACCAAGACGGAGTCCCATTATCGCGGGGTGAACAGAGTGACGGAGGTGCCGATAATCGCCTGGAGGATGCCGGGGGTGGGCATGGGCGTCTCCGGACTCATCTAGGAGCAAATCGAGGAACTCGGCGGCGGGTGCGACGGCAAGGCTGCGCAGGCGGTCGGCGATGTGGTGCTCGCCCGCAGGGTGATGACGCAGGCAGCGTGGGCGCCGAGGATGCCCCCTGGGGCCGCGGTCGCCGGAAGAGTGCGCGGCCGAGGGTCCCGGAAGGCCGCCAGGCGATGAGCATCAATGCACCTTTCATCAGATGCACCGAGATCGGTAAGTAAATGCCTTGTAACCGATGAGGTACTGACCGTCGTAATGCCCAGGTCACGGGCATGGTACGGCCGGAGTCAAAGCAGTGGAAGAAAACGCGTTCCCTTTCAGTTAAACCTGACTTCACCTAATTAGAGGGTGCGTGGGACAGGGTGCTGCCCGGCAACACGTGATCATTAGGAGGGTTTCGTGTCCCCGTCCCACGTACATAAAGAGCCAGGCTCGCCAACCCAGAAGCCCGACGGCGGCCGCTTCGCCGAAACCTTCGCCAGGCACGCTCCCCAGCCGCAACACAGCGGGCTCCCCCTGGCGCGACTGGGGGTCATAGTGGTGGGCGCCGTGACCCTGGCCTCCGTCATGTTCATGGCCGGCTCCGTCGTCTCCGGCAACATGACACTCAACGGCGGGCTCGCGTCCTCACAGGAGGGGGCGTCCGAGGCGACGGGAAACTCCCCGGTGACGGGGGGTTCAGGTAGGGCCGTTCTGTCGAACGCGGCCATTGCGCCGACGGCCAAGGGTGGCATGCCGCCGTCCACCTGGCCCTCGGCAGGGACGCCGGATCCGCAACAGCCACTCGTCCTGCCGCCGGGGAACCCGACGACGGGCTCGACCGCGAATATCCCGCCGCCGATGCGCACGGTGGCCCCGCTGCCGGCGGTCACGCAGACGGTGACGGTTCCGCAGCCCACCACGACGGTGACCGCCACAGCGGCCGCACCCACCGTCACGCCGGAGAAGCCGGAGAAGAAGGAAAGGACCCTGGGGGCGACACCCGTACGCCGGGTCATCGCCCCTACCGTCACCGCGACGGTCACCGTCTCGGCGCCCACCCCCACCGTGACCGTGCCGGCACCGCCTACGACGACCGTGACCGCCGCGGGTCCGACGACGACGGTGACCGCCCCGGCTCCCGCCCCCACTGCCGGGGTGCCCTCGGCGGGGCCGACGTCACCCCTGCCCGGCAGGCCGACGTCTGGGCAGGACAAGACGGGTGAATCCCACGTGACGCCCAGCCCCGGCAATCCCCGTTCGGAAAGGACCGATGAGCCGAGACCCCCAGCGGGCGCGACCGGGCACGCGGCGGGCCAGGGGAGCGCGGCGGCCCAGGACGCCACGGGCGTACAGATCGTGGACGCCGCGGGCCGCTGCGTCGGGGCGACCCAGGCCTCCGAAGGCGCTTCGCTGACGCTGCAGGACTGCACCGGCGCGGCGACGCAGAGGTGGGAGTTCCGGTCCGATGGCACGATCCGCTCCATCGGCCTGTGCATGGAGGCGGCCACGGGCGCGACCGCGAGCGGCGACACGCTGCGGCTGGTCCGCTGCGACAACGCGCCGGCTCAGCGGTTCACCTACAAGGCAGGTGTTCTGGCCAGCTCGGCCGTCAGCAAGTGCGTCGACGTCACCAGGACGGACGCCGTCGGTGCCCACCTGCGGCTGACTCGATGCGTGACCGCACAAAAGTGGCACAAGCAGTGACCACCACATGGATGCGTGCGTGACGTCGACGGTGAACGAGGACTGGCGGGAGCGTCCATGAGCAGTAAGGCGCATTACAACGCCTTCGATCCAGGCCACGGCCCGGCGGAAGGCGGCGCCGGACGGCACGTCGTCCGTTCCGCACCACCTGAGCCGTCCGCGACGGACACGGCGGACACGGTTGGCACATCGGACACGGTTGGCACAGCGGACGCCCCGGCGGCGCTGGGCCCTGCAGACTGGGCGGACATCCCGGACACGTCGGACGCAGTGGAGAGCGACGCCGCGGAGACGGAAAGGACCGATGCGGGGGACCGATGGGAGGAACTCCTGCTGGCCGAACGTGCCGCTCTGCACCGCTTCGTCGCGAGCCTGGCCGGGTACGATCCCCACCACGTCGAGGACATCGTCCAAGAGACCCTGCTGCGGGCCTGGCAACTCGCCCGCCGCCTGGACTGGCGGGAACAGCCCATCCGCATGTGGCTGTTCCGGGTGGCCCGCAACCTCCTCATCGACGACTGGCGACAGAACCGGGCCGTACCGATCGGCATCTCCGCCACCGACTTCTCCGGCCTCGCGCCCGCATCGGACGAGGTGATGACACGGGCGCTGGATCGCCGGATGGTGATCGACGCACTGCGCTCGCTGAAGCCGGCCCACCGGGACGCCCTCATACAGGTCCATCTGCTCGACCGAACAGGTGAGGACGCCGCCCGCGTCCTCGGCGTTCCCAGCGGGACGGTCAAGTCCCGGGCCCACCATGGGCTGCTGCTGCTCCGCCGCCGCCTTCGCTGCTGCAGGGGCGGCGCGTGACCCCGGCGGACCAGGCGCGAACGGCCAGGCCGGTGCTCCCGTGGCTGCCCACGATGCTCGGCCTGGCCGGAGTGCTCATCCTGTTCGCCGTGCTCATGCATCTCGCCGTCCGCCGGTACGGCGGCTGGCGGGTCGTGACGCTCGCCCTGCACGCCGAAATCGAGCTGACGGTCGCCAGGATCACCGCTCCGGCACGGAGCCGACGTCGGCATCGACGGCATCTGCGACTGCTCACCGAACTGTTGTCGGACCCGGACGGATGGGTCATCGCGGAGCAGGCGATGCTACGTGCTGAGGCCGTGTCGCCCGGACTGCAGGCGTACGCGGCCCTCCTCGGCTGGGACGTCGTCGGAGTCCTGGTCTCCGGCGGACCAGGCGGCCTGCCCGCACCCGGCGAGCCCTGGGTCGTGGACGAAGACGACCCGGGGCTGTGGTGGATCGACCGTACGGACGCGGCCGGAACGGCCCCCGCCTCGTACGCCATCAGCCTGCGGCCCACTCCGCCGCTGCTGGTGGCACTCGGCACGGATATCGAGTACGAGGTGCTGGCCGTGCTGCTCGACCTGGTCCGCGGCCCCGCCACCCTATCGATCGGAGGCGAGCCGGGCACCGCCCGCGCCGTCCTACAGTCGATCGCCGCCCAGCTCGACGCCCGCCTTCCGGCGCGCGCGCTCATGGTGGCGGACGGTGTCCACGACCACTACCGCGGCCCGGACCCGGTCACGGCCATCGCCGCGGCGGAACACCACGCGGCGATCTCCGGCGAGCCGACCTTCGCCGTGTGCGCCACGCTCCCTGGGGGACGACGCTCCGTCGGCGGCGCACGGCTGATCGCCGGGGACGGGGCACGCGGAACGGCGCGGCTGGTCGAGACCGCCCGGGACGGCGGGGTGCTGGTGCACGGAACGCCGCTGTGTGCCGACGCCTTCGCCCTGCCCGCAGCCGTCGCGGAGATATTCGGCCAGTTTCCTCCGTACCCGACGCCGGGAAACCTCGCCGGAGACCTGGAGGAGCCGAAGCGCACGGACCCGGCCCGCTCCTCCCGCACCGCGGCGGGGCCCACCCCTGGGTACCCGGCGGCACAGGAGCCGGCCGCGCGCCGCACGACACTGCGTCCGCCGCCTACGACGCCCACCGGCAAAGCGCCCGGCGGCACGACGCCCGTCAGCAAGGCACAAGGTGCACATTTGGAAGGACCCCTTGAACCTCACCGTCACCACCGTTGACAGCGCGGACGGTGTCCGCCGCGACCACTTGCTCGCCCTGCCCCCGCACGCGACCGTCGCCGATCTTGCTGCGGCCCTGGACCGTGCACCCCGCGGACGGGAGAGCGTCCAGAGCGACCCCGCCTCGGCCGGGACGGCCGGGCGAAGCGCCGAGCGCCCGGACGGTGGCCCGGCGCCCATCCGGGGACTCTATCTGGGGCGCCGCCTGCTGGACCCTGCGGCGCCGGTCGCCTCGGCCGGCGTGCGCATGGGGACGGTTCTGGGGCTCGGTGGACCCGCCGCGCGGGAGGCGCACGTCTGGCGGGAAAGCGGCCCGCCCGAGGCCGACGCCCCCGTTGTGGCCGAGGTCCACCTGGTGTCGGGGCCCGGTGCGGGGCGGATTTGGCGGTTGACTCCCGGCAGCCACGAGATCGGCTCCGACTCGGAGTGCGCCATCCGGCTGGGCGGCCCGGACGTGCCCGAGTGCGGGCTGTGGGTGACCGTACGCCCGGACGGCTCCGCGTACTGGCACCGCAGCGGCCCCGAGACCGGCACGTGGACGGGCGAGGTGCGCCGTTGTACGGTGGCCTCTCCCCCTGACGCTCCCGGCGCCGCCGGGCACGAGGGGCACGGCGGCCACGATGGCGCGGCGATCGCCGACTCCGGAATCGGCGGAATCGGCGGAAGTGGTGAAATCAGCGGAACCAGCGGGACTCACGCAAGCGGCGGGACCCGTGGAAGCGGTGGCGGAGAGCACGGGGATGGCGGCGTAGGCGGCCGCGGGGGCGCGGAGAACATCCGCCGGTTGCCGCCGGGCGCCACGGATTGGCCGGTGGACGAGGACCTCGTCGTGGGGTCGGCGCTGCTGCGCCTGTCCGCGCCGGTCGAAGCCGACGCCGCGGTGACACCCTCCGCCGACGGCGCCGGGCTGGACTACAACCGGCCGCCGCGCATCCCCCCGCACCTGGAGACCGGCCGGCTGCGGATGCCCATCCCGCCGACCCGCACGCATCGGCGGCCCTTCCCCCTTCTGATCGTCATCGCCCCCGTGGTGCTGGGCTTCGTGCTGGTCTGGGTGTTCCGGTCGTACTTCTACCTGGTCTTCGTGTTCTTCACGCCGGTCCTGGCCCTGGCGAACTGGATCAATGGTCGGCGCGACAACCGCAAGCAGTACGCGGAATTGCTCGCCACCTACCGGCGGCGGCTGGCGGCGGTGCGGGCCGAGGCGCGCGAGGCCGCGGACCGGGAGCGGCGGGCGCGCGGCCTCGCCGCCCCTGACCCGGCGACGGTGGCGCTGACCGCCTGCGGCCCGGGCAGCAGGTTGTGGGAACGGCGTCGCGCCGACCCGGACCATCTCATGCTGCGGCTGGGCACCGTCGACCAGCCGTCGATGAAGGAACTGGAGGATCCGTCCCGCGATGAGAACCATCGCACGATCCGCTGGACCATCCCCGAGGTGCCGATCGGCGTGGAGGTGCCCGAGCACGGCGTGGTCGGGGTCGCCGGGACACCGGCGGCGGTGCAGGCGCTGGCCCGCTGGATGGTGACGCAGGCCGCCGTCCTGCACAGCCCGCGCGATGTGCGGATCGTCGTCCTCACCGACCCGGCACGGGCCGAGGGCTGGCAGTGGGCGCGATGGCTGCCACACCTGCGGCCGTGGTCTGCCGGTGGGTCTGCCGGCGTATCTGGGGGCGGGTCTGCCAGTGGGTCTCCCAGCGGGTACGCGGGCGGCCCTGTGGTGTGCGTCGGCAACGACCCCGAGTCGGTGGCCAATCGGGTGACCGAGCTGGTCGCGCAGGTCGAGGCGCGGCAGCGGGCGCTGGGGTCGTCCATGGGCAAGGCGATGTTCACCGACCCGGACGTGCTGGTCATCGTGGACGGCGCCCGGCGGCTGCGCGACGTCCCCGGCATGGTGCAGATCCTCACCGCGGGGCCGCACGTCCGGGTCTTCGCCATCTGCCTAGACGAAAAGCCGCGCCTGCTCCCCGAGGAGTGCGGCACCGTCGTGCTCGCCGACGAGCACCGTCTCACGGTGCGCCTCCCGGGAGCGCCGGACGTCGCCGACGTACGGGCCGATTTGGTGGAGCCGGGCTGGTGCGAGGAGGTGGCGCGGGCGCTGGCGCCGATCCGGGACGTCAGCCCGGAGCACGACAGCGGGCTGCCCCGTCAGGTGCGCCTGCTGGACCTGCTGGACCTGGAGCCGCCGACGCCCGCGGCCCTGCTCGACCGCTGGCGGCAACGGCCGAGCAGCACATCGTTCGTGCTGGGCTCCGGCTACGACGGTCCGCTCGTGCTGGACCTGGTGCGGGACGGCCCGCACGGGCTGGTGGCGGGCACCACCGGATCGGGCAAATCGGAGCTGCTGCAGACGTTCGTGGCCTCCCTCGCGGCGGCCAACCGCCCCGACGAAATGACGTTCGTCCTGGTCGACTACAAGGGCGGCAGCGCCTTCCGGGAGTGCGCCGAGCTGCCGCACACCCTCGGCATGGTCACCGACCTCGACGCCCACCTGGTGAAACGCGCACTGGAGTCGCTCGGCGCGGAGCTGCGCCGCCGAGAGCACATACTCAACGACGCCGCCGCGAAAGACCACCCGGAGTATCAGGCCAAGCGGGCCGCGGACCCGTCGCTCCCCCGGCTGCCGCGGCTCATCCTGGTGATCGACGAGTTCGCCACCCTGGTGCGGGAGGTGCCGGACTTCGTACCGGGTCTGATCGGCGTCGCGCAGCGCGGCCGCTCGCTCGGCATCCACCTGGTCCTCGCCACCCAGCGCCCGGCCGGCGCCGTGACCAGCGACATCCGGGCCAACACCAACCTGCGGATCGCACTGCGGGTGACCGACGCGACGGAGAGCCAGGACATCATCGACTCTCGCGAGGCGGTGCACATCCCCTCGACCACGCCGGGTCGGGCGCTGGTACGGCTCGGCCCCCACGCGGCCTTGCCGTTCCAGTCGGCCTGGGTGGGCGCCGAGCGTCCCCGCGGCGGCGACGGCGGGCAGGAGCCCCGCCGCGCCGGTCCGCGCGCGCCGGTCCGCGCGGCCGAGTTGTCCTGGAGCAGGCTGGGGCGCCCGGCGGCGCTGCCCGCCGCGTCGGCGGCCACGCCCGAGCAGGACCAGAGGATCCCGGTCGAGTTGCCGCCCACCGATCTGCAGGCGCTGGTGGCGGCCGCACGCCAGGCCGCGCAGGCCCTCGACGACTTCACGCCGCAGCCCAGCCCCTGGCTGCCGCCGCTGGCCGAACAGGTGCTCCTCGACGAGTTGCCCGAGGTCGGCGGGGCTCGAACCGAAGGTGGGGTGCCACCGATCCCGTACGCGCTGGAGGACATCCCGGAGCTGCAGGAGCGCCGGGTCGCGACGGCCGACACCGCCGTGTTCGGCCACCTGTACGTGATCGGGGCGCCGCGCTCGGGCCGTACCCAGGTGCTGCGCACGCTCGCCGGCTCGGCCGCCCGCACGGCGAGCAGCGCCGACGTGCACATCTACGGCCTGGACGCGGGGGGCGGCGGCCTGGCCGCGCTGGAGGCGCTGCCGCACTGCGGCGCGGTGGTGTCGCGGCACGACACCGAGCGCATCGAGCGGCTGCTGCACCGGCTCATCGCGGTGCTCACCGAGCGCCAGGAGCGGTGCAGCGCCCGCGGCGTCGCCGGGATCGGCGAACTGCGGGCCACGCTGCCGGCGTCGGAACGGCCCGCCCACATCCTGCTGCTGATCGACGGCTGGGACGCGCTGGCGGGCGTGCTGGAGGAGCACGACCACGGCCGGCTGCTCGACTTGGTCACCCGGCTGCTGCGGGAGGGCGCGGCGATGGGCGTGCACGTGGTGGCGACCTCGGAGCGGTCGCTGCTCGGCGGACGGCTCGCCGCGCACAACGACCACAAGCTGCTGCTGCGGCAGGGCGACAGAACCGACTACCAGTTGATCGGGCTGGCGCCGTCCATGGTGCCCTCCTTGGTGCCGCCCGGCCGCGGCTGGCACATGCTCACCCGTACCGAGACGCAGGTGGCGCTGCTGGCCGCGGGCGTCGGCGGCCAGGAGCAGGTGGAGGCGCTGCACGCGATCGGCGAGCGGGCCAGGCGGCGCGACGCGCGGGTGCCGGCGGCGCGGCGGCCGTTCCGGGTGGCGGCGCTGCCCCGGTCGGTGGAGTTCGCCGCGGCCTACGAGCAGGTTCCGGCGGAGCTGCGGCGGCCCATGTGGGGTCTGCTCGGGCTCGGCGGCGATGACGCCGGGCCGATCGGCGTGGACTTCGCCGCGTCGGTGCCGGTCTTCGGCGTGTTCGGGCCGCCCGGGACGGGACGCAGCAACACGCTGGCGGCGCTGGCGGTCTCGCTGCTGGCCGGCGGCACGGCGCTGGTGGTGCTCACGCCCCGGGACTCGCCGCTGCGGGCGCTCGACCGGCACGCGTACGCACGGGTGCTCGCCGACATCGACCCGTCCGAGCAGGAGGTCCGCCAAGCGTTGGAGGAGACCGACGGGCCGGCCGTGGTGGTGCTCGACGACGCCGACCTGCTGGGCATGCCCGCCTGCGACCGGGTGCTGAAGGAGATCGCCGTTTCCGGCCGCGACCACGGCCTCGGCCTGCTGTACGCCGGCCCCGCGGACGCGCTGCAGGCGGCGATGGGCACCTGGGCGACGGCGGCGAGACGCACGCGGCGCGGCCTGCTGCTTGCGCCCAAGAGCCTGCAGGAGGGCGAGTTGATCGGCGTACGCCTGCCGACGCATCTGACCCGGTCGCACCCGTCGGCGGGCCGCGGCTGGACGGCCGGCCCGTCCGGCGGGGTGCTGGCCGTCCAGGTACCCCTCACGCCCCTGCGCACCGACGCCTGAAACCGGCGGGGCCGCGGTCTGGTGAAGGCCGCGGCCCCGCCGGTTTCAGCACGGGGGCTACCGGGTTGTCGCCTGTCCCGGCGGGTAAAGCCAGAGGCCGTCGCTCTCGCAAGGGCTGAGGAGTCCCGGGCCACCGGGCACGATGACAGCGATCGGAGATCCGGTGCCGTACGAGACAGGGAACGAACAAGGCGCGGCCCGGCGGGGTCGCCCGCCGAGCCGTGCCGATGGCCGATGCGGCTCAGCTGCCGCTGTTCTTGATGGCGGCGGCCCACTCACCGTCCATGGTCTCGATCTGTGTCCTGATGTCGTTGAACTGCTGAGCGTAGTTCCGGATGCCCTCGATGGCGGCCGTGAGGTTGGTGTTGAACTTGTTGTACGCCTCTTCCATGGCGGGGCTCGACTGCTGGAAGACCAGACCGTCGTCGAGCAGCGTGCTCACGTCGTTCTTGAGGTCGCCGAGCATCGGGTTGATGGTGTCGACGGCCGAGTTCAGCCGCTTCGACGTGGCATCGATCTTCTCGTAGTCCAGCCCGATATCCAGTGGCATCGGTCGTCCCTCCTTTGGGGTATCGGTTTCCGGGGGTGGGGGTGTGGTCAGAGCGGGTGTGGTCAGAGCAGGCCACGCGACGGCCCGCCGGCGGGGTGCGTCGCCGGCCGGCCCGCGCCAGAACTCGACGCGCCGGAGCCGGATCCGGGCGGCGGCTTGGTGGGCTCCCACTTCTGGTCGGGGCCGCTGCGGCGGTACTCGGTCTTCTCGCCGTCCGGGTCAGTGACGATCATGGTGCCGCCGCCATGCTCGTCGAGTTTGACCTCCGAGACGGTCGTGCCGCCGCCGGAGAGAACCGTCGTGGTGGTGTAGGAGCGGCGGTCGTCGCTGTAGGTCGTGGTGGTGGTGTAGCTCTGGTCACCGCTGGTGACGGTCATCTCCTCCTTCATCACGTGGTACTCGTCGTCGAGCGTCAGTCGCGTACGCACCCCGCCGTTCTCGGTGGCGATGTACTGGTCGACCGGAGGCGGGCCGGGGTCGGTCGCCTTGCAGAAGTCCGGCATTGTGCCGTCCGCGCCCGGAACGCATTCGCTAAGATGCTCGTTTCGGTAGTCCCAAGCGGCCTTATCGTTCAGCCAGTCGCTCAGACCCAGCGTGGAGCCCATGGCCCCCATGCCGGCGGCGATTTGCGCGTCCGCCTCGAAGAAGGCGTCGCTCACGGCGCCGAAGAGGTCGCCGAGTTCCCTCAGTTGCTTCTCGGCATCGCTCATCGGGCCCTTGGCCAGGCGATAGAGGCTGCGGAAGCCGAGGGCGAGGTCCTCGTTGCCGAAGACCGCCTCGGCGTCGCCCCGCTCGCCGGCGCCCAGATCGGCGAAGACGCCGTCATTCAGCGTCGGCCCGACGCGGCCGGCGAGATCGTGCATGTCCTTCTTGGCCTCGTGCAACGTGCTGTACTGCATCGCGAAATCGGCCAACCATGCCTCCGGGAGAACTTCCTGTGACCGTCCGGCGGGGGGCGCGGGCGGCGCGGACGACGTGGACGACACGACCACGATCGGATGGGCGGACCGGTTCACAGAAATTTTCATGAACTGCTTCACCGCCTCGATCGTGGTCCTGCCAAATGCGGGCGGCCGCACCGCACCAGGACCGGCACGGAAACCACGTAGGGAAATCGGCATGCCGCGACCCACCGACTGGAACGCCATCGGACTCTCTGGCGACCCGACCCCTGGCGACCCCAACCGCCTCGACGAGCTGCTGCGCTCGGTCAACGATCTGGGCAGAGTGGCCCGGGAAATCGACGACGCGTTCGTGGCCGTGCTGAACAAGACGGACGGCGCGTTCACCGGGCAGACGGCGGACGCGCTCCGGGAGAAGATCAGCGGGGAGTTGCGCGACTTCGTCCAGAGCTTCGCGGACGCCTTTGAGACCTCCGCGCAGGCCCTCAACACCTACATCACCGTCATGCGGGACCAGCAGTGGCGGGCCGACAACGCGCTGGAGCAGGGGCGCGGGCTGCCCGAAGACGACCCGCGCCGCGAAGAACTGGCCACGACCGCCCGCCTGGCGGGCGAAGCCCAGGCGGAGGCGGGCAAGACGGCCGGGGAGGCGATACGGTCGGCGGCACGCGGCATCAAGCGGCCGATCTCCAGCTGCGAGGAGTTCTGGAACATCTTCAAATGGATCGCCGTCGCCTTGGTCCTTCCCGCGCTGATCTTCGGCGGGCCGGTCGCGCTGCTGACCATCGGGCTGAACTTCACGCTTTTCGTCAAAACGATGGTGGACGCCGCCAACGGAAAGGCCGACGCTCTCGCGGTCTTCCTCGCCGCCCTGGGGATCATCGCGCCGACGACCAGGGCGTTCCCGGTGGGTCAACTGCTCAGCAAGACCATCGGGAAGGGTATCTCGCGCGGCTCCTCCCACCTCGTCTACACGTTGACCAGGGATGTGGCACGCCGCGCCTTCTCCTCCTACCGGTTCGCACCTGGTATGGGCCGTTTCGTGTTGGCATCCCCGAACGGGCTCAGGGCCGGCCCGCTGTGGATACTAATCACCCCCCTCAAAGACACGCCGCGTCTGATAGGCACGGCCCTCAGAAACGGCGCCACCGGGGCCTACCACGGCATCCGGGCCCTGCCCGGGGTGATCGCCGGCATTCCGGGCCAGGTGTTCCGGACGAACTCACCGATGTGGCAGTTCGCCGGGAGACACCTGGGCGGCGCCAAGGGACTGCGCTTGATCCTGCCGGTCGACGCCATGGAGATCGGCGCCTACGGCCTCAAGGGCGCGTTGCGGATCGGTTTCGTGGAACGCGGCCTGAAGTTCCAGTACCTGTTCGGCGCCCCACTGGTCGGTGCCCTCGGCCGAGGCGCCGCCGCGATCCCCGCGCCGCCGGCCTACAAGGACGCGCTGCGCGACATGCCACCCACCTACGGGGCGATGGCACTCGGCCACAACACCAACTTCATGGTCAACATGGTCCGTGTCGACCCTGTCGACCTGGCGACCGCTCGGCGCGCCCTCGACGACTTTTCGCTACCGCCCGGCGCGGGCGGCGTTCTCGAACCGCCGCCCTTCACCAGGGCCGGCCAACTCGGCGCCACGACGTGGCGGCCCTTGGGGATGCTCGAACTGGAAGCGTCCCTGAACGTCGCCACCCGCGGACTCGACATGCCCATCCGAGAGCTCACCGCGATCCGCAACGGCGACCTGGGCGGCCTGACCTTCACGCCGCACGGCGTACACGGAGACCTCAGCCCCGCACCCGTCTTCGACGTGGCCCACGGCACACGCGGAGAGTCCGGTCTCGTTCCGGCGTACGACGTGGCCCGCGGCACACGCGGAGAGTTCGGTCTCGTTTCGGTGTACGACGTGGCCCCCGGCGTCCATGCGTTCGGCGTCCCCGCGGTCGTACCCGCCGTGCACGCCGCCGACATGGGCGCGGCGGGGGCGCTGAGAACGACGGGCAACGCGTCGGCGCTTCAGCCGAGCGCCCTGGGCCTACTCGCCACCCCATCGGTGAGCCGCATCGACACCCCCGCCATCGGCACCACCGCCCACCTCGACGACCCCATCGTCCACGCCCTCACCGCCAACCAGGTCAACCTGCACCTGAACGAGTTCGCCCCAAGACCCACCGCCCACGTCGCCGCAGGGCAGGCGTCGACCCCGGCCACGCCCGACCCGATTCCCGCCATGGCCGCATCGGCGGCACCCCCTCCGCCCGTAGGCACCACCATCGCGGCCGGCACGCCACCCCCTTCCCCTGCGGTCTTGACCGCGAGCACGCCGACCCCCTCCCCAGCATCCGCGACGATCTCGCCGGACGGACCGGCCGACCGCGTGACGTCCGCATTCGCGCTGCTGAGCGACGGCGGAAGAGTCCGTACCACGAACACCCCCGAGCCGGCCATGGCGAGCGGTGACATCCCCAGGGGAACACCGAGAACCATCGGCGACACGAGAACCGCCACGCCTCCGCCCGCTTCTCCACGCGCGAACGAAACCTCCGCCATCGTCCCGCTCCGGGACATCGACGGCATGCCCGCCATCCCACCTCAAGCCCACACCGTCCCACCCCGGGCCCCCGACATCACACCCAACCTCTCCCACCAGGCCAACCCCCAGCCCCACCCCCTACACAGAGCCAACAGCGCACCCAACCCCTCCCACCAGGCCAACCCTCAGCCCCACCCTCTCCACGAAGCCAACCCCCAGCCCCACCCCCTCCACAGGGCCGACCCCGAGCACCACCCCCTGCACAGAGCCAACAGCGCCCCCAACCTCCCCCACCAAGCCAACCCCCAACCCCACCCCCTCCACAGAGCCAACAGCGCCCCCAACCCCTCCCACCAAGCCAACCCTCAGCCCCACCCCCTCCACGAAGCCGACCCCCAGCCCCACCCCCTCCACAGGGCCGACTCCATGCCCCACTCCCCCCTGCACAGGGCCGACAACGCACCGGAACCGCCCCGCCGAGCCAACAGCATGCTCGAATTGGGCCGGGCTCGTCAGGAGCGGGCGGTGGCGGGGGGCTCCCGACAGCGGGACGTGCCCCAGGTGCCTGACGGGACGCGGCTGCGCGGGCCGGAAGGGGTACCGGACCGGTGGGTCAGCGTCACGATCGGGCAGGACGGGTCGCGCGTGCTGCGCGTCGTCGACAACGCCGGTACGCACCAGCCGCACCTGACCCTCGTCGAAGAGCCCGTCGGCACGCTCAGAGTCATCGACACCACTGTGAATGGCTCCTACATCCGATACGGCATCGACGGCGAACCCCTGCTCACACGCCGCCCAGGGCCGGACGGGACCTTCGTCGTGATCAGATCCGACGGACAGGGCGTGCAGGCCCGACTGGAGAACGCCACCGGAGAGGTTCTCAGCGGACGCGCCGTCGAGATCTTGCCGGGTGGCTCGGTGAAGGTCTCCTTCACTCACGGCCCCCGGACCCGGGAGTACACCGTCCAGTCCTTCGACGGAAGGCTGCTGCGCCAGGCCATCAACGAGATCAACAAAAACGGTCGCCCAACGCGTGGCCAGTACGTCGTGGATTACCCGGCGCAGGGACGCCCGACCTGGACGTACACGCGGAACCCGGATGATCCGCAGCACGGCGGCCCTGCCAGCGTCTTCCACCATGGCTTCGCCGATGTCTCCGCCGACGGCAAACGCATCCGCCTCTACACCGAGCTGGGCGGCAAGGTGAAGGTCCTCGAGCGTCGTACTCTGCCCGGTGGCGTCGTCATAGACGCCTTCCGTCCCACGGGCGCCCGGTTCGGCTTCACCTCCCGGCATACCACCTGGGTGAGCTGGAACGACTCCGGCACCATGAAGGGTCACGGCATTCGCGTCCACGACACGTCCGGATTGGCCTGGCGGGACTATGACAGTCACGGCGATTTCCTGCGGGAGTTCCGTTATGGCCTGCACAAGACCGAGGGCAGACTCGGATACGTCATCGCCATCAAGGGCAAGGGCGAGGACGCGGGCTGGACCTGGCACCGGTTCGACGGCCTCGACCGCGAACTGGGCTCTGGACCGCGCACCCAGCACAAAGATGACGGATGGACCGACAAGCTCGCCGACGGCACCCTGGTGCAGGAGCAGTGGGGCAGATTCCACCGGCCGCAGTCTGCCGGTCATTACCTCGAATACGACTGGGACCGCGCAGCGGGCAGACCCGCCGCCACCTGGCAACTCCAGTCATCGCAGGGCAAGATGATCGGCGCCTACACGGCGCTGGGCGACGGCATGATCTCCGTCACTCGCTGGTCGGAGCAACGACTCCCGCTGTGGGTGCGCAAGGCCGTCGTCGGCATGGCCGACCCCGAGCCCGCCCTGCACTACCTGCGGACCGACAACCGGCTGCAGATCCACACCTGGGTCAAGGAGGGGGGAGCAAGCCCCGGAAGCGGCTTCCGCTACATCACCCTGGACGGCGGCTTCGTCGACCTCGCCGCGGACGGACGTTTCGTCCGCGCCACCACCAAACTGTACGACGGCGGGATGCTGAAGGTCGGCGACCACGCGACCCCGCCCGGCTACGCGGCCCCGAACGAACACGCGGTGCCGTGGCAGGAACCCGGCCGCAGCGGCTACCGGGTGACCATGGACCCCGCCCAGCCCGGCGCCCGGGCGGACATGCCCATCTGGCAGGACCGGTTCCGGGCGGCGGACGACGGCCCGTGGCTGGTGACCCGCGAAGGCTTCTCCGACGGTTCGATCCGCCAGTACCGAACGCCGTACCCGCTGCCGGAGAACGGCGGGCCGGGCGGGCGGCCGGGCGGCCCCTGGACGCAGCGCGACGCACACGGGCTCGTCGTCGCCCGGCAGGACGACTGGCCGCATGCGGCCGCTCCGGACGGCCCCGCTCCTGCCCGGATCAGCATCGAGGGCAGAGGCTCGCCGGACTCCGCCACCTGGCGCTGGACGGCCCGCGACGACCAGGGCAACGTTATCGGCGAGGGCCTGCGCGTCTCCTATCGTGGCGCACGGGATCCGTCGCTGCCCTGGGACGACTCCTTCCGCGACTTCGCCGCCGGCGCCCTCATACGCGAGACCGACATGCTCGACGGCGGCAGGTTCGTGCAGGCGTGGAAGGGCACCGATCCGGCCACCGGGCAGGAACGCTGGTTCGTGCAGAAGTACGACGCGGCCGGCAACGTGGTGCCGTACGGCGAGGGCCGGCAGGTGCGCCGGTGGTGGGACCCGAACACCCGCACCTGGGGAGACCGATGGTTCGACGGGGCGAGACACTTCCGCGACGAGTTCCACCCCGCGAACGGCGGCCATCCGCAGGTCGTCCGGGAGGTGCCGCCTCACCTGTCCTGGAACGACGGCCCGCTACGGGTGCGCGAGTACATGCTGGGCGGCGGCGCTGCCCCGGTTCCGGGCACCTGGAAAGAGTTCGATCACGGCATCGTGGTCCGCAAACGCGCTGATCTGGGCGACGGAACATTCCTGGAGACGGACACCTGGCGGGGCCAGTGGCGCCGCTACGACGGCACCGGTCGCCTCATCGCCCAGCGCAACGTCTCTGGATGGGTGTTCGAAAGAGGCCCGGAGGGCCGAATGCGGCTCACCGGCAGCGAGTACGACTTCCGCGGCGTCATGAGCGATCTGCGTGGCTGGGGCCGCCGGATTCGCGAGACCGAGCGCCTGCCGTGGGGCGGCGCCGTGTCCGTGGACTCCGCACGCTTCCAGGCCGCGCTCGACGGAGTTCAGGGACTCCCGTCGCCTTCGGGCGGCCGGGTGAGCCTCGGCGAGGCCGCCTACAAGCCGTACTCGCAGCTGGTGGGGGAACGGATGCTGCTGGACTTCGGCCAGGAGTTTCTGCTGGAGTTCACCGCCAACCTGGGCATCAACGCGATCATCGCGTCAGCGCAGAACAGGCCGTTCAACGCTCAGGACGCGCTGCGGTCGCTCGCCAACGCCGCGATCTCCGGCGGCATCAAGAGCGGCGCGAGCAGCGTGATGCACGACATCCGCGGAAGCGCCACCCACACCTTCAAAACCCGCATCGGGAGCATCGACAGCGGCAAACCCGGCACGATGCGGCCGTACAACGCCGACAAAACCTGGCGCAATGAGTGGGCAGGCAACGAGTCTCCCGCCCGCTGGCGCGGCGGCACGTACGACTATCTCTTCACCACCCTGCTCAACCCGATCACGAGCTTCGTCAACGGCAGCATGAACGCGGCCGTGTGGGGCATCATCCCAGGTCATACCGAAGTTCGGGTACTCTCCGGCGCCGACGCCCTAGCGGCCGGCGGCATCACGGCGCTGGCCGGGGTGACCACCGCCGCGGGCCTCGGCGCGGTCAGGCACACGATCACCGCGGGCGGCGACGGCCGGTTCTGGCACCGCTACGGCGTCACCGAGTACCTGTTGCAGGCCCCCCTCAAGTTCCTGGAGAAGTACTTCGCGACGGTGTTCCTGGCCCCCAGGATGCGGTACACGTTCGCCCCGCAGTGGTACCAGCCAACGTCGCCGACCAGCCCACCGCCTGCTCAGCCCGGCCCGGGTCCGCAAGCCGACCCGCAACCGCAGACGGAACCCCACCCGCAGACCCAACCCGACCCGAAGAAGCAAGGGTGAGCCGATGTCCTCGCCACAGCCGATCGGCGGCGGCGGCGATTCCGGCCAGGAGGCGATCGCAACGCTGGTCAAGCTGATGGAGGACCACCGCGAGGACATCGTGGTGATCGCCGCCGGTTACCCCGGTGACATGCAGCGTTTCGTGGCCGCCAACCCCGGCCTGGCCTCCCGTTTCACTCGTACGCTGATGTTCCAGGACTACCTGGCCGCCGAACTCGTCGCGATCGTGGAGCATCTGGCGTAGGAGCATCGGTACGAGCTGAGCGCCGAGGCCCGCGAGACGCTGCTCGCGATGTTCGAGCAGATGCCGCGCGACGAGGGCTTCGGCAAACGGCCGCTACGCCCGGCAGGTTTTCCAGGAGATGACCGAACACCAGGCGCAGCGGGTCGCCGAGCTGGCCAACCCCACCGACGAGCAACTCGTCGCCCTGGAGGTGGAGGACCTGCCGCACGTCGGCGTCCCCGCCTGCTCCTCGCCGCCCGTGCGACGGACGACACGCTCGACGCGGTGGCGATACGTGTGCACCACTTCGCCCGAAACACCGACCACATTTCAGCTCACCTTCCCTGATAGGAAGAACGAGCACGGCAAAGGCCGTGGAGGGCGTACGTATCGACCGTGTCCCTCGGACACCAGGAGAGCCTTGGGTTTGCGGCAGGTGGGCCTGCACCGGGCGGGCATCCATGGGCCCGGCACCCGGCGGGACAGGGATCACGCCGGATGCCGGGCCTGGGTGTGGCCTGCCGCCGTGGGGGTGGCGGGGCCACGGATGGTCGGGCGCGACGACACGGGACACCCCGAGGCTGCATCCCTCGCCCAGGGTTCGCATGCCGCCGCGCCCGGCTTCACGGGCCGTCCGGCTCGTCGAGGATCTCGCCGGCCGACCCCTGGTCGTCGTCCTCGACGACCGGCGGATCGTCGTCCCGCAGCCGGTCAGGGGACGCGATGTACGCCATGTGCGAGAGGAACTGAGGGCCGCCGATCACAGGCCATCACTCCCCCTGCGCAGCCGCGCGGCCCGGCGTACGAACCCCGCCATGCGGTGAAGGGTCGGCTCGTCGGGCGCCTTGATGGTCCAGCCCGTCTCCTGGTGCTCGGCGGACAGGCGGCCCTGCTCGTCCTGCTCGACGGGCCCGAACTCGCGCATCCGGTGATCGCTCACGAGTGCCCCCCGGCGTCCGCCAGGGCGAGGGCCATCTCCGCGCCCCTCATCTGTTCCCACAGCCCTTCGGCCGTGCGGGCGTCGACGACCAGGGGGCGCGGCGCCGGCAAGGACGCGAACGCCCAGAAGGCGCGCGACCAGGGGCCGTACAGGACCGTCCACGCGGGTTCCTGGTCGTTCAGCGCATCCGCCTCCGCCCTGCGGTGCCGATCCCACGCGCGCCGCCGGACCGTCTGACGCGGCACGCCGAGGCGGTGCCGTCCGCCGGCCATCACCGCCTCCTCACCGTGCGGGCGAGGATGACCAGGGCGGTGACCGGCCACGCGGCCGACCACGCCACCACCACCGCGCCGAGTAGAAGCGGCCGGTCGAGCCGGTTGTCGACGGCGGCGTCCTCGAGCACGGCCGCGAACGCGCGAGGACGGGACAAGGCGACGCCGGCCAGCACGGCGAGCATGACGGCCGCGCCGGACAGGTAGACGGCCAGGATCGGATGTTCGGTCGCGGCCTGGAGGAGGGAATCACTCGTCGGGGAAGCCATGGTCAGAGCGTGACGGCCACACCACGCCCTGAAGTATCACGGGTTCGTGAAACTCCGCGCGCTACGGCATGCCGAGCCACCCCGCGAACCGGCTCAGGCCGCCCGGGCGCCGCCGCTCCAGGTCCACCAGCATCCGTACCGTCTCGCGCACCATCGGATGGTTGCGCGTCATCTGAGGGGCCACACGGCGTGCCGAATACAGCGTCTCCAGCGCCTTCGACCGGTCACCGTGGTAAAGCCATCCCCGCGCCAAGTCGATGTAGTAGTGCCCCAGGCGGACCGGGGCCACCGTCGGGGGGATCCGTGCCCGCTCGGCACGGCGAACGGCCTCGGTGCCGTCGTACATCTCCACCGCCACCCCGATCTCGTGGATGGCCACGTTCGACGGGCCGAACTCCAGGCCGTAGTGGTTGGCGTCTCCCCCCAGGAGTCGCGCCGCCTCCCGTGCGTGGTCGATGTGGGCGAACGCCGTCTGCCGATCCGCGGCCCGCGCGGCGAAGACCGCCGACCGCAGATGTGCCGCGCCGTAGACGCTCAGGCCGGCGGGAGACAGCGCCCCCGGATCCTCGCCGACGTCCCGCCGGATCCGCTCCAGCAGCATCAGGCCCTTGTCGTAGGACGCCGAAGCCAGGAACAGCGTGGAGCGCTGCCACTGCGTTCGTGCGACCCGTAGCGGGTCCTGGGACCGCTGTGCGGCCCACGCCACACGATCCATGGCCAGGCTCCGCAGGTCGAAGTACCCCAGGGTGTAGGCGATCGCCGTCACACCGGTGTACGCCTCCGACAGCAGCGCGAACAGCTCGTCGCGCCGTGAGCCGTCGCTGATGTGCGCCGCCCGGGTCAGCTCCTCCAGCAGTGCGGGGAGCATGTCGGCGAGCTGTGCGTACCGGGCACGCCGACCGAGGGAGGACGCCCGCTTGACGTCCGCGCGGAGCTGGTCGACGGGACGCGGGGGAACATCCTCGTCGGGCAGGTCCCAGGCGACCAGGGCGCGCCGGATACCCGGGATGTGCTCGTGAATCGCCGCGCCGCGCCGGTCCGGTTCCATGTACGGCTGACCGGTGAGCGTACCGATCTCGACGCCGAGGGCACGCGCCACGCCCGCGACGAGTGACTGTGTGGCCGGTTTGTGCCCGCGCTCCACCTGGGCGATCAGGCTCTTAGAGCATGGCACCCGCTGGGCGAGTTGGTGCTGGGTCAGTCCGCGGAGTTTGCGCGCGCTGGCGATGCGTCGCCCGATCCGCTCTTCGCCACCCGGTACGTCCCTACTATCACCACGCATGGAAGGCCCTGCACCTTGCCCGATGGTCTCGACAACCTCAGGCTATGGCGCGGGGCCTGAATCATGCGAGGGGATAACCGGATCCGTCGCATGGGCCGGGCTCAGGAAGTATCCCCCCCACGCACGTGAAGCGGAGAAACGGACTGAGTGGATTGCCCACATTCCGGAAAAGAGCGGGAGAATGACCTAAGATCCACTTGGGACTACGAACCACTTTCAGAGACGGGGAGATCCCTGCTATGGCCGACGCCCCCTTGCCCGACATCGACACCAGCGTGCCGCACTCCGCGCGGGTCTGGAACTACTGGCTCGGCGGCAAGGACAACTACGCCGTCGATCGTGACCTTGGCGACAAGGTTGTGGCGGTGTACCCGGCGATCAGGGACCTTGCCCGCGCCTCACGCCAGTTCCTGGCTCGCGCTATGCGGTATCTGGTGCAGGATGCCGGAATTCGCCAGTTTCTGGATATCGGCACCGGGCTCCCCACCGTGGACAACACCCACGAGATAGCCCAGCGGCTCGCGCCCGAGTCGCGGATCGTGTACGTGGACAACGATCCGCTGGTCCTGACGCACGCCCGGGCCCTGCTCACCAGCTCCCCCGAGGGCAAGACCGACTACGTCGATGCCGACCTGCGCGACCCGGCGACGATCCTGCGCCAGGCCGCCGAGACCCTCGACTTCGACCGCCCGATCGCGTTGATCCTGAACGGCATCATGGGCCACATCGAGGACTACGCCGAGGCCCGCTCGATCGTCGCCCGGCTGGTCGAGGCGCTGCCGTCCGGCAGCTACCTGGAGCTGTACGACGGTTCTCGTCTCGGCGAGGGCATCGCCGATGCCGCCGACAGCTACAACGACTCCGACACCGTGCCCTACTACGTGCGGCCGCCCGAGGAGATCATCGGCTTCTTCGATGGGTTGGAGCCGGTGGAGCCGGGCATAGTTCCCATCCAGGAATGGCGGCCGGACGAGTCCCAGTTCGGCTCCCCGGTTCACGTTGACGCGGTGGGTGGGGTGGCCCGCAAGCCGTGATGCCCGAGGACTTCGGCCGCTGACGCGTACCGGCCGGATTGGCCGACGGTTCGCTGCTCTCGTACCCGGGTGCCTGCGACTGTGAGGCGGTGTGTGACATGCTCGCCGCCGTCGAGAACGCGCGTCGGCTGAGGCGGCGGCGTGACGCCACCTGGAGTGCGCTGCACGATGCGCGCTCATGAATAGCACGTACGATCGCGTAACGTGCGTCGGCCCCGGCGGTTTGTACGGACCGTGATGCCCCGTCAGGTTGGGCCTGGCGGGGCGTCCGGCGTTCATGGGCCGACTCTGAGTGAGCCGACTCTGGGTGGGACGGCTCTTGGTTCGGTCAACTCTTGGAGAGTTCCCGGATTCGGTCGATACCCGTCGGGTCGACGGGGAAGCCGTTGTGGACGGCGCGGGCGTTGGCGTGGCCGGTTTGGTGCAGGGCGAAGGCGTTGCGGATCGCGGTCCACTGGCCTTGGGCGTCCAGGGCGCCGTTGACCGAGAGTTTGGCGAGTTTGAGGCCCATGGATGGCATTCGGGCGAAGTCGGTGGCCATCTTGAGGGTGAACTGCTCCAGTTCGTCGCGGGGGACGACGTGGTTGATCATGCCGAGTTTTTCGCACTCGCGTGCCGTGAGTGGTTTGCCGCTGAAGAGCATTTCCTTGGCCTTGCGTGGGCCTACCTCCCAGGTGTGGGTGTGGTACTCGTGGCCGTTGACCGCGAAGGCCACGACCGGGTCGGCGAAGGTGGCGTCGGCGGCGGCGATGATGATGTCCATGGGCCAGATGAGCATGAGGCCGCCGGCGATGACCTTGCCCTGGACCTGGGCGATGGTGGGCTTGGGGATGTTGCGCCAGCGCCAGCACATGCCGAGGTAGAACTCCTCCTCGTTGGCCATGCCGCCCTCCTGGCCGGGCTTGGCGTAGCCGCCGGTCATGCAGCGGGGCTCGAAGTCGGCGCCGGTGGCGGTGCTTGCCAGGTCGTGGCCGGAGGAGAAGTGTGGGCCGTCGGCGGCGAGGACGATGACCTTGATGTCGTCGTCGGTGGTGGCTCGCTGGAAGGCCTTGTCGAGCTCGTGCAGCATCAGGTAGTCCTGTGCGTTGCGCATTTCGGGGCGCGCGAGCGTGATGCGTGCGACGTGCTCGGCCGGGACGTCGTACCGGATCCGTTCGTACTCCTCAGGCATTGCCCTTCATCCTTTCGATGGCCTGGTCGCGCATCAGGCTACGGCGGACCTTGCCGGCATCGTCGCGCAGCGGCCGGTCGATGAACTCGATCGAGCGGGGGATCTTGTAGCGGACCAGTTTGTCGGCGAGGAAGTCGAGGATCTCCTGCGCCGTCGTGCCTTCTTCCGCCTGGATGAGCGCGTGTGCGCGGTGGACCAGGTCGTCGTCGGGGAGGCCCACCACGACGGCGGAGATCACCTTCGGGTGGCGGGTGATCGCGCTTTCGACCTCGGCCGGGTAGATGTTCTGGCCGCCGCTGACGATCATGTCGACGCGGCGGTCGCTGATGTAGAGGTAGCCGTCCTCGTCCTTCCAGCCCAGGTCGCCGAGGGTTTCCCAGCCGTCGCCGATGGTTTTCACCTCGGCGCCGACGTACTCGTAGGAGCGTGGCATGCCCGCTGAGCTCTTCATGTAGATCTCGCCGATTTCGCCGGGGGGCAGCTCGCTGCCGTCGGCGTCGAAGATCTTCATGTCGCCGAGGATCGGTTTGCCCACCGATCCCTTGTGGCGGAGCCATTCCTCGCCGCTGATGACGGTGAGTGCGATCATTTCGGTGCCGCCGTACAGCTCCCAGATCTTTCCGGGGCCGAGGATCTCGATCCACTTTTCCTTGAGCCACTCGGGGCATTTCGACGCGGCGTGCCAGACGACGCGGAGGGAGGACAGGTCGTACGTCGCTCCGCCCTCCAGCACCCGCAGCATGCGGTTGAGCATCGTCGGTACGAGCATCACCCAGGTGACCTTGTGTTTTTCGATGAGCCGCAGCGTCTCCTCGGCGTCGAAGCGTTCCATGACGATCAGGTGCTGGCCGAGCATGAGGCCGGCCATGGACATCGAGAGCGCGGAGTTGTGGTAGAGCGGCGCCACGACGAGGTGGACGTCGGTGGGTTCGAGGTGGCACAGGATCTGGTTGACGAGCGGGGAGCCCTCGGCGCCGGTGCCGGCGCGGATGATTTTGGGGCGGCCGGTGCTGCCGCCGGAGGTCGGGGCCTTCCAGCAGGGCGAGACGACTTCGGGGAGCGGCTCGGCGCTGATCGACGGGTCGGGGTGGAAACCGGTGGGGAGCGTCGGGTAGCCGGGGTGGTCGCCCTCGGCCACGCCGACGAGCAGCTTTGGCCGGGCCAGGTCGACGATGCCTTGGCGCTCGGCGAGGGGCAGCCGCCAGGACAGCGGCTGCGGCACCGCGCCGACCTTGAGCGCGGCCCAGAACGCGACGTAGAAGTCGATGCCGTTGGGGAGCGCGATCGACACGTAGTCGCCGAAGCCCACGCCCTTGTCGAGATAGACGCGCGCCAGCCGGTTCGAGCGCGCCTCAAGCGCGCCTCGGGTGATGGTGTCATCGCCGTGGGTGATGGCGACGAAGTCGGGGTCTTCTTCGGCGAGCCGGGCCATCGTCCGCACGTACGGCTCGGCCGGACTCTTGGCAAGGATCTCCGCGTAGTCCACAACCTCCATGGGGCCATCCCTCTCCGAGTCGTTGGTTGAGCGAAATCCGGTTTATGTGTGCTTGATCGCGGCGTCGCCCAGGCGCGACAGCATGCGCTCGGCGTGGTCCATCGCCGCGACGATCTCCTCGGTGCGGCGGGCCAGGGCTTCCCGGGACCGGTTGCGCGTGGCGATGTAGGGCAGGTTGTGCTCGACGGCGTCGAGGACGACCTCGCCCACGCCGTCCGGGTCGGCGCCGTCCCGGTGCAGGTGCAGGTGTGCCGCGTCGAGGATTCCGGTGACGCGTGGGGAGTGGGCAGGGGCGCCTGCGGGTCGGATGCGGCGGGTGTTCTGCACGATGTCGGTGGCGACCGGTCCGGGGAAGAGCACCGAGACCCCGATGTCGTGGTGGTCGAGTTCGTCGCGCATGGCCTCGCTCAGCCCCATCACCGCGAACTTGCTGGTGTGGTAGAGGAATCCGGATCCGCCGGTGATGAGCCCGGCCTCCGAGGAGGTGTTGACGATGTGGCAGGGCCGTCCCGAGGCGAGCATGCCGGGCAGGAACGTCTGGATGCCGTTGTAGACCCCGTTGAGGTTGATGCCCAGGACGTAGTCCCACATGTCGTAGGTCGCCCGGGCCGGGCTGATCGAGTCGATCACGCCGGCGTTGTTGAACAGCAGCGTCACCTCTCCGAGGTCCGCCGCCACGCGCCGGGCCACGTCGGCGTACTGCTCGCGGTCGGCGACGTCGAGCCGGTAGCACCGCAGCCGCTCCTGGGGAAGGGCGAGTACGTCGGCCGCGTGGTCGAGCGCCTCGGCGCTGATGTCCGCGATGGCGACGTTCACGCCACGGCGCAGCAGCGCTCGGGCGATGCCCAGGCCGATGCCGCGGGCACCGCCGGTCACGAACGCGGTGCGCCCTTCGAAATCGGTGATGCCCTCAGACATGCGGGGGTCCTTCGCGGCCGGAGCGGTGGGGATCAGATGCCGAGCTGGTCGGCGAGGCGGCGGCGCTGGTAGGTCTGGCAGCCCAGCAGGGCCGCGCCGCCGACCGCGTTCTTGTAGTAGAGGTGCGCGTCGTGCTCCCAGGTGAAGCCGATGCCGCCGTGCAGCATGATCATTTGTTTGCCCGCGTTGAGGTACGCCGGGGAGCTGAGCACCCGCGCCGAGGTGGCGGCGGCGGGGCCGTCGTCGTGGCCCGCGTCGATCGCCTCGACGGCCCGCCGGACGGTGGCGTCGACCAGGGCCCAGTCGCTGTAGATGTCGGCGAGCTTGTGCTTGACGCCCTGGTAGGAGCCGATCGGCTGCCCGAAGCTGTAGCGGATCTTCGCGTACTCGACCGTGACGTCCAGGACCCGCTTGATGGCGCCGGACTGCTCGGCGGCGACCGCGAGGTTGACCAGGTCGGCCACGCGGTCGAGGGCGGCGCTCGCGTCGCCCTCGACGCGGACGGCGGGCGTGTCGGCGAACGTGAGCGACGCGGTGCTGCGGGTGAGGTCGATGGTGTCCTCGACGGTGATGCCGAGGCCGTCGGCGCCCGCCTCGACGAGGTAGACGCCCTCGCCGTCGGCGTCGGTGGCGTGGACGAGGATGATGGCGGCGTCGGCTGCGTTGAGCACCGCCCGCTTCGCGCCGTTGAGTACGTAACCGTCGCCGCGGGGGCTCGCGACCGTGGCGGGCGGGGTGATCCAGGCCGCGCCGTCGTCCTCGCTGGCGGCGAGGGTGGCGACCGCCCGGCCTTCGGCGATCCGCGGCAGCCATTTCTTCTTCGCCGCCTCGTCCTGCAGGTACAGCAGCGTGTTGGCGGCCAGGACCGTCGAGGCGAGCAGCGGCGAAGGGACGAGGGCGGCGCCCAGCACGCGCAGGGCGGCGGCGAGGTCGGCCTGCGTGCCGCCGGCTCCGCCGTACTCCTCGGGGATGGTCAGGCCGGCCAGTCCGAGGTCGACGAGCCCCTGCCACACCTCGGCGTCGTAGGCCTGATCGCCGGCGATCACCTCGCGCACCCGGCTCAGCGGCGTCCGGTCGGCGACCAGGCGCCGTACCGACGCCGCCAACGCCCTCTGGTCCTCGTTGTCGATCAAAGCCACGGTTCACACCTCGTACGAACGCGGCGCTCAACGCGCGCCACCGGCGAAGAAGTCCAATGAGCGCACTGAAACACAATTCACTTAGGTGCGTCAAGCGTCACGATGGAACCGCGACTGCGCCGGTGAACGCGGAAAGGCGCCGACGGCGGCGGGCGTCGGCGTGATGAGCGTGCGATTACTTGTGCGGGGACGCTAGGAGGTGTGCGGCCCGGCGGGGCCCAGGAGCACCGCGAGGACCAGCCTGGCGACGTTCTCCTGGAACGTCTCGATCCGGGTGAGCCCGCCGATGGCGTAGAGGTCGGCGACGATGAGGAGGGCGAGGTGCACCCGCAGACGCGCCTCGCGATGGGTCAGCTCGGGCCGGGCCTGGACCAGCAGGGTGACCCACTCGGCGAAGTACTCCCGGCGGAAGGCGGTGAGCCGTTCCCTGAGGTCGCCTTCGCTTCGCGGGTCCTCGACCCCCGTCGACCAGGAGCGGGCCAGGCGGATGTAGGAACGCGTGAGCCTGTTGAGCGCGTCGGACGGGTCGCTCGCCCCCGCCAGCGCCTCCTCCAGGCCCAGCCACAGGGCGTGGCTTCCGCGTTCGTAGACCGCGCGCACCAGGTCGGCCTTGCTCTCGAAGTAGCTGTAGAGGTTGGGGCCGGACACGTCGACGGCCGCGGCGATGCTGGCCATGGAGGTCTCGTGCACCCCGCGTTCGCCGAGCTGCTGGAACGCCGCGTACAGCAGCCGCTCGCGCATGGAGTTGGGCAGCAGCCGAGGGGTCCGCCGCGCCACGACCCCGCCCGTCGGCACCATCTGGGCCGACATCAGCGCCTGCAGTCCCGCGCGTGCCGCAGGCACCCGGTCGGCGGGCGGCCGGTGCACCACCTGGCGGCCGATGGAGGAGACCAGCGACAGGACCGCCCAGAGCAGGAGCTCCAGTTGTCCCGGGTCGCAGTCGGGGCGCCGGTCGCGCAGCGCCGGCATCAGGCCGGCGCTCCAGGCGCGCATGCGGCGCCGCAGCGCGCGCCGCTTCTCCTCCGGCAGATGCCGGATCTCGTAGACCCACAGGTCGGTGAGGTAGGGCCGGTCCAGGATCCGGGTGATGCCCTCCTCGACGACCGCCTCGTAGTCGGCGTACGTCATCGGGGTGTCGAGCCAGTCGAAGCTCTCCTCGATCACCTGGTCGAGCAGGACCGCCTTGTTGTCGAAATGACGGTAGAGCGCGCCGGCCGTGATGCCGACCTGCTGGGCGATCGCCGCCATCGACACGTTCGGGTAGCCCTGGGCGACGAAGAGCTCCCGTGCCGCCGCGAGGATCTGCTGCTTGCGGTCGCGCGGTCGCCGACGCCGACCTGGCGGCACGAAGTCAACGGCGGACGACACGGCACCAGCCTAGTACGCCGGTGACATGCCGAGATCGTCGCCGATCCGTGCCGGTGGCGGTGTCGGGCGGTCGATCAGACGCGGGTGAGCAGCACCGCCAGCAGCAGGGCCGCGGCGTTCCGCGTGAAGGTCAGGTGGTAGGTGAGGCGCTCGTTGCTGTACAGGTCGGCGATCAGGTAGAGCCCCAGCCGCACCCGCAGGTACGCCTGGCGGGCCCCGAACTCCGGCCGGGCCCGCAGGACGAGGGCCGTCCACTCGGCGACGTACTCCCGCTGGAAGGACTTCACCGCTCGCGCGTACTCCGGTCCGATGTTGTGCCGCGGTGCGTTCGACGCCCAGTATCGGGCCATTCCCACGTAGGAGTGGGCGAGGCCGCCGAGCGCGGTCTCGGCGTCGGGCGCGTCGGCGAGCGCCCGTTCGAGCGCCAGCCAGAGCGCGTGCATGGCCCGCTCGAACGCGGCCCGGAGCAGATCCTCCTTGCTCTCGAAGTAACTGTAGATGTTCGGACCGGTGACGTCGACGACGGCGCCGATGCGCGTCATGGACGCGCCGTGGAAGCCGTGTTTGGTGAATTGCTCGAAGGCGGCGATCAGCAGCCTTTCCCGCATGGACATCGGCAGCCGCGCCGGAGTCGGCCGATCGACGACCGGTCCGGTGGGCACCATCGTCGCCGAGGTGAGCGCGCGGAGCGCGTCGCGCACCGCGGGGATGCGCTCGGCCGGCGGCGACCGCAGGCCCTGACGCCCGACGTTGGCGATCATCGACTGCACCGACCACAGCAGCAGCTCGACCTGGCCGTCGTCGAGGTCCGGCCGCCGGCTGCGCAGGCCGGGCACGAGGCTCCGGTTCCAGGCCCGCATCCTCGCCCGTAACCGGCGTCGCATCTCCTCCGGGAGGTAGCGCATCTCGTGGGTCCACAGGTCCGACAGGTACGGCCGGTCCGAGACCAGCGCGATCACCTCGTCGATGGTGCTCTCGTAGTCCTGCCCGGTGACCGGGGTGTGCAGCCACGCGAAGCTGTGCTCGAAGACCTGCTCAAGCAGGACCGCCTTATTCGCGAAGTGGCGATACAGGGCGCCCGCGGTGATCCCGACCTGCTCGGCGATCATCGCCATCGACACGTGCGGGAAGCCGTGCGCGACGAAGAGGTCGCGGGCCGCGCAGAGGATCTGAAGTTTGCGGTCACGCGGGCGGCGGCGCTGTACCGGTTCGTCCGGCCGGGTCGCCGTCATTCAGCGCCCACCCGGCCCACCCGGCCCACCCGCGCGCGGCGAGCGGGGCCGTCGGCGCGCGGCCTGCCCGCTGCGGCGTGCCGGGCGGATGCCGGGGCTCATGTCCGGACCTCCACCGGGGGCATGAACCGGGGAGCCCGCTTGGCCAGGAAGGCCCCGGTTCCCTCGCGGGCGTCCGGATGAAGGCCCTGCCGGCGCAGCTCGATCGCCTCCCGCCTGAGCGCCGTCTCGACGCCCGGCGAGGCCGCCTGACGCAGCAGCGCCTTGGTCGCCGCCTGTGCCTGCCCGGGGCCGGCGAGCAGCCGCGCGGCCAGCTCATCGGTGGCCGGGATCAGGTCGTCGTCGTCCACCACGGAGGCGACCAGGCCCCACGCGGCGGCCTCCTCGGCGGTCAGCCGCTTGTTGAGCAGCGCCAGTTGCATCGCCCGGTGGAGCCCCAGCGAGCGTACGAGGAGCGAGGTGCCGCCGTCGACCGAGAGCCCGACCTTGGTGTAGCCGAGGCTGAAGGAGGCCGATCGCGCCGCCACCACCAGGTCCGCCGAGGCGACCAGCGGGAAGCCGGCGCCCGCGGCCGCGCCCTGGACGCCGCACACGACGATCGCCTCGGCGCGCTGGATCTCGCTCACCGCGCGGTGCAGCGCGTCGGCGATGTCATAGAGGGCGTCGGCCAGGGACGGCGCCGAGGCCATCGCCCGCAGGTCGCCGCCCACGCAGAAGAACCGGCCGGTCGCCGACAGCACGATCACGCGTGCGCCGTCGTCGCGCGCACGCCGCAGCGCGTCGAGCATCGCGGTGTTCCACGCCTGGTTGATCGGGTTGCCGCGGTCCCCCTGCGGCATGGTGATCCGGGCGAGGCCGTCCTCGAAGCGATAGGTCACCAAATCTTCCGTCATCCACCACTCCTCACTCCTCACTCCGCGCGGCCGGCGGGGGCATGGCCTCGTGCCCGGACCCGGGCGACCGTGGGGCGTCAGCGTCAACCTAGGTCCGATGGACCGGGGTACGCAACGCCTAAGTAAATCTGGAACAAGTTGATCAATGGCCCGCATGGCCGCCGGTCGAGCTCGGCAAGGCGCTCTGCTCGGCCATCACCTGCGGAACAAGATGACCCTTGACACATTCTCGTGAATCTGGATTCATCGTACCGAAACACAACGGCAGTGCGGGGGCGGCATCCGGAGGCAGACGAATGAACGTAGGTTGGGTGCGGTGGGCGAGCCTCGCCGCGGTGGGCGTGCTCGCACTCTCGGCGTGCGCATCGGGACGCGACGCGGACGGCGCCAACGCCGCCGGGGCAGGCACGTGCTCCCCCGGCATCACCGACACCGAGATCAAGATCGGGCAGAGCTCGCTGCAGTCGGGCGCTGGCGCGATCTTCAAGTCAATCAGCGACGGCATCGCCGCCAAATTCAAGGAGATCAACGACAAGGGCGGCGTCACCATGGGTGACGGCAAGACCCGCAAGGTCACCTTCATCAGCCTCGACGACGGCTACGACCCCGCGCGTTCCGTGGTCAACGTCAAGAAGCTCATCGAACAGGACCACGTCGCCGCGTTCCTGGCGAACACCGGCACGTCCTCGATCCTCGCCTACATCGACTACACGACCCAGAAGGGCGTACCGCTGATCTTCCCGGCCGGCAGCCCGCCGGAGGAGCTCGTGAACCGCTACCGGGACGGCAAGGCGATGCTGGCGCTCTACACCAACGCCACCGTCGACTTCGAGAACCAGGCCCGGGTCAAGGCGATCGCCGCGAAGAACCCCAATGCGAAGATCGCGGTGCTCTACTCGAACGAGGAGACGGGCAAGACCCAGCTTGAGGCGTTCAAGAAGGCGATGGAGGGCACCAACCTCAAGATCGTCGCGACCGAGTCGTACGAGATCAGCGCGGCCTCGGTCGATTCGCAGGTGACCTCGCTGCGCGGCTCGAACGCCGACACCTTCGCGATGCTCGGCTCCGGGTCCTTCATCACCATGGCGTTGAAGAAGGTCGACGAGCTCGGCTGGCATCCGCAAAAGTGGATCACCGCGGCGAATCCGGCCGCCGCGCTCGTGTCGGCGGCGGGTCCCGGCGCGGCCGAGAACGTCAACTCGATCCAATGGTCCAAGAGCGGCGACATGGTGGGCGCGGACAAGGACCCCGCGATCATCGAGTACCGGAAGTGGGCGACGGCCAACGGCTACGACCCCAAGGACTCGCTCTTCCAGAGCGGGGTGGACATCACCGACAGCTTCCGGCAGATCCTCGAGGCGACCAAGGAGTGCACCAGCGAGGCGATCTACAAGGCGGCGCGCAGCATCAAGGCGGAGAGCTCCTTCGCCCTGCCCGGCATCACGTACGGCAGCAGCGACAAGGACCCGTCCTTCGTCCACCAGGCGGTCCAGGTGACCTTCGACCCGAAGAACAACGGCTGGGTCCCCAACGACACCATCTTCACCGCCGATGAGTGAGTCCACGCCGCGGAGCCTGCGGGCTGCCGGAACCGCTGGGGCCGAAATCACCGGGACCGGTGCGGCCGGAACGCTGCAGGTGCGGGACGTCCGTCTCAGGTTCGGCGGCGTCGTCGCGCTGGACGGGGTGTCCTTCGACGTGGCCGCGGGAACGGTGTGCGGCCTCATCGGCCCCAACGGCGCCGGCAAGACCGCGCTGTTCAACTGCGTCAGCGGTCTGTACCGGCCGAACTCGGGCACGGTGCTCCTCGACGGCGTCGATCTGCTCGGCCTGCGGGCCGACCAGATCGCCGGGGTCGGCATCGCCCGGACGTTCCAGAACCTGGGGCTCTTCGCCACGCAGAGCGTGCTTGAGAACGTCATGGGCGGCGCCTACCACCGGACGAAGGCGGGATTCCTCGCCGGCGGCCTGGGGCTCCCGCTGACCTGGCGGGAGGAACGCCGCGAGCGCGAGCACGCCAGGGCCATCCTGGACTCGCTCGGCCTCGCGCACCTGGAGCGGCACCCCGCGGCCGGGCTGCCGCTCGGCACGCTCAAGCGCATCGAGCTGGCCCGGGCGCTGATGCTGCGGCCGCGCCTGCTCATGCTCGACGAGCCGGCCAACGGCCTCATCCTCGAAGAGGTGCACGAGCTCGCCTCCGTCGTACGCGGCCTGCGGGACGAGCACGGCTTCAGCGTCCTGCTGATCGAGCACCACATGGGCATGGTCATGTCGATCTGCGACCACCTGGTGGTGCTGAACCTGGGGCAGAAGATCGCCGACGGGCTGCCCGACGAGGTCCGCAACGCCCCGGCCGTCGTCGAGGCGTACCTGGGAGGCCCAGGAGGTGCCGCATGAGCCTGTTGACCGTCGAGCATCTCAACGCCGGCTACGGCAGCCTTCAGGTCCTCGACGACGTCTGTTTCGACATCGAGGAGGGCACGATCACCGTGGTCCTCGGCGCGAACGGGGCCGGCAAGTCCACCCTGCTGCGCGCGCTGTCCGGGATGCTCCCCGCCACGGGCAGCGCGCGGCTGGACGGGCACGAGCTGCTGTCGAGCCGGCAGCGCAGGTCGGTCGCCCGGCTGGGCCTCGGCCACGTTCCGGAGGGGCGCGGCACGTTCGGCGGCCTCACCGTCGAGGAGAACCTCCGCGTCGGCGGCCACCACCGGCCGGCCGCCGAGGTCGAGGACGCGATCAAGGAGTGGTACGACTTCTTCCCTCGCCTCGCCGCCCGTCGCGACCAGCTCGCCTCCGCGCTCAGCGGCGGCGAGCAGCAGATGCTCGCCATCGCCAGGGCGCTGATGGCCAAGCCGCGGCTGCTGTTGCTGGACGAGCCCTCGCTCGGTCTGGCGCCGAAGCTGACCGGCATGCTGTTCGGCGAGCTGCGCGCGATCAGGGAACGGCTCGGCATGACGGTGCTGCTGGTGGAGCAGAACGCCCACCTCAGCCTCGAGATCGCCGACGACGCGTTGCTGCTGACCGCCGGGCGCATGGGCCCCAAGCAGCCCGCGGCCGTCCTGCGCGAGGACGAACAGATCAAGAACGCCTACCTCGGCGCGTAGGAGCGATCGGGTGACCACTTTCTTCCAACAGATCATCGACGGGCTGACGACGGGCGTGGTCTACGCCGCGATCGCGCTCAGCCTCGTCCTCGTCTACCGCACCTCACGGCTGATCAACTTCGCGCAGGCGGAGATGGCCACCTTCGGGGCCTTCCTCGCCTGGCAGTTCCACGACTGGGGGCTCGGCTTCCTGCCGGCGATCCTGCTGGCGGTGGTGGTGTCGTTCCTGGCCGGCGCCGTCATGGAGCGGACGCTCGTCCGGCCGCTGGCCGAGGCGCACAACGAGCTCGCGCTCTTCGTCATCTCGCTCGGCATCCTCATCGTGCTCCTCAACGCGGAGGCCTGGATCTGGGGCTACGAGGTCAAGGACGTCCCCTCCGTCCTGACGGGACCCGCGCTGGAGATCGGCTCGGTCCGGGTGAGTCAACAGAAGCTGGTGATCGTCGCCGTCGCGGTGGTGATCGCCGGGCTGCTCTGGTTCCTCTTCCAGCGCACCCGGTTCGGCCTGGCCATGCGGGCCGCCGCCGACAACCTCTCGTCGGCCACGCTGCTCGGCCTGCCGGTGCACGCGTCGATGACCTTCAGCTGGGGCATCGCCGCGGCGATCGGCACGCTGATGGCGACCCTGGTCGCGCCGCAGCAGTTCCTGCAGCCGGGCATGCTGCTGTCGGTCCTGTTGTACGCCGTCGCCGCCGCCGTCCTCGGCGGTATCGACAGCCCGGTCGGGGCGATCGTCGGCGGCCTCATCGTGGGCGTCGTCGAGAACCTCGCGGGGACCTACGTCCCGGGCATCGGCCAGGACTTCAAGGCCGCCGTCGCGTTCCTCATCATCATGATCGTCCTGCTGCTCCGGCCGCAGGGCTTCTTCGGCTCGCGGACGGTGGTGCGGGTATGAACCGGTTGCTCGCCGTCATGCACCGGCGTCGCCCCGCGCTGCCGATCCCGGCCTGGGTCAACGTGCTGGTCGGCGTGGTGGTGTTCGGCTACGCGCTGTACCTGCCGCTGGTCTCGCCGACCTACGCCAACACCAACCTGGCGATGGTGTGCGTCTACGTCGTCACCGGCCTCGGCCTGCACCTGCTCACCGGCATGACCGGCCTGATCTCGCTCGGTCACGGCTTCTTCTTCGCCATCGGCGCGTACGCCACGGCGATCCTCTCGGGCACGTACGGGTGGCCGGTCCTGGCGTCGTTCGCCGTCGCGGCCGCGCTCGGGTGGATCCTCGGGTTCGGCTTCGGCCTCCCGGCGCTGCGCCTGTCCCCGCTCGCGCTCTCGCAGGTCACCCTGGCACTCGCGTTGATCACGCCGTCGGTCATCAAGCGGCTCGACTTCTGGACCAACGGCAGCGCCGGGCTGTCGGTCAACATCGCCGATCCTCCGGCGTGGACGGGCCTCGACAAGGACCAGTGGATCCTCTACATCTGCCTGGTCGTCACGCTGATCGTCTACCTGATGGCGGTGCTGATGTCGCGGGGCCGTACCGGGCGGGCGATGAACGGGCTGCGCGACAACCAGGCGGTCGCCACCACGCTCGGCGTACGGGCGACGACGACGAAGTCGTTCGTGTTCGCAATCAGCGCGGCGTTCGCGGCGGTCGGCGGCGTGCTCTACACCCTCGTCGTGCAGTACGTCGGCGCGGACGCGTTCGCCCTGCCGTTCGCGATCTCACTGATCGCGATCATCGTCGTGGGCGGCTTCTGCTCCGTGCCCGGCGTCGTGCTCGGCGCGATGTTCGTCGTCTTCATGCCGACGTGGATCTCGGACGTCAACACCTCCTCGTCCGGTCTGGTGTACGGCATCGTGCTCGTCGTGTTCATGTTCGCCCTGCCCTACGGCATCGTCGGCGTGATCCGGATGGCCGGCAAGCCGGTCGTGGACCGGCTGGGCACCCGCGGCAAGGCCCGTCCGGGCGAGGTACGACCGGCGCCGGCGGAGAAGGTCGCCCAGCCGTGAGCCGCGAGTGACGAAAGCCGCGAGGTGACGGCCGCAAGCGATGGCCGCGAGGCGATGGAGGGGCGCGCGGGCCGATCGGATGCCCGTCGGCCCGCGTGCTCCTCCGTCACACCCCGTCCGCACCGGGCCCGAACCGCGGCTCCCTGTTCTCCAGGAAGGCGCGCACGCCCTCCTCGAAGTCGCCGCCGCGCATGCACTCCGCCTGCGCGGCCTTCTCCATCGCCAGGACGGCCGCGAGGCCTTCACCTGTCATGACACTCCTTGACCCGGAATGAACGCTCATATACATATGAATTCATATACCCCAATGAACCAAGCTCGCTACCCGCACCAGCGCCATTGATGCTTATGTGGAATTCACTTCCTTGTCCAGCGGCGATTCGAGGGACTGTGGGGCGACTTCACCGAAGGGATCGCGCATGAGCGAGATCGACGACTTCCGCGAGCGCGCCCGGCTCTGGCTCGACGGCCACGCCCGGCGCGCCGAGGAGGCCCTCCGCGCCGACTCCGGCGAGGAGGCCGCGGACCTGGCGGAGGCCAGGCGCTTCCAGGCCGCGCTGTTCGAGGCCGGCTTCGCCGGCCTGACCTGGCCCAGGGAGTACGGCGGCCAGGGCCTCGGCATCGAGTACCAGGTGGCGTGGAACGAGGTGTCCGCCGGCTACCGGCTGCCCACCGTCTTCTCCCTGGGCCTGGGCATGATCGGCCCGACCCTCCTGGAGCTGGGCACGGAGCAGCAGAAGCGGCGCTACCTGCCGAAGATCCTCTCCGGCGAGGAGATCTGGTGCCAGATCTTCTCCGAGCCCGGCGGCGGGTCCGACGTGGCCGCGCTGCGGACCAGCGCGACGCGTACCGACGAGGGATGGGTGATCAACGGCCAGAAGGTCTGGACCTCGGTCGGCCATCTCGCCGATCTGGGCGCGGTCCTGGTGCGCACCGATCCGACCGTGCCCAGGCACCAGGGCATCACGATGCTCATCGTCGACATGCGCGCCCCGGGCCTCACCGTGCGGCCGCTTCGCATCGCGACCGGCGAGGCGCCGTTCGCCGAGGAGTTCTTCGACAACGTCCTGGTCCCGCACGACGCGGTCATCGGCGAGGTGAACCAGGGCTGGGCGGCGGCCGTCGTCATGCTCCGCAACGAGCGCATCGCGCTCGGCACGCAGGGCCGCTCGCAGGCCAACCCGCTGAGCTTCGAACCGATGCTCGCCGCCGTACACAAGCACGGCTCGATCACCTCGGACCGCGCCCGCACCGGTCTCGCGGAGCTGTACGCCCGCGAGCTGGCGCTAGCCGAGTTCGGCCGGCTCGTCCACGAGGAGGCCATCGCGGGCATCCCGGTGGGCGCCCGCGGATCGGTGGGCAAGCTGGCCGGCACCCAGCAGGCGCTGTGGGCGGCCGACCTCGCCGAAGAGCTCCTCGGCGAGACGATCGCGATCGAGAACGACGACCTCGCCGCCATCCGCTGGGCGTCGCTGTACGCCACCGGCATGGCGATCGCGGGCGGATCGACCGAGATCCAGCGCAACATCATCGGCGAGCGTGTCCTCGGCCTGCCCAAGGACGGCGGCATCGACGCGAAGGACGTCCCCTTCAACCGGCTTCGGTTCGGCGACGGTAACAAATAGAGGAGGCTGGACGGACCGCTGATGGCGGGCGCGGCGATCGGCCCACGTACCCCCGGGCGAAGGCCCGCGAGATCCTCGGCTCGGGTGGTTGGATACGGTCGCGGCATGAATGTTCATCGGGTACGCGGCGTGGTGGCGTTCCACGAGACCGACGCGTCCGGGCGTTACCACTACACGAACGCCCTCAAGTGGGTCGAGAACGTCGAACACGCCCTCTACCGGTCGGTCGGCGTGCGGGCCGCCACGTTCCCGCGCCGGGCCGTCGCCGCGAGCTTCGAACGATCGTTCGTGGACGGTGACGAATACGAGGTCGAGCTTGAGGTCGAGAAGGTGGGGAATACCTCGATCACCTATGTGTGGCGGATCCTCAAGGGGGAGCACGTCGCGGTGAACGGATCGCATACGGTCGTCCACATCGACGGCTCCGGCAGACCCACCCCGTTGCCGGACGCGCTTCGCGCCGTGCTGGACGGCCTCGCGAACGACACGGCCTGATCGGCGAGGCGGTCCGGCGTCGCCGATCTGCCATACAGCGTTCTGCTAGATGGAATCGAGGTGGCTCGTCGGGTGCTATAGTGCAGGCGCCACCCGGAATGGTCGTGGCTCCGTTCGTCGCTCCTAGCGGAGGGCACATGTCGGCGCCGGCAGGCTATCCGATCGAGTCGGTCGAGAACGCGGCCCGCGTTCTGTTGATGCTCCGCGAGCGGCGTATTCTGCGGGTGGCCGAGGTCGCCGCCGAGCTGGGCATCGCCCGGTCGAGCGCGCACCGCATGCTCACCACCCTGCAGTCCCAGGGCCTGCTGCGGCAGGAGCCGGTGACCCGTGGGTACGGTCCAGGGACCGGGCTCATCCAGATCGGCGTGGCGGTGATCGGGGCGACCGACCTGCGTGCGGAGTCCCGGCCGACGATCGAGCGCCTCTGCCACGACCTCGGCGAGACGGTGCATCTGATCGTCCTCGACGGCTCGGAGATCGTCTTCATCGACGGCGTGGAGGGCCGTCACGCGATCCGCGCCGCGCTGCGCATCGGCGACCGGGCGCCCGCGCACGCGGCCGCGGCCGGGAAGGTCCTGCTGGCGGCCCTGCCCCGGGAACAGCTGCGGGAGCGGTATCCGGGTGGTCGCATCCGGGGCGGGACGAACAAGGCCATCAGCAGCCGACGCGTGCTCGAACAGGAGCTTGAGACGGTCCGCGAGCAGGGGTACGCGACGAACTTCGGCGAAAGCGAGCCGGGGCTGCACGCGATCGCCGCGCCGGTACGCGACGCCGCGGGCAGCGTACGGGCCGCCATCAGCGTCTCGGGTCCCGCGGAGCGTCTGGCCGAGGAGAAGCTCGCCTCGCACGTTCGCACGCTGCTCGACGCGGCGGACCGGCTCAGCACGGTGCTGAGCTAGCCGCCGCGTCGCGCGATCGCGGAGTGTGCGCTACGTCAGCGACAGGTCCGAGCGGAGTGCGGCGAGCAGGTCTGGTACGTCCGTGAGCCTGGCGGCGGTGCCGAAGACGTAGAAGTCGGGGCGAACCAGCACCGCCGTGACGCCCGCCTTCCGCATCCAGCCGGTGAGCGCCTCGCCGTCCTCCTGGATCCCCTCACCGCCGATCACCACGGACCGCAGCCCGATCGCGCGCCCGAGGTCGTCCACGGCCGCTGCGGCCGCCGCGTCCGGTTCGCCCAGGCTGAAGAGGGTGAACCCGTGGCCGAGCACGTCGTCGGACCGTTCCGCCTTCCCGTCGCCCGTACGCAGCAGCGGCTGGACGGCCAAGCGGCCGGCCAGCGGTTGCCCGTCCCGGAAGCCCGCGCCGATGGGCGGCTCGAAAGGCGGGGGAAGCTCGGTCGCCGACCGCATGGCCTCGCGGTGTCGCGCCGCGCGTACGGGATCGGTCTCGCAGACGGTGGTCCCGATCCGTACCGACTCTTCGATGTAGGCGATGACGTGCGGCCTTCGTGAGGCCGTGTACAGGTCCAGGAGCCCGGGGTCGGCGGAGCCCGCCAGCACGAGGTCGAACATCCACGCGAGGGTCGCGGCGTCCCGGATGCCGGAACTCATGCCCTGCCCGAGGAACGGCGGCATGACGTGCGCGGCGTCGCCGGCGAGCAGCACCGATCGGTCCCGGAACGTGTCGGCCACGATGGACCTGAACCGGTAGACCGTCTGCCGGATCAGCTCCCCCTCCCGGGGGCCGATCCACGGTTTGAGCAGGTCCCAGACCCGTTCCGGCCGCACCATCTCGGCGGGGTCGTCGCCGTCGACGAGCATGAACTCCCAGCGGAAGTACCGCTGGGCCACCCTGCCCATGTGGTTCGGCCGCGCGGGATTGAGCACCTGGCCGGTGTCGGGGATGTCCAGGGCGGGGGCACCGGGGCGTGGGCGGACGTCGACGACCAGCCAGTCGCCCCGGAATCCGAGATCCTCCGTCCGGATGTCGCAGAGCGCGCGCACCGTGCTGCCGGCGCCGTCCGCGCCGACGACGTAGCGGGCGGTCACGGCACCGCCGTCGGCCAAGGTCACCGCCACGTGGTCGGTCTCCTGGCGGAGGCCGGTCACGGCCGCGTCGAAGCGGACGTCCACGGTGGGCATCGCGTGGACGGCCGCGTCCAGGACGTCCTCAAGTTCCGGCTGGTAGAAGTGGTACGACGCGTCCCAGCCGGAGGGGGCGGCCCAGTCGCGCGGCAAACGCGAGATCACGGCTCCGTCGGGGTCGAGGAACTCGTACACGCGCGCCGGCTCCGCGATGCGCCGTACCTCGTCCGCGATTCCCAGCGATTGGAAGACGCGCATGATCTCGTGATCGAAGTGTCCTGCCCGGGGCGTCTCGTAGCGTCCGGTGCGGCGCTCGCACACCACCACGCGGTGCCCCGCGCGCCCCAGCAGTGCGGCCAAGGTCTGCCCGACCGGGCCGTATCCCACGATGAGGACGTCCGCGTCCGGCTCATCGGGCCTGATCACGGCTTCGCGGGGACCTTCGGTAAGACTCATGTGGCTCGGCCCTTCGCCTCTCGTACTCGGCGGCTCGTGAACGCGGCCGGCGGGTCGCCGTGGGCTCACAACAACCCGACAAGCATTGGTTACAGGTAGCGCTCATTCTGGAAACCGGTCATGGTTCTGTCAAGCAGACATCGCCCGCGATCGGCGGGCACGGGCCCGCGAGGAGGACCTTCGCCCGGCTTCCACCTCCAGGACCAGGGCCATCAGTGGCGACCTCGATGTGAAGCGGCTGGCCCGGCCCGCGGATCACCGCTCCGAAGTTCGCCTCTGCAGAACCTTGTGTTCATAGCGGAATTTGTTCTACGTTACAGACCGCGTTCTGGTAACGGCCGCGGCACTCACCCCGCCCACCGATGCGCGAACAACGCGGAGCGACGCCGACGAAGGGAAGCCCCCATGCCAACGACAAGCAACGGCATCCACTACGAGGAGCGAGGCGACGGGCCGGGCACGATGGTGATGCTGCCCGGGCTCGGGTGCTCGCTCGCCTGCTGGTCCCGGGTGACACCCCTGCTCGACGGCCATCGCATCGTGCTGTTCGACCTGCCGGGCCACGCGGGCTCCGCCCGCGCGGTCGCCGACGGAACGAACCTCGCCACCTTCACCAAGCCGTTGATCGACGCCTGTGACGAGCTCGGCCTGGCGCGTTTCTCCCTCGTCGGTCTCTCCTTCGGCGGCTCGGTCGGCGTACGGATCGCTCTCGACCGGCCCGACCTGGTGCTCTCGGTCATGGCGTTCATGCCGTGGAACGCCGGCGGGACCGAGCCCGGCGATCCGGTCATCGAGGGGTTCTACAACTCCTACGGCGACGTCGAGGCCATCACCCGGGCCATCGCCGCCATCTCGCTCGATCCGAGCATGACGACCGATGTCGTACGCACGATGCCGACTGTCAGCGAGCGATTCTGGCGCAGCTGGTACGGCGGAGGCGTCTACACGAGCATGTTCGAGGAGCTGCCGGGCATCACCGTGCCCGTGTGCTACGTCCTCGGCGGCAGGGACGCCGTCGCCCCCCAGGACAAGTTGATCGCCGACGTCGGGGCGATGCCCGGCGGACGCCTGGTCTACCTGTCGGACGTGGGGCATCTCGCCCCGTACGAGTCGCCCGAGCTCGTCGCCACGGAGATCCGCGAGTTCGTCACCCGCCACGCGACCGCCCGCACGGGGGTCGCCTGACCCGCCGCGACCGTCGCCGAGCGCTTCAGCAAGGTCCGCGACCCGCTTCCGACCGAAAGTCAGATGTCCGCATGAACACCCACGCCGGCTCCACCCGGCCGAAGGTCGCCGAGCTCGGCCACGTCGGAATCCGATGCTTCGACGTGGCCAAGCAGCTCGACTTCTACACCGGGGTCCTCGGCCTGGTCGTCACCGACCACGACGCGGACCTCGGGAACTACTTCCTGTCCGCCCGCCCCGACGACGAGCATCACGAGCTCCTGCTCACCAAGGGCCGCGACGTCGCGGTCGGCGGCAGGCTGATTCAGCAGATCTCCTTTCGCTGTGAGTCCTTCGAGGACGTCGTCGGTCTGTACCGCCGGTTGAAGGAGTACGGCACGAAGTTCGACATGATCGTGTCCCATGGCAACGCCATCGGCGTCTACTTCTTCGATCCGGAGGGGAATCGGACCGAGGTCTACTGGCGGACCGGCCTCGTCGCGCGCCAGCCGTTCATCGAGACCATCGACATCGAGACCCCGCCGGATCGGCTGATGGACGCGATCCGTGCCTCGGTGGCCAAGTACGGCGCGAGCGGATTCACCGAGGAGAGCTACCTGCGCTGGACCCGCGAGCAGGCGAGGCCGGCGGACGACGACACGAAGGGCCGAAAGTGAAGTTCGTTCGATTCGCGAGCGCCGGAGGCGAGGTTCGGGTGGGGGTCGTCGCCGGGGAGCACTTCCGCGTCCTCGGCGGCCACACCGACCTGCTCCCGCTGATCGAGGCCGGTGAGGCCGCGCTCCTGGAGGCCGGACGCCGGGCGGAGAAGTCGGGCGAGGAGGTGGACCCCGCGCAGGTGCGGATCCTTTCCCCGCTGGCGACGCCGCCCACGTTCCGCGACTTCTACGCCTTCGAGCAGCACGTACGCGCCGGTCGCGCGTGGCGCGGGCTGGAGATGGACCCGACCTGGTACGAGATCCCGGTCTTCTACTTCTCCAACCCGTACGCCTTCCGGGGCGAGGGCGAGGTTCCCATGACCCCGGGGGCCGAGAAGTTCGACTTCGAGCTGGAGGTCGCCGCCATCGTCGGCAAGGCGGGCTCCAACCTGACCGTCGAGGAGGCCGAGGACCACATCGTCGGCTACTGCGTGCTGAACGACTGGAGCGGCCGGGACGTGCAGCACCGCGAGATGACCCTGTCGATGGGCCCGGTCAAGGGCAAGGACACGGCGACCAGCCTCGGCCCCTACCTGGTGACCAAGGACGAGCTGGCGCCGTACGCCACGGCCACCGGCTTCGACCGGGCCATGACGGTCACCGTCAACGGACGGCCGTACACCGAGGCGAACTGGTCGGACGTCTACTGGTCCTTCCCACAGATGATCGCGTACGCGTCGCGCGGCACCCAGGTCCGCCCGGGAGACGTCATCGGCTCGGGCACGTGCGGCACGGGCTGCATCCTCGAACTGTCCCGAACCCACGGCGAGGAGGACTACCCGTGGCTGAAGGCGGGCGACGAGGTGGTCGCCACCGTCGAGGGGCTCGGCAGCCTGCGCAACACGATCGTCGCGGCCGACCCCGTGCACCCGCTGAAGCGTCAATAGAGCAAACGATGGGAACACCTGTGCGACTCACGGACGGAGCCACACGCTGATGGGTACGGCGGAAGCGACGCAGGAGGCGACCGCGCATCGAGCCGCGCTGATGCGCGCCATGCCCGTGACCCGAATGCTCGACTACGGCATGGACCACTGGGACGCCACCCACCTGTTCAACGCGCCCGTCGAACGGCCGTGGCACGAGGTCGCCGCCGAGCTGGCCGACGCGCAGCTCGCCCGCGCGCAGGCGGCCGCCGCCCGTGGCGACGTCGAGACCGCGGTCGCGTGCTTCCGCCGGGCGGCGGCCGCTCTGATCTTCGCGCAGATGGCCTTCAACGCCGACAACGCGACCAAACGCGCGCTCTACAAGCGGCTCGTCGAGGCGTACCAGGCCGCGGCCGATCTCGACACCGAGCTGCGCGTGGAGCGGCTGTCGATCCCGTTCAAGGGAAGTCACTGCACGGCCTGGCTCGTCCGGCCTCGCGCCGATCGCCCCGGTCCCGCGGTCGTGATCGTCGGCGGGCAGAGCGGTTGGGGCCCGGCGTACCACAGGCAGGCCGAGGCCCTGGCCCGGCGGGGCCTGTCCACGGTCCTGCTTGAGGCGCCCGGCCAGGGCGAGACCCGGATGTCCGGCGGACTCCACCTCGACGGAAACGTCGATCAGGTCTTCAGCGCGACCCTCGACGCCGTGTCCGCCCGCACCGGTTACAACGGCCCGTACGGCGTCTGGGGAAACAGCTTCGGCGGCCTGCTGGCCGCCCGCGCCGCCGTCCACGACGACCGCTTCGGCGCGTGCTGCGTCAACGGCGCCGACGCGCGACCGGAACCCCGCCCGTTCCGCACCGCCAGGGAACAGGCGCAGGCGCTCCTCGGCGTCGGCACGGACGAGGAGGTGGCGGCCGCCCTGCGCACCCTGTGGCTCGACCCGTCCGTCGACCGGATGTCGGCCGCGCTGCTCGTCCTGCACGGCGGCCTCGACCCGCTCGTCACCCTCGACCAGCAGAAGGTGTTCCTCGACCTGTCGGAGCGCTCCACCCTGCGCGTCTGGGAGGACGGCGAACACACGATCTACAACCATTCGGCCGAGCGCACGGAGTTCGTCGGCGACTGGTTCCGCGCCCGGCTCGGCCCCGGGTGACTCACGCTGCGCCGAGGTACAGGCGGTGTCCTCCGGACATCAGGCGATTCCCCCATTGCTTCTGATGACCTGCCCGTTGACCCACGCGGACGACTCAGAGGCCAGGAAGGCCACCAGGGCGGCGATGTCGGCCGGAGTGCCCAGCCGCCCAGCCGGCGCCATCGCCGCCATGCGGGCGATCTGCTCCTCGGTCTTGCCCGTGGTGAACAGCTCGGTGTCGACGGGCCCGGGGGCGACCGCGTTGACCGTGATGCCGCGCGGTCCGAGTTCCTTGGCCAGGACGCGTGTGATGCCCTCGACGGCCCCCTTCGTCGCGTTGTAGCCGCCGTATTCGGGGGCGTTGAGCGCCAGGGTCGTGCTGGAGAGTGTGATGATCCGGCCGCCGTCGGCCATCCGGTTGGCGGCCTCGCGCAGCGCGTAAAACGTCCCCTTGAAATTGACCGCGAGCATGATCTCGATGTCCGCGTCGGTCAGATCGGCCACCGGCGCCGTCCTGAGCACCCCCGCCGAGGTGACGAGGCAGTGCAGACCCCCGAGCCGCACCGCCGCGTCGAAGAGGCGTGCCGTCTCGGCGGCATTCGTGACGTCCGCCTGTACGGCGACGGCGGCGCCGCCGGACTTCTCGATCCCCTCCACGACCTCGCGAGCCTGCGCCTCGCCGCGGTGGTAATTGACCACCACGACGTACCCGGCCGCGGCCAGGCGCTCCGCGACCGCCCTGCCGATGCCGCGCGACCCGCCGGTGACCAGGGCCACCCGATTGGAGTCCACTGTCACGAACCTTTCCGTTGATCCTCGAACCTCGTCACGGCTGGACGATGACCTTGCCCTTGGCGTGCCCCTCGGCGACGTGATCGAACGCCCAAGCGGCGTCCGCCAGCGGAACCGTACGGTCGATGATGAGTTCCACGCCCTCGTCGACCGCGGCGACGACCTTCGCGAGGCGAGCGGCGTCGGTGGAGTGGAACACGAACTCGGCGCGAATCCCGCGCTCGGCCGCGCGCTCGACGTCCGGCGGGACGTTGAGGGCGACCAGCAGATCGCCCGAGGACAGCACGTCCAGCGAGGCGACCTCGGTGTCGCCGCCGATCGGGTCGATGACCACGTCCACGTGCTCGACCTCGCCGCGGAAGTCGGTCGCGGTGTAGTCGATCACCTGGTGCGCGCCGAGCCTCTTGGCGATCTCGGCGCCCGCCGGTGAGACGGTCGTGATGACGTGGGCGCCCGCCTTCCGGGCGAACTGGATGACGAAGCCGCCGACGCCTCCGGCACCGCCGTGGACGAGCACCCGCTGGCCGGGCTTGAGTTCCGCCACCTCGACCACCGCCTGAAACGCCGTCGCGGCCGTGGTCGCCAGCCCGGCGGCGAGGTCGAGCGGAATCGTGGCCGGGGCGGCCGCGAGGTTCGCGACGGGGACGGCGGCGTACTCCGCGACGGCTCCACCGGAGGTCGGGTCGGTGCGGGCGATCACCGCGTCGCCGATGCTCCAGCCGGTGACGCCGGGTCCGATCCGCTCGATGGTTCCGGCGAGATCGGTACCGACCACCGACGGGAAGGTGATCGGGAAGAAGTCCTTGACGTAGCCGGCGCCGATCTTGACGTCGAGCGGGTTCAGCGCCGCCCCGGCGACCTGGACCAGGACCTCGCCCGGGCCGGGTTCCGGCTTGGCGCGCTCGGTGACGGCAGGTCGGGCGCCGTACGCGCTGTACTGCAGTGCCTTCATGAATGTGTGCCTCTCGGATAGGTCGGGCTCGGGGCGTGGGCTGGGCGTGTTGATCCTCGAACCTTCGAGAACCCACGGTCGCCGAGCCCGGCCCGCCCGAGAAGGCGGAGGTCACACTGGTGACGGCGGCACCACTGTCAGGGTGGCGCCGCCTCCGGACCTCGATCCAGCAGGGAAAGCAGTACCTCGCGGCCATGCCGCCGCGCCGGACTCAGGAGGTGTGACCCACCGGTCATCCCGGCCTTTCGCGTGCATCGCCGGTTTCCGGATCGAGTCACGGGCGGCTCACGGCAGCATGCGGTGCCAGATGTCGATGCAGACGTCGCCGGCGTGCTTCAAGGCGTCCTCGCCGCCCTTGCCCGCCGAGGCGCGGTAGAAGTTGCGCTCGGTCATCCAGCACAACGCCCGCGCCACGTCCTCGGCCGCCCCCGGTCCCTCCGCGGGAAGCCCGGCGCTCAGCAGCACCCCGGTCATCGCGGTGACATAGCGCTCGACCGTCTCGGTCCACATGGCGCCGATCTCGGGGATCACCGCGCCGAGCTCCACCGCGGCTCGCATCACCACGCCGTGCTGGACCCAGTGGCGCTCGGTGTTGCGGACCGCGCGGACGATGCGCTCGGGCGGCTCGGTGCCGGTGTCGGCCGCGGTGAACGCGGCGTCGTTCGCGATCTGCTTCACCGTACGGCGGACCAGCGCGGTCAGCACGTCCTGTTTGGAGGCGAAGTAGAAGTAGAGGGCGTTGCGGGTGATCCCGGCGCCGCGCGCGATCGACTCGACGGTCATGCCGTCGAGCGTCTGGGTCTGGAGCTGCTCCTCGGCCGCGTCGAGGATGGCCTGTTCGCGCAGGTCGCCTTTGCGGGGCGCGTCCCGCCGGCGTCGGCGGCCACGTGCGTCTGCGCTCGTCATGCCACGGATGTTAGTGGGCGGATTCGGAAGCCGCGGCGGCGACCGGCCGCCGCTGGGGGATGCGCCCGCCGGTCCTGTGTGACCCCGGCGGGCGGCGCGTCGTACCGGGGCGGGTTCAAACCCGGGTCGGCATCGGATGGCCGACCCAGGTGACGGCGTCGGTCAGCGCGGCGACGATGTCGACGTCCCCGACACCGGCCTCGGCGTAGGCGCGGTGCAGGTTCGGCACCAGGCGCTCGGCGTCGGGCCACGCCGCGAACGGCCCGAGGTCGGCCGCCCGTGCCGCGGTCAGCGGGTCGGCCCCGCGCCGGATGCCCTCGGCCGCCGTTTCCTGGACGAAGCGGTAGTACGCCCGGTGCCGGGCGAGCACCTGGTCCAGCTCGGCGCCGTCGATGACCGGGCCGTGGCCGGGCACGACGTACGCCGGGGCGAAGGAGGCCAGCCAGTCGAGGGAACGCAGCGCCCCCTCGACCGAGCCCATGAAGACCAGCGGGGTGATGCCGTGGAAGAGCAGGTCGCCGGTGAACAGCACGCCCTCGTCGGGCACCCACGCCACCACGTCGCCGGTGGTGTGGGCGGGGTGTCCGGGGTGCCGCAGCTCGACCGTCAGCCCGCCGGCGTCGACGAGGAGGGCGTCGGTGAGCGCGAGCTCGGGCACCCGGCGGGTCACGGCGCCCCAGTGCGGCACGGGATCCCACAGCGGCGGGCAGGCGTCGAAGACCGGATCGGTGCGCAGGTGCTCGCACATCAGCCGGTGGCCGATGAGGACGGCGTCCTCGGGGAGCAGCGAGTTGCCGTAGGTGTGGTCGCCGTGCGCGTGGGTGTTGACCGCCCAGCGCACCGGCCCGCCGCTCTCGCGGTCCACCGCGCCCAGGAAGGCCTGCGTACGCCGTTCGGTCGCGCAGGTGTCGACGATCAAAAGTCCGTCCCCGCCCGAGACGACGCCGGCGTTGTTCACCCACCAGGTGCCGTCCTCCTGGACCCAGGCCCAGACCCGATCGGTGACCCGCTCCAGCCGCGCGGGCGGCGGCCCGTCATCGCGCGTCATGCTCCATGTCCTCTCCGTTCCTCTCTGTTCCCGGTACGTCTGGCGCGGGCGAGCGCCGCGTAATGGTCGATGATCGCGGGGTCGGCGAGGCTGCCGGCGCCGACGGCGTCGTACACCCACCGCGCCGTGGCGGCCGGCAGCGGCGAACCGGTCGAGCCGATGAACCGGACGCGCGACAGGTCGTGCCGCTCCCCTGGCCGCAGCCCTTGGGCGGCACACGCGCTGAGGTAGCCCGCGCTGACGCCGAAGTGGGTGAGCCGCCACCGCCGCGCCAACGCCCACTGCCGGTCCAGGTCGGGGTGGGTGGGGCTGCCGTCGTACAGGACGGCGGTCGCCCCGCCGAGCAGCGAGCAGACCACGATGTTCCACATCATCCAGGCCGTGGAGGTGTACCAGTAGAAGACGTCGCCGGGCCGGACGTCGGCCTGCAGCAGCATGTTCTTGTACTGCTCGATCAGCATGCCGCCGTGGCCGTGCACGATTCCCTTGGGGATGCCCGTGGTCCCGGAGGAGAACAGGATCCACAGCGGATGGTCGAACGGCAGCGTCGCATACCGCGGCTCTTCCTCGCCGGCGACCACGTCGGTCCACGGGATCACCTCGCGGCCCTCCGGAGCGTCCGGGATCCGGCCGGGGCGCAGGTGATCGACCCAGACGCAGGTCCGCACGGTCGGCAGCCCGCCGAGGATCTCCAGCGCGGCGGCGGCCCGGTCGCGCCGCTTGCCGCCGAAGTGGTAGCCGTCGGCCGCGACCAGCACCCGGGGCCGGGTCTGGGCGAGCCGGTCGAGGGCGCCGCGCACGCCGAAGTCGGGCGCACACACCGTCCACACCGCGCCGACGGACGCGGCGGCCAGGAAGGCGACCACGGCGTGCTCGGTGTTCGGCAGGTACGCGGCGACGCGGTCACCGGGCTCGACGCCGAGGCGGCGCAGCGCGGCGGCCAGCGACGCGACCTGACGCCGCAGCTCGGCACCGGTCAGCCGGGCCGCTCCACCCTCCTCGGTGTACGCGGCCAGCGCCACGCGGTCGTCGTCGACGGCGGCCAGCAGGCGCTCGGCGAAGTTGACGCGCACCTCGGGGAACCAGACCGCCCCGGGCATCGTGTCGTCGGCCAGCGCCTGCTCGGCGGCGAGCCCCGCGGCGACGCCGAAGAACTCGGCGATATCGGCCCAGAACGTGCCCAGGTTTTCGATCGACCACCGCCACAGGTCGTCGTACCCGGCGAAGCGCCTGCCGTGCCTGGCCTCCAGCCAGGCCGTGAACCGCCCGATCCAGGTGGCCGAGAGGTCCTCAGGCGGCGACCACAGCGGCACCGGGCCGTCCCCTGCGAGATCGGCCATGATCACTGGGCCAGGTTGGCGAACGCGAGCGCGGTCACGTCGTCGAAACCCTCGGTCGGGGTGGCGGGGAAGCGTCCCCCTGCGGCGCGCACCCGTTCGAGCACCCGCGCGGCGGACTCGTCGGCCTCGGCCAGGAGCTTGGGCAGATCGTACCCGACCAGGACGCCGTCGCGCTTGACGAATTCGCCGTCGACCAGCACGTGGCGGACGTCCGCGGGGGTCGTCTGGTAGATCAGCGTGCCGGGTCCGTCGATGATCGGGTGCTGGGCGATCCCGGAGCCGCCCACGACCATGAGATCGGCCTTCTTCCCCACGGCGATGGTGCCGATCCGGTCGCCGAGGCCACAGGCCTCCGCGCCGTTCACCGTCACCCACTCCAGGGCGTCGAGCGCGGTGGCGGTGACCTTCTCGACGTCCTTGCCGGCCAGGTTGAGGTGCTCGGTCTCGGCCCAGCGCTTGAAGGCCAGGCCGAACCGCGCCTGGGTGATCAGGTCACCGCTGTTGAGCGAGATCACGTCGCAGGACAGCGTCGGCTCCACGCCGAACTCGGCGCACTTCTGAAAGACCGGCCGGCCCATGCCCATGTTGGTCCCGGTCTCGACCGAGATCGACACTTGCATCCGGCGTCGGCGAGCCGCCGCCACTGCTCGTCGCTGAGCGTGTTGCAGTGGATGTGCACCATGTCCGGGCCGAGCAGCCCGGCGTCCGCGATCTCGTCGAAACCGGACGGCATCTGCCACACGCACGCCATGTGCGTGGCGATCAGGGCGTTGTGCGCGCGGGCGACCTCGATCTCCGTACGCGTGTGGGAGAACGGGACCAGGCCGAGCTCGTTGAGGGCGACCCCGAGGGTCAGCCGGCTCGCCCCGCCGAAGTACGTCGCGGCGACGCGCTCGAAGTCCCGGACCCGCTCGGAATGGTCGGCGAAGTGCGGCGGCGCGAACGGGCTGCTCTCGAAGAAGCCGTAGCAGAACCTGGCCCGCACGCCGGAGTCCAGCAGCCCGGTGACCGCGGCGTCGGAGTGCTCGGGCGTGTTGTTGCAGTGCGAGAAGTCGAGGATCGTTTTGTCGCGGCGTCGATTTTCTTCGGAGCGGCCGACGGCTGACCTACGCTCGCGACATGCGTGAGAACACCCCGACAGCGGAGTCCACCACCCGGCCGAAGACGTCCCTGATCACGGGCGTAAGCGCCGCATTCGGCCGGGTGCCGGCGACCGCCACGCTCGACGCCGACCACACGGTGCTCGGGAGCGTACGCCGCGCGAAGGAACCCTCCGGGCGGGAAACGCCGCCTCTGTTATCCGCGGCGTTTTCGCGTGGGCCCGCCCGGCGCGTGGCGATCCCGGGCAGGCTCGCGCCGCTTCTGCTCGCCGCTGTGCTGACGGCCTGCTCGTCGCCGCCTTCGCCCTCGACCGGAGTCCCGGAAGGACCCCCGTCGTCGGCCGTGTCCTCGCCCTCCGCGTCGGCCGTCCCCTCCAAATCACCTGTACGGTCCCGCGACACCGCCCACGACTACAACCGGGACGGGCACGCCGACCTGATCATCGGCGTACCCGAGGGCGAGGTGAACGGAAAGGAGGCCGGGCGGATCGAGGTGGTGTACGGCTCGCCCGGCGGCCCGGCCCCCGGAGAGCGGAAGACCATCGACCTCGGCTCGGCGGCGACCGGAGGCGCGCGATTCGGCGCGGCTCTGGCCGGCGGCGACTTCGACGAGGACGGCTACGCCGATCTGGCGGTGGCGGCGCCGGGCGGGGGCAGTGCTCCCGGTACGGTGGCCGTGTTCTTCGGCTCGGCGCAAGGTCTCTCCGACACGGCCGTCGTACTGCCCAGGCCACCGTCCGTCCAGGGATTCGGCCTCCGCCTGGCCGCCGGGGACTTCAACCGGGACGGCCGCCACGACCTGGCCGCGGCCGACTACTCCTCGCTGTGGGTGACGTACGGCGGGCCGAGGACGCGGGCGGGCCGCGTCACCTGGCACAACGTGCTGCGGGACACCGCCGCGATCGGCCCGATCGCCGTCGGCGACGTCACCGGCGACGGCTACGCCGACCTCGCCGTCGTCTACTCCGTCGACGACCCCGCCGACGAGGGCACCGGGGTCGTGTACCGGGGCTCCCCCGACGGCCTGTCCGGCAGGATGGAGGGCACCTTCCCCGGCTGGGGCGTGGGCGATGTCGCGATCGCCGACTTCGACGGCGACGGGTTCGGCGACATCGCCGCAGGCAACTCCTTCGAGGACGCCGAGGAGACCACGGGCCAGATCTACCTCTCCCGTGGCTCGGCCACCCGGCTGCCGGAAGGCCCGGTGCACTTGACGATCAAGTCGCCCGGCATGCCCACGTACCCCGAGGACACCTCCGGCTTCGGCTCCGCGCTGGCGACCGGCGACGTGAACGGCGACGGGTACGCCGACATCGCCGTCGGCGCGGACGGCGGGCAGCGTGGCACCGCCTTCGTCCTCTACGGCGGGCACAACGGCCTGTCCCCCCAGGGGGCCCGGGTGTTCGAGCCGAAGCCGCTCGGCGTGACCGACGGCTCGGTGCAGGGGTTCGGCCTACAGGTGGCCGTGACCGACCTCAACGGCGACGGCGCCGCCGAGGTCGCCGTCACCACCCGTGCCCCGGATCGCGTCACCGTCCTGTCGCCGGGCAGGTCGAACGCCGAGGTCGATCTCAACCCGGGCAAGGAGGGCGAGCAGTTCGGTTATGTCCTGGGCTGACCGGGCGCGCCCCCAGCTCTCCGGCCCAGGACGCGTCCGCCGTGCTCATCGCGCAACTGTAGCCCCGAACGCGGCAGTACGGGCCGCGCCTGAGGCGACCGCCACGTGGTTCGGGCGTCAGGCACAGAGGTCGGTGAGGTCGAGCGGGCGGCCGGGGAGCGGGCCGGTCGCGCTCGCCCGCAGGCCGTCAAGCATGATCGCGACAGCCCGGTCGAAGGCGTCGATCTGCGGCTCGGTCTCGATCGGGGGGCGGCGTACCAGCAGCACGAGGAGAACGGCGATGTCGCCGACGCCGACGTCCCGGCGCATCGTTCCCTCCTCCTGCGCGGCTTCGACGATCCGGGCGAGTGCGGCCATCAGGTCGTTGCGGAGTCGTTGGCTCTTCGGGTCGGCCGGCAGGATGGCGTGGGCGCCGGTGGAGCTCCAGGCGAGCCGGAAGCTCAACTGGAGCTCGCGTGACCGGCTGATCAGGCGTTTCAGCGCGGCCCACGCCGTCGGCTCCTCCGCGATGGCCGCGTGGGCGTCCTCGATGACGCGCGAGAAGGTCTCCTGCGCGACGGCCAGGATGAGCGACTCCCGATCGGGGAAACGCCGGTAGAGCGTGCCGACGCCGACCCCGGCGACCCGCGCGATCTCCTCCATCGGCACACCGGGACCCTGGACGCCGAACATCTCGCGGGCGGCGACCAGGATCTGGTCGCGATTACGCCGTGCGTCCGCCCGCAGCCGGGTATTCGGGCCAGCAGCCATGTTGCTCCTTCTCCACCACCGACCGGAATTCTCCCATTGTCCGCTAGACGGGACGGAAGCTTTCTGGATTGGGTACGGTTAAACGGTAAGCGGAAGAAGTTCATCCGTATACGCACTGTCCCGTGCTGGAATCGGAAGGGAACCATGACCGCGGACCACACCACTGCGGGCTCGACCACTGCGGACCCCACCACTGCGGGCTCCACCACTGCGGACCCCACCACGACGCTGCCCATCGTCCGAAGCTGCCCCTACGCGCCGCCTGAGGAGCACCTCCGGCTCCGGAAGGACGCGCCGATCTCGCGGGTGACCCTGCCCAGCGGCATGAACGCGTGGGCGATCACCCGGTACGAGGACGTCCGCACCATGCTGACCGACCCTCGGTTCAGCTCCAACCGGCTCGCTCCGGGCTTCCCCTGGCTGGTCGAAAGGGCTCCCCAGGGCAACCACCCGCTCCGCCTGTCCTTGATCAGCATGGACCCGCCCGAGCACGGCCCGGCGCGTCGCGCGGTCGTCGGCGAGTTCACCATCCGGCGCCTGACCGCGCTGCGTCCCCGCATCCAGCAGGTCGTCGATGAGCACATCGACGCGATGCTCGCCGGGCCGCGTCCCGTCGATCTGGTCAAGGCGCTGTCCCTGCCGGTGCCGTCGCTGGTGATCTGCGAGCTGCTCGGCGTCCCCTACGCCGACCACGAGTTCTTCCAGGCGCTTTCGGCGCGGCTGCTGAACCGGACGGCCACGCAGCAGGCGCGGCTGGAGGCGGTCAAGGAACTCCTCGGCTACCTCGACCAACTGCTCAGGGTCAAGGAGAAGGAGCCGGCGGACGATCTGCTCAGCCGGCAGCTCGCCAAGTCGAACCGCGAGGACGTGCTGGGCCTGGCGTTCCTGCTGCTCATCGCCGGTCACGAGACCACGGCGAACATGATCTCCCTGGGGACCATGGCCCTGCTCGAACGGCCCGACGACGTCCGCGCGATCATCGAGGATCCGTCGAAGACACCGATGGCCGTGGAGGAGCTGCTGCGGTACTTCACCATCGCCGAGTTCGCGACCTCCCGCGCCGCGGTCGCCGACGTCGAGCTCGGCGGCGTGCTGATCCGTGCCGGCGAGGGCGTGGTCACGTTGACGAACACGGCGAACCGGGATCCGGACGTGTTCGATCGGCCGGACGAGCTGGACATCGAGCGCGGCGCGCGCAACCACCTCGCGTTCGGCTACGGGCCGCATCAGTGCCTTGGGCAGAACCTCGCGCGGATGGAACTGGAGATCGTGTTCAACACGCTGTTCCGCCGGATTCCGGATCTGCGCCCGGCCGTGCCCCTGGACACGCTGCCGTTCAAGACCGACGCCAACATCTACGGCATCCACGAGTTCCCGGTCACCTGGTCCGATCGGCCGGAGGGGCAGGCCGTACCCGCGTGACGCGCGCCCGACGCGGTTCCGCCGGAATCGGCGGAACCGTTCGTCGCGCGGTGGACGATATGACCGTTTTATACCTATTAGTCGGATTTGCCGGAAGCATCGGTACGAAATTGGGACGCCGAGGCGTGCGGCCATGAGTCGCCACCTGCGAAAAGGCCAAAGAATTACGTTTGGCGATTAGGCGAATAGTCGATTACGCCACTTTTCACTAGTTGTCGGTAACGCCATGATCGCTCCAGAGACCCTCACTCTAGGAGCGACCTCCCGTGGCGATCCCCCGCACGCGCCGACTGATCATGGCGGCGAGCCTGCCGCTCATGATCGCGGCGACCACAGCGTTACAACCCGGCACCGCGAACGCCCTCTCGACCGACGTCGTCATCTCGGCCGTGTACGGCGGCGGCGGCAACTCCGGAGCGATCTTCAAGAACGACTTCATCGAGCTCGCCAACACCAGCGACAACCCCGTGGACGTCTCGGGCTGGAGCGTCCAGTACGCCTCGGCAGCGGGCGCCGTCTTCCAGATGACCAACCTGACGGGGAGCATCCCCGCGCACGGCAGATACCTCATCAGGCAGGCCGCGGGCAGCGGCGGCACTCTCGACCTGCCCACGCCCGACGCCGTCGGCTCGATCCCGATGTCGGCCACCTCCGGGGTCGTCGCACTGGTCACCGCCCAGGTGCCGCTGGTGGGGTGCGGCACCTCCTGCGCGACCGCACCGAACGTCAAGGACCTGGTCGGCTACGGCGCGACCGCGAACGCCGAGACGGCCGCGGCGCCCGGGCTCACCAACACCACGGCCGCCGCCCGCACCGGATCGCTGACCGACACCGACAACAACGCCGCCGACTTCACCTCCGGCGTGCCGAAGGCCACCAACTCCGCGGGCGTCACGGTCAGCGCCGACGACCCGGGCGGCCCCGTGGACCCGACCCCCGGCTCCGTCCGCATCCACGACATCCAGGGCTCGGGCCGCGTCTCCCCGATCGTGGGGACGAACGTCACGAACGTCCCGGGCATCGTCACGGCCGTCCGAACGACGGGCAACGCGCGTGGTTTCTGGTTCCAGGACCCGTCCGCCGACGCCGACCCCCTCACCAGCGAGGGCATGTTCGTCTTCATGGGCTCGACCTCGCCGTCGGTCACCATCGGGGACTCCGTCCTGGTCTCCGGCCGCGTCACCGAGTTCCGCCCGGCCTCCGGCGCGCAGACCCTCACCGAGCTCGGCGGCTCGATCACCACCACCAAGCTCAGCAGCGGCAACGCGCTGCCCACGGCCGTCCCGGTCGCCTTCCCCGACGCCTTCACCAAGACCGGCAGCCTGGAGACCCAGCCGCTGGAGCCGTCCTCGTACGTGCTGGACTGGCTGGAGGTCCACGAGGGCATGCGGGTCACCCTCACCCAGGACACCCGCCTGATCAGCCCGGTGAACACCGAGTTCGACGAGCTGTGGGTGACGCTCAAGCCGGGCCAGAACCCGACCCCGCGCGGCGGCTCGATCTACACCTCCTACGACGACCCGAACAGCGGCCGGCTGATGATCGTCGCGCTGAACGGCGCGCCCGCCGCGAACGTCGGCTCCACGCTGGCCGCCGGGACCACCGGGCCGATCGACTACCAGTCGTTCGGCGGGTACGTCGTCCAGGCCACCACGCTCGGCACGATCACCGAGGGCGGTCTCAAGCGCCAGAAGGTGCTCGCGCCGAAGAAGGAGGGCGACCTGTCCATCGCGACGTACAACGTCGAGAACCTCGCCGCCACCAACCCGGACGCGAAGTTCGCCCGGCTGGCCCAGGCGGTCGTCGACAACCTCGGCTCGCCCGACATCCTCGCCCTGGAGGAGATCCAGGACAACAACGGCGCCACCAACGACAGCGTCGTCGCGGCCGACCAGACCGTGGCGAAGTTCATCGCGGCGATCGGCGCCGCGGGCGGGCCCACGTACGACTGGCGCTCGATCGACCCGAGCGATGACGACGACGGCGGCGAGCCCGGCGGCAACATCCGCCAGGTGTTCCTGTTCAACCCCGCGCGCGTGACGTTCGTCGACCGCCCCGGCGGCGACGCGACCACGGCCGTCACCGTCGTCCGCGAGCGGCAGACCAGCAACCAGGTCGCCCTGTCGGCCTCACCCGGCCGGATCAACCCGACCAGCGACGCCTGGGAGGCCAGCCGCAAGCCGCTCGTCGGCGAGTTCCGCTACGACGGCGGCAAGCAGTTGTTCGTCGTCGCCAACCACTTCAACTCCAAGGGCGGCGACGCACCGCTGACCGCGGCCGTGCAGCCGCCGGTCCGGAGCACCGAGGTCCAGCGCGTCGCGCAGGCCGAGCAGGTGCACGACTTCGTCGCGGACCTGCTCGACAAGAGCGGCGGCAAGGCCCGTGTCGTCGTCCTCGGCGACATCAACGACTACCAGTTCAGCCCCGCCATGCAGACGCTCACCGGCGGCGGCGTCCTGAAGACGCTGATCGACGACCTGCCCGCCGACCGGCGCTACAGCTACATCTTCGACGGCAACTCCCAGGCGCTCGACCACATCCTGGTCAGCCCGGCCATCAAGGGGTACGCGTACGGCGTCGTGCACATCAACGCCGAGTTCTCCGACCAGGCCAGCGACCACGACCCGCAGATCGTCCGCATTCTGACGGGCTGCAACACGGATCCGCTGCCCGCCCGCTGCCGCCCCGGCAGTCCGGTGGTGGACGAGTAGCACCTTGGCGAACAGGCGTAAGGGCCGTCCCGCCGCGGCGGGACGGCCCTTACGTGTCAGGCCGCCGGATCCTTGATCTCGCAGATGACCGCGCCCGATGCGACCGTGGCGCCGATCTCGGCGCTCGGGCCGACCACGGTCCCGGCCTTGTGCGCGGTGAGCGGCTGCTCCATCTTCATGGCGTTGATCCGGAACTCGATGGAGTGGCCGCGCAGCGGCGGGTCGTCGTAGCCGAGCGGCTCGCCGGCGGCGACGCGGAACTGCTCGCGGACCAGGTCGATCCCGGAGATCTCCTCGGTGACCGGGTGCTCGACCTGCAGGCGGGTGTTGACCTCCAGGAACGAGGCTCTCACCAGCGGTCGTGGTGCAGCGCGGAGTCCAGGGGACGACGGCGACGCCGGCCATGCCGTTCGAGATCGGGTCGGCCCGATCACCCATCTCGCCTCCGCTCCCGATGAAAGCTCGTCACCGAGCTCGCCGGCACCGCGGAGTCGATCACCAGGGATCTCGGCGGCGATCTCCCGACGTGACCGGGCGGCCGACGTTCACGGTATCTAGAAAAGCCCATAAAATCTGGAAAACCAGGACTAACAGAACATTTCCGCATCACCATCCCATTGCGGGGCCATGACACAAACCTGTTACTCCATCTACATCTGAGGCTTGCGTCAGCCTGCCAGCAATGATTAAGTCGTGCATATGACAAGCGTGCCGCCGTGTACGACAGGTGAGAGTAAATTCGGATTCACCGGGATTCATCTAGGATCAAGCTACCGGTTTCTGATCGTCGACGACATCGCCCCCTAATCGGGCTCGCATCGGGCTCGAATCGCTCGAATGTAGCGCTGCCAGAGGGTCAAGTTCCTCGCACCACCTGCCACTGACATCGATCGGCGCCCCAAGCCCGAGGTTGGACCGATCTAAACGGTAACGACAGGTCAACAAAGGTACGAATCGCACCTCACCCTTCCGGGCCCCAAAGGACCGTCTCACGGATATTCATTCATTCGAGAGGTTGTCATGCGATCGCCCCGGGAGTTCAATTCGCCATGTCCAAATTCCCCGGCCGAGCGCGCCATGCGCGCGCTTCTCGATGCCGAATAATTGTGGAGTCCCCTTCGTGACGAGTTCGCTTTCCGATGTCCAGAGTTCTTTTCCGCAGCCGGCGACGGGTGAAAGTCAGCAATCACCCGCGCCGGCCCTCACCGCGGCCTTCGACCCCGGACGTTTTCACGACGGCGCCATGAACCTCGTCGGCCGCCTGACGGCGTATCTGGGCGACCGGTCGGTCCGGGGGCTCGACCTCCACGATCCGGCGACGCTGCTCAAGGCCGCGCGGGAGCTGATGACCCTCGAACGGCAGGGCATCGCCGAGTTCGACGCCGATCGGGTCAACCGGATCATCGACCTGTACACGGGGACCGGCATCCCCGTCTACTCGCCCGGCTACATGGGACGGCAGTTCTCCGGAGTGGTGCCACTGGCCAGCCTCGTCGACCTGGTCGGGTCGGTGGTCAACCAGCCCTCCTCCTTCTATGAGGCCGGGCAGCTCCCGAACGTCGCCGAGCGGCTCATGGCCGAGGAGCTCAACCGGTTCATCGGCTGGGACCAGGACCGGTTCGCCATGGTGACGACCTCGGGGGGATCGCTGGCCAACCTGACCGCCCTGCTGGCCGCCCGCAATCGCGCCTTTCCGCAGATCTGGACGGCCGGCGCCGAGGGCGCGCCGGGGCGTCCCGCCATCGCGGTCAGCGAGGAGGCGCACTACAGCGTGACGCGGGCGGCGGGCGTGCTCGGGATCGGGGAGCGGCAGATCGTCCGGCTTCCCGTCGATCGGGGCGGGCGGATACGCCCGGATCTGGCCGGTCCGATGCTGGACGAGGCGCACCGGCGTGGGCTGCGGCCGTTCTGCCTGGTGGCCTCGGCCGGGACCACGTCGATGGGCGCGTTCGACCCGTTGGAGGAGCTCGCGGCCCTGGCGCGCGGGTACGGGCTCTGGCTGCACGTGGACGGGGCGCATGGGGCGAGCCTGCTGCTGTCGGAGCGGCATCGGGACCGGCTGCGCGGCGTCGAGCAGGCCGACTCGCTCACCTGGGACGCCCACAAGATGCTGTTCATGCCGGCGCCGTGCACGTTGCTCTTCTACCGGGACAAGGCGGCGGCGCGCGGCGCGTTCCGGCAGCGGGCCAGCTACGTCTTCGATGAGGAACCGGACGCCTACAGCGCCTACGACAGCGCGGACAAGAACTTCGAGTGCACGAAACGCCCAATGATCATGCCGCTCTGGACGGTCTGGTCGGTATACGGCCCGGCGCTGTTCGCGCAGAAGATCGACCGGCTGTGCGCGGTGGCCCGGCAGGCGTACCAGATGATCGACGCCGAGCCGGACTTCGCCGTGGCGCACGAACCGGAGTCCAACATCCTGTGCTTCCGGTACCTGCCGGACGGCCTGAACCCGGGGACCGTGCACCGGCTCCAGCTGGAGATCCGTAACCGCATCCGGGACGGCGGGCGCTTCTTCATCTCCAAGGTCGACATCGACGGGGTGGCGGCGCTGCGCGTGGTGGTGATGAACCACCTGATCGACGCCGGCCACCTGGCCATGCTCATCGCCGAGATCAGGGACATCGGGCAACGAGTGCTGCGCGCGGGCGGGGCCGCCCGGCACGATCAGCGGAACGGGAGTCACTCATGACCATGACGGAACCGGACATCGCCGCCTGGACGGAGCTGGCGGCACGGCTGATCCCGGAGGAGGAGCTGCGGCCCCGAACCGTGGACGACGTCACCCGGCTGCCCTCGTTCGCCGGGAAGCTGGAGGAGTGCGGGCGGCTCACCGGGACTCCGTACTGTGAGTCCCCGCTTGGGCTGCAGAACGCGCTGGTGTTCCGGCGGCTGCGGCAGCTCGTCGGCATCGCGCTGCTCAACCCGCTGTGGCGCGAGCGGCTGAACTACTTCGGGATCCGCGACGCCCCCGCCGACATGTCCGAGTGGGAGCGGATCCCGCTGTCGGACAAGACCGTGCAGCGGGACATGTTCATGGGGGCGCGGGCCGGGATGGTCGTGCCGCTCGACCGCGGCGGCTTCGAGGTGGTGGCCAGCGGCGGCACCGGCGACGGCATGCCCTTGGAGATCGTGTACTCCCTGCGGGAGCTGCGCGACACCTACCGGGTCGCCGGGGCGTTCATGGGCGCCTACCAGCTCGGACGCTACCTGCGCGGCCCCGCGCCGCGCTGGCTGTTCACCACGCTGGCCGACTACCAGATGTGGAGCAGCGGGACCATGGTCGGCGGCGTCCTGTCCCAGGTCCCAGGGGTCAACTACATCGGCGCGGGGCCGGTGAGCGCGCCGGTGCTCGAGCACATGTTCTCCTACCCCGGCCATAAGGCGCTGATGGGCATCACCGCCGGCATCGCGCTCCTGCCCGAGCTCGGCGCGGGCCTGCCGCCGAGCGCCAGGGCGAGCTTCCGGGTCGCCATGTACGGCAGCGGCACCCTGCCGCAGCGCAAGCGGGACGAACTGCAGGCGTTCTTCCCCAACGTGTCGATCCTCAGCTACTTCGCCGCGACCCAGGCCGAATGCGTCGGGCTCCAGCTCGACCACACCTCGCCGACGCTCTCCGCCGTGCCGGGGCTGCATCTGGTGGAGATCGTGGACGAGCACGGCCGCGCCGTCGCCGAGGGCGAGGAGGGCGAACTGGTCGTCACCCGGCTGCACGCCGACGAGACGCCGCTGCTCCGGCTCAAGCTCGGCGACCGGATGATCCGCCGCCGCGCCCTCGACGGGCCCGGGTTGCGCACCGAGCGCTTCGAGTTCGCCGGGCGCACCGCCGACGTGCTGCACCTCAACGACAGCCAGTACTCGGCGACGCTGGCCTACGCCGCCCTGCGCGGGCGGCTGCGCGCGGCGAGCGGCGTCGATTTGGACCTGGTCGCGCACGAGGTCCAGTTTCACAACCACCGGGAGGAGCGGACCCTCACCCTGCTGGCGGCGGTGGACGACGCCGAGGGTACGGCCGCGGCCGTCGAGCACGCCCTCGGCCCGAGCGGGACGCGGCGGCTGTTCACGGCGGCGCTGCCGAGTTCCCTGTCGCTGTTCAACGACCGGGAGGCGAACGCGGCCGCCATCGAGCGGACCGGATACGAGTTCCGGCTGGTGTTCGTGCCCCCCTCCTCGCCGCGGATCGAGCGGACCGCCGTCGGCAAGACGCCGCTGGTCAGGGACCGAGGCTGAGCACGTGGCGGCTGCTGAGCCCGGGAAATCCGACAAGGAGGACGAATGAAGGAGAAGGTCAGCATCGTCGTGATGGTCGACGCCGTCGGGGCGTTGTCCGACCGGTCGCTGCACAACGGCAACCTCTCGCTGGTGGACGACAGCCCGGCGGGGAGCCGGCACCAGGGGACCACCGACCTCATCACGGCGGTGGTCCCGGGACAGGTCGTCCAGTGGACACCCATCCCCGTGGACGTGCAGACTCCGGTCGAGATCCAGGCCATCGAGTTCCTGTCCGGCGCTGCCGTCCCGTGCCCGGCGGACCCGGCGGACCCCACCGATTCGGCCGACCCCACCGACCCTGGCCAGCCGGCCGGCTTGCCGTACCCGGTGGAGTCCCCTGCGGTTCCGGCACCCGACGCCATGGGCTCCAACGGGCACGAGAACCACGACCTGCTGGTGTGGGAGGGCGTGGTGCCCTACTCCATGGTGCCCGGCGTCCCCTACCGGTACCGGCTCTCGCTCAAGCTCCACGAGGGACCCAACAGCGTGCTGCACATCGACTCGCCCGCGCTGCTGCGCGTGTGAGCCACGTTTCGCGAAAGGCGGTTTCATGGCCCAGCAACACGGGATCATCGTGCTGGTCGACATCGAGAACGCGCTTCGGACGCGGTCGCTCGACGGCAACGCCTACTGGTTCGACAACATGAAGTTCCTCGGCTCGGAGGGGGAGGGCACCGGGCGACTGGTGACGATCGTGCCCGGCACCTACTTCCTCGACGGGTCGCAGGCGACCGAGCAGGTGCTGAACTGGCTGCCCGCGGCGCTGGGGGCGATTCCCCCGACGGTGCCGCGCAACTACCTGGCCGAGCGGGAGCGCGCCCACGACCGGCGCACGCTGGAGCAGCTGGCCGCGCTCGGCGGCGAGGGTGGCCCGGGTGGTGTGGACGCGGCCGAGCTCACGCGGCTGCAGCAGCGGGTCGGCCGGAGCGCCCGCAAGCAGGCCGGCGGGCGTGGCCTCACCGCGGGCAAGCTGCTGGACGTCACCGGGAAGACCACGAGCAGCGCCGCCGCGTACAACTACCCGGCTCCGGTGATCACCGACATCACGGGGCAGGCCGTCAGCGAGAAGATCATTTATCCGGCCCAGTACGGCTCGCCCGACATGGTCTACGACGGCTGGTACTGGGCCGCGACCGTGGACACGAGCCGACCGGGCGTCTACCCGTACACGATGCACATTCAGCTGCACGAGCTGGTCGAGCAGAACGACGAGCTGGTCTGGCAGTCCGTGGACCTGACCTGCGAGTCCAGTCTCAAGATCACCAGCGACCCGAAGCGCAACGCGTTCACCGGCGCCGGGCTGGGCGTCCTGCCCCTCCCGGCCGTCCCGCCCGCCGGCTGACAGAGCGAAGGAGCCGCATGCCCCCGAGGAACAAGCCGTCCGCGCCCCGGCCCGCCCGGCCCGTGACGATCACCGCGGTGATCGACCCGGTGGCCGCGCTGGCGTCGGAGAACCTGGACGACAACCTCTACCTGTACGACACCAACAAGGCCGCCGGGTCCTCCGGTTTCGGAACCCCCGGGCTGCACAGCCGGGTGCGCAAGGGCGACACCCTGCTGTGGAACGTGATCCCGCTGGAGTGCGAGACCTACGTGGCCCTCGCCGACATCGAGATCGACCCGAAGATCGCCGAGCCGACGCGGCAGGTGTATCCCGGCACCGACATCGTGTTCTGGACCGCCGAGGTCAAGCAGGACCTCGCCGCGCCGGTGCCGTACCGGCTCTCGTTCCTGCTCGGCACCGTCGCCACGCCGTTCACCCCCACCGCCCGGCCGGCCCTGACCGGGCCCGCCGACGAGGGAAAGGAAGGCCGATGACCCAGGCGTACGCGGCCGCGGACTTCGCCGATCGCGGCCAGCTCAACTCCGTCCAGTTGAACGTGGTGACCCTCGTCGACATGGAGAGGGCCGCCGCGACCAGGTCCCTGGACGGCTGCCTCTACATGATGGACAACAGCGTCGGCGGGGTCGGGCAGGGCAGCGACCACCTGGAGACCGTCTGCAAGCAGGGGCAGGTGATCAACTGGATCATCCGCCCGATCGACATGCACCGCCGTACGGACGGCACCTGGCCCCCGATGCCGAAGATCAACAACCTGGTCTTCCTCGACATCGAGAAGGGCGACGAGGATGACGTCGCCGAGCGCCGGATCATGACCGAGCTCAAGGTCTACGGCGCGCCGGACCTGATGCGCGACCAGTACACCGCCGTCTACTACTACTGGGCGGGGGCGGTGCTGAGCGACGCCCCGCCGGGGGTCTACCGCTACCGGTTCGTCCTGGAACTGGAGAAGGAACACGGCACCGACAAGTTGTACCTGAACTCGGTCCGCCATCCCGCCCTGCGGGTACTGCCCGTCTGATTATCGCCAGAGCCCGCTCCCGGATGGCCTACCGATCCCGCGATGACCGGAGCCTGGACATCGCGGCGGCGTGCTCCCCGTCGAAGGGGAGGTCCGCGTCGCTGATCGGGTCACCGGGCAGCGGGTTCGTCGAACTCGCTCGCAGGCCGTCGAGCATGATCGCGACGGCGCGGTCGAGCCCGAACCTCATGGGCCCGCGGCCGACCGGCGGTTGGCGTAGGAGCAGCACGAGCAGAACGGCGATGTCGCCGGCGCCGACGTCCGGCCGCATCGTCCCCTCCGCCTGCGCCGCCGCGACGATCCGGGCGAGCTCGGCCATCAACGCGTCCCGGAGCCGGCCGGTGTTCGGGTCGGCCAGCAGGATGTCCCGCGCCCGCGCGGAGCTCCAGGCGAGCTGGAAACTCACCTGGAGCCCGCGCGACCGGCCGATCAGGCGTTCCAGCGCGGCCCATCCCGTCGGCTCCTCGGCGGCGGCCGCCCGGGCGTCGTCGATGACCTGCGTGAAAGCCTCCTGCGCGACGGCGAGGATGAGCGAGTCCCGATCGGGGAAACGCCGATAGAGCGTGCCGACGCCGACCCCGGCCGCGCGCGCGATCTCCTCCATCGGTATGTCGAGGCCCTGCGCGGCGAACATCTCACGGGCGGCGGCGAGAATATGGTCGCGGTTGCGCCGCGCGTCGGCCCGGAGGCGCGTCTTCGGGTCAGCTGTCATGTCGCTCCTTCGTCACCGACCGGAATTGTCGCACTTCATCGCCATGTGGACGAGGGCTCTCCGGTCCTGCCCAGCGGCATGACCGCGTGGGCGATCACCCGGCACGAGGACGTCCGGAAGATGCTGGCCGACCCGCGGTTCAGCTCCTGACGAAGTCGTCGAAGCTGGTGCGGGTGTCGGCGGCGAGGCTCTCGACGTAGAGCCCGAAGCGGGGCGGGCCGACGGCCTTGTCCACCTCGGTGTCGGTCAGCCGGGTGATGAGCTGTTCATCGGCCCACGACGCCAGGTCGATCCTGCCCTCGCCGCGTACGCACTCGGCGCGGAGCAGGGCGTTTCCTCTGGCGCCGACCTCCGGCACCGGGATGTCGGCGGTGAGGTCCCGCCAGGTGTTGCCGACGAGCTTGGCGAGCTTCGCGTTTCCCTCGCCACTGATCTCCAGGACGTACAGGGCCTTGCTGGGGTCCTGGTCGTCCTTAGAGTCCGGACCGGTGACGACCCACAGCGGCTCGCCCTCCAGTTGCCCCAACAAGTCGGCTGCCAACCCTGGGGGCATGGCGGAGAGCAGCTGTGCGCAGATCCTCGGCGAAGCGCACGGTATAGCCGCCATGCGCGGTCACCGCCGCGACATGAGCCACCATGTCGGGGGCGGTCGCGGACAGGCCGACCCGCTGACCAGCCGCTGAGCACCGGCGGTCCGGGCCCGCCGCCGCCCGGGGGCGGCGGCGGACCTGATCACGCCGGGTCTTTGATCTCGCAGATGACCGCGCCCGATGCGACCATGGCGCCGATCTCGGCGCTCAGGCCGACCACGGTTCCGGCCTTGTGCGCGGTGAGCGGCTGCTCCATCTTCATGGCCTCCAGCACCACGATGGTGTCGCCGGCCGCGACCGTGTCGCCGTCGGCCACGGCGACCTTGACGATCGTGCCCTGCATGGGGCTGACCAGGGAGTCGCCGCCCGCCGCCCGGGTCGCCGTCTTCTTCGCGCGGCGGGGTGGGGCGGGCTTGCGCGCCGCCGGGCCGGAGGCGCCGAGGCCGGCGGGGAGGACGACCTCCAGGCGCTTGCCGCCCACCTCCACCGTGATCCGCTCCCGCTCGGCCGGCTCCCCGGCCGCGACCGTGCCCTCGTACGGGGGAATGCGGTTGTCGAAGTCGGTCTCGATCCAGCGGGTGTGCACGGTGAACGGCTCGGCGGCGAAGGCCGGATCCGCGATGACGGCCCGGTGGAAGGGCAGGGCGGTGGGCATGCCGTCGATCTCGAACTCGGCCAGGGCGCGGCGGGCGCGCTCCAGCGCCTGGGTACGCGTGGCCCCGGTGACGATGAGCTTGGCGATCAGGGAGTCGAAGGCGCCCGGCACGGTCTCGCCCTGCTCGTAGCCGCTGTCGAGGCGGACGCCGGGGCCGGAGGGGGCGCGCCAGCGGGTGATCGTGCCGGGGGCGGGCAGGAAGCCGCGGCCCGGATCCTCGGCGTTGATCCGGAACTCGATGGAGTGGCCGCGCAGCGGCGGGTCGTCGTAGCCGAGCGGCTCGCCGGCGGCGACGCGGAACTGCTCGCGGACCAGGTCGATCCCGGAGATCTCCTCGGTGACCGGGTGCTCGACCTGCAACCGCGTGTTGACCTCCAGGAACGAGATCGTGCCGTCCTGGCCGACGAGGAACTCGCAGGTGCCCGCGCCGACGTACCCGGCCTCGCGCAGGATCGCCTTGGAGCTGTCGCGCAGCAGCGCCTCCTGCTCGGCGGTGAGGAAGGGAGCGGGGGCCTCCTCGACGAGCTTCTGGTGACGGCGCTGCAGCGAGCAGTCGCGGGTGGACACCACGACCACGCCGCCGTGCGCGTCGGCCAGGCACTGGGTCTCGACGTGCCGGGGCCGGTCCAGGTAGCGCTCGACGAAGCACTCCCCCCGGCCGAACGCCGCCACCGCCTCCCGGACGGCGCTGTCGTACAGGTCGGGGATCTCCTCCAGGGTGCGGGCGACCTTCAGCCCGCGCCCGCCGCCGCCGAACGCCGCCTTGATCGCGATCGGCAGGCCGTGCTCCTCGGCGAACGCCACGACCTGCGTCACATCGGCCACCGGCTCGGGCGTGCCGGCGACGAGCGGCGCGCCGACCCGCTGGGCGATGCGGCGCGCCTGGACCTTGTCGCCGAGCGCGGTGATGGCGTGCGGCGGCGGGCCGATCCAGATCAGCCCGGCGTCGATGACGGCCTGGGCGAACGCGGAGTTCTCGGCGAGGAAGCCGTAGCCGGGATGCACGGCGTCCGCCCCGGCGCGTCCGGCCACCTCGATGATCTTCTCGATGGACAGGTACGTCTCCGCCGGGGTGACGCCGCCCAGCGCGTACGCCTCGTCGGCCAGCCGGGCGTGCAGGGCGTCACGATCGGGGTCGGCGTAGACGGCGACGCAGCCGATGCCCGCGTCCCGGCAGGCCCGGATGACCCGGACCGCGATCTCGCCCCGGTTGGCGACCAGCACCTTGCGCAGACTCACCGCACTCCTCCAAGATTCCAGCTCGACTCCCGCCAGCCGCGCGGCCCCCTGAGCAGGGGGCCGCGCAGCGTCCGCCGGACGACGCGGGTCTCCGGCGGCGGGGCGGGCCTGTCCCGCACGGCGCCGAGGACCGCGACGAGGGCGGCGAGTTCTTCCGGTGACGGCGTGCCCGCCACCACGGTCAGGCCGCTCACAACGGGATGTTCCCGTGCTTCTTGGGCGGCAGGGCGTCGCGCTTGCCGCGCAGCAGCCGCAGCGCCCGGGTGACCTCGCGGCGGGTCTCGCTGGGCCGGATGACCGCGTCCACGTAGCCGCGCTCGGCGGCCAGGTAGGGCGTGGCGAGGGTCTCCTCGTACTCGCGGATCAGCTCGGCCCGCAGCACGTCGGGGTGGTCGACGGCGGCGAGGCGCCTGCGGTGCAGGACGTTCACCGCGCCCTGCGCGCCCATCACCGCGATCTGCGCCGTGGACCAGGCCAGGTTGACGTCCGCGCCCAGGTGCTTGGAGCCCATGACGTCGTACGCCCCGCCGTACGCCTTGCGGGTGATGACGGTGACCAGCGGCACGGTGGCCTCGCCGTACGCGTACAGCAGCTTGGCGCCGCGCCGGATGATGCCGTTCCACTCCTGGTCGGTGCCGGGCAGGAAGCCGGGCACGTCCACCAGCGTGAGCACCGGGATGCCGAAGGCGTCGCAGGTGCGGACGAACCGGGCGGCCTTCTCGGAGGCGTCGATGTCGAGCGTGCCGGCGAGTTTCATCGGCTGGTTGGCGACGACGCCCACCGGGCGGCCCTCGATCCGGCCGAAGCCGACCACGATGTTCGGCGCGAACAACTCCTGGACCTCCAGGAAGTCGCCGTCGTCGAGCAGCGTGCCGATGACCTCGTGCATGTCGTACGGCTGGTTCGGGGAGTCGGGGACGAGGGCGTCCAGGGCCAGGTCCCGGGCGTTGAGCTCCAGGTCGGCCTCGAAGGACGGGTGCGGCGGCTCGTCGAGGTTGTTCTGCGGCAGGTACGACAGCAGCGCCCGCGCGTAGTCGAGCGCGTCGTCCTCGTCGCTGGCCAGGTAGTGGGCCACGCCGCTGCGGCTGTTGTGCACCCGGCCGCCGCCGAGGTCCTCGAAGGTGACGTCCTCGCCGGTGACGGTCTTGATGACGTCGGGGCCGGTGACGAACATGTGGGACCCCTCGTCCACCATGATCGTGAAGTCGGTGAGCGCCGGGGAGTAGACGTGGCCGCCCGCGCACGCGCCCATGATGAGGGAGATCTGCGGGATCACGCCGGAGGCGCGGATGTTGCGGCGGAAGATCTCGCCGTACATGCCGAGCGAGACCACGCCCTCCTGGATGCGGGCGCCCGCGCCCTCGTTGATGCCGATGATCGCGCAGCCGTTGCGCATCGCCAGGTCCATGACCTTGCAGATCTTCTGGCCGTACACCTCGCCGAGCGAGCCGCCCGCGACGGTGAAGTCCTGGGAGAACACGCACACCTGGCGGCCGTCGATCGTGCCGTACCCGGTGACCACGCCGTCGCCGTACCCCAGCGTGCCCTTCGCAAGCACGTCGAGCTCGACGAACGACCCGGCGTCGAGCAGCCGCTCGATCCGCTCGCGGGCCGTCAGCCTGCCCTTGGCGTGCTGCTTGGCGGCGGCGCGGGCCTCCGCCGCGTGAACCGCCTCGTCCAGGCGTTCCTTCAGGCGGGCGAGGCTGCCCGCGGTGCCCTGGAGTGCCATCCACACCACCGTTGATAGGACCCATTGGTAAGACCCATGGATAAGACTCAGTTTCGTATCAACGATACTCAGTATCAGGTGCCGTGAACAACCCGGGTCTCGGCGAGAATGGCCACGTGCCCAAGACGCCCATCAGCCGACGCCTCGCCGAGGCCGCGGTGGCGCTGTTCGACGAGAACGGCTACGACGCCACCACGGTCGACGACATCGCCGCCCGAGCGGGCGTGAGCCGCAGCACGTTCTTCCGCTACTACCGGTCCAAGGAAGACGCGATCTTCCCCGACCACGACGCGCTGCTCGCCCAGGTCGACGCCCGGCTGCGCGCCTCCACCGCCGGCACCGCGATCGTCGCGATCACCGACGCCGTACGGCTGGTGCTCGCCCACTACGTCGACGACGCGGAGGTGTCCCTACGGCGCTACCAGCTCGTCCACAAGGTGCCCGCGCTACGCGACCGCGAGATCGCCAGCGTGGCCCGCTACCAGCGGCTCTTCCGCGAGTTCGTCGGCGAATGGCTGGCCGGCTCCCCCGACGCCGACCTGCGCGCCGAACTGATGGCCGCCTCCGTGGTGGCCGCGCACAACCAGGTGCTACGCGGCTGGCTGCGGGCCGGCGGCACCTACGATCCGTTCGGTCCGCTCGACCACGCCCTCGGCTACGTGATCGCCACCTTCCGCCACCTCGAACAGCCCCGGGAGAGCGACCAGGTCGTCGTCGCCACCTTCAGCCGCCAGGCCTCCCCGGAGGCCGTCATGGCCGCCATCCAGCAACACCTGAGCTCGGACTCCTGAAACGCCTGGCACGCCTGAAGCACCTGAAGCGCCGCCGCGCCCCTCGTCACCGACGTTTCGCGGGCTTCCGATAGGTGATGACCTTGTCGCCGGGTCCCGGGTAGGCCATGATCAGCAGCCGCTGGGTGCCGTACTTCTCCCCCTTCCAGGGGAACCAGGCGAAGTGCACGCGGATGCGGTAGTGGCCTTTGCGGCCGTTGAGCGATATATCGGGCAGTGTGGTGCCGCTCAGGCCGTCCATGAGAACCATCCGGCCGGTGGGGCTGTCGTAACCGACCTCGACGACGTGCTCCCAGCCCTTGGTCTCCACCGGCGGACGACGCGCGTAGGTCTCCAGGGTGACGCACATGTGGTAGTCGGAGTGCGTCTGTACGAACAGATGGCCGGGGCCCGCGCCGACCAGGCCGTTGTCGCCGCTCTTCTCGTACACGCCGTCGCCGGTGGGGTCTCCCTCGCCCTCGTAGAGTTCCAGGCCCACCTCGGGCCATTCCGGTTCTTTCAGCCGCACCGCTTTGACGGGTCTGATGAGCGGACGGTGGCGGGGCGTGGCGTCACATTTGCGCTGTTCCTCCGCTTGGAACTCCTCGAATTCGCGGTCCTGCGCGGCCTGTTGGGCCTTGATCTTGGCGTCGGCGGCCGGGCAGATGTCGGCCAGCACGTAGGCCATCCTGGCGACGTCCACTCCGTGCACCGAGCGCACCCGGTCCAGTTCGCGCGGATCGTTGCGGGTGTAAACGTCGCACAGGCGACGTCCGTACTCGACCAGCGCCAGGTCCGGGATGGCGTCGGCGAATTCGAGCGCGTCGTTGGTGCGCACGGCGCAGACGAAGGCGCGCGTCCCCGTCAGCGGTTCGTCCTCCTTTATCGAGTATTCGCGTGGAGAGCAGTCCTTGGCCGTGGTGAAGGGGCCGCGCACCTGTGCGGCGGCGGGCAGGAAGAGCAGCGCCAAGGACAAGACCAGCCCCGCGGCCAGCATGTGGTACGGACGGCGGACGGCGGGCGGCTCGGTGTACAGCAGGAACAGCAGCAGGGCCGAGACGGCGAGCGCGACGCTGTACCACAACGGCGAGATGCCGAACTCCGGCCCGCCGTCCTGCCCCCGGGGAAGCAGTCCCGCCGGGTAGTACCGCAGCCGCTCCTCGGCGTACTCGGGGATGCCCCAAATGTCCGGCCCGGACTCCGTGGTGAGCACGGTGACGACCCCTGCCACGGCGGCGGCGAGCAGAACCGCCATGGTGCCCCGCAGCAGCCCCTTGGTCCTGCGCACGACCGCGATCCCCACCAGCACGGCCGGGGCGCCGACCCCGACCAGCGCGTCCACGGCGATCCACAGCAGCGTCGCCGGAATGGCGGTGTACTCCTGGAAGTAGCGCTCGAACACGCTTCTGGGCCCGATCCACAGCGGCGTTCCGTGCGCGAGGTTGACGGCCGCGGGGATCAGCGGCGGCACCACGGCCAGGGCGGCGAGGGCACAGGGCCGTCGTGGCGCCCGTGCGGCGGCGCGGGGCGAGGTCTCCGCGGACGGTACGGCGGGCGGGCCGCCCAGCTCGTGCGCGGAGCGCGCCGCCCATGCCAGGCCGATGACGTGCAGGACACCGGTGAGCATGAACAGCACCAGGACGTAGTCCACGACGCCACCGAACGAGAAGGACCCGAACGAGCCGGGCGACAGGAACGACAGCGCCGCCGCGATCGCCCCCATCCGCACGGTGGCCCGGCTCCACCGGGGATCCCTGGCCTGTCCGACCAGGACCGGTATCAGCCACATCAGGTGAAGCGCGTCGCCCACCGGCAGTTCCCCCACGAACTGCAGGAACCCCGCCAGCGGGAAGAGATCCACACCGAAGGCGACCGTGGCAAACGTCTGGAGAGCGGCGTCCAGCAGTCCGGCCACGAGCCCGAGGAGCCGCAGCCATCGCGGTAGCGCTCCCCGCAGGACCATGAAGAACAGGCAGACGATGGCGAACTGGATCAGGTCGCCGGGCAGGCCCAGCCACCACTGGTACGGGAGCGGAAGGATGAATAGCAGGGCGCAGGCGACGCTGAGGTACAAGGCCGCCCGCAGCAGCCCGACCGACCTTCCCCCGCCGGCCGGCTCGCCGGTCAATCGGCCGCGAAGCACCTGCCAGTAGACCCACGCCTGCAGGACCCCGCACGCGATCACGAGGATCTCCACCCACCAGGCGAAGGGGATCAAGTGCTGCCATCCGTCCCCCACGACGAGCTGTCGCAGCAGTCCGGGGTCGCCGGTGATCAGGGCGATGACGCCCGCCACAACGACCACGGCCACGTAGCCGACCGCGAGAAACGCGGCGATCCTGCCAAAACGGTAGCGTCGCACGGAACATCCCTGGAAAGCGCCGATAAGGCGAAGCGGAGCGACAAACAACACCAGTCAGGTAGTTGTCTGCCTTCGCAGGAAAAAGCGAAAGAAACCCTACTATAAGAAGTGATCTTACGAGGAACTCCTCCAGAGCCCGCGCGTCCGGGGAACTCATAGGCGTCCCCGGCGCCGCCGAATCCGCCTCCCGGCCTCTGCCCAAGCCCGCCCCTCGCCCACCCCCATCGGATTCGGCCCCGCCGGTTTTCCGTCGCCCCGCGCCACCTGGCCGCCGACCGCCCCGAGCAGGGCGGAACCGCCCCCGGCAGGACGGATGCGCAATGGCGACTCGCCCTAATCACCCTGAATGGACATCCGATATTCGCGCCAACAGAGAAAGCCCGCGGCATCGGCTGCCGCCTCTTCGCCGTAGCGCCCCGCGTTCGCCGACCGGGCCGCACACTCAGCGGAAATTGTCGGTCCGCTTGTTCACACTGGGTTCCGTTCCCCCTGCATTCCGGAGGCTCGCAGTGGCACGACGACGGAAACCGGTCAAACGGCGATCGCGCGCCCGAAAGGGCGGCGCGGAATGGGTGCTATGGCTGTTCGCGATCGCGGCCGTCGCCCTGATCGCCAAGTGGCTCCTCAACGTCGTCGTGGCCAACTGGCCGGTCCTCCTCTCGATCACGCTTCTTGTCGTCGTGGGCCTGGTCTGCGCCGTCGTGCTCCGCGCCCGGGTGATCCGCGCGAGGCAGGAGAAGTGGCTGGAGGACAACGCCCGTCTCGAACGCGCGGACCGCCTGTCCCCCGACGACTTCGAGGTCCTCGTCGAGAGGCTGCTGCTGCGCGAGGGGTTCCGGGACGTCCGCAGGCTCGGCGGCAGCGGCGACGGCGGCATCGACGTCATGGGGCGTGCGCCCACCGGCGAGCCCTTCGCCATCCAGTGCAAACGCTGGCGCAGCTCGGTCGGCTCGCCGGTGATCCGCGATCTCCTCGGCGCCCTGCACGCCCACCCCGGGCACCGAGGCGTCCTGGTCACCACCGCGAGCATCACGGCGCCCGCCCGGCAGTACGCCGAGGGCACGGGCCTGATCCTGATCGACCGGGCGTTGCTGGGCGACTGGCTGGCGGGCGCCATGACGCTCGCCCCGAGGCCCCGGCCGGGCCTCACCCGGCGGCCGTGGACGAGACGCCGCGCGTGAGGCGTGCCCTCGAACGAACTCGTCCACCAGCGGCGAAATTCAGGTGACATCTCGCCGCGTTTGCCGCAATGTGGAGCGAGTGCGATGAGTTCTGTCGGTGGCCGCGGTCAGTATGTGCATGACGATGACCGCCGAAGAGATGACAGACCCGCAGGGCCGCTCCGGCCTCCTTCTGACCGACGATTTCGATAGAGGTGCCGTGTCCGGCCTACAGCTCGAAACGCCTGCCACATTGACGGGCGGCGGCGCACGCCGTACTCCCGCTGTGATCCCGTTGCTGGTGCTCGCCACGTTCGTGGTCATCCTCAATGAGACGATCATGATCAACGCGATCCCTCGGCTGATGACCGCGCTGAACATCACCGAGCAGACCGCGCAGTGGCTGTCCACCGCCTTCATGCTGACCATGGCCGCGGTGATCCCCATCACCGGGTGGTTCCTGCAGCGGGTCACCACCCGCGCCGCGTACACCACCGCCATGGGCCTGTTCCTGCTCGGTACGGCGCTGGCGGGGCTCGCGCCGGTGTTCGAGGTGCTGCTCGCCGCCCGGATCATCCAGGCGGCCGGGACAGCCGTGATGATGCCGCTGCTGATGACCACGCTGATGCGGGTCGTGCCCGTGTCGGAGCGCGGCCGGGTGATGGGGAACGTCACGCTGGCCATCTCGGTCGCCCCTGCCATGGGGCCGACGGTCTCCGGGCTGATCCTGCAGCTCGGGTCCTGGCGACTGCTGTTCGCCGTGGTGCTGCCCATCGCGGCCCTGATCACGTGGGGCGGTCTGCGGCAGCTCAAGAACGTCGGCGAGCCGGAGTTCTCCACCATCGACTGGCCGAGCGTGGTCACCGCCGCCGCCGGGTTCGGCGGCCTGGTCTACGGGCTCAGCCGGTTCCAGGGCGGCGACATCCGCGTCGCCGGGGCGATCGTGGGGGCAGGGCTGGCCCTGATCGCCGTGTTCGTCGTCCGTCAGATCGTGCTGCAGCGGCGCGGCACGCCGCTGCTGGACCTGCGGACGCTGCGCCACCGCACCTTCACCGTCGCGTTGATCCTGATGTCGGTGGCCTTCATGGCGATGCTCGGCTCGATGATCCTGCTGCCGCTGTACCTGCAGAACCTTCGCGGCCTCAGTCCGCTGGACACCGGTCTGCTGGTGATGCCGGGCGGGCTGGCGATGGGGCTGCTCGGCCCGGCCGTCGGCCGCCTGTTCGACCGGTACGGCGGGCGGGTGCTCGTCGTGCCCGGCGCCGTCGGGATCACGCTGTCGCTCGCGGGGTTCACCCAGGTGACGCTCGCCATGCCGTACTGGCAGCTGCTCGGCCTGCACGCGCTGCTCATGGTGAGCCTGGCCGCGACCTTCACGCCGGTCTTCACCCTCGGGCTCGGCGCCGTCCCGTCCTCGCTGTACTCGCACGCCAGCTCGATCCTGAGCACGTTGCAGCAGGTCGCCGCGGCCTTCGGCACCGCGCTGGTGATCACCGTGATGGGGGCGCGGGCCGAGACCGTACGGGCCCAGGGCGTCACGGAGTCGCTCGCGCTCCTCGACGGCATGCGGCTCGCCTTCGTCATCGGCGCCGTTCTGTCGGTGGCGGTGATCATCACCGCCCTGCTCCTGCCGAACCGGGCGGACAACGTGGGCGAGCACGCGGGATTCGGTCACTGAGGCCCGGCGGCGGGAGGAGGCGGTCCTCCTGACGCGCCGGTGCTGCTTCGACCCGGGGTGTGCGCCCCGGGTCGAATCGTGAGGACGCGTACGCGACCGAATCGGAGGCCCGGGAGGAGTCCGGGGGCGTCCGGCCCGTGGGTCAGATCGCGAGGACCCGGCGGCAGACCGCGGTCAGCACGGCGTCGATGCCGGGTCGGGAGCGGATGCCGGGGCTGCGGGCCAGGTCGTTGATGACCGTGAGGGCGGCGTGGACCACGACCCGGGCGCGGGTGGCGTCGAGATCGGTGTGGATCCGCCGCAGCAGGTGGACCCATTCGTCGATGTACTCGCGCTGCGCCTGCAGCAGCGGGGCCGCCTGCTCCCGGGGGATGTTGTGCGTCTCGGTGATGAGCAGGTCGAGCAGGTGTGGGTGCGCGAGGGCGAACCGGCCGTAACACGCCAGCATCTCGTGCAGCGCGCCGATCGGGTCCTGCGCCCTCGCGAGGGTGTCGTCCAGCATGACCTGGAGGTATCCGTTCGCCCGCTCCAGGGCGGTGACCAGCATCGCGGCCTTGTTGGGGAAGTGGTTGTAGACGCTGGACGCGCTCATGCCCACCGACTCGGCGACGTCCTCCATGCTGACGCGGGTGTAGGTGCGCTCGGCGAAGAGCCGGACGGCCGCGCCGAGGAGGCGTTCGCGCTTGGTCGTCCGCTGCAGGCCCCCGGACGGCGCGGCGGGCCCGGCGGGCGGCGGGTCCGGCAGCTCGGTGGTGAGCGCGCGGTTCGCCAGTTCGGTGAGCAGCGCGTCGTAGCCGGGGCGGGGCAGGTCGATGGCGTGGAACGACGGGCCGAGCAGCACGGCGAGGACCGCGGCGGCGACCAGGCCCGTCTGGTGCTCGGGGATCTGCGGCCGGGCCGCCTGGACGGCGAGGATGAACCGCCGTCGGGCGTGGCGCATCCGGGCGCGGACGGCGTCCTGCGTCCCGGCCGGGAGGCATCGCGCCTCGCGCTCCCACAGCACGCCGATGGGGCGGTGGTCCAGCGTGAAGGTGGCCGCGGCGGCCAGCGTCCGGGCGGGGTCGGTCTGCGCGTCGATCTCGGCGGCGAACCGGTCGGCGATGTCGCCGATGACGGCGGCGAGCAGCTCGTCCTTGCCCGCGAAGTGCCGGTACAGGGCGGACGGCACGACGGCGACCGCCTCGGCGACGTCGCTGATGCCGACCCGTTCGTAGCCGCGCGACCCGAACAGCCGGGTGGCGGCGGCCAGGATCAGCTCACGCCGGTTGGCCGGCCGGGTGCCGCGCGCCGGCCGATCGGCGACGGTCATCGCCCGCCCGCCTCGGCCGGCCGTGCGACTCGCCTCACCGCGCACCTCCGTCGTACGAATGACTTTTCACTTGGCTCTCCGTACCCATTGACGTAACAGAAGCATAGACCGAAGATGTGAGCACCCTCACACGTATGTGTATTCACAACGCGAATCGCGAGGTGTCCCATGTACCTGACCCAGTTCCTGCACCGCGCGATCCAGCAGGACGCTCAGCGCGTGCTCACCGTGTTCGGCGACCGAACCCGCACCGTCGCCGAGTGCGTCGACCGCGTGGCACGGTTCGCGCACGCCCTGCGGTCCCTCGGCGTACGGCCCGGCGACCGGGTCGGCATCATGGCCCTCAACAGCGACCGCTACCACGAGTTCCTGCTCGCCGTCCCGTGGGCGGGCGCGGTGACGAACACGGTGAACATCCGGTGGAGCGCCTCCGAGGTGGCCTACTCGCTCGTCGACTGCCGCACCGACGTCCTGCTGGTGGACGACGCGCTCGCCGGCCTGCTGCCCGCGCTGCGCAAGGAGGTCCCCGACCTCAAGACGGTGATCTTCTGCGGCGACGGCCCGCAGCCCGACGACACGCTGAACTACGAGGAGCTGATCGCCGCGCACGAGCCGGTGGAGGACGCCCGCCGCCACGACGACGACCTCTACGGCATCTTCTACACCGGCGGCACGACGGGCCGGCCCAAGGGCGTGATGCTCAGCCACCGCAACATGGTCACCTCCGCGATGGGCACCCTGGCGACCCTCCCGGTGGTCTCGAAGGGCGGCCGGCTGCTGCACGCGGCGCCGATGTTCCACCTCGCCGACATCGCGGCCTGGGCGATGGGCCTGCTGGCCGCGTCCACGCACGTCATCGTGCCCTCCTTCACCCCGGCCGGGGTCGCGGAGGCGATCGCCCGGCACCGGGTCACCGACGCCCTCCTGGTGCCGACCATGATCCACCTGCTGGTGAACTCGCCCGAAGCGGCCGACGCCGACCTGTCCAGCCTGCACGGCGTGCTGTACGGCGCCTCCCCGATCTCCGAGGAGACGCTGCGGCAGGCGCGGGAGAGGCTGCCCAACGCCGCCTTCACCCAGGCGTACGGGATGACCGAGTTGTCCCCGGTCGCCACGCTGCTGAGCCCCACCGACCACGACGACCCGGTCCGGTCGCGCTCCGCGGGCCGCGCCGTCGCGCACGCCGAGGTCCGCATCGTCAACCCGTCCGGCGCCGAGGTGCCCCTCGGCACCGTCGGCGAGATCGCCGTCAGCGGCGACCACGTCATGCTGGGCTACTGGAACAAGCCCGAGGAGACCGCCGCCGCGCTCCGCGACGGCTGGATGCACACCGGCGACGGCGGATACATGGACGAGAACGGCTACGTGTTCGTCGCCGACCGGATCAAGGACATGATCATCACCGGCGGGGAGAACGTCTACTCGATCGAGGTCGAGAACGTCCTCACCAACCACCCCGCCGTCGCCCAGTGCGCCGTGATCGGCGTACCGGACAAGGACTGGGGCGAGCGCGTGCACGCCGTGGTCGTCCTCGCCCCCGGCGCGAGCGCGACGGCCGAGGAGCTGCGCGACTTCTGCCGCCCGCACATCGCCAACTACAAGATCCCGCGCAGCGTCTCCTTCACCGACGCGCTGCCCATCTCCGCCGCCGGCAAGATCCTCAAGCGCGAGCTGCGCGAGCGGTACCGGGCGGGCTGACGGTCAGCGGGCCGGGACCCGCGGCCGGTTCCACCACAGGGACAGGGACATGGCCGTCGCGACGAGGACGCCGCCCGCGGCGGCGAAGGCGGCGGCCGTGTCGACCTTCTGGTAGACGACGGTGAAGCTGCCGGGGAGGGACGCGAGGGCGTCCTGGAGCTCGTCGGCGTTCTCGGCGCGGTGGTAGGAGCCGCCGGTGGTCTGGGCGATCCGCTTGAGCGTGGGCTCGTCGATGTCGCGGATGTTGCGCCCCCGCCCGCCGAACCCGCCTCCCCCGCCGAATCCGCCACCGCCGCCGAATCCGCCGTAGTTGTCGAACTGGGAGCTGTCACACACCATCGGGGCCGGGGTCGTGGTGCCGAAGCCGATGGTGAAGACGCGGACGCGGCGCAGCGCCGCCTCCTCGGCGGCGGTCTGCGGCTCGACCCCCTGGGTGTTGGCGCCGTCGGTGAGCACGACGATCGCGGCCGCGGCGTAGTCGCCCTCGCCGCCCGAGCCTCCAGTGCCGCCGGTGCCGCCGCTGCCACCCGAGCCGCCGGTGCCGCCGGTGCCGCCCGCTCCGCCTCCGCCGGGATTCGCCCCGGTGGGGGGCACCGACGGATCCACCTCCGCGATCGCGTCGATCGAGGTGAGCATGGCCTGCCCGATCGCGGTGCCGCGGCCCACGGTGAGCACCTCCAGCGCCTCGATCAGCGCGTCGGTGTCGTCGGTGGGCGGGACGAGCAGGCCCGAGGTGCCCGCGAAGGTGACCAGCCCGATGCGCGGCCCGCCCCGCTGCGACTCGATGAACTCCACCGCGGCCTTCTTCGCCGCCGTGAGGCGGTTGGGGTCCACATCCGTGGCGCACATGGACCCGGAGGTGTCGAGCGCGAGCACGATCGTCGCCGACGTCTGCGGCACCGGCACCGACGCCTGCGGTCGCGCGGCCCCGATCGAGAGCAGCACGAGCCCGGCGACGAACAGCGCCACCGGGATCCTCCTCGTCCACCGCGTACGGCCCGGCAGCGCGGCCCGCACCAGCGCGATCGAGGTGACCCGCACCGCGGCCCGCCGCCGGCGGCGCAGCGCCCACGCGCGGATGATGAAGATCAGCGGTATGACCAGAATCGACAGCAGCGCCCAAGGCCATGACAACGACATCTAAATCACCCGTCCGGACCGCAGCACGGTGAGCGCCGCCCCCACGGTGAGCAGCGCGAGGGCAAGCCCGATCAGCCCGCCGGCGAGGGGCAGCGGCTCGTCGGACACGGTGAGCCGCAGGTCGATCGTGTCGGCGATCCCATCGAGCCGCGCGGCGTCGGAGGCGGGCTGGTACGTCCCGCCGGTGGTCTTCGCGATCAGCGTGAGGGTCTCCTCGTCGAGCGCGGTCCGCAGATGGAAGCCATCGACCTTCACCGTCGCCCCGGCCACGGTCCCGACCCCCACGGTGTGGATCTGGATCCCCGCCCGCTGGGCCACCATCGCGGCCCGCTCCACGTCCGGCCCCTGGTTCTGGCCGTCGGAGAGGATCACGATCGTCGCCGACGGCCAGTAGCCGATGTCGGGCGGCGGCGCGTCCTCCCGGCCGAGCGCCACCTGTCTGCCGGTGATCGCCGTCAGCGAGGCCATGATCGCCGCCCCCAGCGACGTGCCGCCGCTGAGCTTCAACCGGTTGATGGCCGCGAGCGCGACCGAGTGGTCGGCGTCGGGCCGCGCGGTGGTGAGCGCGCCCCGCTCGAACGCCACGACCCCGATGTCGACGCTGTCCGGCTGCGCCGCCACGAACGCGCGGGCCGCCCGCTGCGCCGCCGCCAGCCGGTTGGGCGCGACGTCCTGCGCGCCCATGCTGTTGGAGACGTCGACGGCGAGGATGACGGTCCCGGCGGTCCGCGGCACCGGCACCATGGCCGTCGGCCCGGCGGTGGCGACCGCGAGCACGGCCACGCCGCTGAGCGTCAGGCCCACGCCGAGCCGCGCCCGCCGCCCGCCCGGCGCCGCGACTCCGGCCGCGGCGAGCGCGGCCCTCCGGCGCCGCCCCGAGACGACCGCCGCCCAGGCGAGCGCGGCCGTCACGAGCAGTCCGACGACGAGCAGCAGCGGGGAGGACAGGGTCATACGACCTCCTTGCGCCCGGTCATGCCGGCCTGTCCCCGGTCCGGGCGACGACCTCGACGAGCGTCTCGGCCAGGTCGCGGTCGGTGTCGACACGGTGGACGGGCACCCCGGCCCGGCGCATGCCCGCCGCGAGCCGGGCCTCGCGCTCGTCGACCGCGGCGCGGAAGCGGACCCGCAGCAGCGGGTCGGCGGAATCGACGACGAGCTGCTCGCCGGTCTCGGCGTCCTCGACGACGATCAGCCCGGCCTCGGGCAGCACGTCGTCGGCCGTGTCCACGATCCGCAGGGCGACCACCTCGTGCCGCCGGGCCAGGCGCCGCATCGAGCGCTCCCAGTCGCCCTCGCCGATGAAGTCCGACAGCACGACGATGAGCGCGCGGCGGCGCGCGAGCCGCCCGGCCGCGTCCAGCATCTCCGCCAGGTCGGTGGTCGCACCGCCGCGCGCCTCGAACGTGCGCTCCAGCTCGGCGCCGATCCGCAGCACGTGCCGCCGCGAGGTGCCGGGCGGCACGACGCGCAGCATCCCGGTGTCGAACAGCACCGCGCCGACGCGGTTGCCGCCCCGCCCGAACAGCCGGGCGAGGACGAGGGTGAGCTCGGCGAGCACGTCGCGTTTGCCCCGCCCCGGCCTTCCGGCCGCCATCGACGCCGACCGGTCGAGCACGAGCCACACCGTCAGCTCGCGGTCCTCGGTGAACATCCGCAGGTACGGCTCGTCCAGCCGGGCGGTCACATTCCAGTCGATGTGCCGGGCGTCGTCGCCGTCCACGTACGCGCGCAACCCGGTGAAGTCGATCCCGGCGCCGCGGTGCACGGTGCGGTGCGCACCCTGCAACCGGCCGTCGAGCCTGCGGACGACCTTCCACTCCAGGCGGAGCAGGAGCCTCTCGGTGGCGGTGGCCATGGCTCAGCGGCTCTGCAGGACGACTTCGGGCGCCCGGACCGCCCCGAGCACCCGGTTGATGATCGCGTCGGCGTCCACGTCGTCCGCGAGGGCCTCGTACGACAGCACGACGCGGTGGCGCAGCACGTCGAGCGCGAGCTCGGCCAGGTCGTGCGGCAGCACGTACTCGCGTCCGCGCAGGAACGCCAGCGCCCGCGCGCCCGTGACGAGCGCGATGGACGCCCGCGGGCTCGCGCCGTAGGTGACGTACCGTTCGAGCTCGCCGAGCCCGGCCATCGCGGGGGAACGCGTCGCGGTGACGAGCCGTACCGCGTAGTCGACGATCGCCGGATCGACGTACACCTGCTGGGCGCGGGCCCGCATCGCGATCAGGTCGTCGGTCGTCAGCATCGGCTGCGGCGGCTCCGGCGGGCGCAGCGCCCGGGCGACGATCGCCTGCTCCTCGGGCTGCGTCGGATAGTCGACCAGCACCTTCATCATGAAGCGGTCCACCTGCGCCTCGGGCAGCGGGTAGGTGCCCTCCGACTCGATCGGGTTCTCCGTCGCCATGACCAGGAACGGCTCGGGCACCCGGAAGGTCTCGCGGCCGATCGTCACCTGATGCTCCTGCATCACCTCCAGCAGGGCGCTCTGCACCTTCGCGGGGGCACGGTTGATCTCGTCGGCGAGCAGCAGGTTCGCGAACACCGGGCCGAGCTCGGTCTTGAACTCCCCGGAGTGCTGGTGGTAGACGCGCGTGCCGACGAGGTCGGCCGGCACCAGGTCGGGGGTGAACTGGACCCGCTGGAAGCTCCCGTCGATCGCGGCGGCCAGCGACCGCACCGCGAGCGTCTTGGCCAGGCCGGGCACGCCCTCGACGAGCAGGTGCCCGTCGGCGATCAGCGCGACGGCCATGCGCTCCAGCAGCAGGTCCTGCCCGACGATCACGCGTTTCACCTCGAACAGCACCTGTTCGAGCGGGTGAGCCGACGCGGGGGACGAGATCGGGGTCATCGTGTTCCTTCTCATGGCTCTTGCTCGTGGCTCTTGGTTCAGATCTGCGGGCCGCCGCCCGGCGGGCCCTCACCGTCGCCGCCGCCCAGGGCCGCGCCGATCGGCACCGCGAACGCGATCCCGGCGAACGCGTCGTCGCCTCCCGGGTCCGCTATGGAGACGACGATCCCGATGACCAGGCCGTCGGCGTCGAGGAGGGGACCGCCGGAGCTCCCCGGGTTGGCGGCGGCGTCGAACTGGATGAGCCCGCTCGGCCCGCCGTCCACGGCCTTCCGGTTGAGCCCCGACACCACGCCGGTGGAGACGCTGTGCGTGAGGCCCAGCGGGTTGCCGATGGCCACCACGGGGGCGCCCACCTCCGCGCCGCCGCCGAGCGTCGCGGGGACGACGATCTCCGGCAGCTTCGCGGGTTTGAGCATCGCGACGTCGAGCTTGGGATTCGCCGACGCCACGGCGGCCTTCGCCTTGGTTCCGTCGGCGAACGTCAGGTTGATCTCCTTGGCGCCCTTGATGACGTGGTGCGCCGTGATGACCGTCCCGTCCTCGGACGCGATCACCCCGGTGCCGAGCGACCGCCCGGCCTGGACGGTCACCACCGACGGCCCGACCTTCTGATAGACCTCGGTCGTGGTGAGCTTCGTGGCGCTGGGCGTCGGCGTCGGGCTCACGGTGGGCGCGGCGGCCTGGCCACCGCTCCCGCCACCGCCCATCAGGTACGCCAGCACCGCCACGACGACGAGGGCGACGCCCCCGGCGAGAACCCACCGAGACCTCCAGGCCACGGCCCCCTGAGCTTCGGCCGCACCGGCCTCCCGCGGCACGTGCTCCATCGCCCCATAGTCATAAACCTTGGCGAAAAGTGCCATAAAAAACGCCTGAGAAACTGCTGAGAACCGGCCGAGCGCCCCGGAATCGCGCACGGTGGGGATCTCACAAAATGGGGATCGCGCATGGTGGGGATGACGTCGCCTGTCTCCGCTCGCGGCGGCGACGGACAATGGCGCCCATGGATCTGCGTGAGTTCGGCGAGTTCCTGAGGTCGCGGCGGGACCGCATCCAGCCCGGCGAGGTGGGACTGCCGGCGGGGACGCGACGCCGGGTGCCCGGGCTGCGCCGGGACGAGGTGGCGATGCTGGCCGGGGCCTCGACCGACTACTACAACCAGCTTGAGCAGGGGCGGGGCGCGCAGCCGTCGGAGCAGATGGTGGCGGCGCTCGCCCGCGCGCTCCGGCTGACCGCGGACGAGCGGTCGCATCTGTTCCTCCTGGCGGGCCGCCCGGTCCCGCCGCCGCACGGCCTGTCGGCGCACGTGCATCCGGGCATGCTGGACCTGCTGGGACGGCTGCCCACGACGCCGGCGGCCGTGATCACCGACCTGCACGCCACGCTCGTCCAGAACCGCCTGGCCACCGCGCTCCTCGGACCGATCGGCACGGCGAAGGGCCACGAGGCCAGCTTCGTCTACCGGTGGTTCACCGACCCGGAGGCCCGCTCGCGCTACCACCCGGACGAGCACGACCACCAGTCCCGCGTCTTCGTCGCCGACCTGCGCGCCGTATCGGGACGCCGGGGCGGCGACGAGGAGGTAACCACCCTCATCGACACGCTGCTGTCGTCCAGCGCCGAGTTCGCCGACCTATGGGCGCATCAGGAGGTGGCCGTACGACGCAAGGACCGCAAGCGCCTCATGCATCCGGAACTGGGCGTCATCGAGCTTGACTGCCTCAGCCTGCTGAGCGAGGACGGCACCCAGCGCCTGCTCTGGTTCACCCCGCCGGTCGGCAGCGACTCGGCCGAGAAACTCGCCCTGCTCAACGTCCTCGGCAGCCAGGACATCACCGCGGACCCGAGTCCGACGCGCTGAGCCCTTCCTCGCGGCGCTGCGTCGCGAGGAAGGGCTCCGGCGGCCGGGTGGTCACCACCGCTGAAGCATCCCTGCCCCTGTGCTCAGGGCCGGATGATGACCTTCCCTTTGGCCCCTTTGGCGTGGCCCCTGGTCACGCCCGGCCGTGCTTGCCACTCCGCCCCGGCGCCGAGAAGCGTTCGGTGAGGAACTCGACGGTTCCCGAGACTCCGTACGACTGCTCGGCCGAGTGGGTCTTGCCCTCGTGTTCGACCAGCGCGATGTCGGCGCCCTTGGCGCGGTACTTCGCCGCCAGCCGGCGAGCGGCCTCGACCGGCAGGAGCTCGTCGGCCGTGCCGTGGTACATGTACACGGGCGCGATCGGCGTGCCGCCGAAGCCGATCGGGCTGATGCCGTACGCGAAGGCGCGGAAGCGGCCGGTCCGCAGCGAGCCCGGCCACGCCTCGAACTGCTCCAGCGTCGCGTTGTAGGGCCCGGCGGCGACGGCCGCGCCGGAGCAGCCGTGCTCGGCCCGGTCGGCGTAGGCCCGCGCCTGCTCGTTGATGTACCGGTCGGTGTTGGCCTTCGGGAAGGTGTGGCGGAAGGTGGCGAACCCGAACGGCAGCCAGCCGGAGATCTGCTGGCCGCTGATGGCGGCCAGGGCGGCGTTCAGGTCGGCGATGACGCCGCCGATGGCGATGCCGCTGATCTTCAGTTCCGGGGCGAACCTGGCGTGCCGCTGGGCGGCCGCGGCGGTGGCGAAGCCGCCTCCGGAGTAGCCCCACAGGCCGACGGGGGCGTTGCGGGCCACGCCCGCCGGTTTGAAGGACCGGGCCGCGCGGATGCCGTCGAGGATTCCGTGCGCGGCCGCGTCGCCGCCCATGAACTCCGATTTCGGCCCCTCGTAGTCGGGCACCATCACCGACCAGCCGCGCCGTACCGCGTCCGCGACCTGCTGCCGGTCGAAGGCGATCGCGGTCGGGCCGACGGGCACCGAGCCCGCCCGGAGCAGATAGGACGGCGCGCAGAAGGTGGCCAGGCCGTCCTCTGGGGTTTGGTACGACAGCAGGGGCCGGGGGCCCTTGCCGGTCCACGGGGCGGTGGGCACGAGCAGGGTGCCGACCGTCGCCGTGGGCCGCCCCGCGTTGTCGCGGGTCTTGTACAGCAGTTGCCAGACCCGAGCCGGAGCCGGCACCGCGAGGGCGTCGGCCGACAGGCTCCGCGACCGCAGCACCGTGCCGTCGCGCACCGAGCCCAGCCCGGCCGGCACGGCGTAGAAGGGATCATCGTCCGGTTGGGGGACGACGGCCGTGCCGGACGACGGAGAGGGGGAAACGGTGGGAGAAGCGGTGGGCGAACTGGTGGGGGCGGTGGGGGAAGCGGTGGCGGTGGCCATCGCGGCGGGCGCCGCGACCGTGCCGGTCAGCGCGAGCATGCTCCGCGCGGCCGTCGCCACCGACCCCACCCACCCCCGCGCCACCACGATCATCGGCGAGCTCAGCATCCACAGCGCGGAGTTTCGGCGGCTGTGGGCCCGACACGACGTGAAGGAGACCGTCCACGGGAGGAAGCCGTTCCGGCACCCGCGCGTCGGCGACATCACCCTCGACTGGGACACCTATCCGCTGCCCGGCAACCCCGGCCCGTTCCTGCTCGTCTACACGGCCGAGCCCGGTACGCCGGACGCCGAGCGCCTCCAGCTCCTGGCCTCCCTCCACGCCACCCGCAGCCGCCGGCCCGCGCCCGCCGACGACACCGCCACCCGCGCCTGAGCCCGCCGCCGGGCACGTTTCCGGCTCGGGGGGCGGACATGCTGACGGGCGCGGCCCCGTCACGAGAGGCCGCGCCCGTCAGGTTGGGGGCGGAGGGGGTTGGCTTTGTCAGCCGCAGCGCCTGCCGGTGTTGATGCAGTTAACGGCCTGGCGCATCAGCTGCTCCGGCATCACGTTGATGAAGTCGGAGTGGTCGGTGACCGGCTTGTGCAACTGCTCCGGGAAGCTGTCCACGGCGAAGGACGGGCCGGACGGCACCGAGTAGGTGATGCGCTGCTCAAGCGCCGGGATCGCCTTGAAGCCCTGCGGGCAGCTCCCGTCGGCCTGGGTGAACGTCACGTGGGTGCGGTGGTTGGCGCTGTCGGTGTTGACGCCGTCCCAGCAGCTCTGGAACTCGAAGATGCGGACCACCTGGCTGCCGCGCGGGCAGAGGGGGTACTTGTCTTCAAGCCGCCGGTTCTCGAAGCCGGTGCAGGTCCACGAGGCGTTGGCGTTCGCGGTGCCGTTCGTGAACGACTTCGCGTCGCCGGTGATGATGCGCAGGAACTTCGGCGCATCCACCACCTTGGAGGTCGCGTTACCGCGGAAGGTCAGCGTGACCGAGGTCGGCCGGAGGATCCTGCCGACGTTGCCGTCGAGACCGCCGCCCGGCTGGTTCGCGTCGGACTCCCGCGTGCCGATCACGCGCAGGACCGGCCAGAAGTACGCGGACTTGTCGCCGTTGGTGCAGGTGGTGCCGGCCGCGTCCAGGCTCTCGTTGGTCGACTGGCCGCTGGTGTCGAGGTTGCCGACGTAGTCGTGCACGTGGTGGGCGCCGTTGCTCACGCCCGGGGCGACGATGACGTTGTCGGAGTTGAAGTGGCGGTTCTCGTTGCGGCCGCAGCGAGAGGTGAAGGTGCCCCTGGAGGCGTTCTGCTGGAGACGCGGGCGCACCAGGTTCGGGCGTACGCTGCGGATGTCGACGAAGTCCTCGGGCACCGGGCCGGTCGCCTGGCCGGCGCCGTTGTTGTTGCCGTTGTTCCCGTTGTTGTTGCCGTTGCCCTGGCCGTTGTTGTTGTTGCCCTGGCCGTTTCCGTTGTTGTTCCCGTTGTTGCCGTTGTTGTTGCCCTGGCCGTTGCCGTTGCCCAGCTCGCAGGTGGCGAGCTGGTTCAGGCCCTGCGGCCGAGCGCCTCCGGCGCGGGCGATGGCGATGGAGATCCGGCCAAGGGTGGCGATGCGCTTGGCCCGCAGCGGCCCCAGGATGGCGTTCTGCACGAAGTTGGGGCCACCCTGCCCAGCCGAGTTCGCCAGACGCCGGTTCGCCTCGGCGACCTGCTGGTCAAGCAGGGCGAGGTTGCGGTTCACCTCGTTCTGCGCCCTGGCCGGGACCTGCCCGAGCTGGTCGGCCACCGGCGGGCACACGATGGTCTGGCCGTTCCCCTGGCCCTGACCATTGCCCTGACCCTGGCCCTGTCCCTGTCCGTTGCCCTGGCCCTGGCCGTTGCCGTTGCCCTGACCGTTGCCTTGGTCCTGGCCGTTCCCCTGGTTTTGCCCGTCGCCCTGGCCGTTGCCCTGGCCTTGGCCGTTGCCGTTGCCCTGGCCCTGACCATTGCCCTGGCCTTGGCCGTTCCCCTGGCCCTGGCCGTTGCCGCCGACGAGATTGCAGGTGGCCAGCCCGTCCAGTCCTTGCGGCTGAGCGCCTCCGGCGCGGCCGATGGCGATGACGATCCGCTGTATGGCGGCGGCGCGCTTGTCACGCAGCGGCCCGAGGATGGCGTTCTGCACGAAGTTGGGACCGCCCTGCCCAGCCGAGTTCGCCAGCCGCCGATTCGCCTCGGCGACCTGGTTCTCCAACTGCGCGAGGTTCCTCGTCACCTCCGCCTGAGCCGCGGCGGGCACCTCTCCCAACCTGTTCCCTACCGACGGACACACGATGGTTTGAGCGCCCCTACCGGGACCGGTCGCGGCCTGTGCCGGCGTCAGCGCGCCCAGGCCGGTACTCGTGACGAACAGGGCCGTCATGGCCGCAGCCGTTCTCAAGCTCAGGTGGGACCGTCTGTGGTGCCTCTTCAAGAGAATCTCCTCGTCTACCGGTCCACGCCCTGGATGCTGAAGTGGGCCCGACACCCCTTCAGGCGGCTTGATCCGGGGCGGACGGTGGCGTGACCGGTCAGCTTGCGACTGTGCTGACCGGGGATACGCACGAGGAGAGGGGGTCGCCTCAGACTTTCTGAAAGTTGTTAAAAGTTGCCATACCCGGCCCGTGATATCGGGCGGGACCTGACTTTCACAGCGACTCGGCGAGCGCCTCGTCGAGGATGTCCATCCCCCGGTCCAGTTCGTCGTCGCCGAGCGTCAGCGGAGGCGCGATGCGGAAGATCCCACCCATACCGGGAAGCTGCACGATGTTCATATGCAGGCCGCGCCGCAAACACGCCGCGGTGACGGCCTGCCCGAGCTTCTCGGCGGGCTGCTTCGTCTCCCGATCGCTCACCAGCTCGATGCCCTGCAGCAGCCCCCTGCCGCGCACGTCGCCGACGACCTCGTACCGCCGCTGCAGCTCAAGCAGCCGCTCCCGCAGCCGAGCCCCGAGTACGGCGGCGCGCTTGACGAGCCCGTCCCGCTCGACCACCTGCAGCACCGTCGAGCCGACGAGCGCGGCGAGCGGATCGGACACATGCGTGGTGAAGAAGAGGAAGCCCCGCGAGTGGCAGACCTCCTCGATCTCCTCGCTCGTGACCACGGCCGCCACGGGCAGCCCCGCCCCGAGCGTCTTGGACAGGGTGAGGATGTCCGGCACGATGCCGTCACGCTCGAAGGCGTACATTGCCCCGGTACGGCCGATGCCGGTCTGCGCCTCGTCGGCGATGAGCAGCATGCCGCGCTCCTCGCATTTGCGCTTCAGGGCGGCGAGGTACCCGGCGGGCGGGTCGATGATGCCGCCGGAGGACAGGATCGGCTCGACCAGCACCGCCGCGAGAGCGCCCGCCGACTGCCGGTCGATCAGCTCGAACCCGTAGTCGAGCTCCGCCTCCCAGTCGTAGGAGCCGTCCGCGCGCCGGAACGGCGAGCGGTAGGCGTTGGGCGTCGGCAACGTCATGTTCCCCGGTATCGGCGGACCGTAGCCGCGCCGCCCCGCCGAGTACGTCGCGGCGGCGGCTCCCGAGGTCATGCCGTGCCACGACCGGTCGAAGGACACGATCTCGTACCCGCCGGTGTACAGCTTCGCCATCTTGATCGCGGCCTCGTTCGACTCCGCGCCGGTGGTGAGCAGGAACACCTTCGACAGCGTGGGCGGCAGCGTGCCCGTCAGCCGCTCGGCGAACTCCACCACGGGACGGCTGAGCATCCCGCTGAACAGGTGGTCGAGGTTCGACACCGCCCGGGTGACCGCCGCGACGATGTCGGGATGGGCGTGCCCGAGCACCGCGCTCATCTGCCCCGAGGTGAAGTCGAGGATCGCGTTGCCCTGATCGTCGTACACGTAGGACCCTTCGGCCCGCTCGATGATCCGCGGCGTGAAGGCCGCGCCGTACCGAACGAGATGGCGATCCACTGCCTCCCAAAAGCCACCATTTTCCACGGGTAACGCCCTGCCTTTCCCTTGTGTCGCTGGCAGCGCAACCGAGCGCCCCCCGAAAGCCCCGGGCCACTCCGCCCCCTGACGCGAGCGGGTTATCGTGAGCCCGTGCGTAGGGCGGGTCTGCCGGGTAACGTGGCCCGGCGGCTGGTGCGGGTCGCGGAGCGGCGCGGCCTCGACGTGACCGCCATACTGCGCCGGACGGGCATCCCCACCGACGCCTCGGGCCTGCCGCGCGGCACCGGCGTGACGATCGGCCAGGTGGCGAAGCTCACCCAGGAGCTGTGGACCCTGACCGGGGACGAGCTGTTCGGGCTGGGCCCGCCCGCCCCGCTGGGCACCATGAAGCTCGTGATGCGCTCGCTGATCCACGTGCCCGACCTCCACGCGGCGCTGCGGCGGCTGGCCGACGCCGGCGGGGTCGTCCCCGGCATGCCGCGGCTGCGCGTGACGGTCGGCGAGACGCTCGTCGAGGTCGACATCGACATCGACCCGCTGGACGATCCCGATCACCTGGCCGCGGAGATCATCGCCACGCTGATCCACCGCATGCTGGGGTGGCTCATCGGACGGCGCGTCAGGCTGTGCGAGCTGCGGCTGCCCTGGCCGGCGCCGCCGTACGCCGCGGACTACGAGATCGTCTTCGGACTTCACCCGGTGTTCGAGGCCGAGCGGCTCGTCCTGGTCTTCGACCGCCGACTGCTGGGCGCGCCCCTGATCCGCGACGAAGACGATCTCGCCCGTTTCCTCAGGGACGCGCCGAACGTCTGGCTGGCCACCCGCGACTACGGCTCGTCCACGGCGGACCAGGTACGCAGCATCCTGCGACGCGGCCTGCGAGGATCCTGGCCGACGCCCGACGACATCGCCGCACGGCTCGGCGTGAGCACCCAGCACCTACGCAGGATGCTGCGGGCCGAACAGACCTCGATCGGCCAGATCAAGGAGGACCTTCTACGGGACGCGGCCGTGGCGAGCCTGTCCCGCGGCGAGGAGTCCATCACCGACTTGGCCAGGCGCCTCGGCTTCTCCGAGGCCAGCGCTTTCCGCCGCGCCTTCCGCCGCTGGACCGGGCTTTCCCCAGGCGCGTACCGGCTGGCGAACGGGGGGCCGCCTGCCGCCGAATAAACGACATCACCCCGCCGGGGCGACCTTGTGCAGGTAGAGAGCCTCAATCTCGTCCGCGTACTTGGTCGCGATCGCCTGCCGCCGCAGCTTGTTCGTCGGCGTGAGCTCATCCCCGCCCGGTGCCCACGTGACGGGCAGGATGCGGAAGTACTTGATCTGCTCCACCCGGGACAACATCGCGTTCGCCCGCGCCACGCCCGCCTCGACGGCCTCGTGGACCTCGGGCAGCCCCGCGAGCTCGGCGATGCCCTGGTCGGCGGCCTGGTCGCCGATCAGCCCCCGCGACTTGGCGAACTCCCGCGCGGCGACGGCGTCGAGAGCGATCAGCGCGACCACGTACGGCCGCCGGTCCCCCACCGCGACCACGGAGGCGGCCAGCGGGCAGGAGACCAGCACGGCGTTCTCGATGTTCGCCGGCGACATGTTCTTGCCCGAGGAGTTGATGATCAGCTCCTTCTTGCGGTCCACAATCGTGATGAACCCGTCGGGCGCGATGACGCCGACGTCGCCGGTGTGCAGCCATCCCTCGGCGTCGATCGCCTCGGCGGTCTTGCCCGGCTCCCTGCGGTACCCCCGCATCAGCATCGGCCCCCGGAGCAGCAACTCGCCGTCGTCGGCGAGCCGTACCTCCAGGTCGCGCATGATCGTCCCGACCGTCCCCGGCCGGATCGACTCCGGCAGGTTGATCGCCCCGGCGGCGCTCGTCTCCGACATGCCCCACCCTTCGCAGAGCCGGATCCCCAGGGTGTAAAAGAAACGCACGACATCGGGGGCGATCGGCGCGGCGCCGGTGATGGTCGCCGCGGCCTCGTCCAGACCAATCCGCGCCCGCAGTCCCTTGAGAACCGTCCGGTCGGCGAGGTCATACCGCGCCGCGAGCTCCGCCGGAACCGGACGTCCGGTGGTCTGCAGCTCCATGACCTCCCGGCCGACGGCGAGCGCCGACTCGATCTGGTCGCGGCCCGGCCCGCTCTGCGCGGCGATCATCTGGCCGATCGCGGCCTGCATCTTGTACCAGAAGGCCGGCACACCGAGAAAGATCGTCGGCCGCACGTCCGGCAACACCCCGGCCAGCGTCTTCATATCCGCCACAGTGGTGATCGAGGATCCGCCGGCCATCGCCATGTAGTGGCTGAACCACCGATTCGCCACGTGCGCGTCAGGCAGGTAGGACACCAGCCGCCCCACCTCGGCACCAGCCGCCACAAACGGCAGGTCCAGCCCACTACGCAGACACGCGACCATCGCCCGGTGCTCCAGCTCGACGCCCTTGGACGGCCCGGTCGTCCCCGACGTGTAGATGAGCGTGACCAGATCCTCGGGCCGCACCGCCCGCCACGCCGCCTCGAAGTCGAACCCGTCGGGCCGCTCCGCCTCCACGTCCGCCAACGACAGCGCGCCCTCCACCGCGCCGTCCACCGCGCCGTCCACGCAGACGATGTGCTCCACCGCCCCGCCCACGTCCCGGATCGTCGACACCCACTGCCGCTCGGTCACGACAACCCGATTGCCCGCGTTCTCGAACACATGGGCGATCTGCGCCACCGGACTGGCGTTGTAAACCGAGAACGGCGTGGCCCCCAAATGCAGCACCGCCGTATCCACGAGATGAAACTCGGGCCGGTTGGTCAGCATGATCGCCACGGTGTCCCCGCGCCGCACGCCCAGCGCGGCCAGCCCCCCGGCGATGCGCTCCACCCGCTCGGCGTACTGCCCCCAGGTCAGCTCCACCGTGCCGACCGAATCGCGCAACGCGACCCGGTCACGATGCTCCCGCGCCGTCCGCTGGAACAGTTCGGCGATGGTCCGCACCGACCGCAGTGAGTCCCCAGTGAGCATGGGCATCCGGCCTCCTCGTCTCCGGACAGCCCTGACTCAACCAGCGAGATCAGCTTCCGACCGCCCGGATACCCGTCATCATCGAGGCGACCGCCCGGCCCGCACAGGACCGTTTCGCACTCATTACAGGACCCTCACGCGCAACCGGTCCGTGCCGTCCGCGTCGCTCGCGGACACGCCCCGGAATGGCCGGATCCCGTGCCCCATGGTGAAAGGCGATGCCGTGACCCATTGGCAGCGTCCGTCATAAAGCCATACTGAAGCCGTGGCCGACGGTGCTCACTTGCGCCGGTTGATCCCCTTCGACAAGCCGTAACGTTCGAAGATCGCCCTTTCTCAGCCAGTAGTCGATCTCGTTCATTTCATCTCGGTCGGGGCGGGCGAGCCCATCGTCAATGCCAATATGCTTGAGCCAGGCGCTTACCTCAGACCAGAGCCACACCCTGGCACGACCTACGACTCCTTCGGCCGGAGGAAAGCGTGGAACGTCACTGCGCCGCTCTCCCGCGATCAACTGAGCGATATTCTGACGAGTCCTTCCTGTACGCTCAGCGATTTCCGGCACTCCAACCAGGTCACGATCCAGACGAACAAAGACGATCTCGGGAACGTGAAGCTTGGCTGCGATGTACGCATTGCGGGCCGCATCTACTGCACTCTTCCCATCGATGACAATAGAGAGCAAATCAACGCCGGCTCCTCGGAAAAGCATGGCATCGTGATGCTCCATGAGAGCGGCCACCGCTTGATCGTCATCAACATCAGCGCCGGTGACGACGAAGGTCATCTCGTACTCCACCTCGACCCCCCTCCTCTGTCACACTACAACTAGCTTGCGGCACCTGTTGACAAACGTCAACAGTCTCCTACTTCCAAATTGCGATTAAGGCCGGTCAAGCTGCGACGAGGATCCCCCTCCGGCAAGGGGCATCGTCGCGCCTTGGACAGGATGTCTCGTGCATGCCTGTCGGGAACCCGAGGCGTGCCACTGACGGGGATCGCCGTACACCCTCCGTCGAGACATGGACATACAACTTTCCCCAGTGCCCTCCTTTTCGGAGAGTCCACCCTTCTGCCACAAGATACTTCAAAACGTCACGAACCGGCTTTTTTGGATGACTGGCCGGGTCAAGATCGACACTTGTCATCCCCACCCCTTCGCGCTTGAACCGGTACCCCTTCAGATGCGGGATTTTACTCCTTGCTGAAGCCAAGTTGGGGCCGCTCAAGAATGGGACATCACCATCCAGAGGGGAGCTACTTATCTCAAATGTTTAACGTCCATAACGTCCTGGTCGAATACTTCACGGCGTATTTGCCGTACAACCGGCTCAATCGCCTGCCGTGCGTAGGGACTCTACTCCTCGGGCTCAGGTCCAGGAGCTTCGGCCGGGCGAGTACGTCACCGGGCAGCGCGCCAAGCTGCTTCTGCTGGAACGGGTGCTGTTCCAGACGTTCGGCAAGTGCGATGTGGTGGTGCAGACGTCGCCGACGCCATTCGACGCGATCGGCCTGCCGGAGATCGGCTTCCCAATCGGATTCACCACCGACGGCCGCCCCATCGGCACAATTCTCGGCGGCCTGCCGTACGGCGAGGAGCGACTGCTGTCGGTGGTCGCCGCCTACCAGGCGGTCTCTGACTGGCACTGGCGCCGACCGGCCGATCCACCCGCCAGCACGGCCCGCACGGCCACCCCCGACCGCGGCCGCATCTCCGCCGAGCAGTCGCATTGACGCGCTCCCCGGCTTGAAGGCCGGGGTTCAGCCTGTGCCGCGTGTGCGGCACTTCTGTGGCTTCCTGTTTCACCGGGTCCTGCCCTCCGCTAGGCGGCGGGTCTTACGGTCCCTCCGCAGGCG
>NZ_JBFATZ010000009.1:0-9555 GCF_040678635.1 Thermopolyspora sp. NPDC052614
GACGCCGCGGCGTTCGCCGCCGCGGCCGGCACCTGGCTGAACGACCTGGCCGCGGCCCGGACCCAAGCAGTGCGGGCCGCCGGGCGCACGATCCGCCGGCAGCGGCGGTGCCTGGCGGTCGATGGCAAGGCGTTGCGCGGCACCCGGCACCACACCGGCTCCGGCCGGGCCGTTCATCTGCTCGCGGTGACCGACAGCCGTACCTCGGCGGTCCTGGGGCAGGTCGAGGTCGATGGCAAGAGCAACGAGCCGGCGGCGTTCGCGCCGCTGCCGGAACCGCTGGACCTGGCCGGCGCGGTGGTCACGGCCGATGCCCTGCACACCCGGCGCGAGCATGCCGTCTTCCTGGTCGAGCAGAAGAACGCGCACTACATCCTCACCGTGAAAAAGAACCAGCCCGCCTTGTACAAGCAGCTCAAAGCCCTGCCCTGGCGGCAGGTCGAGGTCGGTCACACCGAGACCGTCCACGGGCACGGCCGTACCGGGAAACGCTCGATCAAGGTCTGCTCGGTGGCCGCGGGGCTGTTGTTCCCGCACGCCGCCCAGGCCATCCGCATCACCCGCAAGGTCCGGCCCCGCTCGGGCGGACGGTGGAAGAGCGTCACCGTCTACGCCGTGACCGGTCTGGACGCACACCAGGCCCGCCCCGGGGAACCGGCCGGATGGATCCGCGCGCACCGGCAGATCGAAGCCCTGCACCACGTCCGCGACGTCACCTACCGCGAGGACCTCTCCCAGGTCCGCACCGGGTCGGGGCCCGCCGTCATGGCAGCCCTGCGCAATCTGGCCATCGGAGTCTTGAAGCTCTGCGGCTGGACCAACATCGCCCAGGCCAACCGCCGCCATGCCCAAGACCCCGCCCGCTGCCTCGTAACCCTCGGCCTCACGTGATCAAACCAGACAAAACGCGAGAACGCCGGAGCCCTGGTCAAGAGTGGCCAACTTTATCCGAGTGAATGACCGACCGAACGACCAACAATGATCAACACAGTGAGGACGAGTCGTAGGCCGAGTTCCTCCCAGGAGATCTCGAGGTTGTTCCCGTCGCCAGTTACGCCGACGATGCCGAGACCGGCCAGCGCGCCCAGACCCATGTGGTTAGAACGACGACTTCCCTGCGAAGTCACCACCTCAGATGGCGATCATACGAAATGACAGCTTGCCGCTGTCTCCGCCCCGCCATCAGCCGCCCGTCCCCCGAGATGGCAATACGCTTCACGCGGTGCCGTACAAGGCACTCCAACTTGCCCGGCCACGGTTCGTGCACGGTCAGCTGAGCTGATCGCGTAATTTCTGGTGGCCAAACTTGTGATGCTCGCGATGGTACCGAATATGCTCAAGGTCAATATCATGCCTGACTAACAGTACGCCGATCTCCTCGCCATCCGTCTGGTCGATAACTCTCAGATCATCCTCGATCGTGATACTGCCGAACTTGAATAAGGCCTGATGATTCGGGCACAGGCATAGCATGTTACTAAGAGTGTCAGGTCCGCTATGAGGTAACTCCAGCCCACGAATGTGTGCCACAGAGGCGAAGCGTATCCCGCCTGGAATCTCAAGTACTGTCTCACAAATCTGGCAGGCATAGCTATAGAGCTGCTTCAGGTCATTTGCCAGATGGCGGTCGGAGTAGATGCCAGGCGCCACTTGCTCCCAGCGGCCAGACGCTAGTTCACGGCCTCGACGATATCGATGCCTCTGCTCATCGCGATCACCAAACTGTTCAAGTCGGAACTGTAGAACGATAGGACCATCATGGCTGGGTTTGAGCCAGTACTCCTTGACGAGGAACAGTCCGTCGTAACTGAATCCCGCCTCAGGTGAAAACCTACTATCTCCGCGAGACCCTCGGATGACGCGAACGGGCAGCTGCGTTGTTATACTCTTGATTAGTGCAGCATTACCGGGATCTTCTGGCGACTGGTCCCGTACTTGAGTCCGACTGTCGGGATCTCTTCCGCCGTGCCCAGTGTAGATAATTACTTCACCATAATCTTCATCGTCTTTGTAGCCACCTGATACTACAATGGACTCTGCTCCACCTCGCCTAGCAGTACCGCATATTCCTGCCTGTAATGGACGATGAACTCCAGCATCGTGAAGGGCTTGACGGTTTGGGAAAAGTGTACCTATAGAGATTCCAGGGATCGCTCCGTAATTTTCTGTGAACGTGTCGACTTGGTGGCTACTATGCGCTCTGTTCCGGAACAGGGCCACGTTGCCGGCGTAATCGGATCCGCGGCTCTGAGGGATGGGGAGATTCTTGTCCCTAAGCGCATCTCGGGCACATCTAAAAATGGCCTCTAGTTCGAGATGTTCTGGCTGATCCGGAATCCCGTCACGAATAACTCGAATTAACTCGCCAGTGAAAGCAGTGTAACTTTCGGCTCCCTCGGCAGAAGCGGTTCTATTTTCTCCGCTGGCCGCCATAAGATAAGTTCCGCCTAAGTCCGCACTATTGGCAAGCGTTTCCGTGGCGTCGTCGCTTCCATTCAGCGTACCTAATGCACGTCCACTATAGCAGCAATCCAGGATCGCGATTCTGCATCTTGCTCGACTGTGTCGCAGTGCTGCACGGACATACTCGTAGCGCACCGCTTTGTAATCCCTCCCTCTCTCGGAATTGACGAGAGTTAGATGCAACTCCGACTCATTTCCGTATATTTGACCATGGCCGGCATAGTATATGATGAGCGTATCGCGTGCCTCTTCGGCTGCTGCCCATAGGGGGTCAAGTATCTCATCGGGATGGCTCGGATTATGGACTGTTATGCAATGCTGACTGGGTAGGCCCCACAGGTCATCAGTGCTTAGGAGCTTGCCGATCGTCCTGAGATTATTAGCGACTGCTGGTAGTGGAGGAAGATGGTTGTACTGACTGGTACCAACTAGTACTACGCGAGAAGTCAGGGGGTTGGGAAGCTTCAATCGTGATCCTTAACCGCATCTAGAATATTCACGACAAGGTCAGTATCTGCGTCCGATAGGGTGATCGTAGTATCACCTCGCTCAATCGTGATCTTTGGTCGATTTCGACGCGTTTGTCGCCATTGCGCCAATGCCGCCGTGAAACCTGGCCATGCTAAGGCACTCGTCACAAGTAATGAAATAAAGTCGAGTGTGTCTCCCATCTCTCCTGGGGCTGGCTCCTTATAGGTCAAGCGTATGTCAATATCGCGCCGAAGGTTCTGCTCGCCCAGTAGCCACTCGTAGAGCGACCTAAGTTCTTCGTCAGCGTGGCGTCCGGTGATGCGGAGGCTGAAGACAGATGGTTCCATATGTCCACCAATCTGTGCAGATGCGGCAGTATGGGCATGATACCGTTATTATTGATGGCTGGCGGGCGTAACTGAACACGTTGCTCACAGTAAGTTGTCGAAGACTGGCTAACAAGATCGAACGTAGACGTGCAGGTCATGCCATTGCCTCTCCAGTAGACACCGGACAGCAACACCTGGTAACCAAGCGATCCAGGCGTTGCACAACAGTCGTACTGGAACGACGAACTGAGGTCTTGCATGCCTCTACCAGGGCGATTTGGTGCTTGCTGATCAAAAAGGTGCTACCTGGCAGGGAAGAACATGGAGGCATGTTTCTGTGGATGACACTCCCGTCCTCGGGCTGTATGACGCGCTACTCACTCGTCAGCTCGCTGAGCGTGTAACCGGATGGCGGGCCTCCGGTCACTTGGTTGACATCGGCCAAGTTGATCAGGGAGACGTCGCGCATACGCTTGGCCGTTTTGTCGGCCAGGTAGCGGCTGACACACTTGCGTCGCTCAAGTCCCCTGAGGAGCAGGTTGAACTCGCCAATCGCGTCCTGAGACTCCTGGCTGATCCACAAGTTCTTGAGAACGGCCCGCGTCGACTGTTGTCGATCATCGAGGCGGGCCCTGGCTCTGTTCCGCCGGTACGCCCATCGACCTCGTTGTCAGAGGCGGCCCTGCTGACGAATGCTCATGAGGACCCGAACCTTGCCCACGAGTTGGCGGCCGAGCTCGCGAGCGCGGATCGTGTCGATCTGTTGTGCGCCTTCGTGAAGTGGTCTGGGCTGCGTATCCTAGAGCGCCCGCTCGCTGAGTTGGCGCGTCGAGGAGTCCCCTTGCGCGTCATCACTACCACCTACATGGGTGCTACCGAACGGCGGGCGTTGGATCGGCCTGTGCGCAACTTCGGAGCACAGGTGCGAATCAGTTACGAGCAGAACTCCACTCGCTTGCATGCCAAGGCGTGGTTGCTGCGTCGCAACACTGGATTCGACACGGCATATGTCGGCAGTTCCAACCTCTCGCGAGCCGCGCTGCTGGATGGCTTGGAGTGGAACGTCCGGCTGTCCTCGGTTACAACCCCGCGTCTGCTGGACAAGTTTGAGGGGATCTTCGACTCGTACTGGAATAGGGCGGAGTTCGAGCCTTACGACCCGGAGTCCAGTGAGCGGCTTGACGAGGCGCTGTCTCGGTCGAAGGAGGGACAGAGGCTTTTCGATCTTCCGGCGCTTGTTCCACACCCCCTCCAGCACCAGAGCGACATGTTGGAAAAGCTCGATGTGGAGCGCACTATTCATAATCGCCACCGCAACTTGGTAGTAGCTGCTACCGGAACAGGAAAGACTGTGATGGCGGCGTTCGACTACCGTAACCTGCAGCAGCGTTTAGGGCGGCAACCTTCTCTACTATTCGTGGCTCATCGAAGGGAGATCCTGACACAAGCGCTAGGTACGTACCGTCAGGTCCTGGCAGATCCAGATTTCGGCGAACTGCATGTTGGAGGCGATAAGTCAAGGTACTGGCGGCATGCCTTTGCGTCGGTGCAGTCACTCAATACGCAAGGGATAGAGCAGTTTAAGCCTGACCACTTCGATGTTGTAGTGATCGACGAGTTTTATCACGCCGCTGCACCTACGTATCGCAAAATTATCAATCACCTGAAGCCGAAAGAGTTGCTTGGGCTCACCGCGACTCCTGAACGGGCCGACGGGACTTGGGTTCAGGATGAGTTCTTCGAGGGACGTATCGCAGCCGAGCTGCGACTCTGGGAGGCGTTGGATGCCGATCTCCTTTGCCCATTCCACTACTTCGGGATCAACGACGAAACTGACCTGTCTGGGGTGAAGTGGTCACGAGGGGCGTACGATAGCCGTGCTCTCGACGAGGCTCTTGCTGAAGACACTGCTCGTGCGCGACTTGTTTTCAATGCACTTCTGGACAAGGTAAGCGATACCGGTGAGATACGAGGGCTGGGGTTCTGTGTCTCAGTTCGGCATGCTCGCTTCATGGCAGACTTTCTCACGCGGGCAGGGCTGCGATCGCTGGCTGTAGATGGAACCACAGAAAATGGCGAGCGGAGGGTGGCGCTAAAAGCCCTGCGTGACGGTGAGGTCGCCTTCCTATTTACGGTTGACCTGTTCAACGAAGGTCTTGACGTACCCGACGTTAATACGCTCCTTCTGCTCCGACCCACAGAGAGCGCGACGGTGTTTCTGCAGCAGCTTGGTCGAGGACTTCGTCGGACGCCGGAAAAGAGCGTGCTTACGGTTCTCGACTTTGTTGGACAGCATCGAAAGGAGTACCGATACGGAAATCGTTTCCAGGCGCTGATCGGCTTTGCGCGAAAGCGTCTGGAGAAGGAAGTGGCCAAGGACTTCCCGCTGCTACCGGCCGGATGTCAGATCGTCCTGGACCGAGTCACCAAGGATCGTCTGCTCGCCGAACTCAAGGCCCACTTGGGGGCGAATGCGAACACCTTGGCTCAAGAGATTCGGTCGTACGCGAAGACGTCGTTGACAGGGTACCTCAGCGAGAGCGGACGCGATATCGCCGATATCTATCGGAACAACCGGTACTGGACAGATCTGCTGCGACGGGCGCAGCTTCTTGGAGGTGTGGCTTCTCCTCTGGAAACGCTGCTCGGGCGTAGGGTTCGTGCTCTCATCCATGTCGATGATTTGCGTAGAGCTGAGTCTTACGCGCGATTGCTCGATGATGACTGTCCTCGTTATGAGGACTTGTCGGAACTGGAGCAAGTATTTGCTCGAATGCTCTTCTTTACTCTGTGGCGCAACGGTGGAGGGTTCTCATCCTACGATGATGCGCTCAAGCAGTTGCGGGCGGAGGTGGACCTCTGCGGTGAGATTCGTGAGGTTCTTAGGCACGGGGCTGGGTCGCCGGCATTTGTACCTAAGCCATTGCATGGAATGCTGAGTTACATTCCGCTTGCAGTCAATGCGCGTTACTCCACTGATGAGGTGCTGGCGGCGCTCAATTGGGCTTCGCTGGGTGGCTCCGTGCCCTCCTCTATGCGCGAAGGGGTGGCATGGTGCCCGGCGACGCGGTGCGATGCCCTTTTCGTTACCCTGCAGAAGAACGCCCAGGAGTTCTCTCCCCAGACGATGTATCGAGACTATGCGCTCTCGCCAAAGCTGTTCCATTGGGAGTCGCAGAACCGCACAGGCGAAAAGTCTGTAACCGGACTCCGCTACCAGAACCATGAGAGCGATGGAACTCACGTGCTGCTATTTACGCGGGAGCACAAGGAGAACGAAAATGGCTATCCGGAGCCGTTCGTTTTTCATGGTCCCGTGCGCTATAGGGAACATCGTGGCGAGCGCCCAATGGCTATAACCTGGGAACTCGACGAGGAGATGCCTGTAGAGCTGTTTGCCCGAGCGGCGATTGCTGTCTAGGGCCGTTTCAGGGTGGCCGATCTGGTTAACGGGGTGGGCCACTCCCGTTGATGACGGCAGCCAGTGGTTGTGCGCGCATGTTGCTGATGAAGCTCTCCCATGCAGCTTGGTGGATGACCAAGGTGGCGGCTCTCGGGCGCCTCGCCCGCGGATCTCGTCGACTCATCACCATCGATGTCGCTGCGGGGGACGCCGGTCTTCAGACGGGTCACAGGGTTCTCGTTCGGCGGGCTGGACGATCAGCGGTCGATGCGGCCGATGCCGCCCATCATCGGGATGTCGGCCAGGTGGGAGCGATCGTCGATGGACACGAGCCGGTCGTCGGGGTAGGCGCGTCGCCGTGCCGCCGCGTCGCCGATGCTCCAGTCGGCGAAGTGGGCCAGGCCGGGGCCCACCATGGTGAGCCCGTCGAAGAAGCGGGCGATCTCCGCACGGCTGCGCATGACGACCAAGGAGTTGGACCTGCGGTAGACCTTCCGGACCTCCTCGACGTCGTCGCGTCCCTCTTGGGCCAGGCCGTGCGAGATCACCAGGTACGAGCCCGAGGGCAGCCCGTCGCACAGGTGCCTGACGCTCGCCAGCGCCGTGTCGAAATCTTCGATGAAGTGCAGGACCGCCACCATGAGCAGGCCGACCGGCCGGGAGAGGTCCAGGTGCCCGCGCAGCGTGGCGTCGTTCAGGATGGCCTGCGGGTCGCGCAGGTCGGCCTCGATGACGGCGGTGTTGCCGTTGGCCGCCAGCAACGCGTCCGCGTGCACCCGGACCAGCGGGTCGTTGTCCACGTAGACGACGCGGGCGTCCGCAGCGATCTCCTGGGCCACTTCGTGCACGTTCTGCTGGGTGGGCAGCCCGGAGCCGATGTCGATGAACTGGCGGATGCCCGCCTCCCCGGCCAGCCACCGCACCGCGTCGATCAGGAACCGCCGGTTGGCCCGCGCGCCCAGTCGCGTTTGCGGGAACATCGCGATGACCTGCTCGGCGGCTTCGCGATCGGCCGCGTAGTTGTTCTTGCCGCCGAGGAAGTAGTCGTACATGCGGGCGACATGCGGCTTGGAGATGTCGATGTCCGGCGCGGGAGGCGTCTCCGCGGCCTCCGGCGTCGGCCCATTCGGCACGGTGCCCGGCGTCTCGCTCGCGGATTTCGCCACATCGTCACCATCGATGTCGCCGCGCGACATGGCCCACCTCCAGATGGTCGCAGCGTCCTTGGAAACAGTGCCGCCGGCGGGGCGACGATCAGCGGTCGATGCGGGCGATGCCGACCATCAGGGCGATGTCGGCCAGCGCGGAACGGTCGTTGATGGAGACGATTACGTCGTCGGGGCGCTCCCGGCGGCGGAAGTCCGCGTCGCCGATGGTCCAGTCGGCGATGTGGACCATTCCGGGGCCGACCGGGGTGAGACCGTCGAAGAAGGCGACGAGCTGCTCGCGGGTGCGCGGGGTGACCGAGGAACTGGCCCTGTTGTAGACCCGCACGGCCTCGTCGATGTCGTCGCGCCCTTCCTCGGCGAGGCCGTGGGCGATCACGACGTACGAGCCCGTGGGGAGCGCGTCGCACAGGGTCTTGACGCACCTGTAGGCGAGCTGGTCGTCATCGATGAAGTGCAGGACCGCCACCATGAGCAGCGCCACGGGCTGCGAGAAATCGATCAGGTTGCGCACCGCGGGATCGTCGAGGATGCGCTGCGGCTCGCGCAGGTCCGCGTTGATGACGATGGTGCGGTCGTCGGCCGTCAGCAGCGCGTCGGCGTGCACCAGCACCAGGGGATCGTTGTCGACGTAGACGACGCGGGCGTCCTCGGCGATCTCCTGGGCGACCTCGTGGACGTTCTGCTGGGTGGGCAGCCCGGAGCCGATGTCGATGAACTGGCGGATGCCCGCCTCCTCGGCGAGCCACCGGACCGAGTCGATGAGGAACCGCCGGTTGACCCGCGTCCCGAACCTGGTCTTCGGCAGGACCTTGATGAACTGCTCGGCCACCTCGCGGTCGGCCGCGTAGTTGTGCTTGCCGCCAAGCCAATAGTCGTAGATTCGTGCGGGATGGGGCTTGGAGGTGTCGATGTCGGGGGCGGGAGCCGCCTCGGCCGCGGTGTCGCGCAGGAACCGATCCGGCCCGCCGCCGGCTTCACTACCTGACATTGCCAACCTCCGGGCGTCGAGGGCATACAAGCAAGGGCAAGATCTCGACACCCATTATGACCTGAAATATCGGTGTTGTTGACGGAGGTGTTAACTGCCCGGAAGGTGCCTTTCGAGAGTTATCTCATCGTGTATCGGGATTTCGTAGTTGCCTGTCTCGGGGATCTCGGGCTTGAGGCGGGCGCGGCTGTCGTCGACGGCTCCGGCGTGGATCGCGGCGAATCGAAAGCCGCGGCGCTGGTAGAAGCGCAGGGCGTCCACGTTGTCGTTCGTGGTGATCATCAGCCAGAGGCGGCTGAGCCCCAGCCCGGCGGCGACCTCTTCGACGGCGGCGATGAGGCGCGGCACCCTGCCACTGGTTGGTCGTGTGCAGCGTGAGAATCTCACACGAGCCGTTCGCCGGATCCAGACATAGGTGAGCAGGCCAGCGAAGCCTCCATCGTCGGGGCGCGGATGTCGGTCAGGAAGCGCGCCCACTCCGTTCTATCGAAGATCAGGACGACCCCCGATGGATTCTTCGAGTCGCGAACGGCGACGCGTTTTCTGTGGTCGGAGGACACCTCGACGCAGTTACCCGTGTCGCCGCTGTAGCTGCTCTTACGCCATCTCATCGGCGCGTACCTCAACGATGAACTCTCGCCAGGTGTGGTAACTGATCAGCAGTGTGGGTCCTGTGGGGTTCTTGGAGTCCCGTATGCCGATTCGACCGGAGGGGAAACGGGCGGCCTCGAC
>NZ_JBFATZ010000009.1:9650-351124 GCF_040678635.1 Thermopolyspora sp. NPDC052614
GTGCTGCTCTTACGCCATCTCATCGGCGCGTACCTCAACGATGAACTGTCGCCAGGTGTGGTAACTGATCAGCAGTGTGGGTCCTGTGGGGTTCTTGGAGTCCCGTATGCCGATTCGACCGGAGGGGAAACGGGCGGCCTCGACGCAGTTACCCGTGTCGCCGCTGTAGCTGCTCTTACGCCATCTCATCGGCGCGTACCTCAACGATGAACTGTCGCCAGGTGTGGTAACTGATCAGCAGTGTGGGTCCTGTGGGGTTCTTGGAATCGCGTATGCCGACTCGACCGGAGGGGAAACGGGTGACTTCGACGCAGTCACCGTTGTCGCCGCTGTAGCTGCTCTTGCGCCACGAAGTAGAGGCGTGAGGATAGGGTATTGCATTAGTTTTGTGCATATTCAGCACTTTAGAGCCCCTTTGCAGTGGTAGCAATGAGCTCCATCGACTCCTTTGTCGGGAGGGCCGATGCCCGCAGGTGATTGAAGGCGAGAGCGTACTTGCGAACCGCGTCCGCATGCTCCAGGTACAGGCCTCCGGTCAGGTTCTCCAGGTAGATGACCTCGGAAACGCCAGGGCTCGGGAACTTCAGGGTCGTGAACGGACCGAACATGCCGGTGGTGGCCCCGGCGTTGAAGGGGAGGATCTGGATCGTGACGTGCGGCAGGGATGCCATCTCCATGAGGTGGTGGAGCTGGTCGCGCATCACCTTGGGACCGGCGACCTGCTGGCGGAGCACGGCCTCGCCGAGTATGGCCCACAAGCTCACGGGCTCGTCGCGCGTCAAGATGGCATGCCGCGCGGTTCTGATCTGGACGAACTTGTCCACCTCGTCGTGGTGCTCCCACACCTTGCTGGCACCGACCACCGCCTGGGCGTACTCCTTCGTCTGCAGGAGACCGGGGACGACCTGGTTCTGGAATGTGCAGATCTCCCGGGACGTCGTCTCCAACGTGACGAGGTCGGCGAACGGGTGGTTGAGGGTGGCTCCATAGGCGTGCCACCAACCGCGCTCCCGGGCGGTCTTGGCCAAGGTGATGATGGCCTTGCGCTGGTCGGGGTCGTGGAACTCGTACAGGTCGAGAAGGTCCTGGATGTCGCCCCAGTGGGCGCGGACCATGCCGTTCTCGATTCGACTGATCTTGGACTGGGGCCAGCGCATGCGCTCGCTCACGTCATCGATGGTGAGGCCGGCCTGCTTTCTGATCTTAAGCAGGGCGCTGCCGAGCCACTTGCTCCGAATTGTGTAGTAGGTCTTGGTCATCGGGCACTCCGGGGGTCTCTGTATCGGTCAACAAGGCTCCGAGCGAGCAAGGTTTGAGCGCAAAGGGCTTGCGGCGCTGGAAGCCTTCGGCCATTGTGGCAGATGTGCTCACTGATCGTGTCTGAATAAGCGCAGAACGTGAGTAACTTGTCCGGGTCTGGGCGGTAGACGACCGAAAACCGCGCCTCGGTAGCCGCGTGGCCAGGCCATCGATCAAATCGAGTGAAAGGCTCCGAGATAGTGCGAACCATGCGGGAGGCCGACGGCGTCTATGACGAGGCGCCTGTTGTTCGCCGCCGGGCGGTAGTGGCGGGGGAGTTCGCCGGGCGCGGGGTGCCTGCTCCCCTCGGTGGTGGCGGTTCCGAGGAGGCTACGCGAGGCTCCGGTGGTTATTCCGGGAGTGTTCGCGGCGGTGAGCCGGGGGCCCGCTCGCGCGAGATGGCGGAGCGGTTTCAGGACTGGATCGTCTGGTACGGCCGTTCCACCGGCAGATGGTGGGCCTTGCCGCCCACGTGGTGCTGGTACGCCAGAGGGCTCGTCGAGGCGGGCAGCCCCGAGGAGCTGGCCGACCGGATTCGCCAGGTCGAGCGGGCCCGGCCGCGGTTCGACCGGGGCAGGGGTCGGCCCTCGCGGAGGGTACGGCCCGGCGGCAGGCCGGCGAGGGGCGCGGGCCTGGAGGCGGACGGGCGGTGCTCGGCGTGAAGGGGGCGCTGGCGCAGGTGACGACGCGGGTGCGGGGGATGGGGCTGGCCGTCGAGGCGGTCGTGGCCCGGTTTCGGCGGGGGCGCGGGGACGTGGTGGGTACGGCGGTGCCGTACCGGCCAGGGAAGCCGGGGCGGGGGCCGTTGACGGTCAGTCAGGGGTTCGCGGCGGTGCCGGAGCAGGTCAAGGCGGCGCGGGAGTTCGTGCGGGACCTCGTCGGGGAGGCCCACCCGCGCGAGTACGACATCCTGCTGGTGACCAGCGAGCTCGCCGGCAACGCCGTCCAGCACGGCGGGCGGGGTGCGCTGGCCGGGCAGGAGTTCGTGGTGTCGGTGACGTTCGGCGATGGCGCGGTCGTCGTCGCGGTGCGGGACGGCGGGGTGACGGGCATCCCGCACGTGAAGGCGTACGATGAGGACTCGACCGGCGGGCGGGGGCTGGCGCTGGTGGAGATGGTGTCCCAGCGGTGGGGCTTCCAGCGGGACTCTACCGGCACGGTGGTATGGGCCGAACTGGACGAGCGGGATTGACATGAGCGGGGGCGGCGGTGGCAGTAAGGGGCCGCGGGTCATGCCGGCTCGGCTTCAGAGCTTACAGGCCAGCGCCGGGGCGGACCCTTGGCTGCTGTTCCCCATCGCGTACTGGACAGTGCCGAGCCGGTCGTCCCGTCCCAGGGATCATGGTGCTCGTGTCCAACTGGCAGTCGGTGGTGACGGGCGGCCCTCGCCTGGACCGTTTTCTCCGGCGGGCGTCACTGACGCCCGCCGGAGCTTCCTGCCGGGAGTCGGCCGGACGGTTCCCGCTGCGGCCTAACTAGACAAGATCTGGCGGGCGAGCGAATGCTCCGGTATCGGAGCGAACATCCGCGGTTCCTGGTCGCCGGCGTAACAGATGTAGAGCTCCCCGCGTGTCCTTGTGATGAGCACGTAGTACAACATCTTTAGCTCGACACTGGTCGGATCACCCGCGTCCAAATGTGCATCTGGGACGATCACACTGTCGAATTCCAGGCCCTTGACACTCGCTCGGTTTACCAGTCGAAGACCGGGGCGATCGTGGTCCACCTTCTTATACCGCGCGTCCCCCGCCGCGCCGACATAAATCTGCGGTCGCAGGCCGGGACGCATCCGCTCGAGCTCCGCTAGCAATTCCTTCTGCTCACGGGTGTACTTGGTTATCACGCCGATCTTGAACTTGGGGTGGTTCTCTGTATAGCGGGCGAGCCAGCGCGCGAACGGGCGGCGTGCTTCCGTGCGCTGCAGCAGTACTGGAACAGGTCCGTCCTGATGCGGCAGCGGCGGCTGGTGGAGTCCCGGGTAGAAGTGGCGGGCGAGCTCCGCGACTGGGCGAGGGTTCCGTAGATTGGCGCTGATCTCGAGCCGGCCGCATCCGCCAAGGGCCCTTTCGATCTCCTCTAGCGTTGATTGCGTACTGGTGATGCGCTGGTACTCGTCGGCGAACGCGGTCACGTCCATACCGAGAACCCTGCACAGACTGAAAAACTCCTGTGGGAGGTCCTGCGCCTCGTCGATGACAAGGACATGGCCACGTCGTCCGGTGTTGTGCACGGCAGCGGACATCAATCGGGACCAGTCGAAGGAACCAATCCTCGCTCCGCCGAGCGACTCACCCGTGGCCTGCCGGTACCAGGCATGCATCCACCCATGAAAGGTCATGATCGGTAATGATGCGCCGAGCCGTATTCCGATGGCATTCAGGAGTTGTTCGAGCAACTTCGAATGCGCGATCAGCGTCACGGGGCGGCCCACGATCTCTAACGCGGCGGCATGATGGATTGCTAGCAGGCTCTTGCCGGATCCAGGCGGTCCGCTCACCAGATGGTGGCCAGGCTCCGTGAGTCGGTCCAGCACGGCGGACTGCTCGGCGAACAGATTGAGATAGCCGGTGGTCACCATGCACCGACCTGGTGCGCCGCCTCTTCCCGAGCCGCCTGGATAACGGGTTCGAAGAATCCCGGAACCCCTGAGCCGCCGACTACCATCACCCGGTCGAGGAGGATGTTGCCCACCTCGCAGCTTGTCTCGGATATGAGCGTGCAGGAGTGGCAGGCGGCGCGGTTCAGGTTGCCGTACCCTTGGCCGCCGTGCTCTGAGCACAGCGGGTCGGCTGAGCACCAGGCGGCCTGCTCCAAGAGCCGCAGGAGAAGTTCGGGAAGTAGGTCGGGTTCCCCCTGGCGTGCAAGACCGCCCAGTGTGCCTGCCGCATCACCCGAGGCGGTGTAAATAAGCAGCCCATACTGATGGCTACCGCCGCTCGCCGCGGAACGTCCGTACACTCGCTCGCGCAGAGACGCGGCGCTGTACCCGGACTCGAAGGACAGTTGCCGGACGAGAAGATGCCCCAGTGTGTGCAGCAAAGGCAACCGGGGTAGCAGCCGGGGCCCGGAAAAGGTTCCAATTCGGTCCCGTTGGTAAGACTTCGCTAGATCCGCTTCCATACCCGCGGTGCGTGCACGAACCTCAGGATGGGCCTCCCACTGCCCAAGTAGTTCTTCATCCAAGGTCAGGAAGATTCCTTCGCCGAACACCTCAACGGCAGGCAGCCAGCGCCAGCGTCCCGAGGAGTCCACCGGAATCATACGGCCCTCTGGTGAGACCCTGCTGAAGCCCTGGAGCGCGCGGACCTCACGAAGTCGTTCGGCCACCACGACTCGTGAAAGCCTCGCCTCGAGCTCGCTCCACGGGGACCCTGGCGATGAGCCCATGCTGACCTCATGGATGACGAAATTCTCGCTGCGCGCGGCCTTGCCAGCAGTGAAAGCGGACCACTCGCCCCAGCTCAGGTCAGGCCCTTCTTCAATGGGTGCGGATTCGGCTGTAACGGTCTGACCGCTTTCTTCACCCATCAGTTGTCTGACGAGTGATGGATCGGCCTTGGCCACCTCCGCAATGATCAGGATTAGGTTATCCGCTCCAGGTGCGTCGGGCGATTGGCACAGCGTGCCGAAGAACGGATGTTCCCGGACTCGCCGCGTGACCTCGTCCTCGACTACCTCGGGCACAGGAGGGGCCGGAATGTCGAGCGCCGAATGGACGACCGGGTAGTAAACGTTACCCGCAGTTCGCTGCACGATCTGGATGCGCTCTCTGCAGTCCACCCGCTTGTTGAAGCGCTCCCAAGGATTACGGCCGCAGCAGCGCATCTTTTGCGTGCCGAGGATATCGAGGAGGTCCCTCTGCGCCGCCGTGCACTCCTCGTGTCGGCATCGCACCGTCAGAGCCTCAAGACCGGTCGCGTTCTCCCCGGCCTCAAAGCTCAGCGCCGTGGGCCCTGGGCACTTATTGCGTTCCTCCGTAGTGAGTTGGGAGTGCGCCCAGTACCACCAATCGACGTCGCCCAGATGCCCGGCTTCGCAGATCTGCACGAACCGCATCGGGGTGAGTTTGTGCCGAGGGCTGCAGAAAGCACAGTAGGGCGGATGCCCGAACCTCTCGTCCTGGACCCGCCAATGCGTCATTCGGCGGCACGATCCGCAGAAGAGCCAGGCTGGGAAGCGAACGAACGCGGGGCCGGACGCATCGGGGACGTCGTAGTCAGCGACCGGCGCTTGTAATGGCGCCCACAAGCCAGTGACCTTCAGCTTCCGTTCCAGCCGAGGCGCATGGATCCGTTCCAGGTTTCGTGGCGCCGGCCAGTCGGCGATCCCAGCCGCGACGAACGATTCGCCTTGGACGTCAAATATCGCGCCCACGCCGAAAGGTACGACCGTCTGAGCCTGGCGGACGCGTAGTTTACGGGTGCTCATTCCTCGACCCCCTTCACGATCACCTGGCACTCACGGTCAACGCTTCGCATGGAATGCTGTGCCTCCCACCTGCCGCCGGGCCGGTCGAAGTTCTTGAGCAGGCTCACCTGCGCCTTCCCTGCGGGCTTGTAGTGCAGGCGTTTGCCCGCCTGCCTCGCCTGCTCGGCCGCGTCCAACCATTCCCGGCGAAGTACGTCGAGGTCGGCCCGTACCTCGTCGGCGGCCGATGAATCCGCCCTGGCCACCCATCGGATGAGCCGGGACGTGATCTCGGCCAGTTCGTCGGCATGATGAAGGACGTCGCCGGCCTGGTCGTCCGCTGATAGGCCGAGGCCGTGCCGGACGAGAATCACCAACGCGGCATGCAGCGCCCGGCGACGGGATGGGATCGACCACGGCGTCACGCTGGTTGGTTCGACATGCTGGTAGAGCGCCTGGTGGTAGGTGCCGAATGTTTCGTAATGCGAGCGGTCACGTGATCGGGTCGCGTTGAGGAAGGTGACCACAAGTCCGGGGACCCCGTGCCGTCCAACACGGCTGCTCGCCTGGATGTACTCCGCGGTCGCCTTGGGTTGGCCGAGCATGAGCATCAGCGCGAGCCGCTTTACGTCCACCCCGACTGACAACATATTGGTACAGACGACCAAGGAAACGCTGTCAGGGTCTTCGAGACTCAGTTCGAGACGGTCCAATAGTTTGGGTTGCTCGGATCTGTCGAGGTTGCTGGACAGTTCTTCGACCTGGTGTTCAGGCAATTCACGGCGGCTTCCCGGCGAGCCGAGGCCGCGCAGATGAGCGGGGATCTCGTCTCCGGCAGCGGTACGGGTCCTACCGAGCTCCCGCATGCTGTGGTGGTAGGCGACAAGCGTCCAGTAGTCGTCCCGGTGCTCCTCTGGCAGTCGCATAGGAGCATGCAGCATGGTGGCTGCGGTCACCGCCGTTGCGCGGCCCGCCGTGTGACCCTGTGCCATGACGCCGACGTACTTGCGTCCCGGAACGGTGTCGTCCGGTTCGGCGAAGTAGGAGTAGCGGGCATCCAGTCCTGCGGAGGGGAACAGTTGGACGTCGCGACCGTAGAGCGCACGAATTTGTTCCCCCGCACGTCGGATCGTCGCGGTGGACGCGATGATTTTCGGCCCGCGGGTTCCTTGCCGTGAACACAGTTCGAGCACGGCCGCCTCATACAGGCCCATCGTGGTTCCGAGCGGGCCGGTGAGCAGGTGCAACTCGTCCTGAATCACCAGGGACGGTGGCAGGTGCTCGCCACCGAACAGTCGTCCCGCGTCAGGTTCCCAAGCTAGCCGGGCGAACTTGTCCACGGTGCCGAGGACGAACGTTGGCGGGTCTTCGTAAAGATGCTCGTCGACCACCGCCACCGGCAGCCCCCGTTGGTGGAAGCGGCACTCCTCCCTCGGGCACAGAAACTGGAAGGACGTGTTGGTGGTCCGTACCCCGTAGTCGCCAATGTGGGGGGACTTGGCAGTGGGCATGATTTGAGTACCGCACCATGGGCATCGGTCGAGGATGAAGACGTCCTTCGGCCTCGCGGCCTCGCGCTGCTGCCGGAACTCTTCGTGCGCGTTGGCGTACGTGTTGGCAGTGGTGCCGCTGCCGACCCATAGCCCGATGCTGAACCGGCCTCCCGGAATCGCCGGGTCTTCCTTCTCCCGGAGGTACTCCAGGGCACAGATCGTCGTCGCGGCGCGTTGAAACTGCTGAGTGGTCAGGAGGCTCAGCGTGTACCGGCTGATCACGGCGGTTCCACCGCCGTTGTCCCCGTGCCGCAGTCTGCGGAGGATCATCTCGAAGGCGGCTAGGAAGAGGTATGCCTCTGTCTTGCCACCGCCTGTGGGGAACCAGATCAGGTCCACAACGTCGCGGTCGGAGTGGGACTCGTCGATCAGCCCGCAGACCGACAGCAGGAAGAATCCGAGCTGAAACGGGTGCCATGCCGCATCAGGCGAGGGCTCCGGATCCAGGGGAACGGCCTCGGAACGCGAGCGTCGGCGGCCCCCCAGGTCCCGTGCCGAGTGTCGCATCTGGAGCGCCATCGCTCGGTTGGCTAGTCGGAAAGCGCGAAGCGCTTGGCCGGACGCGTCGGCGAACAATGCTTCCGCCCCAAGCTCCATCCTGCGGACGGCGGTGTCCAGCCTGTCGAGGATGCGCTCTGCCGCCTTCTTCGCCCCTGAGGGCACGTCAATCGTGCGCTGCGCCTGGCACCACTCCCGATAGCCGCCGATGAAGTCCATGATTTCGGCGCGCAGCTGGGACTTCGCCACACTTGGGTCGGAGAGGTGCGCGAGCTTCAGCACCGATAGCCCGGATGACCCGGCAGGTCTGATCGCCGGCACCTCGGCCTCCGGCATCATCTGAGTCCGAAGCCCGACCACCTGGCCGTGATCGACAATTTCATCTACCGCGCAGCTGTGGCCGACAGCGCGCGTCACCACATGCCTGTACTGCAGGCGCAGCTCCTGCTCTTCCAGGTCGCGGCTGGTCAGCCGGATGCTCGGGTACTGCAGGAGGTCGCCTCCGATCGGCCTGACCTCCAGGGAGACCTGGAAGAGCATGTCGTCCCATCGGGACTCGTGATCCTCTGTGGCCTTCCTGGCGTTGACCAGCGCGACGGTTACCAGCCGCTTGCCCGCGAACGAACGCCACCGCAAACGTATCTGCGCCCGGGCGTCCCAGATGTCCTCCTCGACCTGCCCGGGTTTGAAGGTCTTCTCGAAATCATCCAACGGGATGCGCTGCCACTTCCTGACCTTGCCTCGCCGTGTCTCGTAGCGAGCGCCCCGGCAGATCAGTGTCAGCTCATCGGCGTCGGTGTAGAAGGACATTCCCATCGAGGAGGGCAGCCAGGCGTTGGCGTCTGGGACGGTGTCCTCCGCGAAGCGTGTCTCCTCGGATGCCTCTTCCGGAGCAGCACCCGGCTCGGTCACCTCGGCGCCCCTGGTCAGGGTCTGCTGCCTATCGGTGTCCTGCGGATAAAGCGTGCCCATCAGGTAACGCCGGTTGGGTGGTTCCTCGATGAGTTCTGTGAGCCCTCCGACTGGTCCGATCAGCTGCTGCCGGAGGTATCCCAGTAGCTGCTCACGTGACGACATCCGGTCCCCTCCAACCTCATCCGGATAACCGGATGCTAACAGAGCTCACACAAGTGCTTGACGTGAAACGTGCGATCTCGTGAATGTCGGTGCGCTATGGCAGTGTCGTTGGTATGACCGTTGACATGCCATCGGTACGGCCGGGTGAGCCGGGTCTTCGCCGGGCCATGGCACGCGTCCTTGAGCAACTTCGAAGCAGCGCCGTAGACGGCGCTGTACCCTTTGGTGCCTTTGAGGTTGCCGCCGAGCAGATGAGGCTTACGCCGGAAGCGTGCGAGCGCTTCATCGCGGCGCTGGCGGATCTGGGCCTGCGGGTTGCCACTCCCAAATCCGCCGCCACGGTCGCGCAGCCCGACCGCTCGGAGCGCGCGCTGGCGCTGGTACGCCGCCATATCCGTACGGACCATGTAACCCGAGTGCAATTGGAACGTTTTGGCGCGCTGGCCGGCCTAGATGCCGAAGAGATCGCGTCACTGCCCAATCGTGCGAGGAAAGCCGGGATCGCCGTCCTGAGTGAGGAACCGGCCTCCGCACGGCAAGAACCCGTCATCACCACCGGATGCGGCCCCGAGCCCACCCCCCGCGAGCCCACCGGCCCCATACCCGACTTGCACCATGCTGTCGTGGCAGCGCGGCGCCTCATCAGCGGCGACCGGTTCCGCGCTAATCCCGGCAAGCGCCTCCTTAGCGCAATCGAAGAGGTTGGGCTAAGTGTCCTGCTACGCGGTGGCGTCGACCGCGCGGACGTCGAACCGACCGACGAAGAACTCGCAGCACTGCCCGCCAATGACCTTCGCCGGATCGCCCGCGACACCTTCGTCCTGCACAACACAAGGTTGGTGTACAGCCTGGCATCAAACTATCTCGGGCAAGGCCTTGAGGAGGCGGACCTTGTCCAGCACGGAATCCTCGGCCTCATCCGTGCCACCCGAAAGTTCGACCCATACTCGGGCAATAAGTTCTCCACCTACGCCACCTGGTGGATAAGGCAGGCGATCACCCGGGCGATCGCCGACGAGGGCACGGCCATCCGTATCCCCGTCCACATGTACGAAAAGATGCGCAAGGTTGCGGGTACGGAGTCAGCACTGCGGCGAGCTGGTAAGCCAGCCACTGCGGTTGATGTGGCGTTCGCCAGCGGCCTGGGCGTCCGCGAAGTAGACGAGGTGCGCGCCCTCAGCAGGGTCACCGACTCGTTGGACCGAATCATCGGAGACGGGGCACACCTGGGTGACTTTCTGTCCTGGTCCACCCCCACTCCGAGCCCAGAAGAAATCTTGGAAGGGATGTTCTCCAGAGAGGTTGTCAAGCAATGGCTGGCTCCTCTTTCTGACAAAGCGGCAGACATCCTTCGCCGGCGCTTTGGCCTCGACGGTGACGAACCTCAGACCCTTGAACAGATCGGTAACCATTACGGCGTGACCCGTGAGCGCATCCGGCAGTTGGAGGCAAAGGCCCTGGAGCAGATCCGTGAGCAACTGCCCGAGGAACTCAGCAACCGTCTGCCCGCTCACCTGCGCACAGATCCCAAGGAAAGGGCTCCGAAGGCTCGCAAAAACGCAGGTAGACCTAGGTAGGCCGCGTCAGCGCACGTCCCCGACGGGCTGCGCCACAGGTTCGATCAGGTGCCGCGCCGTCGGTCGGCCACCCCGGGTTTCGATGCCGTCGCCTGGCGAAGGTGCGTACAAATGGCGCGGCGGGTGTCTGTTCACCCATTCCTGACTCGTCATCATCATGCCGGGCGCGATGGCGGCCCGGTGGAGCGCGAGACAAGGGTACGAAAGTGGGCACGATTAGCGTTTTCGAGCGTCTGCCCGGTCCGACGGCATGCAGGCGCCGGGGCGGACGGGGCGAGGAGAACGCGTCGGCCTGACGCTCCAAGAGGCGATCACCCCCACGACCGGCGTGGTGATCGCGCTACCGGATGAACTGACGGGAAGGAGTCGGAACATGCGTTACATGCTGCTGTTTCATTACGGCGAGGAGAGCGAGGAGTCGATCGGGGCCGAGGCGATGGAGGCCGGGGCGCAGGCCATGTCGAGTTACGCCGCGACGCTGGAGCAGGCCGGGATCCTGGTGAGCGGCCAGATTCTGCAACCGTCGGCCGGCTCGACGACGCTCACGCTGGTCGACGGGGAGACGCGCATCCAGGACGGGCCGTTCGCCGACACCAAGGAGCAGCTCGGCGGCGTGATGGTCATCGACGTGCCGGATCTCGACGCCGCCCTGCACTGGGCCCGGCAGGCACCGCCGCTGACGTGGGGCGGCACCGTGGAGGTACGCCCCGGCGCCGTGCACATCAAGGGCGGGATGTGGGTTCCGTCGGCGTAACCGGCGGCGACGCCAACAAGGCCGCGAGCGTCGCCGAGCGCACCGCGCGGGCCTCGTACGGCCGGCTGGTCGCCCTGCTGGCCGCGCCGACCGGCGACCTCGAACTCGCCGAGGACACCCTGGCGCAGGCGTTCGAGCAGGCGCTGACCCTGTGGCCGCGCGACGGTGTGCCGGACAACCCAGAAGGCTGGCTGCTCACGGTCGCACGTAACCGGCAGCGGGACCTGTGGAAGTCCGCCGCACACCGTTGCAACCGGCCGCTGGAGGCGGTCGCCGACGACGCCGCACCGCCGCTGGACGAGCTCGACCCGGACCGCATCCCCGACCGGCGGCTGGCCTTGCTGTTCGTCTGCGCCCACCCGGCCATCGCCGCGAACGTGCGCACGCCGCTGATGCTGCAGGCCGTACTCGGGTTCGACTCGGAGCGGATCGCGCGGGCGTTCGCGGTGCCCGCGGGGGCGATGTCGCAGCGGCTGGTCCGGGCCAAACGGCGGATCAGGGACGCCAGGATCCCCTTCGTCGTGCCGGGGCGGCAGGCCATGGCCGAGCGGTTGCCGCCGGTGCTTGAGGCGGTGTACGGCTGCTACGCTCTGGCCGCGCCGGAGTGGGGGGACGGGGAGTCGCTCGCGGGCGAGGCCCGGTACCTGGCCGTCACGATCGCGACGCTGCTCGGCGACGAGCCCGAGGCGTGGGCGCTCGCGGCCCTGATCACCCTGGCCTCGGCACGCGCCGTGGCCTCCGGCGATCGCTACCTGCCGCTGCAGGACCAGGACCCGGGCGACTGGGATCGCCGCCTCATCGCGGAGGGCGAGACCTGTCTCCGCCGTGCCGAGCGGCCGGGCCGGGCGCCGGGGCGGTTCCAGCTTGAGGCGGCGATCCAGGCCGTGCACTGCGACCGGGCCCGGACCGGCGTCACCGACTGGGACGCGTTGCGCACCCTCTACACCGCCCTGGTCGCGATCGCGCCGAGCCTGGGCAGCCGGGTCGCCCACGCGGCCGTCATCGGCCGGACCGACTCCCCGGAGGCCGGGCTGTCGCTGCTGGAGGCGCTGCCGCCCGAGCGGGAGTGGTTCCAGCCGTATCACGCGACGCGCGGCGATCTGCTCGCCCGGCTCGGACGACGCCGGGACGCGGTGGCCGCCTACGGTCAGGCGTCCGGGCTCAGCACGGATCCGGCGGTCCGGGCCTTCCTGGTACGGCGGGCCGAGGAGCTGTCGCGCTGACCGGTGGCTATCGCGCGGTCGGTACGCGTCGCCCGTGACGTTGCGCGACGAGTCGCGGGCGACGGTACGCGGTCCGGCGTACCCGGGCCGCATCCGAGCGGGGAATGGTCGCCGGCGCCGGAATCGGCGGCCATTCCCCGCGTATCGTCCAGGTGTGGACACTAATTCGTCGCCGCGCGTCCTCGTCATCGGGCTCGACCCGTACCGCGTGCCCGGCCCGTGGGACACCGAGCCGGTGGCCAAGGCGATCGAGGCGGGACTGGCCAAGTTCGCCGAACATGGCGTGGGCGTCGAGACCTGCCTCATCGGCCTCGACGGCGGCGACGACGTGGAAACGGTCGTCGGTGACGCGCTGCGCGCCCACCCGTGGGAGTGCGTCGTCATCGGCGGCGGCCTGCGACACTCGGACGATCAGATCGAACTGCTCGAGCAGGTGATCAATCTGGTCCGGCGGCACGCGCCCGACGCGGCCATCGCGTTCAACAGCACCCCGGCCACCACATACGAGGCCGCCGCGCGTTGGCTCGGATGACCACGGCCGACGACGTGGTTCGACCATCATTCTCCGCGGATTAGGTGGCCGCACGCGCAGTCAGTTGACGGGGGGAGTTGACGGGCTGCTCTCGCTGAGCCCGACGCATCGCATCTCCCGCCTGGTCTCCGGCTCACGTCACCGGATCTTGGCGCCGTACACGTGGTCGACCGTCATTTTCATGAGCACCCTGCGGTCGGACACCATGACCGACCGGTACTCGTCCCAGTCCGGGTGCTCCCCGGCCGCCTTGCGGTAGTAGTCCACCAGGGCCTCGACCTCGGGGCCGTGCGGGTCGGTTCCCGGTCCGATGAGGGTCGCCGTGCCCTCGGCGGTGGCCCATGAATAGCCGTCGGGGCTGGTGACCTCCAGGGTGGCGCGCGGGTCACGGCGCAGGTTCGCCGTCTTGGCGCGGCCTTCGGTCATCGAGACGTAGAGGACCTCGGCGTCTCGGTCGTAGAAGGGCATGACGGGGGAGAGCTGGGGGCGGCCGTCCGATTTGATCGTGGCGAGGACGGCGAGACGGCTCTCCGCGAGCAGCGCGCGTGGGTCGAAAGATGCGTCGGTCATATCCGGTAGCAAGTACGGCCGGATGTCGGCTATTCCCTGCTCTCCGGCGCTGCCGTTGGGCCTGTCCGCATCAGGCCAGCGCCAGGCTGTGCCACGTCCATCGAATCACGGCCGCTCCCCGCGGAGAACTGCGGCGATGAGCCCGTATACGCTCCGTACGTCCTGTATCCGCCGTCGTGTCAGTCGCCGATGCGGGCGACCAGGCGGCCGTCCGCGGTTCCTTGGGAGAGCCGCGCGAGGCCCTCCGGGATTTCGGCGAACGAGATGGTGGTGATCTTCGGCGTGAGCCGGCCCGACGCCATGTGGTCGTACACCGCTTTCAGGTCCTCCATGGTCCCGCCGAGCGTGGGGATGAGGGAGACCTGGTTCATGATCATCGTCCAGATGCTGATCGTTGCTTGCTTCTTCGCCATGCCGGCCTGTACCACTCGCCCGCCGACGCGGACGGTCTCGATGGCCGCGGCGGTCGTCGTGCCGAAGCCTGCGAAGTCGACGATGACGTCGAGCTGCTCGTCGGCGAGCTCGGTGATGTCCTTGACGACCTTGATCGCTCCGAACGCGATGGCGAGTGGCCAGGTCTCTTCCTTGATCTCAGCGACGTAGACGTCGGCTCCGGCGAGCGCGGCGATGCGCGTGCCAATCTGCCCGAGCCCGCCGAACCCGAGGATCCCGATCTTCACGCCCGGACCGGCCTGGCCCACGGCGATCACGGCGTGATGCGCGGTCGCGCCTGCGTCGGCGGCCAAGGCCGCCTGCTCGAACGACAGGGCATCCGGCATACGCAGGAGCACGTCAGGGCGGGCGGTTATCTTGTAGGTGAAGCCGCCATCACGCATGATTCCCGGCACCGAGTCGCCGATGTTGGCGATGCCCACCCGATCGCCGACGCTCCATCCCTCCACGCCCTCGCCGATTTCGGCGATGACGCCGGCGACCTCGTGTCCCAGGGTCACCGGCGGCGGCGCGGGCAGGGGGTAATCGTCTTCCTCCAAGAAGCCGACGTCGGAGTGACACAGCCCCGCGGCCTTGATGTCCAGCACGACTTCTCCGGGCCCCGCCGTGGGCTCGGGGACCTCGTTGAGCATGAGCGGCTGGTGGGTTGCGACGAACTGCCAGGCCTTCATCGCGGCTGCTCCGTCGACGACGCGGCGACCGAGAGGCGGGAGCGGTGGTGCTGGTCGACCGGCTCGGCCGGGGCGTTGCGACTCGCCGCAGTGACCTCATGGCCACGGCCGGCGGCCGCGCGCGCGATGGCGGAGCCGACGTGGTCGGTCCCGCCGGGGAGGGTGACTGTGGTCATTCGTTCGTCTCCTTGTCTCGATCGGGAAAGTCGCCGTCACGTGTGCTGGGCATCAGCGGACCTGGGGGATGGTGACACCGCCGGCCACCCAGACGGACTCGCCGGTCGTATAGGGCAGGCCTCCGGTAGCGAGTGTGACGACTGCCTGCGCCACGTCCTCGGGCGTGCCCCAACGCTGCTGCGGCACCGCTTCGCGTACGATGTCGTCGATCCGCGTCGCGGCGCCCGCGGTCATGGGCGTGCGGATGAACCCCGGCTTCACCTCGTGAACGTGGATGCCATCACCCGCGAGTCGCGCGGCGTACAGCTGGGTCATTTTGCCGATCGCGGCCTTGCTGATCGCGTACTGCGCGCGATCGAAGGACGCGATGTGGCTTGCCATCGAGTTGATGCTCACGATGCTGCGGTAGTGCGGGGACGATCTGCAGATCATGTGCCGGGCGACCGCCTGTGTGAGAAAGAACGTGCCACGGAGATTCACCGAGAGCGATCGGTCGAAGTCGGCGGGCGCAACGTCCAGGATGTCGGTGGGCGGGCGTACGGCGATGCCGGCATTGTTCACGAGGGTGTCGATGCGTCCGAAGTCTGCGACGATTCGCTCGACGGCGGCCTCGTGGTCCTCCACCCGCGCGATGTCGAGTGTGTAGTAGCGGAAGCCGTCGGGCAGCCGACCGCCCGTCGTCCCGGCCTCCGTATCGGCCAGATCGACCACAGCCCCCACGAACCCCTGCGCATGCAACCGGTCGACGATCGCGCGCCCGATTCCCCGGAGGCCTCCGGTCACGAGCGCGACCGGAGGTCCGGCAGTCTGCGGGTCGGTGTTCACGCGGCGCCGCCTCGGGCCTCCACGCGCCCGTGAGCGGCAAGCTCGACATGGTACGGCTCGGGGTCGAAGGTGCCGTTCTCCTCGCGGAAAGCGTGCATGAAGTCCGGCCAGATCACCGTGAGCGCACCGGAGCGAGGGTCGACGTACCAGTTGTGGCAGCCGCCGTCGGTCCAGACCGTGCCCTCGCTGCGCCGCCTGACGTCGGCGACATAGGCCGACTCCGCCTCCTTGGTGACCTCGAGCACTTCCGCGCCGTGGGTGTGCGCGAACTCGAGCGCGCCCATGAAGTAGTTGATCTGCGACTCGATGATGTAGATGGCCGAAAGGTGGCCGCTGCTGGTGTTGGGGCCGTTCAGGATGAAGAGGTTCGGGAATCCGTGTGTCGTGTTCGACGCATAGGCAATCATGCCCTCGCACCACGAATCGGCGAGCGAGATCCCGTCGTGTCGGAACACATGGTTCGCGAAAAGCGGCTGGGCGGCCTCGAAGCCGGTCGCGAAGACGATCACGTCCACCTCGAAGGCGTTGCCGGCAGCGCTGATCGCCTGGCCGCCGTCGATCCGAGCGAGCGCCGACGTCTCCAGGATGACGTGATCCTCCTGCAGAGTTGCGTAGTACTCATCCGAATTGAGCAGCCGCTTGCAGCCGATCTCGTAGTCCGGAGTCAGCTTGGCCCGAAGCTCGGGGTCAGGAACGCTGCGCTCCAGATGATCGAGGGCCTTCTTCCGTGCGGCCTCCAGGTATGCCGGCACGCCGCGGCGAGCGGCGAAGTTCGCCTCCGCGAGCCAGAACATCTCCGTGCGAAGCTCACGCAGCGTCTCGGGGCTCCGCGACCACAGACGCTTCTCCGCCTCCGTGTAGACGGGGTTCGGCGCGGGGCTGATGTATGGAGGGGTGCGCTGGAAGACCACTACCTGCGACGCGACCTTCGCCAGTTCGGGAAGCAACTGGATTCCCGATGCGCCGGTGCCGATGAGTGCGATGCGCTTGCCCTCCAGCGGCACATCGTGGTTCCACCGTGCCGAGTGGAAGAAGTCGCCGGTGAAGGTCTCGATACCGGGGATGTCAGGGAGGCGTTCGTCCGCCAGGTGCCCACAGGCCAGCACGACGAAACGGGCCGAGTATGTCGCGCGAGGAGTCTCGACGATCCAGCGTTTGGCGACGTCGTCCCACGTCGCGCGCTCGAGGGCCTCGCCGAAGCGCAGGTGCGGATACAGTCCCTCCTCGCGCGCGGCCGTGACGAGGTACTCCTGAATCTCCCGGCCCGGCGCCCGGACGCGCGACCAGTCCGGGTTCAGCCGAAACGAGAACGAATATATGTGTGAGGGGACGTCGCAGGCGACCCCCGGGTAGGTGTTGTCGCGCCAGGTGCCGCCGACCTCGTCGGCGCGCTCGATGATCACAAAGTCCCCGATCCCCTTGCGCTTGAGCTGGATGCCCGTGCCGATTCCGGCGAACCCGGCGCCCACGATGAGGATCTCGGTGCTGATGGGAGTTGCTGTGGTGTTCGACATGGTCGTCTCTCCGATCGAATGGGCCGTGTCAGGGCTGAGCGGGAGGGATTTTGGTTCCCGCGGCATGCTTGTCGGGGTGCGCGAGGAAGTTGTTGACGACGCTGAGCAACTCGGCGGGTCGCTCGACGAGCACCGAGTGGCCTGAGGCGATCTCGGTGTAGCGTGCGTCGGGAATCGCGCCGAACAGCGCGAGGCTGTGATGACGCGGGACCATGAGGTCGTGCGTCCCCGCCACCACGAGCGTCTTCGCCGTGATGTTCCCGATGCGGTCGGAGATGTCGATGTTGCGATTCAGGTCCATCTGCATCGCGCCGAAGGCACTGGGCCTTCCGGGGGGAGCGACGGCGTCCATTTCGGCAGGCGACCGCTTGGCGAGGAATGGGACGCCGAAGGCGAACAGCCGGGAGTATGTCTTGAGAGCCTCGGGATCTCCTGCCTTCCGGAGGAACCGGTAGAGGTCGTTGCGCAGGAGCTGGTGGTGGTCCGTCTTGATCCAGCCGGCGACGAGCACGAGTCGCGTGACGCGTTCCGCGTGGTGTGCGGCGAAGGACGCGGCGATGACCGATCCGAGGGAGTATCCGAGAAGGGCGATCGGCCCCTCGGGGAGCACCGCGGCCACCACCGCGCTCAGTTGCCGCTCGAGGTGGTCGAGTGTGAGTTCGGTCACGCCCGCAGGCTCGGCGAAGTCGAACGAGACGACCTGCTGCCGTGCCGCGATCATGGGGAAGAGGAAGCCGAAGTGTCGCTCGGTGGATCCTCCGGTTCCATGGACGAGGACAAGCGGAGGGCGTGTCGGATGAGGTTCGCCCGAGATGAAATAGCGGACATCCGCGCCATCGATGCTGACCACGCCTTCATCGACGCGTGTTGTCAGGTGCACAGACATTCGCGCGCTCCTTATGCATGATGCGTCCACTCATTGGACAGGGGTCGCAACTTCGAGGTAGCGTCGCGCTGGTCCCGTATTTGCGAACGGCCACCGCGACCTTGTCCTCTAGATCACCATTTGCGCAGTTGCGTAAACGGTATGTTACCTAGGTAATCAGCATGTGACCATCGGGTGGCGGTCGATGTCAACAAGGGCGTCCACTCACCGGACGCACATGGGCGTGATGCCGTGATCTTGGGGGTGGGAGTGTCGGCACATTCGTCGTCAGACTTGACGCGCAAGGTCGTGAGGATTCTGAGCGCGCTGGCGCAGCGAGGCGAGCGGGGCGTAAGGCCGGTGGACATCGCGCGCGTCACGGGGATCCCGCGGCCGACGGTCTACCGCATTCTGCGCGAGCTCATGGATTCGGATTTCGTCGCCAAGGCGGAGTCCGGGACGTATGCGCTGGGGCCTGCCGTCTTCGAGCTCGCCCTCAGCGCCCCGACGCCGATCCTCGATATCTCGCGACTCCGGGACGTGGCGCAGTCGCTCGCCAATCGCTGTGGCGACACCGTGTACGTCGCGGTGCGGCAGTTCGACGGCGTGAACTACATCATTCGGGCCGAGGGCAGCTATCCACTGCAGACCCACGTCCCGGTAGGAACGAGTCGGGGGTTGGCGAACAGCTTCACCGGCATCGCGCTGCTGTCATCCGTCGACGCGGAGCGGCGCGAGCTCGCGATCGCTCGCCGTGTCGCGGGACTCGCGGACGATGAGGCCAGCGCCTTGCGAGCCCAGCTCGACGATCTCATCGGCCAGGTGAGGACGCGCGGATACTGCGCCGTACCGGAGATCGTGCTGGCCGGAGTGTCAGGAGTCGCCACTCCGATCCGCACTGGAGGCGGGTCTCCCTACGCTGCCGTATCGATATCGGCCGCGAGCGCGCGGATGCCACCGGAGCGTATCGAGTTACTCGGGCGCCTGCTGCTCGCAACCGAGAGAGAGATGCGGCCGTGCTTCGCCGCGGGCGGGCGGCCGTAGCCGGGACATGCGTCGTGTCGACGCGTTGCGCTCCGCGCTGTTCATCTCACGATCGGCGATGACGGCCTTCACCTGACCGACAGGCGGGACGAGGCCCGCCGGCCGAAACGGTGGCATCGGGGACCTAGGGATGCGACACCGTGTCGGAAAAGGGTGCGGGAAGGTTGAACGGCGGGCGGATACGTGTACCTGCGGCATCTTCATAGCATGAGCCGCCAAACAAGGCTGTTTACCGTGCGACCTGCGTGGATCGGCAGCCAGGTAGGACCAAGAGGTTGTTGACTTGAGCAGATCCGATTTCGCCGCGGACCGCGCATCGTCCATCCTGCGCAGGATCACGGGCAGATCGCTATGGAGCGTGTTCGTCATCGCTCTCGGGCTCGTCTTCGTGCTCCCTGTGTCGATGATCGTGATCGGTGCCTTTCGAGACGGGCTGCCGTCACAGAACATGCCCTTCACGGTCGACGGGCTCGTGCAGGCGTTCACCTCCGAGGCGACGTGGAGCACCTTCCTCAATTCTCTCATCCTCGTCGTGGTCTGTGGATCGATCTCGACGATCTTGGGCGCATTTTTCGCCTGGATCGCGGCGAATACGAACGTCCCCCTGCGCCGTTGGCTCACGCCCCTCATGGTGATCAATCTGTTCGTGCCGCCGTTGTTCTACACCTTCGGGTGGATCATGCTGGGCAACGCTCAGAACGGCCTCATCAACCAGTTCGCGCGCCTGCTCGGAGTTCAGGGGACGCTGATCGATATCCAGTCGTGGTTTGGCCTGTTCCTCACGATGTCGCTGGGATTCGTGCCGTTCGCCTATCTGCTGATGCAGGGTGCCTTCCTCAATCGTGACCAGTCGCTCGACGAGGCGGCGAGCATCAGCGGCGCCGGCGCCTTGCGCACCTTCTTCACGGTGACCGTGCCTTCCATCGCGCCCGCCGTCACCGGGGCCGCCACGCTCATCATGGTCTTGGTCTTCCAGGCATTCGAAGGTCCTCAGCTGCTCGGACGTCCGGCCAACATCTACGTCTTCTCGACACAGATCTACCGCTACATCCGCGACGAGACGCCGAGCAAATACACCGCCGCGTTCGCGCTCGCTCTCGTCGTGATCGCTCTGGTGATCATACTCTTCCTCGCACAGCGTTTGCTGCTGCGCGGCCGCAGCTTCACGACGCTCACGGGCAAGACGTCGCGGCGCGAGCCACACCAGTTCGGCCCGATCCGATGGGTCTTCACGGCCGTGATCGTCCTCTTCCTCGTCCTGAACCTCCTCCTGCCCCTAGGCGCGGTGGTCCTCGGGTCGCTGCAGCCGATCTTCGGCGTCTGGGGTCGCCTCAGCTTCGACAACTACGTGCATGTGCTCAGCGATCCACGGCTCAGCACCAGCCTCTCGCTCACCGCGTGGGTCGCGATCGGCGGCGGGCTGGTGTCGATGGCCGTCGCCACGCTGACCGCGTACGTGGTGCTCAGGCGTCGCGGATTCCTCAAGCACTACACGTCGTTCGCGGTTTGGATCCCCTGGGCGCTCCCCGGCATCGTCCTCGCGCTCGCATACCTCTTCACAGTCCTGACGGTTCCCGGCCTCGGTCAGCTCTACGGCACCTCGACCCTGATGACGGCGGTCCTCGTCATCGCGACCATCCCGCTCTGCAGCCGCGTCGCCGAAGGGGCGCTGGTGCAGCTTGCGCCGGAGCTCGAGGAAGCGGGCAAGATGTCCGGCTCCGGACCTCTGCGCGTCCTCGTCACGATCGTGTTGCGCCTGGTCATCCCGAGTTTTGTCGCCGGCTGGTTCCTCGCCGCTCTGTTCATATCCGGCAACCTGGCCATCCCCACGCTTCTGGCACCTCCTGGGGTCCAACCGGTGGCGCAAACGGCGTTCCAGCTGTTCCTGCTGGGTGATCTGGCATCGGGAGCCGCACTATTCATGATCATCCTTACCGCCGCGGTCGTCGTGGTCGCGATCGGTGGCGGGGCGATGGCCCTGGGGCGCCGTCTGGAGCGTCGCCGTGCCGCCGAGGAGCCCGTGCCAAGTGGCGCAGCGACGAAGAGCGTCGAGTAGTACCCCGCCCCACCAAGCGAGAGGAACAACAATGTTCACAGCACCCACCCGAACCCGCATAGGTGCGGGGCTGACCGGGCTGGCCGTTGCGGCGATGCTCGCCCTGAGCGGTTGCGCCTCGTCCGCCCCTGCCAACAGCGGCAAGCCCATCCAGTTGGCCGGAGCCAGCGCGGAGGTCAACACCTATATCAACGAGCTCTATCAGAAGGCCCTTGACTCCGGGAAGACGTCCATCGTCCTGTACGGCCCCGCGGTCAGCACCGACGCCGCGTTGTACGAGGCCTTCAGCAAGCGCTTCCCAGGCATCACCTTCGTGCCGCAGGATTCCCCCGACTCGCAGACCTTCACCAAGCTGCAGGTCGAGGCCGAGAGCGGCTCACGAGCGGCCGACCTGTTCGCCGGTGGTTCGTCGAGCATTGTCCAGTTCGTCCGTGAGAATCCGAACATCTGCAAGGTCCCGGATATCCGCACGGCAAGTGATGGACTCATCACATACTCCGACAAAACAGCGCTGCTGTATTACAAGCTCACCTCGTTCGTGTTCGTCTACAACACCAACCTGGTGTCGGAGGATGAAGCGCCGAAGTCGTGGAACGACCTCCTCGACCCGAAGTGGAAGGGCAAGCTGGAGATGGGCGACCCGACCGTTCCGAGCGGCGCCCGCCACATCCTCACTCAGCTACTCGTTCCGGAGTCGGCGGACAAGTGGGGCGAGGCCTATGTCGAGAAGCTCGCCACACAGGACGTCAACATCGCGGAGAGCGAACCGACGATCCCTGCCGACATCGCCTCCGGCCGCTTCCCCGTGGGCATCTTCGTGTACAGCGGGTTCTATGCCGCGCAGAAGGCGAAGGGCGCCCCGATCAAGGCGGTCTTCCCGCTCGAGGGCGGCGGGACCTATTTCGGCAATTCGGGCATCTGCACCATCACCGACTCGCCAAACGCCGATGCCGCGACGCTCTTCCTGAACTGGCTCTTCAGCAAGGAAGGGCAGGCCGCGCTCATCGCCGACCCCAACTCGTACTCGCATCTGATCAAGTACACGGGTGATCTGCCGCTGCCCCGCGAATTCGATCCCCTCCCGGACGGTGCCGACCCCGACGCGATCAAGAAGTACGGGCCGGTCATCGACCGCATCTTCCGATAACCCCCTTGTGCAGGGCACCATTCAGAGAGGAAGCCGGGATGCGACCTGACATTCGGCTGGCTACCGCCGTGATCGCGCTCGCGTCTGCCTTCGCGCTCGCGGGCTGCGCCGGCACCGGGCCGACCACAAGCGGCGCGCCCATCGAGGTGCCCGGCGCGTCGCGGGAGGGCAACGCCTTCATGAACGATCTGTACCGGCGCGCGACCGACTCGGGCGCGACACAGGTCGTGGTCTACGGAGCGTCGCAGAGCACATCGGCCGGCATGTTCGCGAAGTTCTCCGAGCGGTTCCCTGGCATCACCATCGTCCCGCAGGACGCAGCGGACTCGCAGACGCTCACCAAGCTGCAAATCGAGGCGGAGAGCGGCAACCGCCTGGCGGATCTGTACGCCGGCGGCATCAGCTCCGTGACGCGGGTCGCCGAGGTCCCGAATGTCTGCGCCAAGGCGGACGTGCGTACGGCACCGGCGGACTTCGAACTGCCGTACTCCAGCGGCGGTCGCGTCTTGGCGTACAACATGCGCTTCTTCGGTTTCGTCTACAACACCAAGCTCGTGGCGGAGAACGAGGTGCCGCGTACGTGGGCGGACCTGCTGGATCCCAGGTGGAAGGGAAAGCTCGTGATGGGCGATCCCACGGTGACCGGAGGCCTGCGCTACCTGCTTACCGGCCTCCTGGTCCCGGAATCCGCGGATAAATGGGGTGAGGAGTACCTTAAGAAGCTCGCGGCGCAGGAGCCGAACATCTCTCAGAACGAGCCGACGGTGCCGGCGGACGTGGCGTCCGGACGCTTTCCCGTGGGGGTCGGAGTCTACAGCGGCTACTACGAGGCGCAGAAGGCCAAGGGAGCGCCGATCGGCATCGTGTTCCCCCTCAAGGACGGAGGCAACTTCCTCAGCCGTTCGGGGCTGTGCGTCATCAAGGACGCTCCCCACGCCGACGCGGCGCTCCTCTACGTGAACTGGCTGTTCTCGCCTGAGGGCCAGCGGGTGCTGGCGGAGGTGGACAACGGCTACGGTCTGGTGCCGGGTTCGCCCGGGCCGTCGGGTGCGCCGCCGCTCGATGAGCTGGAGAAGCTGCCTCCCACGAACACCGATCCCGAATACAACGCGCCGTACTTCGCCATCATCGACCGACTGTTCCAGTAGCGCCGCACACGAAAGAGCTCTGCAGATGACCGACGTTCTCGTCTCCGGCCTCACGAAGTACTACGGCACCAAGCCGGCTCTTCGTAGCCTTGACCTCTCGATCGGATCGGGTGAGTTCGTGACTCTTCTCGGGCCTAGCGGGTGCGGCAAGACCACGACGCTGCGATGCCTCGCCGGCCTGGAACGACCCACCGCGGGCAAGATCACGCTGGGTGGGCGGGTCGTCGTCGACACTGACCGCTCCCTGTTCGTTCCGCCCGACAAGCGCCATGTCGGCATGGTGTTCCAGAGCTACGCACTCTGGCCGCACATGAACGTCGCGGAGAACATCGCCTACCCCCTCAAGGTGGCGCGGGTGCCACGGCCCGAACGCGTTTCGCGCGTTCGTGAGTTGCTCGAAGCGGTCGGCCTGACCGCATTCGAGCGACGCCAGGTCACCGCGCTCTCGGGCGGCCAGCAGCAGCGCGTCTCTCTCGCGCGAGCGCTCGCGGCTCGACCCGGAATCGTCTTCTACGACGAGCCGCTGTCCAACCTGGACACGAAGCTGCGCTATCAGATGGGGCAGCAGGTGCGTTCGCTGCACAATCAGTTCGAGACCACTTCGGTGTACGTCACGCACGACCAGGAGGAGGCGATCACGCTCTCCGATCGGATCATCGTGATGAACCATGGGTTGATCGAACAGGAGGGAACGCCGGAGGAGATCTACGATCGGCCACGTTCGGCCTATGTCGCCGACTTCATGGGATTCCAGAACATCGTGCGCGGCACAGTGATCGAACGCGGCGATGAGCGCGTGGGTGTGCGACTGCTCGACAGCGAGATCGTCCTCGGCGCCTATGCCGATGCGGACCTCTCCTTGCCCTTGGGCGCCGAGGTGACAGTGGCGTTCCGCGCGGAACACGTTCGCCTGGCTCCCGCGGGCTCGGTCGCCATCGGCCGTGTTCGCGGCACGATCAAGAGGACTACGTTTGTGGGCAGTGGCTACAACCTCCTGGTCGACGCACGCGGCACGACCATGCGTATTCGCATCGCGCGCAGCGAACTCGACAGCCACGACCTGTCCACCCCGGCGCCGGGGGAAGAGATCTCCTTCGACGTCAATCCCCGGCGAGCCCTCATCGTGGCGGATGAGGCGGGCATGAGCAGGCCCCACGCGACGCAAGCAGTCCGCCTACCCGCACCCATCCGCTAGCACCCTCGCGATACGACGCCGTGTCGGGGACACCGCGGGCACGAGCGTCGGCGATGCGTGAGCGCGGCGGGCGCTGCTTTCCGACACCGTGCAGGAACCGGCCCGCCAATCGTCGGACCTCTGTCTGAGGAACGCCACGTAGGCGCGGCCTACGCTGAAAGGAACGGACAATGTCGTCCTTTCTGTCCGGTCCCCATCCGGTTTAATGGCATCCCGCGTCGCGGGCATGTCTGTCTGCCATTCAGACTCGTCGGCGAGATCGACTGAGCGAACGCAGCCGGAGACGGGTGACGCGTGACCAGACGACCGTTCCACGATCGACGTCCATGAGTTCCGACGCCCCGCACAGCCCATAACAGACATCAAGCCAAGAGAGGAAAGCTCATGACGGAAGGCATCCCCGTCGGTGGTGGCAAGGAGCTCGGCTTCGACCCCGCATGGCTGCGGGAGAAGTACCGGGAGGAGCGCGCCAAGCGCATTCGTCGCGACGGGAACAGGCAGTACCAGAAACTTGAAGGAGAGCTCGCCCGCTTGAACTTCGACCCCTACGTCGAGCCCGGGTTCACGCGCGAGCCGATCGTCGACGCGGTCGACGTCGTGATCGTCGGCGGGGGGTACGGGGGCCTTCTGACCGGAGCCGCTCTTCGCCGAGCCGGGGTGGAGCGAATCAGGATCATCGAGCGCGCCGGCGACGTTGGCGGCACGTGGTACTGGAATCGATATCCCGGCGCGGCGTGCGACATCGAGAGCTACATCTATCTGCCGCTTCTCGAGGAGGTCGGCGGCATGCCGGCCAACAAGTACGCGACGGCTCCTGAGATCTGGGAGCACACCAAGAAGATCGCCCGGAAGTTTGATCTGTACCGCGATGCCCTGTTCCAGACCGGAGTGACCGAGGCGGTCTGGGACGAGGAGAGCGAGACCTACACGGTGCGGACGAACCGCAACGATGTGATCCAAACCCGGTATCTGATCACGGCCACCGGCTCGCTGGCTGAGCCGAAGCTACCGGGCATTCCCGGCATCGCCTCCTACAAGGGGCACATGATCCACAGCAGTCGCTGGGACTACGACTACACCGGCGGTGACCATACCGGCGGACTGAGCAAGCTGGCCGACAAGCGCGTGGCGGTCATCGGCACCGGAGCAACGGCCGTCCAGGTCATCCCGCACCTCGCCGAAGGCGCCCAGGAGCTGTTCGTCTTCCAGCGGACGCCTTCGTCGATCCACGTGAGGGCGGATCGCCCCACCGATGTGGAGTGGTTCAACAGTCTCCCCAAAGGCTGGCAGAAGGAGCGCATGGACAACTTCACCAAGGCGTTCCATGGCGTCCCCGTGGACGTTGACCTCGTGAACGACGGCTGGACGCAGTCGTTCTTCGACGCGGCCAGCGCCGCGGCGTACGGAGACATCACCCCGCATCAGCTGGCCAACTACATGAAGATGGAAGAGGCGCGCGCCCGCGTCGATGAGGTCGTCCGCGACCCGAGGACCGCGGAGGCGCTCAAGCCTTGGTACAACTTCTTCTGTAAGCGCCCGTGCTTCCACGACGGCTACTTGGACGTCTTCAACCGGGACAACGTGACCCTGGTCGATACGGACGGCCGCGGCGTCGAACGCATCGACGAGACCGGGCTCTGGTTCGGCGGCGTCCACTACGAGGTCGACTGCATCGTCTTCGCCACCGGGTTTGAGGTCGGCACGAGCTTCCGTTCTCGTACCGGCTTCGATGTTCGCGGCCGAGGCGGCGTGACACTCGACGAGTACTGGAAGGACGGATTCCGTTCGCTGCACGGGCTCGCCGTCCACAACTTCCCGAACTACTTCTTCGTCAACAGCCTGTCTCAGGCGGGGCTCACCGCCAACTTCGCTCACATGCTCAGCGTGCAAGCCGAGCACCTCGGCTACATCTTCAGCGAGGCGAACAAGGACTCGGTGAAGACGATCGAGGTGACCGAGGAGGCGGAGGAGGCGTGGGTCCAGGAGATCATCCGGGTGGCCACCGACAACGCCATCGGCGCGCAGAACCTGGCCTTCCAGGAAGAGTGCACGCCCAGCTACTACAACAACGAAGGTCAACTCTCCCTCCTCGCGGTTCAGAACGGGCCCTACGGTCTGGGGGCCGTCGCCTTCATCGACGTGCTGGAGGACTGGCGGCGGACCGGTGCCCTGCCGGGGCTTTCACTCACACCCGCTCCCGTCGTCGCGGCGGCGCCGTGAGCTGACCGCGACCACGAGACACGTACGGCATGAAGGAGATCGCGATGATTGAACGGAAGGCGTTCTACATCGGAGGAGCGTGGGTGCCGCCGATCGATGGCGGCGTCACCGAGGTGCGCAACCCCGCCACCGACGAGATCGTGGGGCTCTCTCCGTCGGGGACCGTGGCGGACGTGGACGCCGCGGTCGCCGCGGCGCGGGCGGCGTTCCCGGCTTGGGCTGCGACTCCGGCCACGGAAAGGATCGCCATTCTCGACCGCGTCCGAGACGGGCTGCGCGCGCGCAACGACGAGATCGCCGATCTGATCAGCGATGAGATGGGTGCGCCGAGAGCCTTCTCGCGCGGTGCGCATGTGAAGATGGCGGTGAGCAACTTCGACTTCGCGGCACGGGCGATGGAGGAGCTCCTCTCGGAGGGGGAGGAGGCGATTGGGCCGACCCTCGTCGTTCGCGACCCGGTCGGCGTGGTCGGTGCGATCACGCCGTGGAACTTCCCGCTGCATCAGATCTCGGCCAAGGTCGCGCCGGCGCTCGCGGCCGGTTGCACCGTGGTCCTCAAGCCGAGCGAGGTCGCACCGCTGAGCGCCTATGTGCTGGCCGACCTGTTCGCCGAGGCCGGTCTTCCCGGTGGGGTGTTCAACCTCGTCGGTGGCCCGGGCCGGGTTGTCGGTGAGCGCATCGTCACGCACCCCGACGTCGACATGGTCAGCTTCACGGGATCGACGCAGGCGGGCAGGCGGATCGCGGAGCTCGCGGCGCAGGGGCTGAAGAAGGTCGCGCTGGAGCTCGGCGGGAAGAGCGCCAACATCGTGCTCGAGGACGCCGACCTCTCGGTAGCGATACCCGCGGCGCTGAAGCAGTGCTATGCGAACACGGGGCAGGCGTGCGCGGCACTCAGCCGTCTCCTCGTGCCACGCTCCATGCTGGCAGAAGTGGAGCGACTCGCGGCGGAGGCCGCGGCGACATGGACCGTCGGATACCAGACCGACCCGTCGGCGAAGCTCGGTCCGGTGGCGTCGCCCGACCAGCAGAAGAGCGTCTTGGGCTTCATCGAGTCCGGTATCGCCGAGGGTGCCCGGCTCATAACCGGCGGCCCGACCCCGCCGATCGACACCGGCGCGTTCGTATCGGCGACGGTGTTCTCCGACGTCAGTCCCGACATGACCATCGCGCGCGAGGAGATCTTCGGCCCGGTGCTGTCCATTATGCCGTACGACACGGTGGACGAGGCGGTCGAGATCGCGAACTCCGTCCCCTACGGGCTCTCCGGCGGTGTCTGGTCCGCGGACCGCGACCGCGCGGTGGCCCTCGCTCGACGCCTCCGCACCGGGCAGGTCGTCATCAACGGCGAGCCGCTGAACCTGCGGGCACCGTTCGGCGGCTATGGACAATCCGGTCTCGGCCGCGAGTACGGCCGGTACGGGCTGGAGGAGTTCTTCGAAATCAAGTCCCTGCAGGGTGCTGTCTGAGCGGCGTACGGGCGGAGCCGCTCCGGTCCTGCGCCGCCGGAGGCGTGAGCGGGCTTCCGGAGCGTGGATTCCGGTGTCGTCGGATGTTGAGTGAAGGGAGCCGTTCATGCTGACGGCATGGTTCGCAGGCCCAGGCGAGATCGATGTGCGCGAGGTGGACGACCCGGTCATCCTCGATCCGCGGGACGCGATAGTGGACATCACGTACGCCGGCATCTGCGGTTCGGACCTATGGGGATATCGCGGGCTCCTGCCGCGACCGGCGGGGAGCATCGGGCACGAGTTCATCGGTCAGGTGCGCTCGGTGGGGGAGGACGTCCGCTCTGTCAGCCCCGGTGACAGCGTCATCGCTCCCTTCACGTACTCGGACGGTACCTGCTCCGAGTGCAGACGAGGGCTTCATCCGCATTGTGCGAATGGCGGGCGATGGGCAAAGGAGGTGCCCGGCGCTCAGGCCGAGCGCATCAGGGTGCCCTACGCAGAGGCCACGCTTGTGAAGCTTCCGTGGGATACCCCCAGCATCGACTCTGCCCTCGCCCGCAGGCTCCTTCCGCTCACCGACGTCTTCGCGACGGGAACCCACGGGGCTTCGCTTGCCAATGTCGGCGACGGCGATGTCGTCGCCGTCGTGGGTGACGGCGCGGTGGGGATCTCGGCCGCCATCGCATCCGCCCGACGGGGTGCCGCACGCGTCATCCTCTTCGGTGAGCAGGAATCCCGCCTCGCGGTCGCGGCCCGGGCCGGCATCGAGACCGTGCACATCACTCGGGGAGACAACGTGGCCGAACGGCTGCGCGCGCTCAACGACGGCGTCCTGGCCGACTGCGTCGTGGAGTGCGTCGGCCTCCAAGCGGCTTTCGACAGCGCGCTCAGCCTGGTGCGCCCCGGCGGGTCGATGGGTTTCGTCGGCGTACCGAACGGCGTGGATCGGCTGCAGCCGATGCGGATCTTCGACAACCAGACCCGACTCGCCGGCGGGGTCGCGCCCGCGCGACGCTACCTGCGGCAGTTCGTCGACGACACCGCGGCCGGGCGTCTCGACGTATCGTCGCTGGTCGACTCGGTGGTGCCGCTTGCGGAGATCGCCGCCGGCTACGAGGCGATGAGCGGCGGCACCTCGCTCAAGGTCATGGTCGACATCGCGTCGAGCGTGTCTGCGCAATGAACGATGCGGCCACGGACGCGGATTCGACCCGCGAGGTGCTCGTCGTCGGGGACAGGGATCCTGCGGTCGCGCGAACCTCTTTCCGCGAGAAGGCGATGTCATGAAGTTCGACATTGTGGTCTTCGGCGCCACCGGGTACACAGGCAGGCTGGTCGCCGAACACCTCGCGATGCGACACGCGTCAGGTGAGCAGTTCACCTTCGCACTGGCCGGGCGCTCCCTCGAAGCGCTCGAAGCCGCCCGCGAAGCGGCGGGCGCGCCGCCGGACACGCCGCTGCTCCTGGCCGACGCTGCGCGCCCGGCAACCCTGCACACCCTTGTCGCGAATACACGCTCGGTCATCACGACGGTAGGTCCGTATCAACTGTATGGCTCTGAACTCGTGGCGGCCTGCGTAGCGAGCGGGACCGACTACCTGGACCTGTGCGGCGAGCCTGGATGGATGCGGCAGATGATCCAGACCCATCACGAGAGCGCCGTTGCGACCGGCGCGCGCATCCTGTTCGCGTGCGGCTTCGACTCCGTCCCGTCCGAGATCGGGGTCTGGCTGTGTCAGCGGACCGCGCGCGACGTGCTGGGCGCGCCGGTGCCCAGGATCAAAGGCAGGGTGCGCAGATTCCACGGCGCACTGTCGGGCGGGACGGCCGCCACCATCCGGGCAACGATGAGCGCCATCGAGTCCGCCCCGTCGCTCGGCAGACTGCTGACCGACCCGTTCGCATTGACTCCCGGCTTCCAGGGGCCACCCCAGCCGACGGCCACCGAACACGAGGACGATTCTGATGTGGGGCCGACCGAGCCCTTCATGCTGGGCGCGATCAACCGCATGAGCGTCCACCGATCGAACCTTCTGCAGGGGCACGCTTACGGAACCGACTTCGTATACGACGAGATGGCTCTCGTGGGCGCGATTTCCTCCCCGGTCGAGGGCGTACCCTTCGCAGCGGGCGAGGGACCGACTCGACAGCAGCGCGACGAGGGCTCGTTCGATCTGCTCTTCATAGGAAAGGCTGCCGACGGAAGGCAGGTCCGGGTCTCTGTCAGCAGTGACAAGGACCCCGGCTACGGCTCAACGGCCCAGATCATCGGCGAGACCGCGCTGTGCTTGCTCCACGCGCCCGACGTCCCCGGCGGCATGTGGACACCTGTCGCCGCCCTTCAGGACCGTCTTCTGCGCCAACTGCGGCAGCACACCGCTCTTGTGTTTCGATGTCGAGCAGCCCTGGACGATATAAGCGTCCAGAGATGAGCGGCCGGCCTTCTTGGCGGTTGGTCTCAGCGGAGCCGTGCGAGCGTGGCGACACGGAGCGCCGTGTGAAGCTCTCGCCGAACCCGCCCGTCCGAGAGATCCGCCCCGACGATCTCACGGATCCGGTCCAGTCGGTAGTAGAGGGTGCTGCGATGGATGTGCAGGGTCCGTGCGGTCCGCTGTGCGTCGGCTCCGTTGTCGAGGTAGGCCTCCAGGGTCGCCGCCAGGTCGGCCCCGCTTGAGACGCGGAGCAGGTGCTGAATGCCATCGGGCAGATCCTTCATGGTCATCTGCTCAACCGGCAGCTGCGCCAGCAGGCGGTCGATGCCGAGGTCGTCCCAGACCGCTGTAGGCCCGTACCGCTGTGGATCAAGAGCGGCCGCTCGAAGGGCGATATGCGCCTCCCTCCGCGATTCGTGCACGTCCACGAGTCGGGCTCTCGGGGATCCGCCTCCTCCTCGCGCGCCGGGAAACCACAGACTGTTGATCAAATCCAGGAGCCGTTGTGAACTGACCTCGTCCGGAATGATGAGTACCCCGGTGCCGTCGATCACCGTCCTCAGCGACGTGCGCGAGGCGATCGACGAGATGCGGGAAAGCGCGCGTTCCACGATGAGGCGGGACGCCGCCGCATCGCGGCTTTCGAGGTCGCCGACGGCGAACACCATCACCGAATAGACGGTCGAGGAGGAGATGAGCCCGGATTTGAGGAGCCGGTCCGCGACCATCTCGCGCTGGTGCGCGTCGCCCTCCAGCAAGCGCGTCGTGAGTCGCGCGACGCGCTCGGCTCCGTCGCGTTCCTCCGCCGCGCGCGCGGCGAGATGCGCGCCAAGCTCGGCGCGGGCCTCCTGCACCGCGGGGGCGTCGCGGTCCTCGGCTCGTTCGTCGGCGTCGGGCACGTAGGACACGTAGCCCGTCACCTGACCCTGGTATCGCAGCGCGGCGACCACTCGCGGCGGCGCGCCGCCGATGACGGGGATGAGGACCGCTCCGGGCGCCCGGTCGGCGCCGTGCTCTTTGATCAGCGCCTTCGCCCGCTCGGAACCCTTCCGCGAGAGGATTATGGATAGCCGAGCGGTGTCGACCTCTCCCTCGTGCACGCTGAACGCGACCACATTGAAGTCGGCATCGAAGACGATCACCGGCCGTCCTATGCGATCGGCCAGATCCTGCACGCGGCCGTCAATGGTCATTTATCGACTCGCCTCCTCGGGCAGCCAGCCCGCGCATTCTACCTTCTCTCCGACACAGTGTCGGACGGACGTTCGCGAGCTTCGCGCACGCGCCCGATGATGCGCGGGGCGTCGGAGCCTAGCGTCATAGGCAACAAACGCCGCCGTGCCTGCGGCGCTGCAACAAGCGCCGCCGTGCCCGCGGCGCGACGACGTCACACAAGGGAGCACGATGGTCCTGCAGGCCACGACAGCTCAGGGGCTTCAGACCGGGGATCGCTATCGCGAAAGCCTGGATGACGGCCGCGAAGTATGGATCGACGGCACGCGAGTCGCGAACGTCGCCGATTATCCCGCCTTCAAACCGGCGGTGGATCTGTTCGCCGACCTCTTCGATCGACGGCGTGCGGATCCTGAGACGCTGGCGCTGAACACGTTTCGTTCGCCACAGACCGGCAACCTCATCAGCCAGTCGTACTCGCTGCCACGCAACGCTGAGGAACTGCGTGCGAAGTTCCGTGCGACCGAGTGGTGGATGCGGGAGAGCCTGGGTCAACTGGGGCGGTCGCCCGACTTCATGTCCAATGTCGTAGTCGGCATCTGGGACTACCACAAGGAGCTCGAGGGCAACCGCACGGGCTTCGGCGAGAACGCCAAGAACTATCACGCCTTCGCCAGCGAGAACGACCTGGTCCTTACCCACGCCCTCGGCGATCCCCAGATCGACCGCAGCGCCAGCCCGCTCGACGACCCGGATCTGGCGCTGCGCGTCGTGAAGGAGAAGGCCGACGGCATCGTCATCCGAGGCGCCAAGCAACTGGCGACCCTCGCACCGTTCTCGCACGAGGTACTCGTGTACCTCAATGCCGTGACGGCGCAGAGGGGCGCCGAGGAGTTCGTGCTGTGGTTCGCGCTGCCGCTCAACGCGCCGGGACTCACCATCCTGTGCCGGGAGCCGCTCGCACGGCCGGACCGCGCGAACATCCTCGCGGCGGCCTACGACGAGCAGGACGCGATGTTGATCTTCGACGACGTGCTCGTGCCGTGGGATCGCGTGTTCCTGCTCGGGGACGGCCTGCTCGCCGCCAAGGGCCTGACGCGGATCAACGCATGGAGCATCCAGTCGACGCACATCCGCTTCCATGAACGCCTGCGGCTCTTCGCGTCGGTCGCCGCGATGGTCGCGAACGCGATCGGCGTCGACTCGTTCCGTGGCATTCAGGAGGATCTCGGGGAGATCATCTCCTACGCCGAGACGCTGCGTCTCGCCATCGCCGGCGCGGAAGTGCTCGCCGTCCGGACGCCGTCGGGCCTTCTGGCGCCCACGGCGAGCCAAGGTCTGGGCTATTGGTCGGCCGAGATATCCGGCCGGGTCGTGGAGATCATCCGGCGCATCGGGGCGAGCGGATTCGTGATGCAGCCGTCCGAGCGCGATCTGGCGAGCCCCGAGCTGCGTCCGGCCCTCGACAAGTACATGCGAGGCCACGAGATCGGTGTCGCCGAGAAGTCGCGGCTGTTCCGCCTCGCCGCCGAGCTCGTGAATGACGGATTCGGGCTGCGGCAGGAGATGTACGAGTACCTCCATCGCGGCGACCCCGGAGCGGGGCGCACCCGCCTCCTGCGCGCGTACGACCGCAGCGAGGTGGACGAGAAGGTCCGCGAGATCATCTCCCGCCCCGTCACCTGAACGCGAGCGCGAAAGTCTCAAAGAGGAGCACCATGACGATTGTCGACATCCACGGACACGTCTCCGCGCCGGACAAACTGTACGCCTGGAAGGCGAATCTGCTGTCGCATCGCGGCGCGCACGGACTCAGGCCCCCCGCCCTGTCGGACGACGCGATCCGCGAGGCGTACCTCGCGCCGAACGACAGCTTCGGCAATATCTCGCACCTCGCGCATATCGACGGAGCCGGCGTCGATATCCAACTCCTCTCGCCGCGCCCCTATCAGGCGATGCATTCAGAGCGGCCGGCCGCGATCGTCCGCGCGTTCACGGAAGAGGTCAACAACGTCATCCACCGCTCCTGCGAGCTCTTCCCCGGCCGGTTCCGAGGCATCGCCGGTTTGCCGCAGAGCCCCGACCTCAAGGTCGAGGAATGGGTCGGCGAGTTGCGCCGAGCCGTCACCGAGCTCGGCTTCGTCGGCGCCAACCTCAACCCCGACCCGTACGAGGGTCTCCAGGTACCGCCGGCGCTCGGCGAGCGCTACTGGTATCCGCTGTACGAGGCACTCGTCGAACTGAACGTCCCGGCGATCATCCACTCGGCCGGTTGCCGTCCGCCGACGCGCGAACCGTACTCGCTGCACTTCATTCAGGAGGAGACGGTCGCGGTGTGGAGCCTGCTCTCCTCGAACGTGTTCAAGGACTTCCCCGACCTGAAGATCGTGGTGACGCACGGCGGCGGGGCCATCCCCTACCAGGTCGGCCGCTTCCTGCCGAGCGGAGTGCGCAGCGGCGCGACGCCGTACCTGGACAAGCTCCGCCTGCTCTACTTCGACACCTGCCTCTACACCCGCGACGCCATCGAACTGCTCCTCAAGACGGTCGGCGTCGACCGTGCCCTCTTCGGCACCGAGAAGCCGGGGACCGGGTCGCAGATCGATCCCGAGACCGGACGCTGGTTCGACGACATCCATCTGCTCATCGATGACATCGACTGGCTGACGACCGAGCAGCGGGAGGCGCTGCTGCACGGCAACGCCCAGTCGCTTTTCAAGCTCTGAGACACATTCGAGTCCTCCACGAAAGGAAACCATCGTGGCGCAGGTCGTCGGAGCCTTCGGCAGCTCCCACGGGCCACAGCTCAAGGTCTCGCCACCCGAGGAATGGCACCAGCGCGGCAAGGCGGACCGCCAGAACAAGGCGCTCTGGTATCGGGGCAAGACCTACGATTTCGAGTCGCTCAAGGCGGAGCGCGAGGACTTCTCTCGCGAGATCACCGACGAGGTCTTCGCCCGGCGATGGGATGCCACGCAGTCCGCGTTGGACGACCTCGGGCGCCACGTGGCCGAGTGCGAGTACGACGTCCTCGTCATCGTCTCCAGCGACCACAAGGAGATCTTCGGAGACGAACTGCTGCCGCCGTTCGCGATCTACTGGGGCGAGACGGTCGATCACGTGCCCTTCGACGAGGAACACCTGAGGTCCATGAGCCCGGGACTCGCGAAGGCGGCGCTCGGCGACGTGCCGGACAGGCGTATCACCCGGCCCGTCCACTCGAAGCTGGCCGCCCACCTCATCGGCTCGACGCTCGACCAGGGCTTCGACACGGCGGCATCGAAGGCGCTTCCCCCGGGACGCTACAAGAACTCGGGTCTTCCGCACGGCTGGGGCTTCATCTACCAGCGCATTCTCGGGCAGGAGTGCACCATCCCGCAGGTGCCCGTGTTCATCAACACGTTCTGGGAGCCGACCCCGCCGTCGGCCGCCCGCAGCTACGACTTCGGCGTGGCGCTGGGCAAGGCGATCCTCGACTACCCGGAGGACATCCGCGTCGGCCTCGTCGCCTCGGGCGGGCTCAGCCACTTCGTGATCGACGAGGAGCTCGACCGTGCCTTCCTCAAGGCGCTGGAGGAGCATGACGTCGATTACCTGCGCTCGCTCCCGGCGAACCTGCTCACCGCCGGAACCTCGGAGCTGCGCAACTGGATTGCCGTCGCGGGCGCCGCGAACGCCGTGGGGCTGAAAGTCGAGAACACCGTCTACGAGCCGGGCTACCGCACCGAGGCCGGAACCGGCAACGCGTTCGGCTTCGTCACCTGGGTCAAGGCATGACCGCGAGCATTCCCCAGAGGCTGGCGGCGCTCGACAGCTGCGCGATCTCCGACGCCCTCGACACGCTCGGCCTCCCAGGGGCCGTGACGGGCATCCACGGGATCACCCTGCCGGAGGCGACCTGTTTCGGGCGGGTGCGGACGGTCCAGGCCGGACCGCGTACGGCCGACGGGCCACAAGCGCACATCGCCGCCGCCCTCGTCGATGAGGCGGCCGAGTCCGATGTGATCGTCATCGCCAATGACGGGCGCACCGACGTGTCGTGCTGGGGCGGTCTGCTCGGCAAGGCGGCCGTGCGGCGTGGCGTCGCCGGGGTGATCGTGGACGGCGCTTTCCGAGACGTCCAGGAGAACGCCGACCTCGGCCTGCCGGTCTTCGCCAAGGCGGCCGTCGCCGTGAGCGCTCGCGGGCGCATCGTGCAGCACTCGATGGACGAGCGGGTCGCGATCGGGGGCGTCGTGGTCGAGTCCGGTGACTGGGTGATCGCGGATCGCAGCGGAATCGCGTTCATCCGCAGCATCGACGCCGAGCGCGTGGTCGCGCTCGCGGAGAAGATCGCCGGCCGCGAGGCGCGCATGCTCCTCGCGGTCACGAACGGCAGTCCGGTGGCCGAGGTCATGCACGACTCGAAGTTCCCGACAGCCGACGACTGAGGAAGGCCAGTGACCACGACAACGAAGCGCGAGGGCGTCTTCGCACCATCGACAGCGACGCTGTCGGACGCCCTCGACCGCCTGGGCCGAGACGGGAGCATCCTGGGGATCGGGCCCTTGACCAACGGGCAGCGACTCTACGGACGCGCCTACACCGTGAAGTACGTCCCTGCGGGACACCCGCCGGGAACGGTGGGCGACTATCTCGACGATGTCGGACCCGGTCAGGTCGTCGTGCTCGACAATGACGGCCGTGTCGACGCGACGGTATGGGGCGACATCCTCACGGCGCTGGCCCACGTCAAGGGGGTGTCCGGAACCGTCATCGACGGCGTGAACCGTGATGTCGCGAAGGCGCTCGAACTCGGCTACCCGGTGTACAGCCGCGGCCGGTACATGCGCACCGGGAAGGATCGGGTCGAGGTCGCCGCGGTACAGATCCCCGTGAACATCGGCGGGGTGAAGGTCAGCCCAGGTGATCTTCTTGTCGGCGATGACGACGGCGTCGTGCGTATCCCGCGCGACGTTGAGGACGAAGTCCTGCGACTCGCCGCGGAGATCGATGCGCGAGAGGACGCGATCCTCGCGGCGGTGCTCGCCGGAGCGAGCATCGCCGAGGCGCGGGAAGCCCATGGCTATCACACTCTTCAGCGTCGAGGCGGGCACTGATGGCGGACGAGGTCGACATCGTCCGGCTTCTCGAATGGGGGTCTGCGACTCTCCACGAGTCGTGCCCTGTTCCCAACGCCCTGCCCGCCACGATCCGGCCGGCCTGGCCCGGCGCTCGTGTCGCGGGGCGGGCCTTCCCGGTCACCGTGGCGCCGGGCGACAACCTGGCGCTCCATTGGGCGATCGTCCTCGCCGCGCCGGGTGACGTGATCGTCGCGGACGCTCACGACGCGGTGCACGGGCACTGGGGAGAGGTCATGGCGGTCGGCGCTCGGTCGCGGGGCATCGCCGGGCTCGTCATCGCCGGCGGGGTACGCGACACCCTGCGACAGGCCGAATTGGGGTTCCCGGTGTTCAGCAGTTCGGTCACTGTGCGCGGCACCGCCAAACGCTGGTCGGGGATCCAGGGGAAGCCCGTGGTATTGGGCGGCGTCCGCGTCTCCCGCGGCGACATCATCGTCGCCGACGCCGACGGGGTCGTCTCCATCCCGGAGTCGTCGTACCAGGAAACCGTCGAGCGCGCTTCGGCGCGCACGGCGAAGGAGTCTCAGATCATGGCCGCGCTTCGCGCGGGCTCGACGACCCTCGATGAGTATCGGCTTCGCGAGATCGACGACCGGTCGGCGACGCCCGAGTTGATGTGACGGCCGTCGCGGGACGATGAAAGGAATCCGCGCATGCTGGGAGTAGTCCTCAGAGCTCCGCATGAGATCGGTCTCGAACAGGTCGCAGACCCCGAGATCAAGTCGGACACCGACGCGATTCTCAGGGTGACGGCGACGGCGATCTGTACCAGCGACGTCCACTACGTCGAAGGCTTCTTGCCCATTGAGGCGCCTTTTCTCCTCGGTCATGAGTTCGTTGGGATGGTCGAGGAGGTCGGCAGCCGGGTACGCAGTATCAAGGTCGGAGACCGGGTCGCCGTCACTCCCTATGCCTGGTGCGGCGGATGCGAACTGTGTCGCAAGGGAATGGAGGCCTGGTGTCCGAACGGCGCCTTATTCGGCAGCGGGAAGGGCTGGGGCGATCTCGCGGGTGGGCTGTCCGAGTATGTACGGGTGATCAACGCCGACACCGCGTGCGTTCCGGTGCCGGCCGGAGTTCCTGACGAGCAAGCGGCTGTCGCCGTCGACGCGTTCGCAACCGGGCTCTTCGCGATCGAGCAGTGTGATCTGCGGCCGGGCCAGACCGTCGCCATCTTCGGGGCGGGGCCGATCGGCCTCAGCGCCGTCCAGGCCGCGGCATTGCACAGCCCTGCTCGCATCTTCCTCGTGGATCTCCTCGACAGCCGGTTGGAGCTGGGAGCGAAGATGGGCGCCACCGACGTCATCAACTCCGCACGGCTCGATCCCGTCGACGTGATCAGGACCGTGACCGACGCGGGTCACCCGTTCCTGAGCGGTGTGGATGCCGCCGCCGACTGTGTCGGTCTGGAGACGACGATCGACCAGGCCGCCAAGTCCATCACGAAGGGAGGAGTTCTCTCCATCGTGGGCGTGCCCAAGCCGGGGGCATGTGGCTTCGACCTGCAGTCGGCGCAGTTCGCGAACCTTACGATCAAGATCGGCATGACGGGGCAGCGCAATCTTCCAAGGATCCTCGGCCTTCTGGAGCGAGGGCAGATCGACCTCGCTCCGCTGGTGACCCACGTGCGGGATCTGAAGGACTTCGAGGATGCGTTCGCCATGTTCGCCAACCACGCCGACGGTTGCCTGAAGGTCGTGCTCAAGCCATGAGCCGCGGCACGTACTGCCGGCGGCGGGGAAGCCTTGCCGTCGACGACGCCACCGCGAAGATCGTCTGGGGTCGGGTCGTCCGACAGTGTGTCGGACAATCATGGAGGGGTTTCCGTTGATACGACGTTGGGGAGCCGGTGCCGCTCCGAGTACGTTTCAGCAGGCAGCACTGCGCTCTCAACGAGGAGGTCCCGATGACGTCACTCGGTGACACCGAGGTCCGATTCGGGCCTCTGCCGACCGAGGAGTGGGGCAACGGGTCCGGTTCGATCACACGAGTCGTCGACGCCGCCACGGGGGAGAGCATCGGCAGCGTCATCCTCGCGACCGAGGCCGACGTGGAAGCCGCGGGCAGGATCGGCGCGGCCGTGCAGCCCTCGTGGGCCGCGACATCGTTCCGGAGCCGCATCGAGATCCTTCGCCGCGCGGAACGCGTACTCGAGGATGTACGCACGGTTCTTCGGCCGCTGATGATGCGGGAGACCGGCGCCCTGCGCGGCAAGGCGGATCACGAGATCGACAAGACGCTCGACGAGTTGCGGGCCGCGGCGAACCTGCCGGACCTGCCCTACGGCGAACTGCTTCCGCACGACGATTCCTCGGTGCTCAGCATGGCCCGACGGGTTCCCGTTGGCGTCGTCGGTGTCATCGCTCCATGGAACGCGCCGCTCATGCTCGCGATGCGCTCGATCGCCCCCGCCCTCGCCCTCGGAAACGCGGTCATCCTCAAACCCGACGTGAAGACGGCGCTCAGCGGTGGAGCCGTGATCGACTACATCTTCCGGGAAGCAGGGCTCCCGGATGGAGTGCTCCAGATCATCCCCGGCGGCCCCGATATCGGGGAGGCGCTCGTACGGTCCCCCCACACGGACATGATCTCCTTCACCGGATCCTCAGCCGCCGGCCGCCAGGTCGGCGAGGTCGCCGGGGGACTCCTCAAGCGCGTCGTACTCGAACTCGGCGGGAACAACGCGTTCATCGTGCTCGATGATGCGGACCTGGACGACGCACTCGTCCATGCGCAGCGCGGCACCTTCTCGCATCAGGGGCAGATCTGCATGGCCACCGGCAGGCACCTCGTACACGAATCGATCGCCGACGAGTACGTCAGGCGCCTGACCCGGTACGCGGAGTCGCTCCGCGTCGGCGACCCGACGAGCCCGGGCGTGACCATGGGGCCACTGATCGACGTCCGCCAGGCGAATCGGGTTCAGGCGGTGATCGACGAAGCGATCGCCGACGGAGCGATGGTGAAGACAGGCGGACGCCATGATGGGCCGTTCTTCGCACCGACCGTCCTCGACAACGTCGGCGAGGCGAACGCCGCCTTCCAGGCGGAGATATTCGGACCCGTGGCCGCCATCACGCGCTTCGCCACCGATGACGAGGCGATCCGGCTAGCGGGCGCTTCGTCATACGGGCTCTCGGCTGCGATACATACCAGGGATCTCGGCCGAGCCCTGAGGATCGCCGGTCGGCTTCGTACCGGGATGATCCACATCAACGGCCAGACCATCAACGATGCGGCCCATGTCCCCATGGGCGGGATGGGACAGTCCGGCAACGGGGGCCGCTACGGCGGCCACTGGAACCTGGACGAGTTCACCTACTGGCAGTGGGTGACGTCCCGCACGCCGCCCGGAAATCACTAGGTTCGAGCGTCCCAGGCGATCAGTCCGCCGAACAATGAGTCACCGAGGGCAGACCATGTCACAGATTCAGGCGGCCGGCAATATCGATGACTTCCGGCAAGCCGCCGGCCGGTTCGCGTCCGGAGTAACGGTCGTCACGACCCGCAGCGGCCGCCTTCTCTATGGTGTGACGGCGACGTCGTTCGTTTCGCTGTCACTCAACCCGCTGCTCGTGTCGGTGTCGATCAACGTCAAGAGCCCCATTCTTCCCCATGTCGCCAACAGCGGTGTGTTCGCGATCAACGTCTTGGCGCGCGAGCAGGAAGCCGTGTCCCGCTACTTCGCGACCCGCGGGCGCGGGCACTCGCTCGATCGGTTCGACCACCTCGACTCCCATGCCGAGGCCACGGGCGCGCCCATCATCGACGGATCACTGAGTTGGTTCGATTGCAGCGTGTACGAAACCCTCCAGGGCGGCGATCACGTGATTCTCGTAGGGGAGGTCGCTGCGGCGGGGGGCACCAGCGGCGAGCCGCTACTGTACTGGTCGGGCGGCTACCGGGAACTCGATCGCGGCAGCGAGGCCCAGGCGACGACGTCGGACGAGCAAGGTATCGAGCGGTTCGCCGACGCGCTTTCCGTGCAGCTGCACATGCAGGGCATGAGCGTGCAGGACCTGCTGGAAGCGCAGGTTGCCGTGGAGCCCGCCGCCGCGGCGCTCGCCGCGCGCGTGCGTGACGACGAGCAGATCCGGGAGCTGCAGGCTCTCGTCGACAGTGCTTCTCAATGCCACGAAGACCCCGAGAAGTTCAACCCGATCTCGCTGGAGTTCCACTCGCGTATCGGACTCGTCAGCGGAAATGCCGCGATCGCCGCGTGCGTGCGGGCGCTCTCGCGACCACGGCACGCGGTCTACTCCGCGCGGACGACCGCCGACCGGGCACGTCGAATCACGCAGAAGCATCAGGAGATCGTGAACGCCATCAGGGACGGTGATGAGGAGCAGGCACGCCGGCTCATGCTGGAGCACCTGGGGACGATCGCGCGCGGGATCGCCTGAACGTCAGGCCCCGAGTCAGCATTGGAAGGACCATGACCGCACCGCTTGACACCGACATCATCATCGTCGGCGGCGGCCCCGTGGGGCTGACCGCCGCAATGGACCTGAACAGCCGAGGCGTGAGGTCCCTCGTGATCGAGTCACGCCGCTACCTCGAGGCCCCGAACGTGAAGTGCAATCACGTGGCCTCGCGGACGATGGAGCGATTGCGTCGCCTCGGCGTCGCGGACCAGGTACGGGCGGCGGGACTTCCGTCCGACTATCCGCAGGACATCGCCTTCCGGACAACGATGACCGGGATCGAGTTCGGCCGCATCCCGATCCCCTCGACCGCGCGGCGCCGCTCCGACCCGGTGGGACCGGACGCGGACTGGGCGACCCCCGAGCCGCCGCACCGCGTGAACCAGAAGTACCTGGAACCGGTCCTCATGGCGCACGCCGCGGGCCTTCCGCTGGTGACGCTGCTCAACGAGACCCGCTACCTCGACTTCGAGCAGGACGAGCACGGGGTCTCGGCACGGATCGTGGATCGCGATGGCGTGGAGCGGACGGTCCGCGGCCGCTTCCTCATCGGTGCCGATGGGGGGCGCTCAGCGGTGCGGAAGAAGATCGGCGCGACGTTCCGTGGCGACCCGGTGCTGCAGCGCGTGCAGTCGACCTGCATCCGCGCGTCGGGCCTGTACGAACTGATGCCGGGAGAACGCGCGTGGGGCTACTACATCTTCAATCCGCGACGCAACGGGCACGTCTACGCCATCGACGGCAAGGGGACATTCCTCGTCCACAACTACCTGACGCCCGAGGAGGACGACGGCTCGGGGGTCGACCGCGACGCCGCGATCCGCACGATTCTCGGAGTCGACTCGTCGTTCGACTACGACGTGGTGTCGAAGGAGGATTGGATCGCGCGCCGTCTGGTCGCTGACCGTCTGAGAGACCGCCGCGCGTTCATCGCCGGAGACGCCGCCCATCTCTGGGTGCCATATGCCGGGTACGGCATGAACGCTGGCATCGCGGACGTGCTTAACCTTACGTGGGTACTCAGTGCATACATCGCAGGCTGGGGCGACGAGGGCATCCTGGATGCGTATGAAGCGGAACGCCTGCCAATCACCGACCAGGTCTCGCGGTTCGCCATGGCGCACCAACGCAAGATCGCGCAGAGCGACGTCCCGCTCGAGATCGAAGACACGACGGTGGCCGGGCAGGTCGCTCGCCGACGTCTCGGCGAGCAGGCGTACGCGCTGAACGTGCAGCAGTTCGCGGCGGCCGGCCTCAACTACGGCTACTCGTATTCGCGTTCGCCGATCATCGCCTATGACGGCGAGTCCGCCCCCGCGTACACGATGGGGTCCTACACACCCTCGACGGTCCCCGGCTGCCGCGCGCCGCACTTCTGGCTGGCGGACGGGACGTCTCTGTACGACGAACTCGGGAAGGGCTACACCGTGTTGAGCCTCGGCGACCCCGCAGAGCTTCGGGGTCTCCTCGATGCCGCGGACGCTGTCGGTGTTCCGCTGAAGGTGATCGACATCGATCGAGCGCTCGCACCGGCCACGTACCGGCACAACTACCTCATCGTGCGCGACGACCAGCACGTGGCCTGGCGTGGCGATACGGCGCCGAAGGATCCCGGGGCCCTCCTCGACCGCCTTCGCGGTCGGCTTCCGGCGCCCGTCAGCGGGGAGCCCGGCGACATCGTGGCGGTCGACGCCGTCGCGGCCGGCACGGCTTAGGCTCGCGCGATCGCCGGGCACCACCATGGCCATTGAGGGCAGGGTCGAGTTCGAGCCGGTGGACCGGTGCTGTTCAGCGTGACGGTGCTCGCGCTGATGCCGCCCGTCCTGTTCACGATCGAAGCGCCCGACGACGACCCCGCCCCGATGCCGCGAACCCGGTGCCGGACCAGTTCCGCGATTTCGCCGTCTATCGGCATGTCCACGGGTGTGGCATGCCGGTAGACGGCGAGATCTTTTTCGCCCTCGTCGATCGCAATGCTCGTCGGCGTGGTGCGGTGGGGCGGCGGGAGGACGGTCTTCCTCGCGCCGCTATGGTGCGCGCGGGTCAGTAGCCCGCCCTGGATGGAGCGGGCGGCTTGGGAATGAACGCACTGCTGAGCGCCTCCGAACCGCGCGCCAGCAGTGACACATCAGCACCGACCAGGATGAACGACGCGCCGGCGTCGAGGTAGTCGCGGGCGGTCTCCGGGTCGAAGGCGTTCACGCCGACAGGCTTGCCCGCCTTGCGTACTGCCTCGAAGGTGCGCCGCACGGCGGCGGTCACGTCCGGATGGGTCTGTCGGCCGAGCACGCCCATCGACGCGGCGAGGTCGGAGGGGCCGACGAAGACGCCGTCGACGCCGTCGACGGCCGCGATCTCGGCGGCCGCTTCGACGCCTTCGATCGTCTCGATCTGCACGAACAGCGCGACCAGCTCGTTCGCGCGCTCGAGATATCCGTCGATGCGGCTCCAGCGTGCGGCGCGGGCAAGCGCGCTGCCCACGCCGCGGACGCCGTCGGGCGGATAGCGTACAGCGCGCACCAGTTCGGCCGCCTGGACGGCGCTGTTCACCATGGGGATCAAAAGGTTCTGCGCGCCGAGGTCGAGCAGCTGCTTGATGATGACGGTGTCGCCCACGGGCGCGCGCACGAGCGGGGTGACCGGGTAGGCGGCGATGGCCTGCAGCTGGGCGAGCGTCGACTCGAGCCCATTGGGGGAGTGTTCGGTGTCCACGAGCAGCCAGTCCAGCCCCGAGCCGGCGCAGATCTCGGCGACGAGCGGGCTGCCCGAGCAGATCCACATGCCGATCTGGGCCCGATCTGAGGTGGCCAGGCGATCCCGGAACGTGGGTGTCGGTGTCAGGTGAAACGGCATGCGATCGTCCCCAATGCCCCGTAGTCGGCGAGGACCGTGTCGCCGGGGTGAACCCACATGGGCCGGGTGAACGATCCCGCGAGGATGATCTCGCCGGCCTCCAGGCGGGTGCCGTGCTGCGCGAGCTTGTTCGCGAGCCAGGCCACACCGTTCGCGGGATGATTCAGCACCGCCGCCGCGACGCCGGACTCCTCGATCGTCTCGTTGCGGTACAGCAGGGCCGAGACCCACCGCAGATCGACCTGGCCGATGGCGACGGGGTTGCCGCCGTAGACCATCGCGCCCATCGCCGCATTGTCGCTGATCGTGTCGACGATGGTGCGCCCCTGCAGCTCGATGCGCGAGCTGAGGATCTCCAGCGCCGGGACGACGTACTCGGTCGCGCGCAGCACGTCGAACAGGGTCACCTGGGGTCCTTCGAGCGGGTCGGCGAGCACGAAGGCGAGCTCGACCTCGATGCGCACGTTGGAGAACCGCCCGTGCTCGATGACCGCGCCGTTCTCATAAACCATGTCGGCGAAGATCGCGCCGTAGTCGGGCTCGCTGATTCCGGTCGCCGCCTGCATGACCTTCGAGGTGAGGCCGATCTTGCGGCCGACGGGCCTTCGGCCGGCGGCGATGCCGCGCTCGCGCCAGATGTTCTGCACGGCGTAGGAGTCCTCGATGGTCATGTCGGGGTGCCGCGCCGTGAGCAGCGGCACGGTCGTGCGCTCCTCCTCCGCGCGTCGCAGCTCGTCGGCGATCGCCGTGAGCGTGCCGGTGTCGAGCATCCGCGTCTCCTAGAGCTGATGGCCGAGCTTGTACTCGCCCTGCTTCCAGCTCGGTAGCTGATCGGCCGCATCATCGGGACGGGTGTAAGAGAAGCCGTCGGCGCCGATCGTGACGGCCATCTCGCTGTCATCCGTGCGGGCGATGATGGGCTGGGGGTTGCCGTCGAGGTCGAGCACGGCGGACGCCTCGGTGTACCAGCTGGGCACGACCGGGTTGCCCCACCAGTCGCGGCGCTGGTTATCGTGCACGTCCCACGTCACGGTGGGATTGTCGGGATCGCCGGTGTAGTAGTCCTGCGTGTAGATCTCCACGCGGTGGCCGTCGGGGTCGCGCAGGTACAGATAGAACGCGTTCGACACGCCGTGACGTCCGGGGCCGCGCTCGATCGCGTCGGAGCGGCGCAGGGCGCCGAGCTTGTCGCAGACCGCGAGGATGTTGTGCTTCTCGTGCGTCGCGAACGCGACGTGGTGCATCCGCGGGCCGTCGCCGCCGGTGAACGCGGCGTCGTGCACGGTCGGCTTGCGCCGCATCCACGCCGCGTAGACGGTGCCCGCTTCGTCCTGGATGTCCTCGGTGACGCGGAAGCCGAGATCCTTCATGTAGGCCACGGCGCGCGGCACGTCCGGGGTCACCTGGTTGAAGTGATCCAGGCGCACGAGCGCACCCGGGGTGTAGAGGTCGTAGCGCCAGGTGAGGCGCTCGACGTGCTGCACATCGTGGAAGAACTCGTACGGGAAGCCCAGCGGGTCTTCCACGCGCACGGAGTCGCCGATCCCCTTCACGAAGCCCTCCGCGCGGCGCTCCACGCGGCATCCCAGCTCGGTGTAGAACGCTACGGCCTTGTCGAGGTCCTCCGGCGTGCGCACCCGGAACGAGAACGCGGCGACCGCCGGGATCGGGCCCTTGCGCAGCACGAGGTTGTGGTGGATGAACTCCTCGAAGCTGCGCAGGTAGATGGTGTTCTCGTCCTCCGCGGTGACGACGAGGTCGAGCACGTCGACGTAGAACTCGCGGCTCGCGGCAAGGTCGGTGACGACCAGTTCCATGTACGCGCAGCGCACGATGTCGGGCGGCGGCACGGTCGGGGTGGGGATCGGGTTGCCGGCGTGCTGGTTGATGGTGTTCATGTTCCGCGTCCTTGCATGTGTGGTGTCGGATGCGTGCGGGGTGTGTCAGTGGGCCGGGTGTGTCAGTGGGCCGAGGTGGCGGCCTTGCCGAAAGTGGGGTTGTGGGGCTTGCCCAGCGAGACGTGCACCGCCTGCTGGTGGGTGTAGAAGTCGATCGAGCGGTAGCCGCCCTCGTGTCCGAGGCCGGAGGCCTTGACGCCGCCGAACGGGGTGCGCAGGTCGCGCTCGTTGTTCGAGTTGAGCCAGACCATGCCGGCCTCGATGCTCTGCGCGAAGTTGTGCGCCCGGGTCAGATCGGTGGTCCACACGTAGGCGGCGAGCCCGTACTTCACGCCGTTCGCCAGCGCGAGCGCCTCCTCGTCGGTGTCGAACGGCGTGATCGCCACGACCGGGCCGAAGATCTCCTCCTGGAAGATGCGCGCCTCCGGCCGCACGTCCGCGAACACGGTCGGGGCGACGTAGTTCCCGGTCGGGAACCCCTCGGGGCGCCCTCCGCCGGCGACGAGGCGACCCTCGGTCTTGCCGATCTCGATGTAGCGCATGACCTTCTCGTAGTGCTCGGGATGCACCAGCGCCCCGACCTCGGTCTTCGGGTCCTGCGGGTCGCCGACCACGACCCGCGACGCCTGCGCGGCGTACCGCTCGACGAACTCGTCGTAGATCTCGCGCTGCACCAAAATCCGGCTGCCCGCCGTGCAGCGCTCGCCGTTGAGCGAGAATACCCCGAAGATGGTGGCATCGATCGCCGTGGCGAGGTCGGCGTCGGCGAACACGATCGCGGGCGACTTGCCGCCGAGCTCCATCGAGAGCCCCTTCAGATAGGGGGCGGCGTTGCCGAAGATGATCTGCCCGGTGCGGCTCTCCCCGGTGAAGGAGATGAGCGGCACGTCCGGGTGCTTCACGAGCGCGTCACCGGCCTCCTCGCCGAGGCCGTTGACGAGGTTGAAGACGCCCTGCGGTAGCCCCGCCTCCTCGAAGATGCCCGCCCACAGCTGCGCCGACAGCGGCGTGAACTCGGCGGGCTTGAGCACGACGGTGTTCCCGGTCGCGAGCGCGGGGGCCAGCTTCCACGACTCGAGCATGAACGGCGTGTTCCACGGCGTGATGAGCCCCGCGACGCCGATCGGCTTGCGGTTGACATAGTTGATCTGACGGCCCGGCACCTTGAACGCGTCGTCAACCTGGGCGACGATCAGGTCGGCGAAGAAGCGGAAGTTCTCGGCCGCCCGGCGTGCCTGCCCGAGGGCCTGGGTGATCGGCAGTCCGGAGTCGAAGCTCTCCAACTCGGCGAGGCGGGCGTCGCGCGACTCGACGATGTCGGCGATGCGGTGCAGCACGCGGGAGCGGTCCCGGGCCCGCAGCCGAGGCCACGCGCCGTCGGTGAAGGCACGGCGGGCCGCCGCGACCGCCGCATCGACGTCCGCCTGCTTGCCGGCCGCCGCGCTCAGGTAAGGCTCGTTGGTGGCCGGGTCGAGCACCTCGAACGTCCCGCCGCCGACCGAGTCGACGAAGGCGCCGTCGATGTAGTGCCGGATGCTTGTGGGGAGACCTTCGGGCACGCGACGTGTTGCGGCGGTGACGAAGGTGTCGGTCATGTCGTGCCTCCGGAGGCAGGTGGAGTGGATGAGGATGCCGCAGAGGCGCTATCGGGATTCTTGGCGGCGATGAAGGCGTCCAGCGTCGCCCAGCGGTGGCGGCGGGCGGCCAGCTCGATCTCAAGCGGATCGGCACCCTCGGCGATGAGCCGCAGGATGTGTTTGTGCTCCTCCACGGAGTGGTGGGCGCGTCCGGGCACGAACGCGAACGTCGAGTCGCGGATCCCTGACAGGCGCGACCAACCGCGGTGGACCAGATCGAGGATGTGCGGATTGGGGCAGGGCCCGTACAGAATCGAGTGAAACTCCTGGTTGAGCGCGGTGAACGTGCGCGCGTCGAAGTAATCCAGCAGGGCGATCATGCGGTCGTTCACCGCCCGCGCCCGGTCAAGGTGCTCCCCCGTCAGCAGCGGTGCCGAGAGCGCGGTGGCGACCCCCTCGATGACCCCTAGGGTCTGCATCGTGTGGATGTACTCGGTCTCGTCGACCAGGGCGACCTGTGCGCCGACGTTGCGCTCGAAGGTGACGAGCCGCTCGGCTTCGAGACGGCGGATCGCCTCGCGCACGGGCACGACGCTCATCTGCAGGTGCTCGGCGATCGTGGCGAGCACGAGCCGGTAGCCAGGCCCGTACTCATGCCGCGCGATGCGCTCGCGGATCCACTCGTATGCCCGCTGCGACTTGCTCTGCCCTGCCCCGGGGCCGCCCGCGGGCGGGGTCGCCTGCACGTCCGTCATGCGGGCCCCGCATTCTTCGCGGCGTCATAGGCGGCCCGCCACTGCGCGTTCAGGGGGAACAGGCCCTCGACGGGGTGGCCCGCCGCAACCTGCTCCGCGATCCAGGCGTCCTCGTCCTCCTGCGCCAGCGCGGCATCGGCGACCTCCGCGGCGAGACCGGGCGGGATGACGATCACACCGTCGGAGTCGCCGACGATCACATCCCCCGGTTGCACGGTTGCGCCGCCGCAGGCGATCGTTACATCGACGTCCCACGGCACGTGCTTGCGCCCTAGGACGGCCGGGTGCGCGCCTTGGGCGAAGACCGGTAGCCCGGTCTTGATGACCGCGTCGACGTCGCGAACGCTGCCGTCGGTGACGACGCCGGCGGCGCCGCGGGCGCGGGCTCGGAGCGCGAGGATGTCGCCGAGCGTTCCCGACCCGGACTCGCCGCGGGCTTCGATGACGATGACCTCCCCGTCGCTGACGGTGTCGAATGCCCGCTTTTGGGCGTTGTAGCCGCCGCCGTGGCTGCGGAACAGATCCTCGCGGCCGGGCACGAACCGCAGCGTCTTCGCGGTGCCGACCAGCCGAGTCCCGGGACGCAGGGCGTGCACGCCCTCGATCGAGACGGCGTTGAGTCCCCGCTTGCGCAATTGTGCGGACAGGCCGGCGACGGGCACGCGCAGCAGCTTTTGCCGGAGCTCGTCGCTCAGGCCGTCAGGGGAGCCCGGGGCGGTGGTCTCCGGGGTCGTCGGCTCTGGCGGAAGCCCGGCCGCTTCCCGCGAGCCCCACGCCTCGGCGCGCTGCAGGTCGTTGACGGTCGGCTGGAAGCCGATGCCGGTGAACGGGGTCTTGCCTTGGAGCACGGTCGTGACGAGCCGCCCCGACGACGGCGTGTCCGGCGCCGTTGGGGCGTCTACCTCCACTTCCACCACGTCACCGGGAAGGACCACGCTCGACCCGGCCGGGGTACCGGTGAGGATCACGTCGCCCGTTTCGAGCGTGAAGTGCTGTGAGAGATCCGCGACGAACTGGGCGAGCGGGAAGATCAGCCCCGCCGTGGTGTCGTCCTGCACGAGTTCGCCGTTGACCCAGGTGCGCACCCGCAATGCACCCGGATCGATCGTCTGCGCATCGATGAGGGCCGGGCCCAGCGGCGTGAACCCGTCCCCGCCCTTCGAGCGGACGTTCGAGCCCTTGTCCGCTTCACGCAGGTCGTAGAGACCGAAGTCGTTCGCCGCGGTGACGGCGGCCACATGTTCCCAGGCGCGCTCCAGCGGCACCCATCGCGCCGGCTTGCCGATGACGAGGGCGATCTCGCCCTCGAACGCGAGCAGCTCGGTGCCGGCCGGGCGTTCGATCGTCCCGCCTGAGACGCCCACAGAACTCGCGGGCTTGAAGAAGTAGGACGGAGACGCGGGACGGCGTCCACGCTGATCCGCGCGTGATGCATAGCTCAGGTGCACCGCAACGATCTTGCCCGGCCGCTGCGGCACCGTCGTCATGTCGAAACCCATCCGCACTCTCCGTAGATCATATCTGAAATCATATACGATTACAGAGCGAATGCAAGGAAGGACCTTGAACCTACACCCGCCTGCCCGCGCACCCCTCGACGCCCGCACGGTTCGGCGTGCCCTGGATGGTGAACATCGGGCAGCGGCGTAGCCGGTCTCGGCCGGCGCCGCCGCGCCGTACCCGCGGCCCGCCCGCTCAGGCGGGGGTGTCGAACGGCGGCAGGTCCTCGATCTCCAGTACGACCAGCTGCCCGGGGGTGGGGTCGGCCAGCTCGGCGACCCGCTGGGCCTGCCGTTCGGTCATCTCCTGGAAGACCTGGCGGGCGAACCGGCCGTTGCCGAAGCCCACGTCGCGCGGCATCCGCTCGAACAGGCCGAGCAGCTTCTCGCGTGCCGGATCGCTCAGCTCGTAGCGGTGCTGCTGCGCCTGGTGTTCCACGATCGCGACGAGGTCCTCGGACGCGTAGTCCTGGAAGAGCAGGGTGCGGGTGAAGCGGGAGGCGAGGCCGGGGTTGGCGGCGAGGAAGCGGTCCATGTCGCCCGGGTAGCCCGCGGCGATCACCACGAGGTCGTCGCGGTGATCCTCCATCATCTTCACCAGCGTCGCGATCGCCTCCAGGCCGAAGTCGTTGCCGACGCCGACGGGCACGAGCGAGTACGCCTCGTCGATGAAGAGCACCCCGCCGAGGGCGCGGTTGACCGCGGCGGCCGTCTTCGGCCCGGTGTGGCCCACGTACTCGCCGACCAGGTCGCGGCGGTCGACCTCCACCAGGTGCCCGCTGCGCAGCAGCTTCAGCGCCGTCAGGATCCTGCCGTACAGGCGGGCCACCGTCGTCTTCCCCGTGCCCGGGTTGCCGGCGAAGATCAGGTGACGGCTGAGCGGCGGGGCGGGCAGCCCCGCCTCCTTGCGGCGTTGCACCGCCTGCATCAGCTTCACCAGCGAGCTGACGTCGTGCTTCACCCGCTCCAGGCCGACCAGGCCGTCGAGCTCTTCGAGCAGCTCTTCCAGGGTCTCCTGCGGCGGCTCCGGCGGCGCGTCCGACCGGCTCCCCGCCCCCTGCGGTGGTACGGCGGGCCCACCCGGCGAAGGCACCGGCGAAGCCGTCGGCGTACCGGCGTCAGCGGCCGGGGCCGGAGCGGGCGGCGTCGGCGAGCCCGTGGCGGGCGCCGTGTCGGAGCCGAAGGTGCAGTCGTCGAAGGTCGGGATGGCGCCGTCGTCGCGGCCCACGGCCTCCGCGCAGTCGCGGACCCCGCAGCGGCGGAACACGGGGTCGGACCCGGCGCCGATGTGCAGCGCGGGATACTCGGCCCGCACCACGTCGCAGGAGGTGAACACGCCGCCCGCGCCGTGCGCGACATAGATGCCGTTCTTGGCGGGCCGTTCCACGCGCAGCCCGGTCACGGTGGGCCGGGCGTCCGTCCACACCACGAGGCCACAGCCCGCGCTGTCCGCCACGCTGCCGCCCTCGATCCGCGCGTCCGCCCTGGTGTTCACCACCACGCCCGCCGCCCCCGACCGCACCACCCGGATGCCGTCGAGCACGGCGCCGCCGCCCTCGGCGACCTCCACGCCCACGTGGCCGGCGTTCGTCACCGTGCAGTGCACGATCTGGGCGGTCCGCGGCGAGGCGAGCAGCAACCCGCTGCCGGAGTCGGCCACCCGGCAGCCCACCACCGTCGCGGTCGCCTGCTCGGTGACCGCGATCCCGCTCATCGCGACACCCGAGATGCCGCAGTCGCTCATCTCCAGGCGGGTTGAGCCGGTCAGGTGTACGCCGTGCTCGGCGCCGCCCCGCACCCGGCAGTCCGACAGTACGGCGACCGCCGTACCGGACAGGTGGACCGAGCTGTAGCCGCAGCGGTCCAGGCGACAGTCGACCAGCTCAACGCGGGCGGCGTCGGCGGCGAGCAGGCCGTTCGCCGACGCCGCGATGATCGCGCAGTCCCGGGCGGCGAGGCGCCCGCCGTCGCGTACCGCCAGGCCGGTGACGGTGCCGGTGACGCGGCAGTCGACCAGCTCGGCCTGTGCGTTGCCGGTGACGTGCACCCCGGCCTCGCCGACCGTGTCCAGGCGGACGTCGTCCGCCGCCGCCTGGGAGCCGTCCTCCAGCAGCAGGCCGGACCGCCCCGGCCGGTGCAGGATGGATGAGGCGAGCCGGAGCCGGGCGTTGCCGCGCAGCCGGATGCCGGAGCCGGTGGTGCCGTCGAGGCGCAGCCGTACCACGTCGAGCTGGGCGGTGCCGGACAGCACGATGCCCGTGCCCTCGACCGCGGTGATCGCCACGTCCTCCACCCGGGCCCGGGCTTCGCCGGTCAGGTAGAGCGCGGCCTGGCGGGCGCCTTCGAGGACGCAGCCGCGCAGCAGCGCGGCCGTGACCACGTGCGGCGAGCCGCCGGGCTCGGTGAGATCGTCCCAGGTGGGGAAGTTCGGGCCGGTCTGTGCGGCGCGGGGGGCGTCGACCGCGCTCGGCCCGGCTCCGGTCCGCGTGTCGGCCGGTCCGATTCCGTTCGGGTGAGCCATCCAGCCGGGTCCGGCTTGGCCGGTCGCGTCCGGTGCGGGTGGTGCGGGTGGATCGGCTCCTGGCCGTCCTGGATCGGCGTGGTCGGCGGCGTGCATGTTGGCGGCCTCGCCGGCGTGGGCGCCGAGCTGGGCTGCCGCTTTCGATTGGTCCGTGATGCTCGGTGCGGTTCCGAGGGGTGCGGTCGCGACCGGGTCCGCTCCAGGCCACCCGCCTCCCGCTCGGTCGCCCTGCCGGTTCCCGTCGTCGTTGCCGTTGTGAACGGCATTGGGCGACGGCGGTCCGGTTCGGTCGTCCGGGTTCGGGTCGGCTCCGGCGGGGGTGGCCGTGCCGTACCGGGTGGCCGGGTCGGGGGTCGGGGCGGGCGGCGGGGTGCGATGGCCTTGGATCTCGATTCGGCCGCCGCTCACCGTGCAGGCGGTCATCATCAGGCCCGCGCCGGGGGCGACCTGCACCGCCGGGCCGTCCGGGTCCGAGCCGCGTACCAGCAGCCCGTGCACCACGCACTCCCGACCCGTCGTCACCAGCGCGGGACCGCCCTCCGCCGGGGCGGTGAGGGTGACGCTGCCGGGGCCGTCCGCCGGGGCGAGGGCGATCCGCCGGTCCAGCACCACGGTCTCGGCGTAGTGCCCGGCCGCGACCAGCACCATGTCCCCGGGTGCGGCGGCGCGCACCGCGTCCGCGATCCGGCGATGGGCGCCGCGCCCTTTGGGGGCGACGGTGAGGGTGCGGGCTTGCGGAGATGCCATTGTCTTCCTTGCTGCTGTGGGGTTCTCGGGGCGCTGCTGTGGGTTGTCGGGGCGCGGTTACGCCGACGGCGGTGGCGGCGGGGGCGGGGCCGGCTGGAGCAGGTGCGGTATCCACGCCTGTCGTAGCGCCGGGGCCAGCCAGATGTTGCCGATGGCCTTCTCCAGGAGCTTGAAGGGCGCCTGCGCCAGGTAGTCGGTGAGGCCGTACCGGTGGATCTGCCGTCCGTTCGCGCCGTAGAGGACGGCGGTCTTGAGCGCGCCCGCGCCCGTCGCCACGGTCAGGCCGCTCAGCGCGTGGATGCCGCCGACGGCGAGCGCGTCCGCGCCGCTGAACACCTTGGATGTGCCGTTCGTGGAGACGCCCCACACGGCCGCGTTCATGGCGCCGTTGACGAAGTTGGTGATCGGGCTGAGCAGCGTGTTGAAGGTGTAGTCGTAGATGCCGCCGCGCCAGCGGGGCGGGGACTCGTTGCCGGCCCACTCGTTGTGCCAGTGCTTGTCGGAGTTGAACGGCCGCATGTTGGGGTGCTTGCCGCTGTCGATGTTGCCGAGGATTCCCTTGGTGCCCGGGCTCCAGGAGAACGGACGGTCGTTGAGCAGCGTGGTCGCGCCGGTCTTGATGCCGCTGGTGACCGCCGCGTTCGCGAGCGACTTGAGCGCGTCCTGGCCGGTGAACGGCTTGTTGTTGATCGCGGCGATGATGCCGTTGATGGCGAGGTTGATGCCGAACTCCAGCAGGAACTCCTGGCTGAACTCCAGCAGCATCTTCTTGCCCTGCACCTTCCAGTACGGCTCGTACGCGGCCTCGCCGAGGCCGACCTTGCCGCCCTGCGCGTTCGGGACCGGATGGACGCCGTCGATCGCGGCCTGGAACCGCGGCACTTCGACGGACGCGCTGCCCTGCCACGGCAGGCGTTCCAGTTCGCGAATCCGGCGGGCCCAGCCGCGGAACTCGGTGGCCCAGCCGCGGTAGTCGTACCCGTTGCCGACCAGGCGCAGGTTGTTCGGGCCCCCTTCGAAGATGAGGCCGTTCGCGGTCCGCTGGGCGGTGATGTTGCCGTTGCCGTCGTACACCCGCCACTGGCTCCGCCACGGCTCCTTCTCCAGGAACGTCCCGTCCGGCAGCCGGGTGCGCTCGCGGACCACCGCGTTCTGGTCGAACTCCTTCCAGGTGCCCGCCACGGGGGGCCTGCCCGGGTCGGTCCAGTACTCGCGGATGCGCAGCGGGCTGCCCGTCCAGTCCAGGTGCAGCGGCACCTCCCGGATGACCCGCTGCGGGCCGCCGTCCGCCGGCCGGAACACGTCCCGGTAGTGGTTGCCGTCCCCGACGTACCGGTCGTTCCAGGACCGGGTCTGCGGATCCCACCACTGCCGGACCTCGATGCCGTCGCCGTACGAGACCGGATTGCCGTTCCGGTTGAACTTCTGGACCCGCCAGGTCTCCTGCCCGGCCTCGTCGGTAATGCGCCAGTACCGCACCTGTTCGCCGTTCGCGAGCATGTCGATGCCGCGGATCGCCCGGTTGCCCTGGAAGTCGCGGAACGAGTCGTCCCAGCGGTGCAGTCGGGCGTCGGAGCCGCGGAAGGAGAAGCGCTCGCCGCTGACCGTACCGCCCTGGCCGTCGGGGGCCGTCCACCGCCACGAGCTGGAGTCGATCTTGCCGGTTCCGGTGACGGGCACGCCCCCGTCCGGCCAGATGTCCTGGCGGCCCACGATGCGGCCGTGGAAGTCGGTTTGCACCCAGCGGGTGTCGGGGTTCAGGTGCCCGCCGCCGGCCTGCCAGTTGTACGGCGTGTGGTGCTCGCGTACCGAGCCGTCGGCGAAGCCCTCGCGGGTCACCCGCCATCCGCCGTTCTCAAAGGACACATCCTGCCAGACCGGACCGCCGTTGCCGCCATCCCCCGGAATCCGGTAACCCCTCTGGTCGCTCGCCTGCCACGGGATCGCCCCTTGGACGGGCGCGTTCTGGGCGGGTGGGGCCACACCGTCGCCGACCTTCAGCTTGCCGCCGTCGTACAGCTTCATCTCGGCGTAGACGAAGGTGCCGTTGTTGCCGAGGTCGATCACGTTGCCGTTCTGGCTGTTGTAGCGGAAACCGTTGGTCGTGACGTTGCCGTGCGTCCTCTCCCAGGTGGAGATCTGCACGTGTGTGTCGTACTTGAGGTGGTGGTAGGCGCCCTGCGGCGTGTCAGCGCCGATGAGGTACTTCCGCACCGTGTACGGCGGGCGCTGTTCCGTCCAGCGCTCGACTTTGAGCACTGTGCCGCCCACCTGCTCGGTGGAGGCGGTCACCTTGCCCTGGGGTGAGTGCTGCGTCCAAGTGTCGCGCCTGCCCGCGGCGGGGTCCCAGTCGTACTCCCGGTAGTTGCCCACCTTGTCCGGCCCGTGGAACTTGCCCCACTGCTCCTGCACCACATTGCCGCCCAGGCGGTCGGTCCAACCGCCATCGGCATGCCAGGTGCGGGGGCCTTGCGCGAGCCTGCCGCCGGTGTGGTCGAAGCGGTGCCACGTCCAATTGCCGTCCGGGCCCTTGATCGCCAGGACATAGCCGGGATCCCTCCCCGTGATACCGACACGGAAGTGATGAACCTTCCGCTCGATCCCATGAACTCTCTGGAAGTCCGTCCACGAGAGGCCCGATTCGTCGAATCTGCGGACGCCGTGGCCGATCAGATCGCCGGCGTCGTTCCACGTGACCCACGTGGCTGCGCGGCTGGTGTGACCGAAACCGACGGTGTCCGTGCGGCGGAACGCGTCCAGCACCCCACCCCCACTGCCGTCCGGGAGGATCCGCCGCTCGAAGATCTCGATCTTGTTGTCCACGCTGCCGAGCAGGCGGATGTGCGTACCTTCGCCGGAGACCTTGACGATTCCCTTGTGGAACTGGCCGGACCCGGAAGGCGCCAATGTTCCGTCGTCGAGCATCTCCATGCGTTGCCAGGTGGCGGTGCCGTTCGGACCGGTGTAGTCGATTTCGTACATGAACCGGGTCGGCTTCCCGTCCTTGAGCACGTTGACGCCCAAACGCTCAAGCTCACCCGCGTTGTTGAAGATCATGTACTCCCTATTGCGCAACCCGTTCGTCGTAAAGGTGACCCTCATAGAGCCGCCCAGGTCGACGACACTCAGATGCGTCTGCGGTGTGCCAGTGGCGTCAACGACCCGCATACCCCCCTGCGGCGACCGCTGAATCCACAGGTCCCCCAGCCCGTTACCGCCCCTGATCTGGACGTTCTGCGGTACGGCGGCAACCACAACCTCATCCACGTCCGCATCATTGGCGCCAGGCGCGTCGTCCGCGGCGTGGCTGCCGTGGCTGCTGGGCGGCGGGTTGTCGGCGGGGCGGCTGCTGGACGGCTGGTTGTCGATTTGGACGGAGGGGCGTTCGCTGTCTGCTCCGCTTGCTGTGGGCAGGTCGGCGTCGTCGGCGACGGTGCCGGTGGGTGGTGGGTTGTCGGTGGGGTGGGTGGTGGTGTGGCTGGTGGATGGTGGGTTGTCGATTTGGACGGAGGGGCGTTCGCTGTCTGCTCCGCTTGCTGTGGGCACGTCGGCGTCGTCGGCGACGGTGCTGGGCGGGGGCTGCTCGGTGGTCTGGCCGGTGCTGGTTGCTGGCGGCGTGGTGTCCTCGGGGTGCCCGCCTGTGGTTGTGGGCGGCGTGGAGTCGCCGGTGGCAGGCGGTGCGGTCTCGGTGGTCCGGCCGGTGCTGGTGGCAGGTGGCGTGGTGTCGCCGGTGGCAGGGGGTGCCGTGTCGGTGGTCTGGCCGGTGCTGGTTGCTGGTGGCGTGGTGTCCTCGGGGTGCCCGCCGGTGGTTGTGGGCGGGGTGGTGTCGCCGGTGGCAGGGGGTGCGGTCTCGGTGATCTGGCTCGTCCCGGTGGCGGGCGGTGCGGTGTCGGTGACCTGGCCGGTGCCGGTGGCGGGAGGCGTGGTGTCGGTGGTCTGGCCGGTGCTGATTGCTGGTGGCGTGGTGTCCTCGGGGTGCCCGCCTGTGGTTGTGGGCGGCGTGGAGTCGCCGGTGGCAGGCGGTGCGGTCTCGGTGATCTGGCCGGTGCTGGTTGCTGGTGGCGTGGTGTCCTCGGGGTGCCCGCCGGTGGTTGTGGGCGGCGTGGTGTCGCCGGTGGCAGGGGGTGCGGTCTCGGTGATCTGGCTCGTCCCGGTGGCGGGCGGTGCGGTGTCGGTGACCTGGCCGGTGCCGGTGGCGGGAGGCGTGGTGTCGGTGGTCTGGCCGGTGCTGATTGCTGGTGGCGTGGTGTCCTCGGGGTGCCCGCCTGTGGTTGTGGGCGGAGTGGAGTCGCCGGTGGCAGGGGGTGCGGTCTCGGTGGTCTGGCCGGTGCCGGTTGCTGGTGGCGTGGTGTCGCCAGTGGCAGGCGGTGCGGTCTCGGTGGTCTGGCCGGTGCTGGTTGCTGGTGGCGTGGTGTCCTCGGGGTGCCCGCCTGTGGTTGTGGGCGGGGTGGTGTCGCCGGTGGCAGGGGGTGCGGTCTCGGTGACCTGGCCGGTGGCGGTGGCAGGCGGCGTGGTGTCGGTGACCGGGCCGGTGCCGCTGGTCGGGGCGGGGTCTGGGGTCGCGGGAGGGGTGGACACGGGCGAGGGCGATGGTGACGGGACGCTCGCCGCGTTGTCGGCCGCGTGCCCGACGTCGGCTGTGGAGCCTGCCACGTTGGGGGTGGTGACGTTCGTCCCTCGGCCACTGCCGCCGTTGTCGAGGAGGGAGAGGGCCGAGCTTACGGGGTCTGCCTGCGTTGCGGGCGGCGGGGTGTCGGTTTGGATGGAGGGGGGTTCGGTGCCCGTTCCGCTTCCTGCGGGCATGTTGGCGTCGTCGGTGAGGGTGCCGGTGGTGGTGCTGGGCGGGGGCGTTTCGGTGCCTATGTTGGTTCCGGTGCCGGCTGGTGCGCCGGTACCCGTTTCGGCCGTGGTGGAAGGGACGCTGGTCGGGGCGGGGTCTGGGGTCGCGGGAGGGGTGGACGCGGGCGAGGGCGATGGTGACGGGACGCTCGCCGCGTTGTCGGTCGCGTGCCCGACGTCGGCTGTGGAGCCTGCCACGTTGGGGGTGGTGACGTTCGTTCCTCGGCCGCTGCCGCCGTTGTCGAGGAGGGAGAGGGCCGAGCTTACGGGGTCTGCCTGCGTTGCGGGCGGCACGGTTGTGGAGGAGGGCGTCCCGGAAGGCACTTCGGTTGCAGGCGGTACAGAGGTCTGGGTCGCGGTTGTGCCGGGGGTTGGGGTGGGGGCGTTGTGCGTGATTGTCGATGTAGTGCCGGTGTTGCCGGGCTGGGGGATGTTCTGGGCTGCGGTTGGGGGCAAGTTGGGCGTAGTGGTGCCGGTCGGCGTGGGTGTGGGGTTGGTGGTGGCGGTTGTGCCTGGGGTTTGGGTGGGGGTGTTTGGCGTAGTTGTGGATGTAGTGCCGGTGCTGCCGGGGTGGGGCAGGTTATGGGCTGCGGTTGAGGGGGTGTAGGCGGCGCCTGTTGTGGTGTGAGCGGCGGGGTTGGTTCCGGGGTGGGGGATGTTGTGGGCCGCGGTTGACGGCAGGTAGGGGGTGGTGCCGGTCGGCGTAGGTGTGGGGTTGGCGGTGGCGGTTGTGCCCGGGGTTGGGGTGGAGGCGTTGTGCGTGATTGTGGCTGTAGTGCCGGTGTTGGTGCCGGTGTTGCCGGCCTGGGGGATGTTGTGGGTCGCGGTTGGCGGCAGGTTGGCGGCGGTGGTGCCGGTCGGCGTGGGTGTGGGGGTGGTGGTGGCGGTTGTGCCGGGGGTTGGGGTGGGGGCGTTGTTTAGGTGCGGGACGGTGCGTGCTGCGGTTGGCGGCAGGTTGGGGGCGGTGGTGCCGGTCAGCGTGGGTGCCGGGTTGGTGGTGCCGGTCGGCGTGGGTGCCGGGTTGGTGGTGCCGGTCGGCGTGGGTGTGGGGTTGGTGCCGGTGGTTGTGCCGGTGGGCGGGGTGAGGGTGTCCAGTTCCAGGTCGGTGCGAGCCGCCGATGACGGTGCGTAGGTGTCCAGGTGGAAATTGATTCGGTTGGCCGTGAGGACATTGGTTGTGGCGTCGGTGATGTTGCTGAGGGGCGGCGGGCTGGCGAGCAGGTTTAGGGCGGTCTGCGGGTTGGGGGTGAAGGCCAGGTTGAAGAGAGCGGCGGATGCGCCGCCGGGGACGGTCAGGTTGCCGGTGGCGTGAACGGGCGTGACCTGGGGCGGGGCGGCGGATGTCAGCAGGTTCGGGTCAAGGGTGCCGGGCGAGGTCGGGTTGGGTATGGCCAGGTCGGTCGTGACGTGTAAGGAGGTGACCTGGTTCAAGGGCTGCGATGACGTGGCGAGGTTGGCGATGTCAAGGCCGGTGGCCTGCGGTGTGCCGGCGAGCGCTGGAGCGTTGAGCGGGTTGGCGTTGGCGAGGGGCGTGTTCACGTTGAGGGCGGCCGGGTTGAGGCCGATGTCGCCATGTACGCCGGTCGACGTGAACGTGAGATTGCCCAGGTCGCCGGAGCGGATCGCGTTCAGTTCGCGGATCGGCATGTCGAGGAGCGCGTCCAGATTGCGGAGCGCTTCGGGCGCCATCGCCAGGTTGTCGGCCAAGGGGGTCGTCACGCTGGTGACGTTCGGCACGTTCGTGGCGAGGTCCGAGCTGCCGTACGAGTTGAACGTGGGGGTGTTCAGGGATGGCCCTGCGGACAGGTCGCCGAGGCCGGTGAACGACGGTCCGCTGGTGAGACCGCTTCCGTTGCCGAACTGGGGCCTGGGGATGTTGGTGGGCGGCCCGGCCCAGTCGCCCAGCCGGACGGTGGCGAGTTGGTGGCCGGGCATGTCGACGAGTGCGTTGATCTGGCCCGTCGCCAGCGGTGGCAGGGAGATCTGGGAGAGACCGCGGCCTCCGTTGATCTGACTCGCCGCCAGCGGCGGCAGGGAGATCTGGGAAAGACCGCGGCCTCCGTTGATCTGGCCCGACGCCGGCGGTGGCAGGGGGATCTGGGAGAGACCGCGGCCTGCGGCGGCCAGCAGCGGGGTGCCGTAGACGTTACGGCCGAACAGGCCGCGTTCCACGAAGCCGATCCGCAGCGCACCCCGGAGCCCATGGGCGCTGATTTCCCCGGCGTCGACCGGCAGCACCAGGCGTAGCCATCTGAAGCCGCCGAAATTGTTCACGGTGAAGTGCCACACCGTGCGTGCGCCGTTGGCGGTGAAGCCCGAAATCGCGCGTGCGGCGTTCAATGTGTACGACGGGAAGTTGCGGACGAGGCCGGGGACGGCCCGGAAGCCGTTGGCGATGAGGAAGCCGCCGGTGTGCAGGCCCGAGCCGATGGTGTTCGGCAGGTTGCTGAAGGTGCTCGGCAGGTTCTTGAAGGTGTTCACCACCCAGATCGGGCCCTGTCTGGTCCAGGTGCCGACGAACGACGCGAAGCCCCTCAGTTCAGGCAGGAATTGGAAGGAGCCCCTGCCGAGGTTGAAGATCAGGTTACGGCCGAAGTTGACGGCCGCGTTCCAGGCCTGCTTGGCGCCCTGCCAGGTGAGCTTGCCCGCCTTGCCGAGCAACTGAAAGATCGGAAACGCCCTCGTCGTCGGCGCGATGATCCCCAGGACGGAGAGGAAGAGGCCCAGCAGGTCGGCCTTGCCCTGGGCGAAGTCCACGGCCGTCTTGATGAGGAGCGTCAGGTTGACGCCGATCGCCAGCAGCGCGACCGGGCCACCGAAGATCAGCGCGGGCAGGATGAGGGCGATGGCGATCCACTGGAAGATCTCCCAGAACTTCTCGCAGTCGGAGACCGGCGGCTTGATGCTCCCCGCGGCATTGCGCACCGCCGTCGCGGCCGTCTTGGCCGCCTCCGCTTGGGACTCGCCGGCGCGCCTTGCGACGTCGGCCAGTTCATCCCGGCGTGTCTTGTCGTCCTGGCTGAGGCCGCGCCCCTCCGACAGCGCCTGATCGGCCCGGAACTGCTCGTCCTGCATGCGGTCGGCGTAGGTGCCGAGCGCCGTGGCCGCCGAATTGAAGGCCTGGCCGAAACTCTGCACGAACTCGCGCAACGGGCCGTTGATCTTCTCGCGCAGCGCATCCGCGGTCTTCCCGACCCAGGCGTCGTTTGTGTTGTTCAGTACGGCGGTGAGCGCCTCGTCGATTTCGGTGGCGACCCCGGCCAGGTCGCTCATGGCCTTCTTGAGCTCCCTGATCTTCTCGGGGTCACCCGGGGTCGGGTCACTGGTAAGACCGAGGACGTCCCAGTCGGTGGGACGAGGCATCCCGCTGCCCCTCCGTTCCCTTGTACGCAGGGCCGACGACCACTGGCCTTTGCCTGGCCTTTGTCCGCTTGCGTCAAGACCACGATCGAGGGGAGGGCCGGGTTCACTGAAACGTTCTGAAAACGCCAGTGAACCTAGGCCTCCGCACGATCGTGGACAGGTCGTACGTCACGTTCTGCCGGAACGCTGTCCGGCGGACGATCGCCGCGCTTCCGGAGGCATCGTGAGCAACTTCGCGCTCGACTACGGCACCCTGCACGAGGCGAGGAAGGACCTGCACGACCTGGCCAACCGCATCGGGCCGACGTTGAAGGACAGCGTGTTCGAGGACATGGGCTCCGGAACAAGCGACGTGGCGGGTGCCTTCGGCAACGATGAGCTGGACAGAGCCTTCCGCACTTTCTACCGCGTGGCCAGCGGCCCGATGAGCGACGCCGAGGACCGGCTCAGGAAGCTCGGTGACATGTTCGGCGGGGTCGCGGACAGCTTCTTCAACACCGACGCCGAGATCAGCCAGGGCTTGGGCGTGATGGGCGGCCGCCTGGGGCTCAGCGAGTGGCGGAGAAAGAAGGCCGCGTGGGACTTCCGCAACGCGAACAGCGACAAGTGCGTCCCCGACGCGAACGGGAAGATGCCGGACTTCTGCTCGGCGACGGACCCTGGTCCCCCTCCGACCACCTTCACCGTCAAGGGCGAGAACGGGCAAGTGGACACCGTGCTCACGCTCGACCAGAACAACAACGTCACCAAGGAGACGACGACCGTCACCCACGACAACCAGAAGTACACGTCCGTCACGACCTACAGCGAGGACGGCAAGTCGTACACGACGGTGACCACTTACGCGGACAACACCACGGCAACCTCCACCACGACGTACGGCGCCAACCCCGATTCCTACACCACCGAGACCGTCAACGGGGACGGCACCAAGAGCACCACCGTGGTGGAAGTCAAGGAGGACGGCAGCGGCACCATGACGGTCACCGACGCCGAGGGCAACAAGACCACATACCAGCGCAAGACCCGCTGGGAGCTGTGGACAAAGGTCTGACGCGAGGTCTCACGCGAGGTCTCACGCGAGGTCCGACGCGAGGTCTGATGCCGCCCACCTCGGCGCCGCCTCTTCCGTTCCCGGCGTACCGGGACGAGCCCGCAGAGCACTCTTCCTCCCCTCTGATAAATGCAAAGAAAGGTGAGTCATGGCCGATATCGCATTGGATTACGAGAAAATCGAGGCGACGTCGAAGGCGCTGGACGAAGCCGCCGACACCATCAACCCGATGCTCTCGACCCTCCAGACCAAGGTCTCCACGCTGCTCGAAGGCGGTCTCGTCTTCCGACAGTCGAGTCCGGCCATGGAGGAGGCGTACAACAAGTTCAACACCAACCTCACGGGCGCGATTGAAGGCATTAAGGGCTTCGCCAAGCAGTTCCGCGAAATCAAGTCCCAGTTGGACAACATGGACAGCGAGTGGGCGAAGAACATCCGCAGCTCCGGTAACTGAGCGGTAACCACATCGTCGAGCATGTACGGCGGGTGCGACCGGCCGCGGCGCCGGGTCGCACCCGCCGCTTGTCATGCGAACCGGCACCGGCCGCGAGTCGGGAAGGTGCTCCGCCTCGGCCCGCGCGAGCGCCACCGGGCGGGCGCGGGCCCTGTACGGCGGGGTACAGCGGGCTGTACGGGGGGCTCGGCGCGGGCTGTACGGGGGCCGTACGGGGCACGCTCCGCCTCGCGGCCGGTTCGTCGTGCCCCGCGGCGGCTCAGCCGGTGCGCAGGACCGTGAGCGGCACCTGGACCGCCATCAGCTCGCCGTCCGGAGAGGTCGTCCAGCCCCGGCCGGGGGGCGGCGTGGTGCGGATCAGGTGCCCCGGGATCCGCGCGCCGATCCACTCGCCCTCGGTGAAGGACTTCGGCGCGAGCAGCAGGCCGCGCCGGGCGCGTTTCGCCGCCGTCACCCAGCCGCCCATCGCCACCTGCATCGACTCCGTCGGCGCCGCGTACAGCAGGCCGAGGCCGCGGTCCCGGCCGGACACCGCGATCTCCTTCAGGAAGCGGTCGCAGTTGGGCATCGAAAGCAGGTCGGCGTCGTCGATCACGACGACGCGCGGCCCCGGCAGCGCCTCCAGCGCCTGCGCCACCTGCTCGTCGGACGGGTCCGGGTCGGTGAGCACGCGCGCCTGCGGGTGCCGGGCGAGGGACCGCAGCGGCGAGTCCCGGGGCGTCAGCACGACCAGCGACGTGCCGCCCGCGAGCAGCGAGACCGACAGCGCCCCCAGCGTGTTGCTCCGCCCCGTCCGGGGCGGCCCGAGCACGGCGAACACCGACCCCCAGCTCGCGAAGTCGACGCCGATCGGGCCCGCCTCGTCGCCGCCCATGCCGAGCAGCCCCCACATGGGCCGCCGCAGCTCCGCCGGGACGCGCTCGTACGCGACGGCGAAGTCCACCGACCGGGGCAGCGCCGTCACCTGGAACGGCCGCCGCTCCGCCGGCACCTTCGCGTCCCGCTGCGCCGCCTCGGCGCCGATCTCGCGCAGCGCCTCCACCTGCTCCTGCCCGGCGGTGCCGGGGGCGAGCAGCGCCACCTGCGTCTCGGTGCGGCTCAGCACGTGCCAGCCGCGGCCGGGCGGGATCGACGACGGCACCGCCGACGGCAGGAGGCCGATGACGGTGTAGTCGGACCGGTCGCCCTGCCGCAGCAGCAGCTTGTGGTCGTTGTGCGCGGCGAGCCGGCCGCCGAGCAGCGACCGCTCCGACGTCGCCACCACGTGCACGCCCATCGCCGCGCCCTCCCGCAGCAACCGGATGACCAGGTCCATCGGCCGGCCGTTGTCGTACTCCTCGAGCACTGCGGAGATCGCGTCCCACCCGTCGATCAGCACCAGGATGTGCGCGGGCCGCTCCCGGGGCGGCAGCGCCGCCCGCAGCTCGTTGAGCCCGGCGACGCCGCGCTCGCTGCACCGCTCCTGCCGCGCGGTGAGCTCGGCCGTCAGGCGGTTCAGCAGCCGCTCGACGCGCTCGGTGTCGTGCCGGGACACCACCGCGCCGCAGTGCGGCAGCGGCTCCAGCGCGGCGAGCCCGCCGCCGCCCGCGTCGATGCCGTAGATGTGCACGTCCGCGCTGCTCGTCGTACGGGCGGCCGATCCGGCGATGGTGCGCAGCACCTGGGTACGGCCCGCCCGCGGCGCCCCGATCACGTACAGGTGGCCGAACGTGGCGAGGTTCACGGTCGCCACCCGGCGTTGCTGCAGTTGCGGCACGTCCTCCAGCGCGTACGGGATCGGCCGTACGCCGCCGGCGGGAACCCGCTCGCCGACCGGCGGCAGGTCGTCGAGCAGCACCTGCTCGGCCAGCGGCGGCAGCCAGGGGCTCGGCTGCGGCACGAAGTCGTCGAGCCGCTCCGCCGCCTCGCGGATCGCCGCCACCAGCGCCTGCAGGTCGGTCGGCGGAAGCTCGGTCGGCACCGCCGGGTCCGGCGCCGGGGAGTTCGGGGCGGGCAGCGACGCCGGTCGGCCGAGGCCGCTCCAGGACAGCTCGGCCGCCCGCACGTCGGCGCGCCGGGTGGGCCGTTTTCGCCCGGCGGTGTCGGGGCGTTCCGCGCCGACCCACGCCGACTGGAACGGCATCGCGCTGCGGGGGCCGAGCCGTACCAGGGCGCGGCCCGGTGTGGTCGGCGAGATGTGCACGGCCTCGCTGGAGTCGATGATGTCCGTGCTCTCGGCGGAGTCCGTCACCCGCAGCGCGATGCGCAGGTTCGTGTTCGCGCGGATGTCGTTGGTGACCGCTCCGGCGGGCCGCTGCGTGGCGAGCACGAGGTGGATGCCGAGCGAGCGGCCCCGCTGCGCGATGCTGATGAGGCCGGGCACGAAGTCCGGCACCTCCCGTACCAGCGTGGCGAACTCGTCGATGACGAGGATGAGCCGCGGCAGCGGCGGCAGCGACGGGTCCATCGTCCGCTTGGCCTGGTAGTCGGGCAGGTCCTTGGCGGCGGTGTCGGCGAGCACGTGCTCGCGGCGGCGCAGCTCCGCCGCGAGCGACTCCAGCGCCCGCTTCACCAGGTGGGAGTCGAGGTCGGTGACCATGCCGAGGGTGTGCGGCAGCTCGGCGCACTCCCGGAACGCGCTGCCGCCCTTGTAGTCGACGAGCACGAAGGTCATCTCGTCGGGCCGGTTCGCGGCGGCGAGCGACGCCACGAACGTCTGCAGCAGTTCCGACTTGCCCGACCCGGTGGTGCCCGCCACCAGCCCGTGCGGGCCGTCCCGCACCAGGTCGAGCACGAGCGTGCCCTCGTACCCGGTGCCGATCGCGAAGGACGTGGTGCCGGGCCGCCGCCACCGCCGCAGCAGGGTCTCGGGCCTCGGTGGCTCCAGGTCGATCAGTTCGAGCAGCCGGACCTGGCGGGGCAGCCCGGTGTCGTGCTCCGGGCTCACGTCCCGGATCGGCGCGAGCGCCCGCGCCACCTGCTCGCACCAGGCGGGATCCACCAGATCGGCCCGTATGCCGGTGATGTCCGGGGCCCCGGTACGGCGCAGCGTCAGCCAATGCCTCTCGGCGAGCACGACCACGCCGCACTCCTCGGGGAGCAGGCGCTCCATTTCGTCCAGGCAGATGCTGAACACCCGCACCCGCGGCCCGTCGGTGAGGATCTGCACCATGCCGGGCACGTCGCGCAGCCGCCGCGCCCCGTCCATGATCACCAGCACGTCCGGGTCGGTGAACATCGCCTTGCCCATCGACGAGCCGAGCGCCCGGGCGCGCGCCTCGACCTGCGCCACCAGCTCGTTCACCCGGTTGGCCACCGACTCGGGGTCGTTGCCGACGGCCAGCACGGGGCCGCCGGGCGCGGTGGCCCGCAGGTGCGGCAGCCACCGCACCCACTGCCAGTCGTCGGCCCGGCTCGGCTCGGTGAGCACCACCACCCGTACGTCGCGCGGGCTGTGCAGGGCGGCGGCCTGCACCACCAGCCAGCGGGCGAGGGCCTGCACCTGGGCGCGGCCACCGGCGACGCCGAGGACGCCGTCCTCGGGGATCTCCACGCCGATCGGCACCTCGGGGATGTTCCAGCGCACCACCCGGTGGTTCTCGTCCCGGGCCGGATCATCGATCTCCTTCACCGACGGCTGGTCGACCGTGCCGAGCCGCAGCAGCAGGTGGTCGAGGTCGCCGCGGCGGCGCTCCCACAGCCTGCCGCCCGGACCGCACGCGGTGAGCGCCACCGTCGCCGGGTCGGGGCCGGCGATGCCGCGCACCCGCCGCTCCTCGGCCGCGGCCTCGCGCACCTCGATCTCCAGCGCGGCCCGCCGTCGCCGGTAGTCCGCCAGCGCCGTCTCGTACTGCTTGCGGTTGCCCCGCCGCCCGGCGATCCAGTTGGCGACCGCCATCATCGGGGTGAACAGGACGAACGTCAGGTAGAAGTACGACTGGAACACCCAGACCAGCACGAGGCCGAGCACCACGGGGGAGATCATCAGCAGCAGCGGGAACGGCTGCCGGTGCGACCGGGTCGGCGGCGAGGGCAGGCGCATCCGACCGGCGTCGAGGTGCGGCGCGATGCGGGGCGGTCGGTTGTAGTCCACGCCGATGCCGTCGGCGGAGGGCACCACGGCGGCGTCGGGCTCGACCGGCTCGGACAGGCGCAGCAGGGCGGTGCCGACGACGAGGTCCTCGCCCACGGGCCACTCGGTGGCGCCCGCCGGCAGCCACGGTTCGGCCCCGCCGTCGTCACCGCCCTCGATGCCGTCATCGGTGCCGCCGATGTCGCTACCGGTGCCGCCATTGATGTCGTCAGCGTCGGCGACGAGCCAGTGCCGGTCGGCCGCGGCGCGAGTGTCGGTGGGCGGGGACACCGCGCAGGACCGCACCACACCGGCCCACGTCTCGTCGTGGTCGCCGAAGTGGTGCCAGTACGCGGAGCCGTCCGGACGCACGGTCACCCACAGTCCGCCGGTGGGCACATCCTCGCCGCTGAGCCGGATGACACAGGACGGGTCCGAGCCGATCTCGTGGCCGCCCGGGGTGAGCCGCCACGTCCGCCCCGCGCCCGGACCCGCCACCACGTGGATCTCGGCCACGATCGGGGCACCGGCCGCCGCGCCGTTCTCCCGGACCCGGTCCGGTTGCTCGGCAGGTCCGCCGAGCCCGAGCACGGCCCCCGGGCGGATGCCCGACTCCGTCACGCGCGTGTCCGGAGCGAGCGGCCGCGACCCCAAATACAGGGTGCGGGGCGGGGCGGCGACGGAACCGGCACCCGGGCTCCCGGCGGTGCGCCCGGCGGCCCCGGCCAGCGCCGGGTCGCCCTCGGCGAGGCCGCGGTCGTCCGGCCTCCGCTCCAGGGCCGCGGCGAGCTCGGCGACGGTGGCCTGCGGGGGCAGCGAGAGCAGGTGGTCGCGGCGGCGACCGTCGCTGCTGTCGGTGGTGGTGACGGTGAGGTTCACCGAACTCCTCCACATGGGTCCGGTCCGTGGCCGGGCGTGACCGGCCGGTGGTGTGGTGGACGGCGTGCCACCCGCCTGGGTCGCGGCCGGGCGGGTGGCATGGGCTCATCTCGACGGGTTCGCTCCCGGGCGGCGGGGATGGCGAAGGATGCGGAACGGCCGAGAGCCGTGATCCGCAGCCCCCGGCCATCCGGTGGCGTACGGACCTGGAGCGGTAATCGAGCACACATCTGAATCCCTCCTCTGAGCTTCGCGGCCGGGGCACGGCGCCAGAGCCGGCCCGGCTCGCGGGGCGGGCGGTGTCGGGGCGCGAGCCGGGCCACCCCGATCAGGGGCCGGGATGCTGACCGCCGCCGCCGGAGGAGGACACCCCGGCGGGCCGGGCCGGCGCCCGCGTTTCACCGAGGTCGTCGTCGGCCGAGCCACCGGTCGCGGCGGCGCCACCGCCGTCGGGTGAGGTGCCTTTGGGCGCGGCCGTGCCTCCGCTGGCCGGGGGAGGTGGTGGCGCGGTGCCGGAGGGTGGGGGCAGTGCCGGGCCGCCGTTCGGTGCGGCCGGGTTGCTGCCGTCGGGTGAGGTGCCTTTCGGTACGGGCGTGCCTCCGCTGGCCGGGGGAGGCGGTGGTGCGGTGCCGGAGGGTGGGGGCAGTGTCGGGCCGCCGTTCGGTGTGGCCGGGTTGCTGCCGTCGGGTGGGGTGCCTTTGGGTATGGCGGTGCCTCCGCTGGCCGGGGGAGGCGGTGGTGCGGTGCCGGAGGGTGGGGGCAGTGCCGGGCCGCCGTTCGGTGCGGCGGAGGCGGAGGTCGGCCCGCCCGCGCGCTGCGCGCCGCGGATCGACGCGGCCAGGGTGGGTTCGGTCAGGTCGCCCTCGGCGCCCGGCGCGCGCCGGAACCCGGCGGCCGGTCTGGCGTTGCCACCGGGCGGGGCCGAGCCGTGGGGTACGGCGGAAGCGAAGATCGGCCCGGCGGCGGGTGGCGCGCCGAGGGCCGGTGCGGCGAGCCCCGGATGTCCCGGGGTCCAGTGGGGCGAGGGGGCCGGTCGTGCGGCCCGGCCGGGTGGGGCGAGGGCGGGTTCCACCAGGTCCCCGGCCGTGTGCTGCGGCGTCGGATACGGCGGCAGCTCGCCGAAGACCTCCGCCACGGCCTCGGGGAGGGCGAGGGTGTCGGCGTACAGGGGTATGCCGTGCACCAGCACCCCGCCGTCCCGAGCCGTCTCGACCAGCCGCGCGGTCCCGCGCGCCTCGCCGGCGATCAGCCGCGCGCCGCCCGTGGGGCGGCGGCCGGGCGGGGCGGCGGCGCACACGGCGAAGGCGGGCTCGCCGGGGGTGGCGCGGCGCTCGGCGGCGGCGAGGGCGGCGACCGGGTCGGGGCCGCCGTAGTGGTCGTGCACGCCGTCGGCGACGGTGAGCGCCCCCGCCGGGAGGCGGGCGTCGAGCTGGGCCGCGATCGACTGCAGCACGGCCCTGGCGATGCGCGGCTCGCCGCCGACCGACACGGTGGCGGGCCCGCGGATGAGGTCGAGCAGCGCGACCAGCACGCCGTACTCCAGGTCGACGCCGAGCGCCACCAGCAGCGGCGGCGCGGTCCGGGACGTGGCACCGTGCCTGGGCCCGGCGGCCCCGGGCACGTCCGCGCGGTCGATCCACCACAGCAGCGGGTCGAGCTCGTCCACCACCCACGGCTCGCCGGGCTGCGGCGGCTCGCCGGGCGCGCCGCCGACGAAGACGCCGACGACGTCGGCGCCGAGCAGCACCCCGTACGCCTCCAGCCCGGGTGCGACGGCCTCGGCGCGCAGCATCGCCTGCTCGGCGTCGGTCCACGCCTCCGGCTCGGTGAGCAGTTCGGTGAGCAGCCGAAGCTGCCGCCGGTGCCGCCTGCGGGTCCGGGCGGGCGCGGTGAGCGCGGCGACGGTGTGCCGGATCTCGCGGGCGACGGCGCGCCGCACCACTCGCCAGCCGCCGTAGCGGCGGACCGCGAGGTGCGTCAGCACGATCGCCAGGATCAGCAGGCCCAGCATGCCGAGGAGCGTGGGCAGCATCGGGCGCGCGGGGGTCACGCCGCGTCCCGGCGGGAGATCAGGCGCTGGCGGAGCATGCGCAGGCCGTGGTGGTTCCGGGACTTGATGGTCCCGCTGGGCACGCCGAGGGCGCGGGCGGCGTCGTCACCCGTCCAGTCGAGCAGGTGGACGTAGACCAGCGTGTCCCGGTGCGGTGCCGGCAGGGCGCGCAGCGCCTCGACCACGAGCCGCCGGTCGAGGGCGCGCGCGGCCTCGTCGGGAATGACCTGCAGGGCGGCGAGGTCAGCGGCGACGCCGACGGGTACGGCGCGGCTCCGCCGCCGGTCGTCGATTACGAGGTTGCGGGCGACCCGGAACAGCCACATCCGGATGGGCCGCTCCCGCCAGTCGAGGTGGTGCGCGGCCTGCCAGGCGCGCAGCAGGGTCTCCTGGACGACGTCCTCGACGAGGTGGGTGTCGTGTCCGGCGAGGCTCGCGACGAACCGGTGCAGGCTGTCGCGTTCCGCCAGGAGCAGACTCTCCCACCGCTCCGATGCCGGTGACTCGCCGTCGGCTCGTGGCCCTGGTGGGCCGTCACCGTCTCGGCCGTCGTCCGCAGGGCCGTACGGCTCACTGCTCCTGCCAGGCGCGTTCGTCGTCATGTACGCGACCCATCCCCCGCGGTGGACACATGTGGCATTGACTGCGAAACGGCGCTCAAAGTTAGGGTGATCAGTTTGCGCGAAGATCACTGGAAGGTGAACGGTTGGTGATCTTTGCGTCCCGGTCGCTCCGGTACGGCGCAGCGGAACGTTCCCAAATTGTCAAGGCGCGAGTAAACCCGGGTGTTCGTCATCGGTTAACCAAGACATTCACTGTTGTTCATGTGACGGAAGGGATCAATGAGACAAGGTTTCTCCCCGGCAACCTCAACTGATCGATTGGAGCTTCTCGTGCATCCGACCGGCTCCCGGAAACAGTCCGGCCTGCCGTCCGAGAAACACTCCCGCGGTCGCTTCGCCGAGACCTTCGCCAGGCACACCCCCGAACCGCCGCGTGGCACGGTCCCCGTGACCCGGATGTGGACCGTGATGGCGGGTGCGGCGACCCTGGCCCTGGCCATGTTCGTGGCCGGTTCCGTCGTCTCCGGCGGCATCACTCTGACCAGCGGAGTCTCCGCCACGGGGCAGGCGCCCGATCCCGGGCGGAACGCCGCCGCGGTCGGCGCCCCCGGCCAGGCCGGCCCCGCGTCCCAGAACCAGAGCGACCCGCGCGGTGCCCCCGCGTCCGTCCGTCCCACGTTCGGCACCGCCGCGCCCTCGGCCGGGACCACGACCGGGCCGTGGGCGGAGCAGCCGCTGATCGCGCTGCCGTCGGCGACCCCGTCGCCCGACGGCCGTTCGATCGGCCTGGGGCCGATGAACACGATCAACGTGCAGCCGCCCGTGGTCCGGACGGTCACGGCCACGCCCTCGACGGCGGCCACGACGGCCACAGCCACCGCCACCGCCACGGCCCCCGCCGCGGCCACCACCAAGGCCACGCCCGCCGCCAAGGCCGCCGCCCGGTCGACGTCGCCCGCGCTCAAGGTAGGCCCGGCGACGCCCACGGCCGCCGTGACATCACCCGTTCCCACGGCCACGGTGACCGTCACCTCGACCCCCACCCCCAGCGCCACCTCCGTCACCACGGTGACCACCACCGTGACCCCGACCCCGCGGCCCACGACGGAGCGGGACAGTGACGGGTCCCGCGAGCGGAGCGGGCAGGGGAACGGGGCCGAGCCGCAGGCGAAACCCTCCAGCGAGAAGCAAACCGATGAGCAGGGGAAGCCGTCGGGCGAGCAGGGGAAGTCGACCGGCGAGCAGGAGAAGCCGTCGGGCGACCAGGAGAAGAAGCCCGAGGGCCAGAACACCGGTAACGACAGCGGCAGGCCCTTCGTGAAGTCCGTCCATGGCGTGCGGCTGGTGAGCCTCGCCTCGAACCAATGCGTCGACGCAGGCCGAGGCACCGACGGCACCCCGCTCACCCTGCAGCCGTGCTCGGGCGCGGCCTCGCAGCGGTGGGTGTTCCACCAGGACGGCACGATCCGCAGCAGCTCCGGCCTGTGCATGGACGTGGCGATGGCCAACACCGCCGACGGCACCACCATCCAGGTCGCCAACTGCAACAACGGCCCGGCCCAGCGCTTCGCGATCCAGGACGGCAGGCTCCAGTACCCGGCCGCGAGCAAGTGCGTGGACGCCAGGGCGAACGCCGCGTCGCTGCAACTGTGGGGCTGCGCGGACAGCGCCACCCAGAAATGGCGCAAGGCGTGACCCACACGCCGTGGCGAATAACCGCTCGACCGGCGCCGGGCGTGCCGTGCCGCCGCGCTTCTCCGCAATGAACCGGGTGAATCCTCGCGCGGTGGCATCCGCCGCCGGAAAACGCCGACGCCGTGCGCCGGAAACCTCGGCGCACGGTGCCGGTGAATAGCGCGGTCAAAAAAGACAAAAGGGCCGCCCCGACGCCGAAAGGCGCGGGGCGGCCGCGGTCTGTGCGGGCGTGATTCTCTCCGGGGCGTGGTTCGGCGAGCCCGTCCCCGCGGTGGAGCCGACGCCTGTGGTGCCGTCGGCGTGCCGGGGGCGTGCCAGGTGGAGGTGAAGCCCGGCGCGGATCGGGCACGGCGAATAGGAGGGTGGGGTGTCCACCCTCCTCTCGGTGTCAGGTCAGGCCGCCGGGGTCAGGTTGCCGGTGTGGAGCAGGATGTTCGGCGAGCCGGAGCCCGGGGTGGAGCCGACGCCTGTGGTGCCGTCGGCGTGCCGGGTGGAGGTGAAGCCCCGCGCGGATTGGCCACGGCGAACAGGAGGGTGGGGTGTCCGCCCTCCTCTCGGTGTCAGGTCAGGCCGCCGGGGTCAGGTTGCCGGTGTGGAGCAGGATGTTTGGCGAGCCGGAGCCCGGGGTGGAGCCCACGACTGTGGTGCCGTCGGTGTGCCGGGGGCGTGCCGGGTGGAGGTGAAGCCCCGCGCGGATCGGGCACGGCGAAAAGGAGGGTGGGGTGCCCACCCTCCTCTCGGTGTCAGGTCAGGTTGCCGGTGTGGAGCAGGATGTTCGGCGAGTCGGAGCCCGCGGTGCAGACCACGCCCGTGGTGCCCTGGCCGACGATCGTGTCGCGGTCGACGCGGCAGGGTACGCGCACCGAAACCGGCGGCACCGGGCGATCCCCGTACGGCGCGGGCCCGCCAAGGTGGCTGTGCCGTAACAGACCGCCTTGGTGGGAGGCAGTCGCGGTCGGCGGGGCGAGTAGCCGGGGGTGGCTGTGCCGTGACAGACCGCCTGGGATGCCGCGCCGGTCAGCGGGGTGAGTAGCCGAGGGCGGTGGACAGTTCTCGGGCGATCGTGAGGGTGCGGCGGCCGGCCTCGTCCAGGTGGGGGCCGAGGCGGGCCTTCGGGGCCGAGACGTTGATGGCTGCGACGATGAGGCCGCGGAAGTCCCGTACGGGGGCGGATACGCCGACCAGGCCGACCTCGAACTCCTCGTCCACGGCGGCGAAGCCGCGGTTGCGGATGGCGGCGACCTGGGCGAGCAGGTGGTCGAGCAGGGCGGCGGGGCGGTTTGTCTCCTGCAGCCACGTGGTGGCCCACGCGCGCAGGGTGTCCGGGGCCCAGTCGGACACGAGCACCCGTCCGGCCGACGTGAGCGGGGCGGGCACCGTCACGCCCTCCCAGCCGAGGGCGCGGAAGGCGTGCGAGGGCGCGACCGACAGCAGCGTCAGGACGCCGGAGCCGCGCAGCACGCACAGGTGCGCGGTCTCGTTGAGCGACGCCACCAACCGGCGCAGGTACGGCGCGGCCACGTGGGTGAGCCTCGCCTCCGCGGTGCGTGCCGCCATGGCGTACAGCCGCCAGCCCAGCCGGTAGGCGAGCGACTCGGGGTCCCGCTCGACCATGCCCTCGGCCTCCAGGCCGCGCAGGGCGCGGGACACCTGGCTCTTCTCACGTCCGAGCAGTTCGGCGATGCGGGTGACGCCGAGCCCGCCGTGGGCGTGCTCGGGCTGGGCGAGTAAGTCGACGATCTCCAGGTCACGGCGTAGGCCCGCCGAGGCTTGGGGGGTGGTCAAGGCGCAGCTCCGACTCTTGTTGCGATAGTTGCAACACCTATTGCACTGGTAGAAACCCACTATTAACGTGCACTCACTCCATTCGCAACAAATCGGAGGCAGCTCGTGACTCTCTACGAGTACATCGAGTCGCGCCGGGACGAGTTGCTCCTGGCCGCCGCCGAACACGCCCTCGTCGTGGCGCTGTCGATCCTGATCGCGACGATCATCGGCGTGGGGATCGGCGTCGCGGTGCACCGCAGGCCACGGCTCGCCGCGATCGCCGTCGGCACGTCCGGCGGATTCCTCACGATCCCGTCGTTCGCGCTGCTCGGCCTGCTGATCCCGCTGCTCGGCCTGGGCTGGGGGCCGACCGTGGTCGCCCTGGTGCTGTACTCGCTCCTGCCGATCGTGCGCAACACGATCGTGGGCCTGAACGGCGTGGACGCCGCGGTCGTGGAGGCCGGGCGCGGCATGGGCATGAGCGCGCGGCGGGTGATGGCGCGGGTGCAGCTTCCGCTGGCCTGGCCGGTCATCCTGGCGGGGATCCGCGTCTCCACCCAGATGATCGTCGGCATCGCGGCGATCGCCGCCTACGTCGCCGGCCCGGGGCTGGGCAACCAGATCTTCGACGGCCTCGCCCGCCTCGGCTCGGTGAACTCGCTCAACGCCGCGCTGGCGGGCACGCTCGGCGTGGTCCTGCTCGCCCTCGCCTTCGACCTGTTCTACCTCGTCGTCCGGCTGGTCACGACCCCGGGAGGACTTCGTGCTTGACCACATGACCGGGGGAGCCCGGATCGAGCTCGACAACCTCACCAAACGCTATCCGGGCCAGGACGCCCCCGCCGTGGAGAACGTCTCCATGGAGATCCCGGCGGGCGAGCTGGTCGTCTTCGTCGGCCCCTCGGGGTGCGGCAAGACCACCACGATGAAGATGATCAACCGGCTGATCGAGCCGACCTCCGGCAGCATCCGGATCGGCGGCGAGGACGTGCTCGCGCTGCCGCCCGACGAGCTGCGCCGGCACATCGGGTACGTCATCCAGCAGATCGGCCTGTTCCCGCACCTGACGATCGCCGAGAACATCGCCCTCGTGCCGAACCTGCTGCGCTGGCCCAAGGCGAAGATCCAGGCTCGGGTCGACGAGCTGCTCACGCTCGTCGGGCTCGATGCGGGGACGTACGCGGGCCGGTACCCCAAGCAGCTGTCCGGCGGGCAGCAGCAGCGCGTCGGCGTGGCGCGGGCGCTCGCCGCCGACCCGCCCGTCATGCTCATGGACGAGCCGTTCGGCGCCACCGACCCGATCACCCGCGAGCGCCTGCAGAACGAGTTCCTCCGCCTGCAGCGCGAGCTGCGCAAGACGATCATCTTCGTCACCCACGACTTCGAGGAGGCGGTGAAGCTCGGCGACCGCATCGCCGTGCTGCGCGAGCGGTCGCGCATCGCCCAGTACGACACCCCGGCCCGGATCCTGGCGAATCCGGCCGACGACTACGTGGCGAGCTTCGTCGGCGGCGACGCCACGCTCAAGCGGCTCGCGCTCATCACCGTGGCCGAGCTGAGGCCGCGCCCGGGTGACGCCGCGGGGCTGCCCCACGTCCCGGGTACGGCCACGCTGCGCCAGGCGCTCGACGTGATGGTGGCGAACGCCGTACAGGAGGTGGCGTGCGACGGCGGGACGCTGACGTTCGCCGAGATCTGCGCCGCGGCCGGTCGGGCGGTGTCCGGTGTCCGCTGAACGCATCCGGCGCGTCGTGGCGATGCCCGTCGCGCTCGCCGCCGTGCTGGCGCTGCTGTACCTGTGGGTGAGCGGGCAGGAGCTCGACTCCATCGAGCTGCGCACGCTCAACTCCGAGTACCTCGCCGCGCGGGTCGCCGAGCACCTGCGGCTCACCGCGCTCGCCCTCCTGCTCGTCGTGATCATCGCCATCCCGCTCGGCGTGCTGCTGTCGCGGCCGGCGGCCCGGTGGCTGAGCCCGGTCGTGCTCGGGCTGGCCAATCTGGGGCAGGCCACGCCCGCGATCGGGCTGCTGGTGCTGCTCACCATCCTGTTCGGCGTCGGCTTCACGATCGCGATGATCGGCCTGGTCGCCTACGCCGTGCTGCCCGTGCTGCGCAACACGATCGTCGGCATCCGGCAGGTGGATCCCGCGCTCGTCGAGGCGGCGCGCGGGATGGGCATGACCCGCGGCCAGGTGCTGTGGCGGGTCGAGCTCAAGCTGGCGATCCCGGTCATCCTCGCCGGGCTGCGCACCGCGCTGATCATGGCGGTCGGCGTGGCCACCCTCGCGACGTTCGTCAACGCCGGCGGGCTCGGCGACATCATCGTCAACGGCATCAAGCTCAACCGTACGCCGGTGCTGATCACCGGCAGCGTCCTCACCGCGTGCATCGCGTTCCTCGTCGACTGGGTCGGCGGGGTGGCCGAGGACTTCCTCCGCCCGAAGGGCATCTGAAACACCCCCTGGAGTGCACCATGCTCAAACCACGCCATTTCGTCGTGGGCATCCTCGCCCTCGCGCTCACCGCCTGCGGATCCGGCGGCGGTCAGGCCGAGCAGGGCAGCCTCGGTAAGGAGCTGCAGGGCGCCACGTTCACCGTCGGCTCCAAGGACTTCTCCGAGTCGATCATCCTCGGCCACATCACCATGGAGATGCTGCGGGCGCACGGGGCCACGGTGAACGACAAGACCAACATCAAGGGCTCCACCAACACCCGTACCGCCATGACCTCGGGCAACATCGACATGTACTGGGAGTACACCGGCACCGGCTGGATCACCTACCTCAAGCAGACCCAGCCCATCCCGGACCCGCGGCAGCAGTACGACGCCGTCGCCAAGGAGGACCTGGCCTCCAACAAGGTCGTCTGGGGCAAGCCGGCGCCGCTCAACAACACCTACGCCTTCGCCGTACGCAAGGAGAAGGCCGCCGAACTCGGCGTGACCAAGCTCTCCGACCTCGCCGGCCTCGCCAAGAGCAAGCCGCAGGAGGCCACGTTCTGCATCGAGAGCGAGTTCTCCACCCGCGACGACGGCTGGCCCGGCCTGCTCAAGACGTACGGGATCGAGGTTCCCAAGGACAACGTGAAGATGGTCGACACCGGTGTGATCTACACCGAGACGCAGAAGGGGGAGACCTGCAACTTCGGCGAGGTCTTCGCCACCGACGGCCGCATCGCCTCGCTCGGCCTCACCGTCCTGCAGGACGACAAGCACTTCTTCCCCGTCTACAACGCCGCGCTCACCCTGCGGCAGGACACCGCGACCAAGTACCCGCAGGTGCTGCAGTACCTGGACCCGGTCGCGGCCAAGCTCACCGACGAGGTCATGCAGCAGCTCAACGCCCAGGTGGACGCCGAGGGCCAAAAGCCCGAGAAGGTCGCCCACGACTGGCTGGTCAAGGAGGGCTTCCTCAAGTGACGATGCGGATCGGGGAGAGTTTCATCGGCGAGGGGGCGGAGGCCGCGCACGTCAACACCGTGCTCGGCGCCCGCTCCGGCCCGGTCGGTACGGCCTGGGCCACCGCGCTGGCCACGCCGAGCGCGGGCCACGCCCCCTTCGTCGCGGTGGTGCGGCCCGGCGTACCGGCCCGGCCCGCCACCCTCTTCGTCAACAAGGCCGCGATCGAGTCGGACCGGCACGCCGAGCTGACCTGGGGCGCGGCCCAGGCGGGCGTCGCCGCGGGCGTGCTCGACGCGGTCGCCGAGGGCCTCGTGGCCGACCCCGACGACCTCGTGCTGATCGCGGCGGTCTGGGTGAACCCGAAGGCCGCCGACGCCGACCTCGTCTACGCCAACAACCGCGCGGCCACCCGCGAGGCCATCCGGGCGGGGGCGACGAACACCCCGTCCGTCGCCGACGCGCTCGCCGTACGGCACGCGCCGAGCAATCCGTTCTACACACCATCGGGGGACATGTGAAGATCACCGCCATCCGGCTCGACCGGATGCGCCTGCCGCTCGACCCGCCGTTCAACGCCGCCTGGGATCCCGTGCCGCGCACCTGGTTCGACGCGACCCTGGTGACGGTGGAGACCGACGAGGGCGTGACCGGGTACGGCTCCGGCGACACGATGGACGGCTTCGAGGCCTACGAGCACCTCTTCCTCGGCCGGGACCCGCTCGCCATCGTCAACCACGTCAAGACGCTGGAGACGGTGAACTTCCACGCCGGCCGGTACTGGCCGCTGGAGGCCGCGCTGTGGGACATCCTCGGCAAGGTGACCGGCCGGCCCGTCGCCGGGCTGTTCGGCGGCGCGACCGACCGGGTGTCCGCCTACGCCTCGTTCGGCGAGCTCAAGCCGCCCGCCGAGCGGGCCGAGGCGGCGCTCGCCGCCAAGGAGGCCGGATTCCGCGCCATGAAGATCCGCATCTCCCGGGACCGGCTCGCCCAGGGCGTGGAGACCGTACGCGCCACCCGCGAGGCCGTCGGCCCGGACATCGCGATCATGGTGGATCTCAACCAGTCCTGGCGCATGTCCGGCGACATCGAGCCCGCCCTCGACCTCGCCTCGGTCCGCCGGGTCGCCGTCGAGCTCGCCGAGCTCGACGTGCTGTGGCTGGAGGAGCCGCTGCCGCAGTACGACGTCGAAGGCGTGCGGACCGTGCGCGCCCAGACCGGCATCCGGGTCGCCGGCGGCGAGATGGTGCGAACCATGCCCGAGCTGCTGCACCTGCTGGAGTGCGACGCCCTCGACGTCTACCAGCCGGACGTGGTGCTGTCGGTCGGCATGCTGCGCGCCCGGACCATCGCCGAGCTCGCCTTCGTCAAGCACCGCTGGTTCACCCCGCACACCTGGAGCAACGGGCTGGGCGTGCTCGCCAACCTGCACGTGGTGGCCGGGGTCGGCGGCGGGCCGTACGTGGAGTTCCCCTACGACCCGCCCGGGTGGACGCCGCAGCGGCGCGACTTCTTCCTCGCGCAGCCGATCGAGGTCGACTCCGAGGGCTACCTCGCGGTGCCCGGCGTGCCGGGGCTCGGCGCCGAGATCGACCACGAGGCGGTACGGCGCTGGAGGATCGGATGAACCTCGATATCACCACCGGGCTGTTCATCGACGGCGACCACACGCCCGCGTCCGACGGCGGGGCCTTCCCCACCGTCAACCCCGCGAACGGCACCGAGATCGCCCGGGTCGCCGCCGGCACCGCCGAGGACGTGGACCGGGCGGTGCGCGCCGCCCGGGCCGCCTTCGACGACGGCCGCTGGTCCCGGGCGACGCCCCGGCACCGCAAGCAGGCGCTGCTGCGCTTGGCCGAGCTGGTGCGGGAGCACACCGAGCAGCTCGCCGAGCTGGAGACGCTCGATGTGGGCAAGCCGCTCGCCGAGTCGCGCCGCGTCGACGTCGCCGGCGCCGCGAACTGCCTGCAGTGGTACGGCGAGGCCGCCGACAAGACCTACGACGAGATCGCCCCGACCGGCCCGGGCGCGCTCGCCATGATCACCCGCGAGCCGCTCGGCGTCGTCGGCGCCGTGGTTCCGTGGAACTACCCGCTGATCATCACCGCGTGGAAGATCGCCCCGGCGCTGGCGACCGGCAACTCCGTGGTGCTCAAGCCCGCCGAGCAGTCCTCCCTGTCGGCGCTGCTGCTCGCCCGGCTCGCCGTCGAGGCCGGCATCCCCGCCGGGGTGCTCAACGTCGTCCCCGGGCTCGGCCAGGTCGCCGGTCAGGCGCTCGGCCTCCACCCGGACGTGGACAAGATCGCCTTCACCGGCTCGCCCGAGGTCGGCCGCAGGTTCCTGCAGTACGCCGGCCGGTCCAACGGCAAGCAGGTCTCCCTGGAGCTGGGCGGCAAGTCGCCGCAGGTCGTGCTCGCCGACTGCCCGGACCTGACCGCCGCGGCCGAGGCGATCGCGTGGGGCATCTTCTACAACGCCGGCCAGACCTGCAACGCGGGATCCCGGCTGCTCGTCGACTCCCGCGTGCACGACGAGCTGCTCGCCGAGGTGGTGAAGGTCGCCGAGTCGATCGTGGTCGGCGACCCGCTCGACCCGGCCACCCAGATGGGTCCGGTCGCCGACCAGGGCCAGCTCGACCGGGTGCTCGGCTACCTCGCCGAGCCCGCGGGCGACGTCGTCACCGGCGGCACCCGGATCCGGCCGGAGTCCGGCGGCTACTTCGTCGCCCCCACGGTGATCGACGGCGTCGACAACGCCTCCCGCATCGCCCAGGAGGAGGTCTTCGGCCCGGTCCTGGTGACCACCGTGTTCACCTCCGAGGACGAGGCGGTACGGCTCGCCAACCAGACCCGCTACGGCCTCGCCGCCGCCGTCTGGACCCGTGACCTCGGCAAGGCGCACCGGATCGCCCGCGAGCTGCGCGCCGGGACCGTGTGGGTGAACACCTTCGACGCCGGCGACGTGATGACCCCGTTCGGCGGGTTCAAGGACTCCGGCAGCGGCCGGGACAGGTCCCTGCACGCGCTCGACGCCTACACCGCACTCAAGACCACCTGGATCGACCTGGAGCGCTCGTGAGAATCGCGTTCATCGGCCTGGGCAACATGGGCGGGCCGATGGCCCGCAACCTGGTCGCCGCAGGATACGACCTCGCCGTACACGACATCCGGCCCGACGCCGCCATCGACGGCGCGACCTGGGCGGCGAGCCCCGCCGAGGCCGGCGCCGGCCGCGACGTGGCGATCACCATGCTGCCGACGCCCCGCCACGTGGAGGCCGTGCTCCTCGGGCCGGACGGCCTGCTCGACGCGCTCGCTCCGGGCGCGGTCTGGATCGACATGTCCACCTCGGTGCCCGAGGTCGCCGACCGGGTGCGCCGGGCGGCCGAGCCGCGCGGCGTGCATGTGCTCGACGCCCCCGTGTCCGGCATGGCGGTCGGCGCGAAGGCGGGAACGCTCCAGATCTTCGTCGGCGGCGACCCGGAGGTGTACGCGCGGGTGCGCCCGGTGCTGGAGGTGATGGGCGACCCCGAGCGCATCATGCGGGTCGGCGGCCACGGCGCGGGATACACCGTCAAACTGATGATCAATCTGTTGTGGTTCGCGCACTTGGTCGCCACCACCGAGGTGCTGGCGATCGGCACCAGCGCCGGCGTCGATCTCGCCGTGCTGCGCGACGCCCTGCAGGCGAGCCCCGCCGCCAGCAACTTCCTCGGCCGCGACGTGCTGTCGGTGCTGGAACGCGGCGACTACGACGAGTCCTTCGCGCTCGCCCTCGCCTGCAAGGACCTCGGCCTCGCCGTCGATCTCGCCCGCGAGGTCAAGGTGCCCGCCGAACTGTCCGCCCTGGTCGAGCAGGTGTTCCGGCGCGCCCGCCGCGCCTACGGGGACCGCGCCGGCGAGATGGCGCCGATGCGGCTCTGGGAGGACCTGCTCGACTCACCTCTTCGACTCACCACCCAGGGGGCCTGATGCTCACCCTCACACCGATGCCGATCGCCCACGTCGGGGCGGGCGCCGTACGCATGCTCGGCGAGCTCGCCGAGAACCGCCGGGTGCTCATCGTCACCGACCCGGGGATCGCGGCGACGCCGGTGCTGCCCGCCGTACAGGAGCAGGTGCCGCAGGCGGCGGCCTTCACCGGGGTGCACGCCAACCCGACCACCGACGACATCGCCGCGGGCGCGCAGGCGGCGCAGGAGTGCTCCGCCGAGCTGATCGTGGCGGTCGGCGGCGGCTCGTCGATCGATGCCGCCAAGGGCGTCGCGCTCGCCGCCGTCAACCCGCAGCGCGGCCGCGACCTCGACTACCGCAACGAGTACGGCGCGTCCGCCCTGCCGATCATCGCCGTGCCCACGACCGCCGGCACCGGGGCCGAGACCAACGCCTTCGGCGTCATCACCGACGTGGAGACCCACCGCAAGTTCTACGTCGGGCACGCCACGGCGCTGCCCCGGGCCGCGGTGCTCGACCCCGAGCTCACCCTCGGCCTGCCGCCGGGCCCGACCGCCGCGACCGGCATGGACGCGCTCACCCACGCCCTTGAGTCGTTCTCGTCGGTGCGCGCCAACCCCTGGTCGGACGGGATCGCGCTGCAGGTGATCCGGATGGTCTCGGCGAACCTGCCGCGGGCCGTCGCCGACGGCGCCGACCTGGAGGCGCGCGAGCGGATGCTGCTCGCCGCGCACATGGCCGGGGTCGGCATGGCCGCGACCGGGCTCGGCATCTGCCACGGCATCGGCCACCCGCTGGGCGGCCGGTTCGACATCGCGCACGGCGTCGCGCTCACGCTGCTGCTGCCGTACGTGCTCCGCTTCAACCTGGAGGTACGGCTGGCGCGCACCGCCCAGGTGGCGTTCGCGCTCGGCGTCGGCGACACCGCCAAGTCCGACGAGCGGAACGCCGAGGCGGCGATCGACGCGGTCGCGGCCCTCGCCGAGCGCGTCGGGCTCACCTCCCGCCTCGGCGACCACGGGGTCACGCCGGACGACTTCCCGATGCTCGCCAAGGACGCGCTCGACGACGAGGTGATGGCGAACACGCCGCGGTTCCCGACCGAGGAGGACATCGTCGGCATCCTGGCGGCGGCATGCTGACCGACCTGTTCATCGACGGCACCCCGGTCCCTGCGGCGCGGCGTTTCGAGGTGGAGAACCCGGCCACCGGCGCGGTGGTCGCCACCGTGTCCGACGCCACCGCCGCGGACGCGCTGCGGGCGCTCGACGCCGCCTGCGCCTCCTCATGGGCGTCGGTGCCGCCCCGCGAGCGGGGCGAGATCCTGCGCCGGGCGTACGAGCTGATGGTCGAGCGCGCCGACGAGCTGGCCGAGCTGGCCTCGCTGGAACTGGGCCGACCGATCGCCGAGTCGCGGGCCGAGGTGGCCTACGCCGCGGAGTTCCTGCGCTGGTTCGCCGAGGAGGCGGTGCGGATCACCGGCGACTACCGGCTCGCGCCGTCCGGGGATTACCGGATCGTGGTGACCGCCGAGCCCGTCGGCCCCTGCTACCTGATCACGCCGTGGAACTTCCCGCTCGCCATGGTCACCCGCAAGATCGGCCCCGCGCTCGCGGCGGGCTGCACGGTGGTGCTCAAGCCCGCCGAGGCCACCCCGCTGTGCGCGCTCGCCCTCGCCGACCTGCTCGCCGCGGCCGGGGTGCCCGCCGGAGCGGTGAACGTGCTGCCCTGCTCGTCCCCGGTGGAGGTCACCGCGGCGCTGCTCGGCGACGGGCGGCTGCGCAAGCTGTCCTTCACCGGCTCTACCGCCGTGGGCAAGACGCTGCTGCGGCAGAGCGCCGACGGGGTGCTGCGCACCTCGATGGAACTGGGCGGCAACGCGCCGTTCCTGGTGCTCGCCGACGCGTCGGTGCCGGACGCGATCGAGGGCGCGCTGGTGGCGAAGATGCGCAACTCCGGCCAGTCCTGCGTGGCGGCGAACCGGTTCCTCGTCTACGAGTCGGTGGCGGCCGAGTTCACCGAGGGCCTGGTCGCGCGGATGGCGGCGCTGACGGAGTACGGCCCGCTGGTGAGCGCGGCGGCCCGGGAGCGGGTGCACGGCCTGGTGGGGAGGTACAGCGGCAAGGTGCTGCTGGGCGGGGAGATCCCGGACGGGCCTGGATACTTCTACCCGCCCACGGTGATCGCGGACGCCCCGCCCGTCGACGAGGAGATCTTCGGCCCGGTCGCCCCGATCACGGTGTTCTCCGACGAGGACGCCATGATCGAGGCGGCCAACGCGACCCCGGCCGGCCTCGTGGCCTTCGTGTACACCCGCTCCCGCGGCCTGCAGGTCGCCGATGCCCTCCAGGCGGGCATGGTGGGCATCAACCGGGGCCTGGTGTCGAACCCGGCCGCTCCCTTCGGCGGGATCAAGGAGTCGGGTCTCGGCCGTGAGGGGGGTTTCGAGGGCATTCATGAGTATCTGGAGGTGAAGTACCTCGCCCTGGGGTCCTGACCTGGGGTGTGGCGGCCTCCGGCGTGGCGCCGGAGGCCGCCGCATCATTCATGGGGCCCGCGGTACGGCTCGTCGTGTGCCCGGTGGCGAGGCCGGGCCTGGCGGCCGGGACGTCGCCGCCGCCGGGGTCGACGAGGTGGATGAGATGGGGTGTTCGGCGGCCTCGGCGTCCTGGGCATCCTCGGCGGCGGGCCGATCCGGAGTTGGGCGGAGGGGCGTACGAGACAGCAGGGTGCCCGTCGGTCGTTGGTGGAGGCCGCGTCACCAGCGTTGATCGCCTCCCGCGCAGGCAGGCGTCGCACTTCCCGGTACTACCAGTAGGGAAGCTTGATTTTTCTGACAGATCGACCTTACTATCGCTACGCTGTACTATTTACAGTTAATCGGCCTATTTGTGAGGTATGTCGTGACTGTGTGGCTTGTTGCACGGCTGCACGTCGATCTTTGCCGCCTCACCAGCTCCCTCTGTAGCTGACCAGCGCTTCGAAGAACACCCAACCCCCTCACCCCATCCGCGTGCCTATTTCGGCATGCCGTCATTCGGAGCCTCGTCATGAAGAGATTCTCCTTCTCCCTGCAGTTGCTCCTGGGCCTGGTCGTGGGAGCGGCCCTCGGGTTCGTCGCCCGCGCCTGGGACATCAGCTGGCTCGCCGACACCCTCACCGAGGTCGGCACCATCTTCGTCCAGCTCCTCAAGCTGGCGGTGGCGCCGCTGGTCTTCACCGCCGTGGTGGTCAGCGTCGCCAACCTCGGCAACGTCACGGGCGCGGCCAGGCTCGCCGGCAAGACGCTGCTGTGGTTCATGGCCACCGCCCTGATCGCCGTCGTGATCGGCATCGCCCTCGGCCTGATCATCAACCCCGGCCAGGGCGTCACCCTCGACACGTCGCAGGCACGGGCGCCCGAGCACACCGGTAGCTGGGTCGACTTCCTCACCGGGATCATCCCGACGAACGTCGTCACCGCGTTCTCCGAGCTCAACGTCCTCCAGATCGTCTTCCTCGGCATCGTGCTCGGCGCGGCGGCCCTCGCGCTCGGCGAGAAGGCCGAGCCGTTCCTCAACCTCAGCCGGTCCGTCCTCGATCTGGTGCAGAAGGCGCTGTGGTGGGTGATCCGCCTCGCCCCGATCGGCACCGCCGGTCTCATCGGCAAGTCGGTCGCGACGTACGGGTGGGACCTGCTCGCGCCGCTGACCCGGCTCACCATCGGCGTCTACGTCGGCTGCCTCATCGTCCTGGTCGCCGTCTACCCGGCGCTGCTCGCCGGAGTCGGCAAGGTCAACCCGGTCACGTTCTACCGCAACGCCTGGCCCGCGATCGAGCTCGCCTTCGTCTCCCGCTCCTCGGTCGGCACGCTGCCGCTCACCCAGAAGGTCACGATCGAGCGCCTCGGCGTCGACCGCGACTACGCCTCCTTCGCCGTGCCGTTCGGCGCCACCACGAAGATGGACGGCTGCGCCTCGATCTACCCGGCACTCGCGGCGATCTTCGTGGCGCAGGTGTTCGACGTGCCGCTCGGGTTCGGCGACTACCTGCTGATCGCCTTCGTCTCGGTGGTCGGCTCGGCCGCGACCGCCGGCCTCACCGGCGCGATCGTCATGCTCACGCTGACGCTCACCACGCTCGGCCTGCCGCTGGAGGGCGTCGGCCTGCTGCTCGCCATCGACCCGATCCTCGACATGATCCGCACCGCGACCAACGTCACCGGGCAGATCGTGGTCCCGGTCCTCGTCGCCCGCAGCGAGCGCCGTCTCGACGACGCGGTGCTCAACACCCCGCCGCAGCCGCTCGACACCGCCCCGGCGCCCGCGCCGTCCCGGGTCGGCGAATCGGTCGCCTGACCACCTCGACACCGCGGCCGGGATCGCCCGCACAGGGCGACCCGGCCGCACGCATTTGTTCAGGTCCATTCGGTACGGAACCCATCTCCGGCTGAGGAGGAGGCCGTGCGCGCGGACCAGCGTTAGAACGAGATCGCTGTCGATGTGGATTTCCGCCGCCGCCAGATGGCCATAGGGGCACGGTAACGCGGGTGGCCGTGCAGACACGGCGTCGGCTTGTTAGTATCGAACAGTCTTAGATATATCGAGGAAGGATCGTCATGGCACGCGGCGCGTGGTTACTGGAACGGCTGCTGGTGCAGGGAACGGCCACCGCGGTCGAGGACATCGAAGGCCGATGGCGGCGCATCCGGCTGGAAGGGGTCGGCGGGCTCGACTGGGAACCGGGCCAACACGTGCGAGTACAGGTGGGGGAGCTGTCCTTACGGGCCGCTCGGGACATGCTGCGCACCTACACGGTCTGGGACTACGACGGCGACGCTCTGGAACTACGGGTGTTCGAGCACGGCGAAGGCCCAGGGGCACGGTGGGCCAGGGAGTTGGAGGTGGGCGCCCAGGTGATGTTCAGGGCCCCCGAAGGAGGGTTCACCGTACGGCAGGGCGCGGCAGGTCATGTGTTCGTCGGCGAGGAGACGGCGTCGGTGGCGTTCGGCGCCATGATGCGGTCCCTCAACGGACGGGCCCGGGCCATCGTGGAGGTGAGCGACCCCGCTGACCGGCTCCCGATCGGCGGCGACGTGCAATGGATCGACCGCGGCACCGAGTCCGCCTACGACTCCAAACGCCTGGTCGAGGCCGTCGCCGCACTGGAAGGACTCACCCCGGGCACCGTCGTCTACCTCGCCGGCGAGGCGAAGACCTGCCAGTCCGTCAAGCGCCACCTGCTGCACGACCGAAACTGGCCACGCCGCGACATCGTGGTCAAACCCTTCTGGACCCCGGGCCGACGCGGAATGGACTGACCCAACCGTATTCATGGTGTGCATTCATGATGTGCGCCGAAACCCGGTTGTGGGCTTCGCCGTCGCTCCTTACGGTCGGGACCGCTACCATCTCGACGCGCTGACCGGGCGGTTCGAGGCGCGGCGCACAGTAGTCCGGGACGGCCGCGCTCGGCGCGACGCTGCGTCGAGAGCCAGTCCACAACCGTGATCCTCTCTCGGGGATCCTCCTTCGGGAAAACGTCACTCCTGAGATCTATGCTGCAGCGATGAACCGCCGAGATCGGTACCAAGCGGAGTTGCGGGCACTCGACGGTGTGCGATGGCCGGGCTACCTGGCCGAGCACTCGGGGCTGCCGGGGTCGCGCGCAAACATAGAGCTGGCCCAGGCCGTCGCCGATGAGGGCGACCGGGGTCGCTTCGACGAGTTCATCGCCACCGGCGACGAGTACCTGGTGTTCTGCGGCGTTATCGGGCTCGGGAGGCTGCTGGCCGAGGGCGCGGGGCCGGAGGTGGAGGATCGGCTCCGGGAGCATGCAGCCGACGGGCGCTGGCGGGTGCGCGAGGCGGTGGCCATGGCGCTGCAGCGCCTCGGCGACGCGGACCTGCCGCGCCTCCTGAGCGTCGTCGACGGCTGGTCCGGCCAGGATGACCCGCTGGTCCAGCGGGCGGCCGTGGCCGGACTGTGCGAGCCTCGCCTGCTGAAAACGCCGGAGGCCGCGGAATGCGCCGTCGAGGTGTGCGCCCGGGTCACGCGGGCGCTCGCCGCACGGTCGGCGGACGAGCGGCGGGACCCGGGGGTGCGGGCGCTGCGGCAGGCGCTGGGCTACTGCTGGAGCGTCGCGGTGGCCGCCGATCCGGTGGTCGGCCTGCCCGCCTTCCGGACGCTGGCCGCCTCCACCGATGGTGACGTGCTCTGGATCGTCCGAGAGAACGGCAAGAAGGCGCGGCTCGCGAAACTGCTCTGACGGAGTGCCGCCTGCGTCTCCGGCGGGGATGCGCCGATAGCGTTCCACGTGAAACATGGTCAACGGATGATGCCGCGCCTGCTCATGAGGAGTCCGTGCCGCCGTCGTCGAGGACCAGGCGGCCGGTGTGGTCCCGCCGGGCACGGAACAGCACCGGGCCAAGGACGTACTGAGGGTCCCGGCCCCGCAGGTCGAGGCGGGCCGCGCGAATCTGCCCGGCGGCCCCTGCCTCCGGCATGGCGGTGACCGCGTCGAGCATCCGGCGGCGTGCCAGCCACGGGCCGCCGGTGACGCCGCACGAGGCGCGGCCGTGCCCGGAGTCGGCATCCCACAGGAACAGGGGCTTGGGTTCGCCGGGCAGGCCAGAGAGCCATCCGGCGGGGTCATGGCTACTCATGGGGGCGACCGTATGACTGTGGGTAACGGCACCCAAGGGACGTGATGTCCCATCCCATGGGCCGTCCGCGGCGAGGTCGAACAGCACGTCCTACCTCGCCGGGGCGGCGGCGCGGCGGTGGGACGTTGCGTCCTAGTTCAGGTTGACGGCTCTCGCCAGCGCGCGGATCCGGGGTGAGGGCCGGGTCTCGGCCTCACGGATGCTGTCCACGAGTTCGCGGGCGACGGCCTGATGCCGGAACCACACCGGGGATACGGCGTGGGCCTCGGTGAGCCGCTCGGTCGCGGCGGCGCGGTGCCGGGCGTCCAGGAGCGCCTGGGCGACGTCGAGGAGATGCCGGCCGTAGGAGATGCCGGTGAGGTCCTCCCGGGTGATCGCCTGTGACGCCTTGAGAGCCTTGTCCGGCTCGCGTCGTACGGCGTGGGCGTGCGTCGCCTGCATCGCGACGGTGGCCGGTCCGAAGGAGGTGTTGTAGATCTTGATTCGGTGCCCGATCCGCTCGGCGCCGGCGCGGGCCATGGCGATGTACTCGTCGACGTCGCGGCCTGCGGCGGCGGCCGGGGCGAGCGCGGTCATCAGCAGGTTGCCCCACGCGGCGACGGCGGTCGGCGGCGCCGAGAACGACGGTTCGATCCGGGCGGCCATGCCCGCGGCCAAGCGCTCGGCCTCGTCGAGGCGTGCCTGATGCAGCAGCGCCCAGGCGTAGGTGGCGTGCAGGGTCGCCCACAGCAGTTCATCGGCTCCGCCGTGCGCGACGGTCAGGGCTCGCTCGGCGCCGACGGCGGCCAGGTCCTCGCGGCCGAGATGCACCATGATGCTCGCGGCCAGGTCGTAGGCCATGGCCAGCGGGTACACCGCCCGCTCGCCTTCGGCGGCGTGCGTGAGCCGGGCCTCACCGATCAGCGCGGGCAGTCGCGCGATGAGGACGGCGAAGTCGCCCGCCCAGTACCGGCGGCATGCGTCGTCGACGGACCGGCGGACGTCGTCCAGTGGCGCGGGCTCCCCGTCGTCGCCGTCGTCGTCGTCGAGGCCGGGCAGGTGCGTCGGCGACAGCAGGGCATCGCGCAGCGCCAGGACGCTCGCGCCGTCGCGTCCGGCCGTTCCCATCCGCTCGCGTTTCCCGGTCAGTGCGCTCAGCTCAACGTCCAGAGCGGTCGCCAGCCTCATGAGGCTGGTCAGGCGTGCCGAGCGGCGCGCGCCCTGCTCCAACTTGGCGATCAGGTCCCGCGATACCCCGGCGCGTTCGGCCAGGCCCTCCTGGCTGAGTCCGCGCTCGTGACGGATTCGCCGGAGTTGGGCACCGATCGTGCTACCGTCGTCCATGGCTCTGCTCCTCTGAGACTCTCCCAAGGCTCAGTATGGATGCAGGGCCGTTCGTCGTTCCGGTCTCCTTCGCCGCCAGGTCCGCATCATCAACAACAAGTTGGTGTTCAGCCTGCCCAAGCGAGACAAGGTCCGCTCGGTGCCTCTCCCGGACGCGATCGAGATGCGGCTGTCGGGTGAAGGCGGTGTCCCCTTAGTCGAGACAGAATTCGTTGCCTTCCGGGTCGGTCATCACGATGTGGCCGGACTCCATCGGGGGAGCGGGCTCGTGGCGGCGGACCCGTTTCGCGCCCAGGGCGACGAGGCGGTCGCATTCGGCCTCCAGCGCCGCCATGCGGTCCTCGCCCTGGAGGCCGGGAGCGGCGCGGACGTCGAGGTGGACGCGGTTCTTGGCGACCTTGTCCTCCGGGACACGCTGAAAGAAGAGCCGGGGGCCGTGGCCCTGCGGGTCCTCGATGGCGGAGGCGGTGTTGCGCTGGTCCTCCGGTACGCCGATGCGGGCGAGGAAGTCGTCCCAGGCGGCGAGGGGGTCGGCGTCCTCGGGCAGGTCGATGCCGGGCGGGCCGGGGTGGATGTAGCCGAGGACGTCGCGCCAGAACATCGACAGGGCCCGCGGGTCGTGGGCGTCGAAGGTGATCTGGATATGGCGGCTCATGGTGTCGTTCCGGTCTTCGTGGCGGTGTTCGTGTGCAGGTTGGTGTGCAGGTTCGTGTGCAGGTAGGTGTGCAGGTTCGTGTGCAGGTAGAGGTCGCGTAGCAGGCAGACCTCGGACAGGTGGTGGATCAGCTCGCGGTGGATGTGCAGCACCAGGTCGGCCATGTGCAGTTCGGGATAGGGCTCCTTGTCGCCGACTCGCTCGCGGAGACCGGCCTCGCCGAGGTCGCGTACGCCGGTCAGCCAGATGTCGAGCTGGGTGGTGAGCTGGTCGAGCGCGGTGGCCGCGTCGCCCACGTACTCCCAGGTGTCGTACGACGCCGGCGGGGCGCCGAAGTGGGCCGCGTTGCGCATGGCCAGTACGCCGACGATGACGTGGCCGAGTTGCCAGGCGATCGTGGTGAACGGTGCGGGGACCGGCTCGGGGAAGGCGTAGTCGATCGTGAAGTCTCCGGTGCCGGCCTGTATGGGGGCCGTCGAGGTGCCGCGCGGCCGTATGCTCCAGGCGTCCGGAACCGGCGACCAGAGGTACTCCTCGTCGGTGAGGCCGTCGAGGCGGGCCTTGAGCTGGTTGTTCCAGTGCCACTCCCACTGTTCGCGTAGCGTACGGTTCAGGTCGAGTTCGTCTGCGTCCATAGGGCCAGGTTGGCACCGCTGGAGGACAGGATCGGTCCGCAATCTGGCAAGGTGGGGTCATGGTCGCGGTGGGCGGTGACGAGCGAGGGACGACCGAGCGGGTGCTGACGCTGCTCGGGTTGCTGCAGCGGCGCCGGGTGTGGACCGGGCCCGAGCTCGCCGAGCGGCTCGGGGTGACGGCGCGCACGGTGCGGCGGGACGTCGAGCGGCTGCGTGCGCTCGGGTATCCGGTGCATGCGGGCCAGGGCGTCGGCGGCGGCTACCGGCTCGGCCCGGGGCGGGACCTGCCGCCGCTGCTGCTCGACGACGAGGAGGCGATCGCGACCGCGGTGTCGCTGCTCGCCGGGGCGAGCGGCGCGGTGGCCGGGGCGGGTGACGCCGCGCTCCGGGCGCTGGCCAAGATCGACCGGGTGATGCCCGCCCGGCTGCGGCGTCAGGTGCGCGCCCTCGCCGACTCGGTGGAGTACTTCGGCGGCGGTCGCGAGCAGGTCGACGCCGAGGTGCTCATGACGCTCGCCCGTGCCTGCGGCGACGAGGTCGAGGTCGGCTTCGGTTATCCGTCCGGGGACGAGGTGCGACGGCGGAGGGCCGAGCCGTATCGGCTGGTCGCCTCCGATCGGCGCTGGTATCTGCTCGCCTACGATCTCGATCGTGACGATTGGCGCAGCTTTCGTGTCGATCGCATGACCGATGTTTCCGCACGTACCTGGCATTTCCGCCCGCGGGTTATGCCCGACGCGGCGGCGTACGTCCAGGAGGGGGTGGCGAGCCGGGTCTACCCGCATCAGGCGCGCTTCCTCGTGCACGCCCCGGCCGCGACGGTGCGGGCGCAGATCCCGGCGTCGGCGGCCGTCGTGCGGCCACGGGACGGCGAGCGCTGCGAGGTGGTGGCCGGCGCCGCCAATCTCGATATCGTGCTCATGCACATGGTTGTGCTGGGGCACGATTTCGAGGTGCTCGAACCGCCGGAACTCGCGGCGCGCTGTCGCGTGCTGGCGGAAAGACTGCTGTCGGTCGGCGCGAAGGCGGTTCCGGGGGCGCCGGGCGCACAGGAGTCGTGAGCCGCGTCCGTGGTGGCGCAGCGTTCCGCGTGGTATGGCCGCGGCCGGAGGAACGCCGTCATAAATGTGTTGCCGGGCGGGTCCCGGACGGGTTCAATGATCGGTGTGGGAACTGCGCCGGGCGTGGTGGGCAAGACCCTCATTCCAGATAAGGGAATGCTGCATGTTAGCGGCCTGATGTCCACCGAAGCGCCGGTCACCCGTCCCCCCTCCGCCGTCGTCCGAGTGGCCGTCACGGCGATGTGCACGTTTTCCCGTGAGGCGGACTGCCGGTGAATACGGCCCGGGGTCCGTGGCGCTGAATCTTTTTAATTTGGCCGTCGGTGATGGCGCGCCGGGCGCAATTAATCAGTTTCATGTGGCAAGATATATCCTTAAGATTCCGGATATGAATACGCCGGATCTGCTCACGCATCTTCGGACGCACGCCACGCCGCTGATTCTTTCGCGCGGCGGCGATCTGGCGTGGGACGATGCCGAAATTCACCGCGCCGCCTGGCTCGCGGACCCCGAGGAATACGTTCTGCTCGCGCTGGTCCCCGGCGTTCAGCCGTGGCAGCGCGCCCGGGTGCTGCTGCGCACGCTGACCGCCTCCTGGGTGGATTTGGCCGAGCCGACCCGCGACGTGCTGGGCAAGGCGATCCGGGCGTTGCTGTTCGGAGTGCCGCCGGCGCAGGTCATCACCGTGTTGCTCGCCGTACGGCGGATGCGGGCCAACCACAAGCACGTCACGCGGGCCGTGGTCGCGTTCGTCCTGGAGCACCCGGACGCCGACGAGCTCATCGAGGCGCGGCGGCCCGCCCTGGTCGACTGCCTGGAGCACGCGCTCGGCAAGGCGACGGCGCGCGCCTGCGCCCGGCTCGTCGCCGAGGGCGACACCGGCTCGCCGTACCTGCGTGACAGGCTGCTGCGGTTCACGACGGACCCGCAGGCGGCGATCCGGCGGCTGCGCGCCCTCCACGCCCCGGGCACGCACAACGCGGTCGCGCCGCACGACCCGCCCGCGCCGCTCGACCCGGTCCGGGAGGACCCGCAGGTCGTGACGCCGACGAACCGGGGCGACATCGCCGCGACGCTGGTCCACCTCTACCGCGGCGGGCCGGAGGCGGAGCTGCGGCCCGCGCTCGCCGGATACGTCGCCGAGGTGACGCGCGACCTGCCCCGCATGGCCGGGCACGTCGCCCTCGTGTTCGACGCGTCGGCGTCGATGCGCGGGTACGGCGACCGCGAGTGGGCGGTGATGTCGCAGGCGGCGGCGCTGCGCCAGGTGCTCGCGGCGATCTGCGACCGGCTCGACGTGATCGAGGTCGGCGGCGCCGAGGGGCGTCCCGAGGGCGCGACCGACCTGGCCACCGGCCTGCTCGACGCGATCGACACCAAGCCGGACCTGGTGGCGATCGTCACCGACGGGTACGAGAACACGTTCCCCGGCGACCTGGCCCGGGTGGCGGCCACCCTGCCGCGCGCCGGGGTGACCACGCCCGTGCTGCTCTGCCAGGCCATGTTCACCCGCAGCGACGACCTCACCTACCGCACCCCGGCGCCGGAGCTGCCGCGGTTCCGCTTCTGGCACCAGGACGACTTCGCCGAGCTGCTGACGTGGATGTTCGCCCACTGCGCGCCCGGCCGGGCCTGGATCCGGGCCGCCACGCTCAACGACCTGGAGGTCCGTCAGGGAGGAGTACGGACATGACACAACTCGACACGCTTGTTTCCGCGCCGCTCGGCCTGACCGGCTACCGCGTGGGCACGCCGCAGTGCGCGGGGGAGCTGACCATGGTGCCCGTCTGGGGTCCCGAGCACCGCGGGTTCGTGCCGCCGCGTTCGGGGCTGAAGCTCAACCGGGTCGTCGGCTACGGCAAGGTGGAGATGCACAACGGCGCCTCCGAGGGCGTGGCGATCGTGCCGCTGCACATCGGCTACATCCAGGACGCGGCGCAGAACCACGCCCTGTGCTCGGCGGCGCTGCTCGCCGCCGGTCAGACGCGGCTGTTCGACGACGCCTGCTGCGTGCAGTCCGGGCAGGGCGGCTTCCTGGAGGGCCGCGACCAGTGGTTCTTCGTGCTGCCCGTCGAGCTGCGGCTGCGGGCGCTTGAGCTGCGCAAGCGGCGCGACTACTCCAAGCTGTGGCCGGACATCTCCGACCTCAACCGCCGGTACGGCCTGCCGTCCCGGGGCCACCTGGAGCAGATCCTGTCGCGTGAGCGGGCGACGCTGACGCAGTTCCGCAGCCGGCTGGAGCTGCTGCCGGGGCAGCTTGGCGCGCTGTTCTTCGTCGGCGGGTCGTTCGTGGGGCTGGAGCTCGCGCCGGATCCGGTGTACTTCGCCGAGATGTGGATGGCTCTGGTGTGTTTCGCGTACGGTGTCGCCGCGTGGCAGGCCGAGACGAAGCGGGACGCGCAGCGGCAGGCCGAGGCGGGTCAGGTGGCGCGGGCCGAGCCGTACGAGGCCGACGGGCCGGCGGAGCTGCGCGCGGAGCTGGCGCGCGACCGGGCGGCCCGGATGGACGAGATCGCGTCCTGGATGGCCGTCCCCGCCAGTGGGACGTGGACGGTCCAGGAGGAGGAACGTTACCTCGACCTGCGGTTGTCCACCGTCACCGGCGACCACGTGGCCGGACAGGTGGTCACCGACGGCGAGCGGCTCGTCTACGCGTCGCTTTTCACGAACCGCCGGTGAAACCCGTTGCCGGGCGGGTGACGTGACGGATTAACCGATCATTCGGGCCGGGCGACCCGATCGCCATTGGTGAGCGAATCCGTCATTCCCGGCGCGGGGACGGGCGCCGTCGGCGCACTGAGAGTTCTGATCGTTGCGGAGGCGACGGGAACGCACGCGCTGCTGGGCGCGCGATCGCCGTACCCGTTCACGGCGTCCACCGTCTCCCGAGCACGCCGATACCGGCCGTTGCCGTGCTGACACGACACTTCGGCGGAATGTCCGCCACCCGGGCATCCGTACGGCATGGCCCGCTTTCCCACCGACGGTCCAGCGCCAACAGGACTCCCCTGGCGTGGCGCGGACCGGAGTTCAGTTCGCCGCCACCGGCACGGCCGCCGTCACCTCTCGGTCGTGCCGGTCGTGCCGCTGATGGACTCCTGGTAGACGTCCGTATAGGTCCGCGAGTCTTTGATCAGGTCGTCGCAGAAGGCGGCGACGTCGTCGCCGATGAGTTCCAGGACCCCCTTGCCGGCCGCGGCGCCCTCCTCGAAGAAGTCGAGGACCTGCGAGAGCAGGGGCCTGTCAAGCAGGTCGACCGGTCCCACCCTGAAGATGTACCGCTGAATCTCCTTATAGACGATCCGATAGTCCGGCGGGAGCGCCTTGACCCGCGCCACATGCGCCCGCCACCGCTTCTTGCCGTCGATGATGTCCCGGATGCGCACGTCAGCCTCCCAGCCGGCCCAGTTTCCTCGCGACGTTCCTGTTCAACCGCTCGCGCCACCGGTCGCGATGGCTTCGCGCGCCTTCTCCGCGGGCCAACGCCGCGCAGAAACCCGCGATGTCGTCGCCCAGCGCCTCGTGAACGCTCCGCCCGTCGGCCGCCGTCTCCTCGAGCAGTTCCAGAGCACCGCCGAGCATCGGGGTCAGCTTCCGGCCGGTGAAGTCCGAGTAGGGAAGAAGATGACCCTTGATCTCTTCCCATGCCGCCCGATGGCCGACCGGCAATGCCTCGGCCCGGGCTTGGAAGGCGTTCCATTCCCTGGTGAGATCGCTGCCTGTCATGGTCTCCCAGAGGCTCATCTCCGGCCCTCCTTGAGCTTCTCGAGGCGTGAGGCGATGTACTCCCACTTTGTCCAGAACGTCGCGAGCTCCTTGCGCCCCGCGTCGTTGAGCGCATAGAACTTGCGCGGCGGGCCCATCCCGGATGGTCGCTTGGTCACCTCGACGAGCCCGTTCTTCTCCAGCCGCAGCAGGATGGTGTAAACCGTCCCCTCGACGACATCCGTGAAGCCGAGCTCGTTGAGCCGACGCGTGATGGCGTACCCGTACGTCTCCTCGCTGCCGATGATCTCAAGCACGCAGCCCTCAAGCGTGCCCTTCAGCATCTCCGTCAGGCCGTCCATCGTGGTCCTCTTCGATCCTGGTACTTTGTATCACCTAGTACCACTATACAGTACCACGAAGTAGTGATCGGATGCGCGGACGGGCGGCGCTATTCGGTGTTGCTAGCTACCGGTAGTCGGTGTTACTTTGTACCGGTAGTCAGCAACACTAAGTAGGCGGCTCCTGCGGATGCCCTTAAGCACCAACGGCGGGGTAACCACGAAGAGTCCCGATGACCAGGAGCGTTCCGGCCGACCGGCTCGAACGGCTCCGCGAAGGAGGCGAGTGGACGTGACCACAGAATCGAACGAGCCGAAGAGCCGTTACCTGCAGTACCTGGAGGTCGTCACCGGATCGCTGCAGGACAAGAAGCGCTACCGGCAGTACAAGGCGCGCATCAAGCGGCTGCCCGAGAACTACCGCATCGCGGTCGAGGCAGTGGAGCGCTACCTGATGCACTTCGGCCCGGTCGACGGCGCCGACGCGTTGACGATGTACGAGGACCTCGCCGACCTGTTCGAGCAGAGCGCGGCCGACGCCACCCCGATCCGCGACATCTTCGGCGACGACCCCATCGAGTTCGTCGAGAGGTTCATGGCCAACTACCCCCTCGGCAAGTACCGGGCCCGCGAACGCGAGCGCTTCACCAGCGCCATCGCCCGCGCCGCCGGCGAATCCACCCCCGCGGAGAACAGGACGCAGCGATGACGGTGCAGCACAGCCCGGCGATCCAGGTGCACGGCCTGGAGAAGTCCTACAAGGAGCTGCGCGTGCTGCGCGGCGTGGACTTCGAGGTGGCGCGGGGCGGCATCTTCGCCCTGCTCGGCTCCAACGGAGCCGGCAAGACCACCCTGGTGAAGATCCTGTCCACGCTACTCAAGGCCGACGCGGGCACGGCCCGGGTGAACGGCTTCGACGTCGCCACGCAGGCCGCGAACGTACGCGAGTCGATCAGCCTCACCGGGCAGTTCGCCGCCGTGGACGAGATCCTCACCGGGCGGGAGAACCTGGCGCTGGTCGCCCGGCTGCGACACCTCAAGAACCCGGGCAGGATCGCCGACGACCTGCTGGAGCGGTTCTCGCTGACCGACGCGTGCGGGCGGCGGGCGGCGACGTACTCGGGAGGCATGCGCCGCCGCCTCGACATCGCGATGAGCCTGATCGGCGAGCCGCCGGTCATCTTCCTCGACGAGCCGACGACCGGCCTCGACCCCCAGGCCCGCATCGAGGTGTGGCAGGCCGTCAAGGAGCTCGCCGCGCGGGGCACGACGGTGCTGCTCACCACGCAGTACCTGGAGGAGGCCGAGCAGCTCGCCGACCGGATCGCGATCCTGCACGAGGGCCGGATCATCGTCAACGGCACCCTGGCCGAGCTCAAGCGACTGCTCCCGCCCGCCAAGGTCGAGTACGTCGAGAAGCAGCCGACCCTCGAGGACGTCTTCCTCACCCTCGTCGGCACGACGACATAGCCAACCACCACGACGTAAGGGACAAACAATGAGCAAGCATTTCTTCGGCGACACCGCCGTCCTACTGGGACGGTCCCTGCGCCACATAGCGCGCAGCCCGGACACCATCATCACGACCGCGATCATGCCGATCGCCATGATGCTGATGTTCGTCTACGTGTTCGGCGGCGCGATCAGCACCGGGTCGGACTCGTACGTGAACTACATGCTGCCCGGCATCCTGCTCATCACGGTCGCCTCGGGCATCGCCTACACCGCGTACCGGCTGTTCATGGACATGAAGGGCGGCATCGTCGAACGCTTCCAGTCGATGCCGACCGCGCGGTCGTCGGTGCTGTGGGCGCACGTGCTGACCTCGCTGGTCGCCAACCTGATCTCGCTCGGCGTGGTGATGCTCGTGGCCCTGCTGATCGGCTTCCGCTCGGGCGCGGGACTGTCGGCGTGGCTTGCGGTCGCCGGCATCCTGATCCTGTTCACCCTGGCGCTGACCTGGATCGCCGTCATCCCCGGCCTGTCGGCCACAACCCTGGAGGGCGCGAGCGCGTTCTCCTACCCGCTCCTGTTCCTGCCCTTCCTCAGCTCGGCCTTCGTGCCCACCGCCACCATGCCCGGCCCGGTCCGCGCCTTCGCCGAAAACCAGCCGGTGACCTCCATCGTCAACACCATCCGCGCCCTGTTCACCGGCCAACCGGTCGGCACCGACATCTGGGTCGCCCTCGCCTGGTGCGTCGGCATCCTCGTCATCGCGTACGCCTTCGCCATACGGACCTACCGCCGCAAGATCGCCTAAGTCGGCCATGTGTCCCCGTGACGTGCCCTTTCGACTGGGTACGGCGGGACGGTAGGGCGACCTGAAGGAAACCGTAAGGGGCACCCGGCAGGCTCTTGGTCATCGGAAAGGCGGCGCGAAGCCGCCGGCCACGGAGAACAAGGAGCACCGGAATGCGCAAGATCATTGAATCCACGTTCGTGTCGCTCGACGGCATCATCGACGACACCCGCCCGTCCACCGCCTCCCGGGCGGAACCGCACCGCTGGGGCCACCCGTACTGGGACGACCAGCACGCCGGCTACGCCGGCAAGCTGATGACCGAGGCGGACGCCATGCTGCTGGGCCGCGTGACCTACGAAGCGTTCGCGCAGTCGTGGGGCTCGCAGACCGGCCCCGAGGCCCAGCCGATGAACGACATGATCAAGTACGCGGCGTCGCGAACCCTCACCGAGACCACCTGGAACGCCACCTTGCTCAAGGGCGACGTGGCCGAGGAGGTGGCGAAGCTGAAGGAACAGCCGGGCGGCAACATCCTCAAGTGGGGCACCGGCGAACTGGACCGCACCCTGGTGCAGCACGGCCTGGTCGACGAGTTCCACTTCTGGTACTTCCCCGTGATCGTCGGCGCCGGCAAGCACCTCTTCGAGGGCGCCGGCTTCGACACCACCCACCTCAAGCTGGCCGACGTGGAGCGATTCGACTCCGGAATCGTCGTCCACATCTACGTCCCCAAGTAAACCCCGAACCGGGCACACGAGCCGACCCGCGCACAGGGGTCCCGCGCAGCGACCCCTGCCGCAGCGGTGGAATGGGCGGGGCGAACCCCGCCCAGTCGCTACAAAAACCTCGGGCCTGTAGTGGACGGCCCGCGTTCGTGGGCCTCGATGAGGTGGCCGGGTGCCGCCGCCCGTTGCCCGCCGGGGTCAGTCGCGTTCTGCGTCGAGGAGGAGGCGGGCCTGTTCGGGGGTGAGTTCGCCGCCCTGCGTGAAGAGGTCGGCGAAGTCGGATGTGGCGGACGGGTCGAGGCTGTCGTGGGTGGGGCCTTGACGAGAGGTGGCCGGGTGTCGCCGTCCGTTGCCCGCCGGGGTCAGTCGCGTTCTGCGTCGAGGAGGAGGCGGGCCTGTTCGGGAGTGAGTTCGCCGCCCTGTGCGAAGAGGTCGGCGAAGTCGGATGTGGCGGACCGGGCCGAGGCCGTGATCTGGGTTAACTGCGCGCGGTCCCAGTCGGACATCTCATGCCCGCTCGTCCGGCGCGCGGCTTCGGCCGCGCCGAGCAGGCGTGCGGCCAGGTCCGGCCGCCCGTTCGGCACCAGCGCGGCGGCGATGGCCGTTAGCGCCCACGCCATCTCGGGCGCCGAGCCGAAGGTCCGGGCCACGTCGAAGGCCTCCCGCAGCCGGGTCAGCGCCCCCGCCGGGTCGCCCCGCTCGACGTCCAGCAGCCCCAGCTCGACCAGGACCATCGCCAGATACGGCGGATGGCCCTCGCCGGACCGCTGCCGCCGGGCGGAGGCGAGCAGCCAGCGCAGATGCCCCTCGGCCGCGTCCGTGTCGCCGGAGCGGCGGGCGGCGGCGGCCAGGCTGAGGACGGCGAACACCTCCCCGGAGCGCAGACCCTGCTGGGCGGCGAGCCGCCGCGACCGCTCGCCGTACTCTCTGGCGAGCGGATAGTCCCCCTCCTGTACGGAGAGCCAGGCGAGCCAGCCCAGCCGCCCGGCCACGTCGGACCACAGCCCCAGGTCCTCGGCGACGCGCAGCCCGTCGCGGCTGAGCCGTGCCGCCTCGGCCCGGTCCCCGGTGAGGTCGGCGAGGCCGATGAGCCAGTCGGTGGCCTGCAGCATCCCCCAGTCGTCACCGAGCTCGCCGAACAGCTCGGCCCCGCGCCGGGCGTCGTGCTCCAGCGCGGCCAGGTCGTGCCGTATGTGGGCGAGCATGGCGCGGGTGCTCAGCGCGGCCGCCTCTCCCCACCGGTCGCCTGCCGCCCGGCAGGTGTCCAGCGCCCGTCGCAGCAGCTCCCCGGCGGCCGCCTCATCGCCGACGTGGCTGATCGCGGCGGCGAGGAACCATTCGGCCCGGGCCCGGGCGACCGGCTCGGCCACCTTCTCGTACGCGGCGAGCACCTCGGCGACCCGCTCCGGTCCGGCCTGCCCTTGCAAGATCTCCAGCCCGGTGCGCCAGACCTCGGTCTCCGCCCGCGCCACATCGGTGGCCTCACCGGGCACGTCGAGCGCCGCGTCCAGCGCGCGGCGCGCCTCGGTGAACCGGCCCCGCAGGAACCAGTACCAGGTCAACGCCAGGGCCAGCCGCAGCGCCGGCCCGGCCGCGCCGTCGCGCCGGAAGGTCTCCAGCGCCGCCCGCAGGTTCGCGGCCTCGGCGTCGAGGCGCCGCAGCCACTCCCGCTGGCCGGGGCCGCGCAGCAGCGGCTCGGCCCGCTCGGCGAGGGCCAGGTAGTGCTCGGCGTGCCGCCGCCGCAGCGCCGCCTCCTCGCCGGATTCGCGCAGCCGGTCCAGACAGTACGCGGACACCGACTCCAGCAGCCGGAACCGGGACCCGTCGCCGCGTACGACCAGCGACCGGTCCACCAGCCCGACGAGCAGGTCCAGCACCTCCCCGGCCGCGACCCCGTCCCCGGCGCACACCGCCTCGGCCGCGTCCAGAGTGCAGCCGCCCGAATGTATGGCCAGTCGGCGCAGCACGGCCCGTTCGCCCTCGGTCAGCAGCCGCCAGCTCCAGTCGATCACCGCGGCGAGCGTGCGCTGCCGGGCGGGCGCGTCACGCGGCCCGGATCCCAGCAGCCCGAACCGGTCCCGCGGCACCCCGCAGCCGCGCCGCCAGCTCGGTCACGCCCAGCGCCGGCGCCCGGGTGGCCGCCAGCTCCAGCGCGAGCGGGATGCCGTCCAGCCGCCTGCACACCTCGGCCACCGCGCCGATCGTCTCCGGGTCGGCGACCAGCCCCGACCTGGCCAGGAACAGCCGTACGGCGGAGCACCGCGCCAGCCGTTCCACGTCGTCGGTGTCGGGGACGTCGAGCGGCGGCAGCTCCCAGCGGGCCTCGCCGCGCAGCCGCAGCGGCTCGCGGCCGGTGGCCAGCACCCGCAGGCCGGGCGCGGCGGGCAGCAGCGCCGCGACCAGGTCGGCCACCGGTTCGATCACGTGCTCGCAGTTGTCGAGCACCAGCAGCGTCCGCCGCTCGCGCAGGGCGTCCGCCAGCCGCTCACCCGGAGGGCGGGTGTCGCCCGGCGTCTCCGGGATGGACAACACGGAAAGAACCGGTTCGGCGGCATCGCCGGACCCGTCCCAGACGGTCAGATCGACCAGCCACACGCCGTCCGGATACGTCTCGGCGGAAGCGAGGGCGCGGGCGGCGGCGAGGGCGACGCTGGTCTTTCCCACCCCGCCGGGTCCGGTGAGCGTCACCAGCCGCCCCGCCGCCAGCAGTTCCCGCACCCGCGGCACGTCGTGGTCCCGCCCGACCAGGTCGGTCACCGGCGCGGGCAGGTTCCCGAGCGGCCTGGCCGGACGCGTGACCGGCGCCGGCGCGTCCTCGGCCGGATCCCCGGCGAGGATGGCCCGATGCAGCGCGGTGAGCTCCGGCCCCGGATCCAGGCCCAGCTCGTCGGCGAGCAGCCGCCGCAGCTCCTGGAAACCGTCGAGCGCCTCACCCGTCCGCCCCGACCGGTGCAGCGCGCGCAGGTGGGCGGCCCGCAGCCGCTCCCGGTACGGATGCCGGGCCACCCGCTCGCCCAGCTCCCCGACCAGCTCGTGATGCTCGCCCAGCTCCAGCCGGGCCTCGGCCCACGCCTCCACGGCGGCCAGCCGCCGCTCCTCCCAGTGCGCGGCGACCGCGCGCACGAACTCGTCGTCGGCGAAGTCGGCCAGGTACGGCCCGCGCCACAACTCCAGCGCCTCGCCCAGCAACGCGGCCCGCGTCCGCGCGTCCGCAACCTGCTGCGCCCGCCCGACGAGGTCGGCAAACCTGTTCGCGTCCACCCCGCCAACAAACCCGCCAACAAACCCGCTGGCCACCCCGCCAATCACCCCGTCGGCACCAACCCGCACCGCGTACCCAGGCGCCTGCGACACCACCAGCTCACGCCCGCCCGGCTCGCCGCCCTCCAGCGCCCGACGCAACTGCGACACCCGCACGTGCAGTGCCGCCGTCGGGTCGGCGGGCGCGGCCTCCCCCCACAGGTCCTCGACGAGCCGATCCACCGGCACCGCACGCCCCTCGTGCACGAGCAGGTCGGCCAGGAGCGCGCGCACCTTGCGCCCGGGAACCGTCACCGGCTCCCCATGATCCGTCCAGACCGCCAGCGGCCCCAGCACCCCGAATCGCACCACCCCAGAGTACGGACGCCGACCGACATTCGGTGACCGGATCATGACGGGCCGGACTCGCGACCCGTTTTCCTTCGGCAACCGGCTGCGCCGACCCTTGAGCCGGCGTTTCCGCCGGTCATGGCCGGTGAATGGATCCGCGCCGGTGCGACTGCGGCGGCCGGGTCGGTCTGCTGTGCGGCCCGTACCGGAGAGGGGTTGACAGGGAGACCGTCCACGGCTCATATTTAACCTACTCGTTCTAAAACAAGTTGGTTATGGAAGAGATGGCCACAGACCGGATCAGCCTCGTGTTCGGGGCGCTCGCCGATCCGATCAGGCGCGCGATCCTGACGCGGCTGATGGAAGGGGACGCCACCGTCGCCGAACTGGCGGCGCCGTTCAACGTGTCCCAGCCGGCGATCTCCCGTCACCTCAAGGTGCTGGAGAACGCCGGGCTCATCTCGCGCAACCGGCGGCGTACCGCCCGGCTCAGCCACCTGGAGCCGGAGCCGCTGCGCGAGGTGACCGACTGGCTCGCCCGTTACCAGCGGTTCTGGGACGAGAGCCACGAGCGTCTCGAAGAGTTGCTCGCCGCTCTGCAGGCCGAGGGCGACACCGACAACCCCCACGAAAGAGAAAGAGGAGACGAAGATGAGCAAGGTCCAGATCACCGCTGAGCCCGGCATGCCGCACATCGTCATCACCCAGGAGTTCGACGCGCCGCGCGAGCTGGTGTTCCGCGCCTACACCGACCCCGACCTGCTCGTCCGCTGGCTCGGCCCGCGCGAGCAGAAGATGACCATCGACCGCTTCGAGCCCCGCGACGGCGGACGATGGCGCTACACCTCGGTGGGCCCGGACGGCGTCGAGCACGGCTTCCGCGGCGTCTTCCACGGTGACCCCACCGTCGACGGCATCCTGCAGACCTTCGAGTACGAGGGCATGCCCGGCCACGTCTCCCTGGAGAAGACCGTCTTCGAGGAGCACGACGGCCGCACGCTGGTGCGTGGCCTCGCCGTCTACCAGTCCCTGGAGGACCGCGACGGCATGGTCGCAAGCGGCATGGAGTCCGGCGTCCGCGACGGCGACGAGCGCCTCACCGAACTCCTCGCCGAACTCGTATCCCGCTGATGTCCGTGGGACCGTGCCCGGGCGGAGTCCACGTCCGGGCACGGTCCCGGCCAGCGCGGTCCGACGGTGTCCGCCGCCGAGGTGGCCGAGTACCGGGGTGACCGGCCGGGCGCGCCCGCTCGCCGGCGTGTGAGGGAACGATGGCCGTGCGGGGGCGAGACCCTCAAATTCCTCAGGCATTTCTCGCTGCGCCGATAATCCGGAATGAGCCTCATGACCTGCTGGAGGCACTCGTCGCAGACTTTTCGTTGGCTCACCTGATGTGTCGGAACATGAATAGGGCAACCGAAACCTCAGATATCGGTTCGGGTCGTCCGGTGATCGGCCCTGCTCTGCGCGCCCTCGAACCGGTAAGATCTGCCGAAATCGGCATAAAGGCCGCCTATTGGATCTTCGGGATGATGTGGTGCAGGCTGTGGTTTGGCCCGCGTTCGATGACTATCCTGTAGTCCCGGAGTGCTCTAATTACCGCCGCCAACGGCGTGTGAATTCAACCCCGAGGGTTCGGAACTGCGATCGTGCCGATGGCTGGCGTACGACTCAAGCGTTGGGATAATGTTCGTATCCTGACCGAAGAGCCGAAGGGCACGCCAATGGGCCGGCGGGAAGTCAGCCTGGATAAGGGACAACTCTTATCATGGGATAGGGGACGTGTCTTTCTCGATATCGCCCGGCGTGGTTGTGGAAGTGCCTGTCGATACTGCTATATCTCCGCCCCCGAGGCGCCACAGGAGCCGGCCACCCCCGATGACGTGCTCGATGCGGCGGAACGACTGACCAAGGATGATCGTTATCAAGCCGGCGCGCGAGGCACGGTCATCTCGCTCTCACCCAACAGCGAACCATTCAGATCCGCCGCCTCGACCCTCCTCGTGATGACGGCCCTGAGCCGCTTGCTGGTGAATGGGAACCCCATACAAATTCCCACCAAAGAATCCGTTCCGGCAGAGCTTCTTCGGCTCGTCGACGCCGAGGCGAAATCGGACGACCAGGTGGTGTTCTTCATCTCCCTCGCCACCATGAATCGAGCGGAGTCCCTCGAACCGGGCGCCGCCGCGATCGAGGACAGGCTGGCGAACGCCGCACGTCTCCGTCGGCACCGCTGTCGTAGCTGCGCGTATATCAAGCCTTTTCTGAAGGCTGCGATCCACGAGCTCGGTGACTTCGCGGCGCGACTCCGCGCCGCGCGTTTCGACTGCGTCTGCGTGGGCATGCGGTATCGGGCCCGGCTGCGAACCACGGCCGACGTGGTCGTGCCCGTCGCGCATGTCGCGGATCGAGGAGGTACTTCCCCGGCGTACGAAACATACAGTCGCCCGCACCCGGTCCACTCCGGCTATGTCGCGGAGAGGATAGGGCCGGACCTGCGTGACTTCTACGAGACCCTGCGAACGGCGTGCGCGCCCACGCCGGTGTTTTTGACGTCGACCTGTGTGAGCTCATTCCTGCTCGACCGTGAACCACCTCTGCCCGTCTGGCGTGAACTGCCGCAGTTGTGCGTGAACTGCCGATCGTGCGGGCAGGGGGTGGGGCACCGATGATGGGACCACGCTATCGGCGGAGGGTCCTGCGAACCATCTCCGCGCTTCGCCCGGTGCCCGCAGCCTGGGGCGACAAGGACCTGATTCTCTATGGGACCGTCGGCACGGAGGTCGAACTGTACGATGTACGGCGAAACCAGGCGCTGATGCCCGTCTCCCTGAGCGCCCCCGTGCGGACGCTGCTGCCGGGGCCACGTCCCGGCGAGATCGTCGGACTGCTCGAATGGGACATCGTGCTGATCAACGCGCAGAACGCGATCAGCATCTCCAGCATCGGCATGCCGACCGCCGCTCCTCTTCGGCACCTCGCCGTGAGCCATCCGGTCCGGGCCTTGATCGCGATCGACGCCGAGGGGCAGGTGGCCACCTGGACTCCGGACGACGACTGGGTCCTCGGCGTGCGATCCCCTGTGGAGCAGGTGACGGCGGCCTGCCGGCTCTCCTCCGGTCCGCTGGTGCTCGGCTCGGCCCTAGGTGAGATCGTTATCGCGGACCATGGCGGCACCCGTTCGGATCACTCCCTCAGAGCGCATGGGGACCAGGTCACCGACCTGGCCGTCACCGACGACGATCGCTTCATCTCCATCTCCCGTGACGGGACCGTCGCCATGTGGGAGATCCTCGGGCGAGGCGTCAGGGAGATATGGCGTCAGTCCCTGCGCGGAAGGCATTTTCTGAACCGCATCTCCTTGTACAAGGATCAGATAGCGATCGGGACCGCCGCAGGAGTGATCGCCCTGCTCGACATTCGCAGGGGAGAACTGCGACTCGAGGCCAATGTGCACAGCGACTCGATACGTACGCTCGCGCACAGCCCGGATGGACGGAATCTGGTCTCGTCAGGAGACGAGGGAGCGCTCATCGTCACCGCTTGCGAAGACCTCCAAGAAGTCGGCAGGTTACGTGGCGAGACGCCGTACATCCGCGCCGCGGGACTGGTCGAGGACGGAGACGGTGCCCTGCTGGCCTACGGCGGCACGGACGGGCGCATCCACCTGCTGTCGCTCAGGGACAACAGCTCGGTCGAGGGCGCTTCGGGGCCGCCGGTCCGCGCGTTGCATCCGACCCTCGACGGTTACCTGGTGGTCGGTCGTGAGGACGGCACCGTACAGGAGCTCACGCTCCCCGAACTCGCCGAGCGATGGAGCCTGCGAGCCGATGAGGCGATCTATTCGCTCGCCACCTCCCCAGCGGGGGAGTCGGTGTACGCCGGAACGAGATCGGGTTTCCTGCTGAGGATCAGTCGCCGTGGCGAGCTCCTGTCGCAGGAGCACCTCCACCGCTCGATTGTCGGTGACATCCAGAATTCACCGCCCTACATCATCACCTGCTCGGACGACCGCAGCCTCAAGGTGACCCACGGCACGACGAACACACTGGTCACGCAGTTTGTGCACAACGGGTTGGCGCTCAACAACATCGTCGTGCTCTCGAACGGCAACATCTTCACCTCTTCGGACGACGGATCGGTGGTCGCGCTCACGCATGCCGCCGGAACGAAGGCCGTCTACCATCACCACAACGCTCCGGTACGCGCCATCACGCAATTGCGTGACCGCATGATCGTCTCCGGTGACCGCAGCGGAGAGGTGGTCTTCTGGAGACCGGACGATAACGCCCCGGTCCTGCGCCTTCCGCTTGGTAACCGAGTCATCCACCTGCAGCCCGCCGGACCCGTCGCGGACATCGTCGCGGTGACGGAGAACGAGGTCTCACTCATCGACATCGGCGCCGACCGGCTACCGGACGGTGGCATCCGGCGGTCGGGATCCGAAGCCGGTGCTGCGGTCGCGCGAAGCGGGATGTCCGCGAGGGAGAAAAGGGCGATGACGCACATTCTCCATCTGTCCGATCTGCATTTCCACGGTGGTGAGGACGCGGTGTCATGGGTGACGCCGCTCGTCGCGGACCTGAACGAGATCGACGTCTTCGAACTGGGGGCGATCGTCGTGTCGGGCGACATCGCCTCGACCGCCGCCGCCCAGGAATACGCGGCGGCCGGCGAGTTCTTCGAATTTCTCCGTGCGGAGTTCAACCATCCAGCGATCATCATGGCGCCGGGCAACCACGATCTGGACTGGGCGGTTTCCCGCAGCGCCTACCAGCCCAAGCGCAGAAGGGATGTCGCAGGGCTCCTATCCGGCGTTCGTGTCATAGACGCGAACCAGGACTACGTGGAGGTCGCCGACGCCGCGATATTCACGACAAGATTTGACGCATTTGCTCGTTTCTGCTCTTCGGTCACCGGGGAGACGTACCCGCTTGAGGTGCGTGAACAGGTCAGCGAACTGCTCCTTCCGAACGGGCGTATCGCGATGTACAGCCTTAATTCGAGCTGGGATATCGACCATCATTACACCGCCAGGGCCTCGATCAATGAGGGAGGACTGGCCAGGCTGCTGAGCCGGGCACGGGACCTCCCCGACTCGCCTCTGTGGTTCAAGATCGTAGTGTGGCACCATCCGCCTACGGCCTCCTCCGAAGTCTGCATCGCCAACGCCGAGGTTCTGGAGCAATTGAGCAAAGCGGGGTTCCGCATTCTCCTTCACGGCCATGTGCATCGCCCGATGCGGTCGGTGTACGAATACGATGCCTCCGGCGATAGGGGACTCACCGTGGTGGGCGCGGGGGCATTCGGCGCACTTCCCCGAGAATGGGCGCCGGGAGTTCCGCTCGGCTACAACATCATGAGCGTCCACCCGGACAAGGTGGTCGTGCGCAGCCGTAAGCGGGAAGCCATTGGAGGCGCCTGGATGCCGGATGCCCGCTGGCTGATCGGCCCGAATCGGGACCCCGTTTCATGGTTCTCAATCAGTAGATAGGAGTTATCTCGTGAATATGGAGGCGGCTTATGGCCCACTTACTGGACAGTGAGGCCCGGAATCTGGAGGAGCTTAGGATCAGGCTGTCGCGTATGGGTTTTGACCAGCCGTATTCGGTGGCGGTCGAAGGGCTCGTCTTCGACGCCGACCTCAACTGGATACTCATGCGTCGAGGTAAACAGGCCAGTGACGAAGTGGGCAAGCTTGAGGGGATCGGTGGGCGGGTCGAGGATCCGCTGGCATGCCTCCGCGACGAGTTACGCCGCGAGATCGTGGAAGAGGTCGGGCCGGAGGCCGACATCGAGATACTCGAGTTCCTGGAAGTGAAGTCCGATCGGGTGCGCAAGGTGGACAGCCGCGGCCGGGAGACCTTCAAGACCTGGGTCATCGTGTCCTTCGCCTGCCTTCATCGTTCCGGTGGGCTGCTGATCCAGGAACCGGAGAAGAACGAAGGATTCGAGTACGTTCAGGATCTGAAGGTGGCGCCGGAGCGGCTGAGTTCGTCGTGCCGGCAGTCTCTGGTCATGCTGCAGAAGGCATGGCCCCGTATCTCCACCAGGATCAAGCGGGAGCTCACCGTCAATTCGCCGGCGTGAATCATGCGGGTGGCGGAGAGGGAAATCGCGACCTTTCACGTAGGCGGCGAACGCGAGGCGCTGGCCTTCGACGGCGGCGAGGGCGCGTACGTTTATGACACCCATGGCCGCTCCTACCTGGATTTCGTGTGCGGCTACGGGCCGGTGGTACTTGGGCACGCGGATCCGGAGTTCCAGCGATCAGTGAACGCGTTCTTGAGCCGTGGCCTGCACTTTCCCGGATACTCGCGGTCACACTCCGACTATGCAGCGGTTCTTCCGGACTGGGGCGGGGACGCGGCCGTGGCGTTCTTCAAGACGTCGTCCGAGGCGATGTCCGCCGCATTGCGGCTGGGCGCGATGCGCAGCGGGCGGCGGGGGGTGGTTAGATGCGGTTTCCTAGGCTGGCATGACGCGCTCTTCTCTCAGGAGACGGCGTGGCATGAACGGCTGGGATCGCCTCTGCGCCGGAAGGGGTCGCCGGGCCTGCCGTTGCGCGGCGCTTCCGGCGACGAAGCCGTGTTCGACTGGCGGGACCTCGACCTCGGCGGACTTGAGACGCTGCTGAGGGACTCCACCGACGTCGTCGGCACCGCCGCCTTGGACGTGTATCAGGAGGACGTCGCCGGATCGCCGCTCGCGGAGGAGTTCCTCCGGCTGTGCGCGCGGTACGGGGTGGTCTCCGTGCTCGATGAGACCAAATCCGCCGGGCGGATCGCCGAGTTCGGCATCACCCAGACCCGATCGCTGCGGCCCGATTTCGCGGTCTTCGGCAAGGCCCTGGCGAACGGCGCGCCGCACAGCCTGCTGGTCATCAAGGAGTTCGACCCGGGAGAGTTCAAGCGGGCCCGGGTGGGCGGCACCTACTCCAAGGAGTGTTCCGGCGTCGCCGCCGCCGTCGCCACCCGCGAACTGATGTTCCGTCGTGACGGCCATCGGGTGCTGCGGACGCAGACGAGCCGTGTCTGCTCGCTGCTCAACGCCGCCTGCGCCGACGCCGGCGTTTCGCCGTACCTGCGGTTCGTGCCCGTGTTGGACGGGACCGCGTTCGACCTCATACTCCATGACGACGTGGTCGGCGAAACCTTCGCGCGGGAGGAGGCCAAGAGGAGTTTCCTGGCCGGCGGGATCCTGCTCCTGGTCGGCCATCCCAATTTCGTCTGCCTCGCCCATGCCGACGTGCCCGGTGAGCTGATCTACGAGCGGGCCTGCGAGGGTGCGCGCGCCTGGCGCGAACGTGTGGGTTCGAGGCTTTTCCGGTGACATGTGTTGGCGGGGTTCGCCGCATGTCGCGGGTGCTCTGCGGGCCTCATCGGCGCGGTGCCGTACCTCGGAACGAATATGGAAGTTCGCAGGCAGGGGACCGCGGCGAGGAGAACCCACGACAGGATGGCGGCATGCACGATGCCACGCGGGAGAAACTGGTCCGGGACAGGATCCCCGAGTTGTATCCGGACGGGACGTATCGGGTCGCGGAGCCCGGCGAGTACGGCGCCCTGTTGTGCGCCAAGCTCGTCGAGGAGACCGATGAGTATCTGGCCGACCGGAATCCCGAGGAGCTGGCGGACGTCCTGGAGGTGGTGCGGGCGCTCGCCGGGGAGCACGGCCTCGATCTCGCGGACCTGGAGCGGATTCGGGCGGGCAAGGCGGCACGGCGCGGCGGATTCGCCGCGAGGATCGTGCTGCGCGAGTCGGCGGAGGATGATCGGCCGGTACGGCGTAGCGTCCGGGCCATCCTGCTCGACGGCGACGATCTGATCCTCTTTCGCCGGGTACGGCCGGGGCGGCCCGAGCCGTACCATCTCACCCCGGGTGGGGCGATCGAGCCCGGCGACGCCTCTCCCGAGGCGGCGCTGCGCCGCGAACTGTACGAGGAACTGGGCGCGACCGCCGGTCCCGCCGTGCCGCTGCCCGCCATCGTCGAGCCCGGCGCACACCACACGATCTTCGCCTGCCGCCTGCGCACGCTCGACCTCACCCGGCGAAGCGCGACCGAGTTCGGCGACCCAAAGTTCAGCGACCCAACGTTCGGCGACCCGGCCATGGGTAGCTACGAGGTCGTCCGGATCCCCTGCACGGCGGAGGGTGTCCGCTCGGCCAATCTGCTGCCCGCCGGGCTCGCGGACTTCATCGCGGCCAACGCGGCCATCCTGCCGCGACTGGTGGACGAGGTGACGTACGCGCCGGGCCGATACCGGCCGGTCGTGGACGTTCACCTGGTGATCATGAGTGACGGCAAGGTTCTGCTGGGGCGACGCCAGGGCACCGGCTACGCCGACGGCGAATGGCAGATCATGCCCTCCGGCCACCTCGAACAGGGCGAGTCGGTGATCGACGCCACGGTCAGGGAGGCCAAGGAGGAGCTCGGCCTCGACCTCGATCCCGCCGACATCGAGGCCGCGCACGTCATGCACCACCGCAACCCCGGCGGCACGGCGCGCATCGGGATGTTTTTCGTCGCCCGCGGACGGCTCGGCGAGCCGGTCAACAGGGAGCCGCACAAGTGCGCCGAACTCGCCTGGTTCCCGGTGGACGACCTCCCGGAGGACACCGTGCCCTACTCTGCGGCGGGCATCCGAGCCGTGCTCGACGGAGGCCGCTTCTCACTGCACGGCTGGGACGTTCCGGACGCGGCCGCGTTGGCGGCGGAGGCCGTACGGGCTGGATATGCAGAAATGTCCGTCGCCGTGATCGCCCACCGCGATGACGCCGTCCTTGTCCTCTCGGACAAGGAATGCGACCACCTGCCGGAGGACCGGGTACGGCCCGGCGAGTCCCTGGAGCAGGCCGCGGCCCGGCTGCTGCCCGGCCCGGCCCGCTACGTCGCAGCCGAGGACTACGTGTCGGCGGCCGGAACGTCGGCACGCCGCTTCGCCTTCGCCGTCCCCCTGCCGGACGACGCGCCGCTCCCGCCGAACGGCCGTCTGCTCCCCGCCCACCCTGGCACGCCCAGCAGCCTTCCCGTCGCCCAGCTTCGTTTCGTCTCCGTGTGGAGGGCTCTGGGGCGACCGCTCTCGTCCGGATCGACGACCGGTCGCTGGACCGCCACAAGCCCTTGACCAGCGCGCCCAGGCTCGGCCAGGGACGGCGGCGATGACCTTGCCAGTCAAGTTTTGCCCTCTGAGGGCGTTAGTGGCCTATACGAGGGTGGGTCTATGCGTCATACTCGTCAAGTAGTGACGCACAGCGTCCTTCGAGGCGTACTTGCCGTAGCATTGATTCCGACCGACAGGGAGCCAAGGTGCTTCTCCGCTTCCGCGTCGCCAACTTCGCTTCTCTGCGAGACGAGCAGGAACTCAGTCTCGTAGCGCTGGACGAGCATGACGATCTGGCGGTGCGTCGGCCCATCCCCGAGGACGTGGCGGTATTGCCTGCGGCGGCGATCTTCGGAGGCAACGCGTCGGGCAAGTCCAACCTGCTCGAGGCCGTGCGTTTCATGGCGCTCGCCGTCGCGAACTCGCATCAACGCTGGAAGCCCGGGGCACCGATTGCGAGAAACGCCTTCCGGTTCGACAAGAGTGCCGGTGACAGGCCGTCAGAGTTCTGCGTCGACGTGGCGCTCGATGGGGTGCACTACGAATACGGCTTCTCCGTAGACGATCAGGTGGTCTGCGGCGAGTGGCTGTACAGCTTCACTCGGCGGCAGCGGCGGGTCCGGCGGGTCCTTTTCGAGCGGTCGGGTCCCGGTGGCGACTCGATCCGCTTCAGCGAGCACCTCAAGGGGCAGAAAAGGGCCATCGCCGATCTGGTACGGCCGAACAGTCTTTACCTTTCGGCCGCGGCTGCCAACAATCATCCCCAACTCACACGTTTGTACCAGTGGTTCGAGCGTGAACTGATCTACGTCGACGCGGGCAACCCCCCTCTTCACCTGGCTCAGACGCTGCATGCGATATCTGCAGGTGACCGCGAAAGCGTCATGAGCCTGCTCAACTACGCCGATCTCGGCATCACGGATGTCCGGCATGAGACGCGGCCCATGGACCGGGAAGCCCGGGAGCGGTTGATCGCCTTCATACAGGCGATCAACCCGGAAGCGCCCATCCCCGATGAGAACTCGGAGGTCCTGGGGCCACCGAAGGTCGATTTCGTTCACCAGGTCGGCGGCAAGGAGTACAGTCTGCCGCTGCGTTACGAGTCGAGCGGCACCGCGAGCTGGTTCGCCCTGCTGGGGCCGATCATGCACGCGCTGCAGAAGGGCAAGCTGCTCGTCGTCGACGAACTCAACGCATTCCTGCACCCCTTGCTGGCGAGCGAGCTGGTGCGGCTCTTCCAGGAGCCACAGTTCAACCGACAGGGTGCACAAATCATATTCAATACCCACGATGTCACGCTTTTGTCCAAATTGTCCGGCGGGCGACTGCGGCGTGATCAGGTTTGGCTAACTGACCGCGGCGGCGACGGCGCGACCGAACTTCATCCGCTGACGCAGTACCGCATAAGAGAGGGCTTGGACAACGTTTTCCGCGGCTACCTCCTTGGCCGCTATCGAGGCGTCCCCATCTTCGACGACTTCCTCCTGGCTGAGGCTCTTACACGGCAGACTGAATCGCATGTCGCGCCGAAGCCGCCGCAGCAGCAAGCCTCTTGTACGTGATCAAGGAAATCGGCAGGAACAGAAACGCTTCCTTATCTACTGCGAGGGTAGAGTAACGGAACGTATCTACTTGAGTACGCTCAGGCGTGAGCTCAGAATCCCGGGAGTGCAGTTCGGCACCGTCTTCGGCGAGCCCCTGGGTCTGGTCAAAGCCGCTATATCCCATAAGGAGCGAGCACCACGGTCGGCGGCGGACAAGTGCACGCCGTATGACGAGGTCTGGTGCGTACTCGATGTCGAGGCGCCGTCTCCGCACCCCTCGCTTGAGCGGGCTCTGAGCTTGGCTGCTCAGCAAGGGGTGAGGTGCGCGATTTCGAATCCCTGCTTCGAGCTATGGCTTATCCTCCATGTGCAGAACGAGCGTCGTCCTCTCACCACGGATGAGGCATGCAGGATCCTGGAGAGGCACGGCGGGTGCTCCTACACGCGAGACGGCAAGAGCTTCCGCCCCGAAGCGCTCATGGACAACCACGAAGTGGCCCGCAAGCGCGCCCAAGTGCTTGCCGAGGCGCACGGTGAGGGGCGTCGGCCCGCCGACTGCAATCCGTTCACCTCGGTCTGGGAACTGGTCGACGCCATGCGGGCCACCGTTGTGGAGCCGTAGTAGCGGTGAGGCGGCGATTCGCCTGTGAGCGGTATGGCGGATGTCGGGGTGCATGCCGCTTCAGTGGTGCCGGTCCGGGCGGGCGGTCAACGGTAGTACGCCTGCTGTGAGGGAATCGAGGCTACTTCAGGGGACGTGCCGTCGGGTGCGGGCGGGGCGATGTGTGCTCGACGGAGGAAGGTAAGGGAGAGCAAGGCCGCGGCGGCCATGATGGCGGAGGCGGCCAGGGCCGTGGCGTGCATGCCGTCGGTGAAGGCGTGGCGGGCGGCGGTGAGGACCGCTTCGCCGAGTTGGTTGGGGAGTTGGTTGGGGAGTTGGTTGGGGAGGTGGTCGGCGACGACGGTGGCGCCGGCGAGGGTTTCTGTGGCGGCGTCCGCCGCCTGCTGGGGGAGTCCTGTGGGGAGCGTGTCGGCGATCTGGCGGACGTAGATCGCGTTGCCGATGCTGCCGAGGATCGCCATGCCGAGCGCGCCGCCGAACTCGGTGTTGCACTCCAGCAGGGCCGAGACCGCGCCCGCTCGGTCCGGTGGGGTGACGCCCATGACCATCTCGTTGCTCTGGGTCATCACGACGACCAGTCCGACGGCGTACAGGCTTGCGATCAGCAGCAGGCCCCACAGCGGCGAGTCCACGCGGATCTGGGTCATGGCCGCGAAGCCGGCGGTGGCGACGAGGAATCCGGCGCCGACGATGTAGGAACGGTGGACGCGCTGGGTGAGTGCCATGCTCGCCGGGGCGGCCGCGGCGACCGCGACCGAGGGGAGCACGCTCCACAGCGCGGCCTGCAGCGGGCTCAGACCGAGCACGGACTGCAGGAACTGGGTGGTCTGGATGGCGAAACCGATCATCGCGAACATCGCGAGCAGGGCGATCAGCAACGACCCGCCGAACGCTCGTCGGCGGAACAGGCTTAGGTCGATCATGGGGTACGCGAGCCGGGTCTGGCGGCGTAGGAAAAGGGCGGCGACGGTGAGACCGGCCACGATGGCCAGCGTCGGGAGCGGGCGGTAGCCGTCATTGGCCAGCTCCTTGATTCCGTAGATGATCGGGAGCACGGCGGCGAGCGACAGCGCGGCGCTGAGCAGGTCGAAGCGGGCCGACTCGGGGGCCTTGAACTCGGGCACCAGCATGGGAGCGAGCACCAGCAGCAGCGCCATCACCGGCGTGTTGATCAGGAAGACCGAGCCCCACCAGAAGTGTTCGAGCAGGAAGCCGCTCAGCACCGGCCCCACCGCCACGCCCGCGCTCAGCACGGCCGTCCAGATCGCGATCGCGGTGCCGCGCTGCCGGGGGTCGTGGAACATGTTGCGGACGAGCGCGAGCGTCGAGGGCATCAGCGTCGCGCCGCCGATGCCGAGCAGGGCGCGGGCGGCGATGAGCGCCTCGGCGCTCGGGGCGTAGGCGGCGAACAGCGACGCCGCGCCGAACGCCGTCGCGCCCATCAGCAGCAGGCGGCGGCGGCCGATTCGGTCGCCGAGCGCGCCCATCGTGATGAGCAGGCCGGCCAGCACGAAGCCGTAGATGTCGAAGATCCACAGTTGCTGGGTGGCGGTCGGGGCCAGTTCCCTGCTGATGAACGGTACGGCGAAGTAGAGGACGGAGACGTCCATCGAGACCAGGAGCAGGGGCAGCAGCAGCACCGTCAGGGCGATCCACTCACGTCGGCCCGCTCGGGGCTCGGTCCCGCCCGCGAGGGGGTTGTCCGTACTGGTCATTGCGTTCTCTCCATGTGATGAGCGAATGAATCACGTACGCCTGTGGCGCGGCCGCGCTTATATACACTGTACATATGGATGCGTACATGGCAAGCGTGTTGTGAAGATGTTGTTGAGCAGGCATTTTTGAGAACGCGCCGGGGTTGGTGTACTAGTACGATAGTCGGGTTCGATAGGTGTCCCATTCGCTCGCGTCGCCCCGATTTACGGGTCTGACGTGCTGGAATTCGGGGACCTGGCCGGAGCGATGGTGTACTAGTACGTTAGGAACCGCGAATGCCTTCAGGAAAGGGGAAGGCGGAGTGACCGAATCGGCCGTGAGGCGCGAGCCGCCGTATGTCCGGATTGTTGCTGAGATTCGCCGCCGCATCGAGGCGGGCGAGTTGCGCGAGGGCGACCGCGTCCCGTCCGCCCGCCAGATCACCAAGGAGTGGGGCGTGGCGATCGCCACCGCGACCAAGGTCCTGGCCGCTCTGCGTCAGGAGGGCCTGGCCCACCCGCGTCCCGGCGTCGGCACCGTCGTCGCCGCCAAGCCCGTCGTCAAGCCCGTCGTCGAGCCCGCCGCCAAGCCCGCCGTACCGACATCCGCACGAACCGCCGCCCTGCCGGCCGCGCAGCCGGCCGAGACGCCGTCGGCGGCACCGGGCGTGTCCGCGCATCCTCCCGGCCATGCCGCCGCGGTGGAATCCAAGACACCAAGACCCGCCACCTCACCCCGGCCCGCCCGCTCTCCCGAGCGTGAGCTGACCCGTGAGCGTATCCTCGCCGTGGCCATCGAGATCGCCGACACCGAGGGCCTGGCCGCGCTCTCCATGCGCCGCATCGCCACCGAGCTCGGCGTCGCCACCATGTCCCTCTACCGCCACGTGCCGAGCAAGGACGAACTGATCGTCCTGATGTACAACGTCGTCTTCGGCACCACCGCCTACCCCGACCCGCCACCGGAGCACTGGCGGGAATGCGTCGAGATCGGCGCCCGCACCCAGTGGTCGATCTACCGGCGGCACCCGTGGGTCGCCCAGGCGATCTCCTTCACCCGCCCCATCCCCGCCCCAGACGCCGTCGTCCACACCGAATGGCTGCTCCGCGCACTGGACGGCAGGGGCCTCACCGACGAGCAGCTTTTCCACTTCGCCGTCACGGTCGCCAACCACGTCCGCGGCACTGCGGTGAACTTCGAGATGGAGGCTCAGGCCCGCCGCGACACCGGCCTCACCGACGAACAGTGGATGCAGGAGCAGGACGCCACGTTCAGCGAGGTCTTCAGCGACGGGCGCTACCCGATCCTGGGCAGGCTCGCCACGCGGTGCGACGTCGACCTCACCCTCGACAGCCTCTTCGAGTTCGGCCTCACCCGCCTCCTCGACGGCATCGAGGTCCTTTTGAGCAGGAACGAGGCCGCCCGGCAGGGCCGCCGATCCGGTGTCTGTGAACGTTCACCCGGCTGACGCGCCGTACACCTGCGCGCGGCTGCAGGGCGGTCATCGCACTGGAACGCGTGCGGCCCGATGTCTCGTGGACCGCACGCGTGCGCGGATCGGCCGGTACGCCCGGCCGATCAGTCGAAGTAGCTGTAGCGCAGGCTGTTGCTGCGGTTGCCGTCCTGGTCGATGACGTAGACGTCCACCTCGCCGGAGCCCGGCGGCGTCCAGATGGTGAGCCGGGTGTCGCCCTCCTCCTCGAACTCGGCGGGCTCGGAGCCGAACCAGACCTGCTCGGTCGTCGCCAGCCCCGAGCCGATCAGCTCGACCTGGTCGTCGCCCTCGCTCGGCCCGGAGTTGGGCCGCAGCTCCTTGAGCTGGATTGTCTGCACGTGTGTCATGGCGTCCCCTCGAAGACGGTCACAGGTAGAACCACGCGCTTAGTTACCCATTCCACATGTGCGGACACGGAGGGCGATGGGAGGCTTTTCCCTTTGATCGGCCAACCGTGGTCATGGTGTGGCGTCACATCACGCAGTGCCATGGCCGTATTGCCGCGCCGGGTACGGCACTCGCCGGTGCCGGTGGGCGGTGCCCGGTCCGGGGGAGGTTCGCGCCGGCCCGCGATAACCGGGACGACTGCGGGGTGGACCCTGGCCTTACTTCCCGGTGCGCTTGCCGTCGTCCTCGCCCGGGCGGTCGGTGGGGGTGTCCTTGCCGGGCGGATCCTGAACGATCTCGCCCTCGATGGTGCGGCCCTGGCCCTGGAGGTCCTTCCCGAGTTCCAAGGCGGTGAGGTCCACCGCGCACAGGGTGAGGATGTTGGCGACCCTGGCCGTGGGCAGGCCCGCGTCGGTGAGCTGGGTGACGGCGACGGCGGCACGCAGCAGCACCCGGCCGATCGTCACCTCGTCCACGTCGTCCAGATCGGCCCGCCACAGGTCGGCGAACTGCTGGCCGAGCCTGCGGTCGCCGTCGATGCGGGGATCGTTCAGCTCCGGGCTGGAGACTATGCGAGCCAGGTCTTCACGCTCGTCATTGGTGAGCTTGCTCATCGGCTCGTCCCTCGTCTTCCGCCGGATCCTGCAGGAGCACGCACTTGCAAAGAATCGTAGGGCTCGAGGCGCGGGAGTGCGGACATAGAGTGCCAGTCGGCATTCCACCTTCGCCGACCTCGGCCCCGCTCGGCCCCGCTCGGCCCCGCTCGAACGCGCTCGGAACCGATTCAGCCCGGCATGGCGCCGGGCTTCGGGCGGTTCTGGGCGGGCCCAGCCGCGGCCGGAGGGGCGTCAAACCCTGGAGTTGTTCATCCTTACTTGCATATCGACGGTAAAGTGCGCAATTGCACACTTTTGCGTGCCCGGCTACGGCGGAGGCCGGACGCCCGGACCGGCGAGGGACATCTCGCGGGTGACCCGGAGTCTCCGCAGGCCGTCCCTGGCCGCGTCCGCCCGTCCCTGCGCAGGCGCCGACGACGACATCACAGGTGAGGCCGGAACGCGAGGTCATCAGGACGCAGTGACCGGGTCACGCATGTCCGTCGCCAGGAAATCCGGACGGATACGGCGGACTTGACACTCCGGACCTAGCGACGCGAGAGCATGGATGTTGGCCTTTTTCGGGGGCCTGGGAGGAGTTGCCGTGAGTGAGCTGACGCCTGAGCAGCAGGCCGAACTCGCCCTCGTGCGCGCCATCGCGGACAGCCTTCGCCGGCGCATGCCGGACCTCGGCGACCGCACGTTGGGACGGGTCGCCTTCCACATCGCCGACCTGCTCAACGGCGTGGCCGTGGTGCTGACCGCCGACGCCGACGCCGCCATGCCGGCCAACTGGGAGGCCCCGCGTCCGCAGCCGATCGACTCCACCCAGCCCATGTCCCGGCCGCCCGCCCAGCGGTCGCCGTACGTCCCGGGGCAGCAGCCGGCCACCGGGGAGTTCCCGGTCCAGCCCCGGCTGCCGGCGACAGGCGAGTTCCCCGTCCAGCGTCCGGTGCAACCCACCGGGGAGTTTCCCGCGGTGCAGGCCACCGGCGAATTCCCCGCCATCCAGGCGACCAGCGAGTTCCCTGCCGTGCGTCCGACCGGCGAGTTCCCGACCGTGCGTCCCACGGGCGAGTTTCCGACCGTGCGTCCCACGGGCGAGTTCCCGGCCGTCCGCCCTACGGGGGAATTCCCGGCGGTGCGTCCGACCGGCGAGTTCCCCGCCGTCCGTCCCACGGGCGAGTACCGTGGCGCTCGCGGCTCGGGCGAGTTCCCCACCCAGCCGCCCACCACGCCCCCGGCACCCGGAAAGCCGCGCATCCGGTTCCCGGAGCGGCCCGCACGGCAGGCGCCCCAGCCGTTCACGCCGCCGAGGGAGCCGCGTACGCAGCCCAACCCGCTGGCCGCCGATCCCTTGGCCGCGGACGCGCTGGCCGGTGACCGCCTGGCGGAGATGCCGACCGGGCCCTGGATCGCCGACTTCTACCAGCAGGACGGCTCGCTGCTGGAGCAGGCCCAGTGGTCCGACCGGAGCCAGGCGTTACGCGGCGTGGCGGGCCGGGTGAGCTGGCTCGCCTTCGACGGCACCGACGTCACCGTACGGCTGCGCGGCCCCGGCGGCATCGACATGGACCATGAGGCCGTCTTCGCCGCCATCGAACGCCTCCGCCGCGGCTGACCCGCCCGAACCCACCCAAACAGCCCATAAGACAATTCACCCATAACCATAGATTGGGCCTTCCGAAAACCTGGAGCGTGTCATGGTATGGGTGCTGCTGGTGGGCGCGATCCTCTGCGAGGTGACGGGCACGATCGCGCTTCGCCTGTCGGACGGGTTCACCAAGCCGATCCCCGCGGCCGTCGTCGTGGTCACCTACCTCGCCTCGTTCGTCCTGCTCGCCCAGGTTCTCAAGCGCGGCATGGCCGTCGGCGTCGTCTACGGCGTGTGGGCCGCGATCGGCATCGCCCTGGTCGCGCTGATCGGGGCCGCCTTCCTCGGCGACAGCCTCACCTGGGTGCAGATCGGCGGCCTCGGCCTGGTCATCGTCGGCGTCGTGGCCCTGGAGGCAGGCGGCGCCCACTGACACGGCCGCCGCGAGGACGGACTCGGGCGGGCGGCCCTTGTCAGCCGTGCGGCTCCAGGTTGTGGACGAACACGACGTTGGGATAGGCCGGGTTGTCGGCGTAGCCCTGCACCCCGCCGACGTAGGCGCGCTGGTAGTTGACGACCCACGGCACGGCGACGACGGCGAGGTCGTCGATGAGCCGATCCTGCAGCCGGGCGTACGCCTTCTGGGCGGCGATCCGGTCGGTCGCGAGGATGTTCGGCAGCGCCTCGATTTGCTCATCCGTCTTCTTGTCGTTCAGGTATGTCAAGTTGAACGACGGCGGGTCTTCGCTGTGGAATAGGTTCAGGTACCAGGAGTACGCGTCGGCGTAGTCGGGCCACCAATACATCACGAAGATGTCCTGGCGCTTGGTCGGGTCCTTCGACTTGCCGCGGGCCCACTGGGCGGTCCATTTCATCGCCTGCGCGTCGAGGATGACGTTGAGCGGGCGCAGCGTCTCGGCGAGCCGCGTGACCAGGACCCGCTCGTCGTTGTCGCCCTCGGCGTAGGTGAGGGTGAGCCGCAGCGGCCGGCCGGCCGGCCCGTAGCCGGCCTCGGTGAGCAGCCGGACGGTCTCCGCCAGGTCCTGGTGGGGGCGGCGGTCCGGCGTGTAGCCGATCAGGCCCTCGGGCACCAGGCCGGAGGCCGGCTCGCCCGCGCCGCGCAACGCGCGGATCACGCCGTCGTAGTCGATGGCCTTCTGTACGGCCTTGCGCAGCCGGATGTCGCGCATCGGCCCGCTCGCGGTGTTGAACAGCACGAGCATGTTCTGGAAGGACGGCACCTGCAGGCTGCGTACCCCCGGCGTGTTCTCGGCCTGGCGGTAGAGCTTGGGGTTGAGCCGGGCCACGAAGGTCGCCTTGCCGTCGAGGAGCTGCCGCCAGGCGGCGTTGAGGTTGGGTTCGACGCGGAAGACCACGTTGCGGTAGCGGGGGCCGTCCCAGCCGCCCCAATAGCCGTCGAACGCTTTTAGGGTCAGCTCGGTGGCCTTGCCCTTCTGCCAGCGGTCGACCGTGTAGGGGCCCGAGCCCGCGTCGTGGCCCGCCGCGAACCACTTCTTCAGGTCGCCGCCGCCGGCCGCCTCGGTGTCGTAGATGTAGGCGGCGTAGCTGGAGGAGGCGATCAGGTCCAGCGGGGCCGGGTACTTCAGGTGGAACACCACGGTCGTGGGGTCCTTGGCCTCGATGCGGTCGACCGACTCCCAGATGTAGGAGGGGTCGCCCTTCAGCGACTTGGTCCGCTCGATCGAGGACTTCACCGCGGCGGCGTCGAGGGGCCGGCCTGTGTGAAATCTCACACCAGGGCGCAGCCGGAAGGTCCAGGTACGGCCGTCGGACGAGGAGTTCCACGCGATGGCCAGGCGCGGTGCGGCCTTCTTGGCCACCGGGTTGTAGAGGGTGAGCGACTCGTAGATGTTCTGCAGCGCGTGGATCTCGTTGGAGTACGAGGTGGCGGGGTCCCAGTCGGTGACGATGTCCAGGTGGGCCAGGTAGACGAAGGTCGCCTCCTTGACCTGCACGATCGGCGAGCTGCTGGGACGTATGGCGTTGCTCACACCCCCGCTCGAGCACGCGGCGAGGGTCAACGTGGCGATGACCGCGCACGCTGCTGTTATCCGCGAAGACCGGCGCACGAGGTCCGAACTTACTGCACGCGTCCCCGCTTGGGGAGCATGCCTTGATATTTGTGGCTATGTCGCGGCTCAATGTCAAATGCTGCTACTGCTGCTAATCTCATCAATTGTCTCCTTGGCCCTATCGCGATGAGGTGTGATGGGAGTGCCCGGTCGCATCCGGCGCAGGACGATCAGATTCAAGATCTTCGGCCTGCTGCTGGTGCCGGTTGCCTCCATGATGGTGCTGTGGGTGGTCATCGTCGCGGTCACCACCAACGACAGCCTCCAACTGCGGGCGTACGGCACGATCTGGTCGACCCTGCGCGTGCCCGCCGACGAGCTCATCGTGGAGCTGCAGCAGGAGCGGCTGGCGGCCGCGCGCTTCCTGGGCGAGCCGCGCAGCCGCAGGGAGATGGTCGAGCAGCGGCCGCACACCGACCGGGCCGTCGCGACCTTCCGCAGGCTCGCGCAGGAGCAGGAGGCCGCCGGGACCGTCACCCCGGCGATGCGCAAGCAGCTCGACGACCTACTCAACCGGGTGAGCCAGCTCGGCGTGATCCGCGCGGACATCGACGCCGGATTGACGTCGAGAATTCGGGCAATTGAGGCATATAACGCTATCTCCGACGCGGCTTTCCGGATGCACCGGAGCCTGGCCCTCATCAATGACCTGCCCATTTATCAGCAGTCCCTGGTCGTCATCGATTTGGCGTACTCGAAGGAACTGCTCACCCGGGAGCAGGCGCTCGCGGCGGGCATGCTGCCCAGCGGGCAGGCGATTCAGGCGGAGCGGCGGCTGTTCACCCAGATCGTCGGCAACCGCCGCTTCTTGATCGACAAGTCGCTCGCCGAACTCGACCCCGAGCTGCGCGCGTACCACGTCAACCTGATCACCTCGCCGGAGTACCAGCGGCTGCGCATCCTCGAAGAGGCGGTCATCGCGGGCCGGACGCCGTCGTTCACCCAATGGCATCCCATCTCCGACGAGCTCGCCCGCGCCTTCCAGCAGGCCCAGGAGCAGGCGGGCGCCCGCCTCGCCGAGCGGGCGGTGCCGATCGCCGACGACGTGCTCGCCCGCGCCGTGCTGCTCGCCGGCGTCGGCCTCGGGGTGGTGGTCATCACCATCCTGATCACGCTGCGGCTGGGCTCCCGGCTGTCGGACGAGCTGGCCGCGCTGCGGCGGGCCGCCCAGGAGCTCGCCCAGGTACGGCTGCCGAACGTGATGCAGAAGCTGCGGCGCGGCGAGCGGGTGGACGTCGAGGTCGAGGCGCCGCCGATCAGCACGAAGGGCAGCACCGCCGAGGTCAAGGACGTGGAGGAGGCGTTCTCCGCCGTCCAGCACACCGCGATCGAGGCCGCGGTCGGCCAGGCCGAGCTGCGCGCCGGCGTCAACCAGGTCTTCCTCAACCTGGCGCGGCGCAGCCAGGCGCTGCTGCACCGGCAGCGCATCCAGCTCGACGGCATGCAGCGCCGGGCCACCGACCCGGGCGCGCTGGACGACCTGTTCCGCCTGGACCACCTCACCACCCGCATGCGCCGGCACGCCGAGGGCCTGATCATCCTGTCCGGCGCGGTGCCGGGCCGCGGCTGGCGCAAGCCGATCCCGATGCTGGACGTGGTGCGCGGCGCCGCCGCCGAGGTCGAGGACTACGCCCGGGTGAACGTGCAGCCGATGTCCGACCACGCCCTGATCGGCGCGGCCGTCGGCGACGTCATCCACCTCATCGCCGAGCTGATCGAGAACGCCACCGTCTACTCCCCGCCGCACACCTCGGTGACCGTACGCGGCGAGATGGTGGGCAACGGCTTCGCCGTCGAAGTGGAGGACCGCGGGCTCGGGCTGCCCCCCGAGGTCCTCGCCGAGTTCAACGAACGCCTCGCCAACCCGCCGGAGTTCGATCTCGCCGACAGCGACAGGCTCGGGCTTTTCGTCGTCGGACGGCTCGCGGCACGGCACAATATCCGGGTCACCTTGCGCCCCTCGCCGTACGGCGGGACGACCGCGATCGTGCTGATCCCCATCGACCTGGTCAGCATGCCCGAGGCGCCCGACTCACCCGACGGGCTCGCACCGGTGACGCTGATCCCCGTGGACAACGACGCGAATTCCGGAGAGGAGGGCGACCGATGACGCACGAACGCTGGCTGGACGAAGAGGCCGGCCCGGTAGTGCCCGCCTACCTCCTGACCCGGGGCCGGACCGAGTCGTCCAGCAAGGAGATCGACCTTGTCGCCGTCATCGTCACCGAAGGCGGCATGACCCCACCCGCCGGACTCGGCCCGGAGCATCTGATCATTCTGCACCGGTGCACGCGGCCCACCGCCCTGGTGGACGTGGCCGCCGAGCTGGACCTGCCCATCGGCGTCGTGCGCGTCCTCGTCGGGGACCTGCACGAGAAGAAGCTGGTGCGAGTGCGCCGACCTTCCCCGGCCGCCCGCACCCCCAACGAGGGGATCCTCCGAGAGGTGATCAACGGCCTCCGCGCCCTGTGAGCTCGCTGCGGTGGCAGGCGACCCGCCTGCCGCCGCCGATCTCGCGGAGCGTGGGGGCCTCGCGGCAGACCTCGGCCGCGATGGGGCAGCGGGTGCGGAACGGGCAGCCGGTGGCCGCGGGCAGCCCCTCGGTCCGGGCCTTGGGCGCCGGGGGCTCGCCGTTCAGACGGGGGACCGCGTCCCGCAACGCCAGCGTGTAGGGGTGGGCGGGGGCGCTCAGCAGCTCGGCCGTCGGGCCGCTCTCCACCACCCGGCCCGCGAACATCACATGAGCGCTGCGGCACAGCCGCTCGACCACGGCCAGGTTGTGCGTGATGAGCAGGTGGCCGAGGCCGTGCTCGCGGCCGAGCCGTTCCAGCAGCTCCAGGATGCGCGCCTGCACGGTGACGTCGAGCGCGCTGGTGGGCTCGTCGAGGATGAGCAGGCGCGGCCGTACGGCGAGGGCGCGGGCGATCACGGCGCGCTGCCGCTGGCCGCCGGAGATCTGGTGCGGGCGGCGCGACGCGAGCGCCGGGTCGAGGCCCACGTCCGTCAGCAGCTCCGCGACCCGGTCGGCGCGTTCGGCCCGGCCCATGCGGTGGTGGGTGGTGAGCGCCTCCTCGATCGACGCGCCGACGCTCATCCGCGGGTCGAGCGCCTCGCCCTGGAACACCGGCTGCACCCGCCGCCGGTACTCCCGCAGCCCGTCGCGCCCGAGCGTGGCCAGATCGCGGCCCTCGTAGCTGATGTGCCCGCTTCTGGGCCGCAGCAGGCCGAGGAGGGCGCGGGCCAGCGTCGTCTTGCCCGAGCCGCTCTCCCCGATCAGCCCGACGCCGCCCTCGTCGATCGCCAGGCTCACCTCGTGCACGACGGCGGTCCCGCCGTACGCGAGCGTCACCCGCTCGGCGCTCAGCCGGGGGAGCGGCTCGGCGGCGGTGCGGGCGGGTGGCGATTCGGGGGCGCCGGTGGTGCCGGGGGAGGCAGCCAGGGGCTCCTGGGCACGCGGAGCCGGGGAAGCCGGGGAATCCGTCACGGCAGGGACTCCAGGAGTTCGCGGGTGTAGGCGTGGGCCGGTGCGGTGAAGACCTCGGCGGCCGGTCCGCTCTCCACCACCCGGCCGTCCTTCATGATCAGGACGTGGTCGGCGATGGTGGAGACCAGGGCGAGGTCGTGGGAGACGAGCAGGACGGCCAGGCCGCGTTCGTCGCGCAGGCGGCGCAGCACGGCGATCACCTCGGCCTGTACGGTGACGTCGAGGGCGCTGGTGGGCTCGTCGGCGAGGATCACCTCGGCGCCGAGGGCGAGGGCGAGGGCGATCGCGAAGCGCTGGGCCTGGCCGCCGGAGACCTGGTGCGGGTAGCGGCGCAGGATGGCCGGGTCGAGCAGCACGGCCTCCACGGCCTCGCGGGCGCGGTCCCTGTGGTCGGGGAGGCCGTGCAGGCGCAGGGCGCGGCGCATCAGCGTGCCCAGGCGCATCGTCGGGTTGAGGGCCGCCTGGGCGTCCTGCATCACCAGGGCCGCGCGGGACCCCCGTACGGCGCGCAGCTCGCGTGGGCCGGCCGCGAGCACATCGGTGCCGCAGACCCTGATATTTCCGGATACGTCAGGCACCAGGCCGAGCGTGGCCAGCAGCGTGCTGGTCTTGCCCGAGCCGCTCTCGCCGACGATCGCCACGCACTCGCCCGCGCGCACGTCCAGCTCGGGCACGCGGGCGACGACGCGCTCGCCGTACCGGACCTCCAGATCGCGCACCTCGACCAGCGGGGCGGCCGGGATCGGGGACGGGGACGATGTCCGCTCGGTCGTCATCGGGTGATCCTCCTCGGGTCGAGGGCGGCCCGCAGCCCCTCGCCGAGCACGTTGAACGCGAACGCGGCGATCATGATGGCGAGGCCGGGGAAGGTGACCACCCACCAGTTCGTGGTGAACAGCGTCTGGCCCTGCTCCACCATCAGCCCCCATTCGGCCGTCGGCTCGCGCGCCCCGAGCCCCAGGTACGACAGCGCGGCGGAGGTGAGGATCACGCCGCCCGCGTCGAGGGAGAGCTGCACCAGCACGGGCGTGAGCGAGTTCGGCAGCACGTGCCTGAAGACGATCACGGGGGCGGGCACGCCCAGGCAGCGCGCCGCGTCCACGAAGCCGCGGGCGGCGACCGAGGAGGCCACCGACGCGGTGAGCCGGGCGTACCAGGGCCACCAGGTCGCGGCGATCGCGACGATGACCGTGGTGATGCCCGGGCTGAGCACGACGGCGAGCGCGAGCGACAGCAGCAGCGCGGGGAAGGCGAGGAAGACGTCGGTGATCCGCATGATCACATCGCGGACGAGGCCGCCCGCGTACCCGGCCACCACGCCCAGCGTCACCCCGATCGCCGCGGCCACGGCGAGCACGGCGACCGCGATGAACAACGAGGTCCGCGCGCCGTACATGACCCGGGTGAGCAGGTCCCGGCCGACCTCGTCGGTGCCGAACCAGTGCGCGCCGCTGGGCGGCAGCAGCGCCTCCAGCGGGTGGGTCGCGTCGGTCCCGTCGGCCGGGTACGGCGCGATCCACGGCGCGAGCAGCGCCACCAGCACGATCAGCCCGAGCAGCGCCGCGCCCACGGGGGCCGGTGTGTCGGCGCGTGCGAGTTGGCCGAGGACGCCGAACCTTCCGCCCTCGCGACGCCGGGCCGCCGGGAGCGGATCGGTGCCGTCGGCCGTGGAGTGTTTGTGACCGCTCATCGGGTCCTCACCCGAGGGTCGATGACGCTTTGCAGGAGATCGACCGCGAGGTTCGCCAGCACGTAGACGATCGCGACCAGCAGCGTGACCCCCGCGATGGCCGGGGTGTCCAGGGAGCGGATGGAGTCCACCGCGTAGCGTCCCAGGCCCGGCCAGTTGAAGATGGATTCCACCAGAAACCCGTTGACCAGCGCGTATGCGAAGACCAGGGCGATCAGCGAGAGCACCGGGTTGAGGGCGGGGCGCAGGGCGAAGCGGGTGAGGATCGCGGTCTCGCCGAAGCCGAGGGCGCGTTCCAGGCGGGCGTGGTCCTGGCCGGCCTCCTCGACGAGGGCGGCGCGGGTCATCTGGGCGATCACCCCGGCCGGGTACGCGGCGACCACGATCGCCGGGAGCACCAGGTGGTGGAGCGTGCTGGTGAAGATCGGCCAGTTGCCGGTGATCAACGCGTCCACGATGGTGATGTTGGTGTAGAGGTGCAGCGGGCTGATGGTGTCGAGCCGGTAGTCGTACTCCCCGGCGACGGGGAACCAGCCGAGGTCGCCCGCGAACACCTTCTGCAGCGCGAGTGCCAGCCAGAACACGGGGACGGACACGGCCAGCATCGAGGTCAGCCGTACTGAAAAATCCGGAAGTTTCCGGTTGAAGCGGGCGGCGAGCATCCCGAGCGGGATGCCCACCGCCACGCCGAGGATCAGCGCCGCGCCGACCAGCTCAAGCGACGCGGGGAACGCCAGCAGCAGGTCGTCGCGCACCGGCTGCCGGGTGTGCAGGCTGACGCCCCAGTCCCCGAGCAGCAGGTCGCGCACGTAATTCCACAGTTGCACCGGGATCGGCTCGTCCAGCCCGAATTGCCGCCGCGCCTCCGCGAGCTGCTCCGGCGTGGCCTTGGGCCCGGCGTACGCGACGGCGGGATCGCCCGGGACCAGCCGCATCACGGCGAAGGTGAGCGCGACCACGCCGCCCACGACCAGGAGGGCCTGGCCGAGGCGGCGGGCCAGATAACGCGCCAGGTGCCCCGGCATCGGGCTACGCGGCGGGCTGGAGGTCGTACACGAACACGACGTTCGGGTACGCGGGATTGTCGACGTAGCCGCCGGCGTTGGCGGAGAAGGCGCGCTGGTAGTTCTGCACGTACGGCACCGCCACCGCCGCCTGCGTGCCGATGATCTTCGTCTGCAGGTCGGCGTACGCCTTCTGCGCAGCCTCGCGGTCGGTCGCGGTCAGCTCAGGCAGCCCGTCGATCGCCTTGTCGATGTCCTTGTCCTTCAGGTAGCTGAGGTTGAACGAGATCGGGTCGGCGCTGCGGAAGATGTTCACGAACCACGAGTACGGGTCGGCGTAGTCGGGCCACCAGTACATGACGAAGATGTCCTGGCGCTTGGACGCGTCCTTCGACTTGCCCTGGTCCCACTGCGTCTCCCAGGCCAGCGGCTTGGCGTCGAGGGTGACGTTGAGGCTCTTCAGCGTCGAGGTGAGCAGGGTGACCAGCAGCTTCTGGTCGTCGTCGCCCTGGGCGTAGGTGAGCTTGAGCTCCAGCTCCTTGCCGCCGGGGCCGTACCCGGCCCGCTTGAGCAGCTCGGTCGCGCCCGCGAGGTCCTGCTTGGGCTGCTGCGCCGGGTCGTGCCCGAGCAGGCCCTGCGGCACCAGGCCGCTCGCCTTCACCGCCGCGCCCTTCAGCGCGGCCACCAGGCCGTCGTAGTCGATCGCCTTCTGCAGCGCCTGCCGTACCCGCACGTCCTTGGCCGGGCCGTCGGCGGTGTTGAACAGCAGCATCAGGTTCTGGAACGACGGCGCCTGCGAGGTCTTCACCCCCGCCGTGTTGCCCGCCTGCGCGAACAACTGCGGGTTGAGCCGCGGCACGAACGTCACCTCGCCGCGCTGCAGCAACTGCCAGGCCGTGGTCAGCTCGGGCGTCACCCGGTAGGTGATCTTCTTGTAGTGCGGGCCGTTCCAGCCGCCCCAGTACTCGTCGAACGCCTTGAGGGTGAGCTCGGCCTCCTTGCCCTTCTCCCAGGTGTCGATCGTGTACGGACCCGAGCCGGCGTCCTTGCCCGAGGCGAACCACTCCTTCAGATCGCCGTCGGTCGCCTTGACGTCATAGATGTAGGCGGCGTACCCGGAGGAGGCGATCAGGTCGAGCGGCGCGGCGTGCTTCAACGTGAACACCAGCGTCGTCGGATCCTTGGCCTCGATCGTGTCGACCGAGCCCCAGATGTAGCCCGCCCCCTGGTTGATCTTCATGGTGCGCTCGATCGCGGCCTTCGCCGCCTCCGCGTCGAGCGGGTTGCCGGTGTGGAACTTCACACCGGAGCGCAGCGTGAAGGTCCACGTCTTGCCGTCCGGGGTGGACTCCCACGCGGTGGCCAGGCGGGGCTCCGGCTTCTGGGTCTGCGGGTTGTACCTGGTCAGCGACTCGTAGACGTTCTGCATGGCGATGATCTCGTTGGAGTACGAGCTCGCCGGATCCCAGTCGGTGACCACTTCCAGATGCGGGGCGTACACGAACGTCGCGTCGCCGGCGGGCTGCGTCGCCGCCGAGCCGCTCGGCTGCGGGGCGGTGCTCTGGGAGCCGCGGACCTGGCCGCCCGCGCACGCGGACGCGCTCACGGCCAGGACTCCTGCGGCTGTCAGGAGAAACAGACGCTTATGCCAACGCATTGTGGGGGATGTCCTCTCGTGGGTCAGTGTGACAGCGGCCCGGCCGCCTTGACGTGGGCGCGGACGGCGGGCTGCGGGAGGTAGCTGAGCGGCACCTCGACGAGTTCCACGATCTCGACGGTCGCCGGGTCGGCCCCGGCGGCCACGGCACGCTCGACGGCCTGAAGTTTCGCCCGTTCCAAGGCACGCGCCCGGCCGCCACCCGTTGGCAAGATCGTATCCACTCTGCCGCTCGCATAGGCGATCGCGGCCCCCACGGCGTTGGCGACGTCGGCGTCCGCGGGCCGGATCACCCGGCTCACGCCCGGGATGCCGTCGGGCAGCAGGAAGGCCCCGCCGCCCACCGCGACCAGCGGCCGGCCCGTCCGCCCGAGCGACATCCGGTCCACCGCGTCGGCCACCATCGCGTCGGCCGCGGCCAGCGCCGCCGCGAGCTCGGCCCGCCGTACCTCCGGCACCGCGAAGGCGCCCACCACGCCGCGCCCGGCCGCCACCGCCGCGTCGGTCATCGTCGGCGTGCCGCCGCCGAACACCAGCGCCTCCCGCGCGATGCGGTACCCCACCGACTCCGGGCCGAGTTTCCCCGCCGCGCCCACGACCGTGCCGCCGCCGAGCGCCAGGGACAGGATGTCGGGCATGCGGAAGTTCGTCACCACGCCGCCGATCTCCGCCGCCGCCGCGGACTCGCGCGGGAACCCGCCCGCCAGCACGCCCAGATCGGTGGACGTTCCACCCACGTCGGCGACGATCGCGTCCTCGACGCCGGACAGGAAGGCCGCGCCGCGCAGCGAGTTCGCCGGGCCGGACCCGATCGTCAGCACCGGGTGGCGGACCGCGTGCTCCACCGTCATCAGCGTGCCGTCGTTCTGCGCCAGGTACGGCCGCGCCGACACGCCGCGTTCCCGCGTCGCCGCCACCAGCGCGTCGGCCACGTCGCGCACCACGCCGTACAGGGCGGCGTTGAGCACGGTGGCGTTCTCGCGTTCGAGCAGGCCGAGGCTGCCGACCTGGTGGCTGAGCGAGATCGGCAACTCGCCCAGCTCCTCGCGGACGATCTCGGCGACCCGGTTCTCCTGGTCGCCGGAGGCCGGGCTGAACACGCCGGTCACCGCGACCGCGTCCACCCCGTCCATGCCGTCCCGGAGGCCGCCGAGGAAGCGGCGGATGGCGTCCTCGCCGAGCGGCACGATCGCCCGCCCGTCCACGAAATGACCGCCCGGCACGATCGCCACCCCGGCCGCGACCACCTTGCGCAGATCCTCCGGCCAGTCGGTCAGCGGCGGGATCACGGTCGTGGCGGGCGCGCCCACCCGCAGCACGGCGACCCGGCCGAGCGCCCGGCGCTCCAGGATCGCGTTGGTGGCGTGCGTCGTGCCGAGCATCACCCGGTTGATCCGTTGACGTACGCCGGCGTCCTCGCCCAGCTCCGCCAGCACGGCGTCCAGGGCCGCGCGCAGCCCCTCGGTCACGTCCGGCGTGGTGGGCCGCTTCGCCTTGGCGATCACGCGGTCGTCCGCGTCCAGCACGACGGCGTCGGTGTTGGTCCCCCCGACGTCGATCCCCACGCGCAACGGCCCGCCGTCCGCGGGCTTCACCCCGTCAGGCACCCGCCACCTCCTCGAACAGGGTCTCCACGGGCCGGTAGTCGAGGTCGTAGCCGAACGCCCGCGGCCCGGCCGTCTCCAGTCCCTTGGGGGTGCGCCACAGCGGGTCGCACGGCCAGGCCAGCACGGTCACCCGCTGGCCGTACACGAGCCCCTCGGTCCCCACCGCGGTGGCGGTCTGGGTGTCCACCACGGTGATCAGGTCGGGGACCATCGCCAGCACCCGGTCGCCCTGCTCGGCCACCTGCTTGGCCACGAGGTTCTCGTTCTGGATCTCCAGGGTGAGGGTGCGGCCCCGGTCGTCCCCGGTGCCCTCGATCACGGCGGTGCCGCGGGCGAAGCCGCCGGTGGTGCGCCGCTCGACGTCCACGAGCTTGCCGGTGATCAGCCGGGCCGCGCCCAGCTCGGCCTGCAGCGTGGCGAGCGGGTCGGCGGCCCCCTCGGTGGCCCGGCCGATGGCGATCGCCCTGCTCACCGTGCCCTCGATCACCGCCCCGCGCGCCTGCCGGGCGGTCAGCACGTAGTCGGCCATGAGCGCGGCCGAGCCCGACGCGACGCAGACGGCGCGGGCGAGCGCCTCGGACCACAGCCCGTCCACCGGGCGGATCGTCACCACGTTGCCCACCACGTCGGTGAGGATGACGAGCTCGGCCGGGAGCCCCGCCACGTACATCGAGACCATCTGCACCTCGGGGAAGGCGCGGCCCATGCCGTCGGCGTCGAGCAGCGGCAGGCCGAGCTGCGCGGCCCAGGCCACCGGGTAGACGCCGTTCGAGCCGCCGATCTCCGACGGCATGATCGCCGACGGCCGCCGCCCGAAGAGCCGCTCGATCTCGTCGGCGATGCGCGGCGGCTCGTCGGCGCTCTGGATCATCTCGAAGCCCACGGTGGGGGCCCCGATGCCGGACAGCGGCACCACGAGGGCGTCGTCCGGCAGCGCGGACAGCTTGATGAGCGGCACCTCGCCGTGCTCGCGCAGTGCCCGTTTCGCCGCTAAGGCCCCGGTGCGTACGTTTCCTCCGCCGCCGGTGCCGAGGACGGCGCAGCCGCGGGCGAGGGCGTCCACGTCGTCGAGAGTGATCCTTGATGGCACGTCGCGAGCCTCCATCAATCGGCCAGTCCGCTTCAACCCCGGACGTACGACATCATTCCGCTTTTGATTGCTCGAAGACGACATGGGCGGTAGGCGTGCGGGTAGGGCCCGAGTGATTAGGGGTGTTTTGAGCGGTTTGGGGGGATCGCGATGCCCGGCAACAAGGCCGTCGTCTACGAGGGACCGGGAAGGGTTCAGGTCGAGGAGACCGAGTATCCCGAGTTCGAGGTGAAGGACGGTCCCGGGGTGAACCCGGCCAACATCGGACGCAAGGTGCAGCACGGCGCGATCGTCAAGGCGATCGCGACCAACATCTGCGGCAGCGACCAGCACATGGTGCGCGGCCGTACGACCGCGCCCGCGGGGCTCATCCTCGGCCACGAGATCACCGGCGAGGTGGTCGAGACCGGCCGGGACGTGGAGTTCATCAAGGTCGGCGACCTGGTGTCGGTGCCGTTCAACATCGCCTGCGGCCGCTGCCGCAACTGCAAGGAGGGCAAGACCGGCGTCTGCGAGAACGTCAACCCCGAACGCGCCGGGTCCGCGTACGGATACGTGGACATGGGCGGCTGGGTGGGCGGCCAGGCCCAGTACGTGCTGGTGCCGTACGCGGACTGGAACCTGTTGAAGTTCCCGGACCGCGACCGGGCGATGGAGAAGATCCTCGACTTGGCGATGCTCGCCGACATCTTCCCCACCGGCTACCACGGCTGCGTCACCGCCGGCGTCGGGACCGGCTCCACCGTCTACATCGCCGGCGCCGGACCGGTCGGCCTCGCCGCCGCCGCCTCGGCGTTCCTGCTCGGCGCCGCCGTCGTGATCGTCGGCGACCTGAACAAGGACCGCCTCGCGCAGGCGAGGAGCTTCGGCTGCGAGACCGTGGACGTGTCCGTGGGCGAGCCGAAGGACCAGATCGAGCAGATCCTCGGCACCCCCGAGGTGGACTGCGCCGTCGACGCCGTCGGCTTCGAGGCCCGCGGCCACGGCGAGGAGGCTCGGCGCGAGCACCCCGCCACCGTGCTCAACACGCTCATGGACGTCACCCGCGCGGGCGGCGCGCTCGGCATCCCCGGCCTCTACGTCACCGGCGACCCGGGCGGCGTCGACGAGGCCGCCAAGCACGGCTCGCTGTCCATTCGCATCGGCCTCGGCTGGGCGAAGTCCCACTCCTTCACCACCGGCCAGTGCCCGATCATGCGCTACAACCGGCAACTCATGATGGCGATCCTGCACGACCGCGTGCAGATCGCCAAGGCGGTGCACGCCACGACGATCCCGCTTGAGGACGCCCCGCGCGGCTACGAGGACTTCGACCACGGCGCCGCCCGCAAGTACGTCCTCGACCCGCACGGCATGCTGCCCAAGGCCGCCTGACGCGGCCGCCGGAGTCACCGGCATTAACCGCTCGGCGGAGTGTGGTAGATCGCGGTGACGACGAGGCCTCACCCGGGGCATGATCGAGCCCCGGGTGAGGCATATTGCGGCGTTCTACCGTGTCGTGGACGCCTCGCGAGTTAAAGGCCGCCGGACATTTCGGTTCCGAGCCACCCGAATCATTTTCGGGTGGCTCGGAATCCGACTAGATCCAAAAGACCGGCGGGAACTTCTTCCGCTGCTTCATGGCCGCATACCTCCTCTTGACGTGCAAAAATATCGAGTGGGCCCGGGGAATGCGCCCCTTCATGACGATCACTCTACTTGAGTTGAGGCTCCAACTGCTCCTGTTTCGCGGCTTTTTTCGCGACCTCAATGTCCTCCATTTTGAACCGAATTCTATTCAAGTAAGGTGAGTGCGATTGGCCATATAAATCACCATTGATGCTTGGCATGGCGGGTTGTCGTTGAATGTGCGAGGCAAGTTACTCATGTCCTTGTTGTTGACATCTGTCCGCTTCTGCTGCCGTGCCTGATCGTTGTTGGGAGGTGAATATTGAAAGACCAAGAGAAAGGATCGCAAGTGCCCGGGGCGTCGGTGCGGAACGAGATGAGCGGAGGGGTGGGGGGCACGGCCATCCAGGCCGGGAGCATCCACGGAGGCGTACAGATCTCCGTCGGCGGCCGGGTGTCCGCTCCGGCGCCGGCTCAGCTCCCGCCCGTGCCCGCGGTGTTCGTCGGCCGCGAGGCGGAATTGCGAGAGCTGGATGAACGGCTGGGCCGGGCGATGGAGGCGTCGCAGACGCCCGCGCTCATCGTGATCAGCGGGCTGGGCGGAGTGGGCAAGAGCTCCTTGGCGCTGCGCTGGCTGCACGGCGTACGGGACCGTTTCGCCGACGGGCAGCTCTATGCCGACCTGCGAGGCTTCACGCCGGGCGGGGCGGCGTCGGTCGAAGAGGTGCTTGAACGCTTTCTGCGGGCCTTGGGCATCGCCCCCGATCACGTACCCGCGGCGTTGGACGAGCAGGTGACGCTTTTCCGCTCGGCGACGGCGGGACGGCGTCTGATCATCATGCTCGACAATGCGATCTCGGCCGCTCAGGTCCGGTCCTTCCTGCCCTCCTCCGGAGGCAGCCTGGTGCTCGTGACCACTCGCCACCGGCTCCCCGGTCTGATCGTCAATGGGGCCCACTTCGTGGAGTTGCGTCCCCTCCGTCACGAGGCGGGGGTCGAACTGCTCGGTCGAGTCCTGGGGCGGGACCGGATCCGCGCGGAGGCCGAGGCGGCATCCACCCTGGTGAACCTGTGCGGCAGCCTCCCCATCGCCGTCTGCGCCTCGGCCGCCCGGCTCGCGCTGCGCCCACGCTGGTCGGTCGGGCGTCTGGTCCGCGAGCTCGATGACGCCAAACGGCGGCTGCCCGTGCTCAGCAGTGACGCCGACATCTCGACCCAGGCGGTGTTCGACGTCTCGTACGCCGCGCTGTCCGCCGACGAGGCGTTCCTGTACCGGTTGCTCGGCCTGCACCCCGGTCCCACGTTCGGCGCCGGAGTCGCCGCCGCGGCGGCCGAACTCGACGAGGGGCGCGCGGCCGAACTGCTGGACGAACTGGCGGGGGCCAGCCTCGTGCAGGAGGAGGGCGAGGAACGCTACCGATTTCATGACCTGCTCAGGCTGCACGCGTACGCCAAGGCGATGGAGATCGACGCGCCCGAGGAGCACCGCGCCGCCGAGGTGCGGATGGCGAAGTGGTTCCTGCGCGCGGCGGCGGCGGCCGATCTCGTGGTGATTCCCGGCCGCTGGCACCTCGGCCCGGTCTATGAGGCCGTGCGCGCCGAGCCGCCGGCCTTCGACGACCCGGCCGCGGCCCTCGACTGGCTGGAGGAGGAGCTCCCGAACCTGTGCGCGGTGCTGCAACTCGCCTACGACCGTGGCCGGTACGACATCACGTGGGAGCTGTGCGAGTCGCTCTGGGGTCTGTTTTACTTCCGCAAGCATTACCAGCAGTGGCTCTCGACGCACGAGCTGGCCGTGACCGCGGCTCAGGAGTCGGGCAATCCCCTCGCCGAGTCGCGGATGTCGATGGCGCTGGCCTACGCGTACCGGGACCTCAACCGCTACTCCGACGCCGCGGATCTCTATCGGCGTGCCGTCGAGTTGGAACGTGCGAACGACCACCCGGTGGGCGAGGCTGCGGCGCTGAGCGGGCTGGGATCGACGTGCCTGGCGCTCGGCCGGGCCGAGGAGGCCATCGGCCACTTCGAGCAGGCCCGCGCCATTCACGAGCGTCTGGGCCGTCCCCGTGGCGTCACCCGGATGCTGCGGCGGCTCGGCGAGGCCTACCGTGACGCGGGGCGGTTCGACGAGGCGGTGGACACCCTGACCAGAACGTATGAGCTCTTCGCCGGGCTGGGCGAGACCTTCGAGCAGGCCCGTACCTTGACCGATCTGGGGCTGACCTGGCTGCGGGCCGGCCGGCCCGGCTCGGCGATCGGCCCGCTCCGCAGGGCGCACCTGCTGGCCGAGCGCCTCGGCGCCCGGCACGAGCAGGCGAAAACGAGCATGTACCTCGCGGACGCCCTGGTGGCGACGGGAGACGTGGCGGGCGCACGCGATCACCTCACCCGGGCGCTGGAGATCTTCGTCGATCTCGTCGCGCCGCAGGCCGAAGTGGTCCGGGCGAAGCTGGCGGAGCTGACCTCGTGATGGTCGCCCGGATCAGCGCGCCCCTCAGCTCGTCGAGCCGCCCGCCGCTCAGCGTCCAGGCGTGTGCGATCGAGCCGAGGGTCGCGGGGTCGGCGCCGCGGAAGACGGACAGCTGCCCGTCGCGCGTGCCGACCACGCAACCTCCGTCGGGCGCGCCCACGGCCACGACCAGGGAGCCCGGGTACGCGGCCAGGAGCGCGTGGACGTCCTCGGCGGGGCGCCGCGAGGGCTCGGAACAGATGATCACGTCGGCGGCGGGCAGCCACCTCGCTTCGTGACCGGCGACGGCGAGATGCTCGTCCGCGGCCGACGTGATCGTTCGGTCGCGCAGCCGTACGCGGATGTGCACGCGGGTGAGGTTCACCGGGCGGCTGATTCGAGCGGGAGAGGCGCGGGGACGGGCTCGGCGAGGGGCGCGACGGCGGGCTCCGCCAGGCCGAGCAGGTGGTAGATCTTCCCCCGCGTGATCGCGGCGGCCTGGCCGGGCACGGAGGTGAGCGCGCTGCGCAACGCGGCGGCGTCCGCGGCGGTCCACGCGCGTTCGGCCGCGTCGAGCTGCGCCGCCGGCGGGGCGGCGAAGTCGATCCGGGGGGCGATCTCGTTGAGCAGGGCGAACTGGGTGCCGGGAATGACCCGGTCGGCGGCGCAGGGGGCGAGGAGGACCGGGAGGCCGAGCGCCGCGCCGTACCGGGTGACCGATCCCCGGTCGCCGATCAGCAGGTCGGCCGCGATCAGCGCGGCGCGCCAGCCCTCCTCCGGCGGCAGCAGGACGATCCCGGAGCGGGTCGCCTCGGTCAGCCAGGCGTGGACCTGGCGGCGTCCGTGCCACACCCACACGTGCGGGTGCACGATGGCCGCGATGCGGAAGTCCTCGGCGGGCAGGCTCGCGGCGAGGTCGCGCAGCAGGTCGGGGCGCTGGTGGAAGAGCGAGCCCTTGCCCCAGTGCGACGTCACCACCAGCACCTTGTGCGCCGGTCCCGCGCCGAGCGCGTTGCGATAGGCCGTCCGGTACGGCCGGCTCGCCAGCAGGCGGTCGAAGCACAGGTCACCGGCGACGACCGTGGCGGGGACGGCCTCCGGGCACTCCTCGGCGAGCAGGCGGCGGTGCTCCTCGTGCGCCAGCATGATCGCCGAGGGGACGACGCGTCCGCGTACGACCAGTCCGCGCAGGCCGAGGCCGTTCATCCGGCGCGGCGCGGCCGGGCCGTCTCCCGGCAGCCGGCGGGAGTAGGTGGTCGGTCCCGCGCCGTGCGGGAACATCATGATCGGGCCGTGCAGGTGCTCCAGCAGCCCTTGGCCCGCCGCCAGGATCAGGTCGAAGCGTCGCTGGGTCGCCTGCCACCAGGGGATCACCAGGGCCCCGGTGTCGCGGAGGTAGTCGTGCGCTCCTCGCGAGAAGATCGAGGCCGGGGGGACGGTGTAGACGACCTGGACGCGGTGATCGGATTCGATCAGCGGCAGGATGTCCATCAGGCGGGTGGCGGCGGTGAAGTAGTGGACCACCACCAGCACGGTGCGTTCGGGCTCTCGCGTGTTTCCGCGGGCCGCTTCCTGGGAGATGGGCCCTACGGCGATCTGTTGCTCACATGTCACGACGGCCTCCATGCGCGTCCTGTCGGACCCCGGGCGGGATCGCAGGGCGAGCATGCGGGCGGGAGGCGGATGGTTTGCCCCCGAAAAGGAGGACGATTTGCCGGACAAGCGGTAAATTGGTCGTCGGTTGCCGGGGTGATCCGCGATCGAATGTGAGAGCTTCTCGGTTTCGCCGGGAAATGTGATCTTCGGTCGGCCCGGCGCGCATGGGTCGCGGCGGCGCTGCGTGCGGCGATGGCGACGAGTGCGCGCACGGTTACCCGGATGAGCCCGCGAGCGCCTTCCGCGCGGGACATCCTCGGCTCCTCGCCGGGTGCACGGCGATGTACCTCTCTAGAGAGGTTTGGCCCGAGACGATCATGGCCGCGCTCGGCCCGTGCCGGTTATCAGCGTGCGGCTTACGCCGATTCCTCCCTCGCCGAAATCATTTCCGTCGGCATGAAAAACGCTTTGCGGGCCGACGAGGGTTGCCGTGCGGTGACGGATCACGGCGCTACGTATATCAATGCGGTCTTTGTAGTTCCGCAGGAGAAGGCGAGAAACTTTTCACACACAAGAAATCCGCACGTGGGAGTGTGTGAAACACCGGATGAACGGGGTCATCTTCCGGCTCCTCACGAGGGGGCCGGGCCTTTGGCTTGACGTCGGGGGACGCGAGCAGACAGCCGGCACACCCAAGGAACAGTGTCTACTGGCGATCTTATTGATGTCGCCGAACCAGGCTGTCTCCGTAGAAAAAATCAGCGATCGCATATGGGGAGAGCCCCCGTCCGACACGACCCGCCGAACGATCGACAGATACGTCACGAAGATTCGTCGCCAGTTGCGTCCGCTCGCCGATCGCGTGCGAATCATCGGGAAGCAGGGGACGTACACGATACTGGTCGATCCCGAGAGCATCGACGTGTGCCGATTCAACCGGCTGCATATCGAGGCGGACGCGGCGGCTCAGCAGGATGCCCTGGAACGTGCCATCGAGCTGTATCGAGCGGCCGAGAGCCTTTGCGGCGGCGATCCACTCGCCGGGCTGCCGGGAACGTGGGCCCGGGCGATGGGGCGGGTTCTGGCCGACAAGCTCTTTGAGATCCGCCGAGCACGCATCGCTCTGGAGGTGCGTCTAGGGCGGTATACGAAGGCCCTCAACGAGCTGCCCGGCATGGTCGAGCAGCGCCCGGACGATGAGATTCTCGCCGCTCACCTCATGACGGCTCTGGCCGCGAGCGGTCGGCGGACGGAGGCGCTCGCCGTCTACCGCACGACACGCGCGTACGTCGTCGAGACCACCGGGCTCGAACCTGGACGGCACCTGGTCAAACTGCATCAACGGCTGCTTCGCGCCGACGATGAGCTCACCGATGAACCGCTCGGTGACGTTCCCCGCCTCAATCCGTTCCCCGACGACGTCCCCCACTTCGTCGGGCGGGAACGTGAGATGGAGTTGATCGCCGCCGTACGAGCCGATCGCAAGGGCGCCGGGCTGGTGGTCATCGAAGGGATGCCGGGCGTCGGGAAAACGGCATTGGCGGTGCACGCCGCGCACCACCTCGCGGACGGTTACCCGCAAGGCCGGCTGTACTTGGATCTGAAGGCCCACGACCCGGAGCAGCCGCCACTCGACGCGCGAACGGCGCTCGCCGAACTCCTCCGGATGACCGGCGTTCCGCCGTCCCGGATCCCGGCCACGCTCGACGAGCGTTCGGCGATGTGGCGGAAGCGGGCCGCGACCCTGCGCGCCATCGTGATCCTCGACGACGCGGACGGATTGGAGCACATTCGGCCGCTTCTTCCCGGCGACCCGGACCAGATGAGCGGGCTCATGCTGGTCACCAGTCGCGTCCGGGTGGACCTCATCCCCGGAATGCGGCGCGTTCCCCTTCGAGAGCTCACCGAGCGTGACTCGGCCACGCTGTGGTCGAGGCTGACCGACGACGGCCCGCCTCCCGTCGCGACCCGGCGGATGCTGCGGATCTGTGCCGGGCTCCCGCTCGCCATCCACGAACTGGCGCTGCGGCTACGAGAGCCCGGGGGAAACCCGCTGATCCGGCGGGTCCCCAAGATCACGGAGGCGGTGCGGCTCTCCTACCGTCGCCTGCCCGCCGAGCGGCAACGGGCGTTCCGCCGCCTCGGTCTGTACCCCGGCGAGGATATGACCGTGGACGTGGTGAGCGTGCTCACCGGCATGGCCCGGGACGCTGCGGAGGAACTCGTTGACGCGCTGCTCCGCCGTCACCTGATCGAGGAGGGCGAGCACGGTCGCTACCGGCTCCACCGCCTCGTGCGCGGCGTCGCCCGCGACCTCGCCCGGCAGGACGATCCCGCGCGGGACAATCGCGCCGCCGAACGACGGCTCCTCTGCCACTACATCCAGGCCGTCGACGCCGCCGACCGGGCGCTGTTCCCGAACCGCTGGAAGACGTTCACGGTGCCCGAGAACGACGGCCGGGAACCCCTTGACTCCGCGACCGCGCAGGCGTGGTTCGACGCCGAGTGGCGCAACGTCCTGAAACTGGCGCGGTACGCGGCCGAGCACGAGTGGCAGGCACAGTGCGCCCAGCTCACGCATCTGATGGCCGAGTACCTCGACTTCCAGCATCTGTACGCCGAGGCCGCGCAGGCGCACACGTTGGCCGTGCGGGCGTGCGGCGACACCGGCGACCGTCTGGCGATGGCGCGGGCGGCGCTCGACCTCGGTCTCGTCCGGTTCCGGACCGCGTTCTACGACGAATCGATACACCAGGTCGAGAAGGCACGGGGGATATACGAGGCGCATGGGTGCCTTCGGGAGAAGGCCAAGTGTCTCGAATGGCTGGGCCTGGCCCACTACGGAAAGGACAGGCGCAGGAAGGCGTTGGCCGTCTGGGGGGAGGCGGCGGACATCTACCGGGATCTCGGCGACAAGAAGGGCACCGCCGACGTGCTCCGATATGGGGCGATGGCGAGGTGGGGCCTGGGTCGCTTCGCGGATTCGGATCGGTTGTTCGACGAGGCGCTGCGGATCTATCGGGAGATCGGCGACCGGTACAGCGAAATAAAGACCCTGAACAACAAAGGGCATGTCGCGCAGAGCACGGCACGCCACAGGGAGGCGGACAGGCTGTATCGCCAGGCGCTGGTCATCCTCAAGAACCTGACCGGGCAGGACAATCACGCAATTCTCGACCACAATCAGGGCGATCTACACAAGTACCGGAAGCAGTACGAGACCGCGCTGGAGTGCTACGGGAGGGCCCTCGCGGCGTACCAGGAGTCCGGTGACCGGCAGAACCAGATCGATGTGCTCAACGGGATCGCCGAGGTGTACCTGGACATGGCGCGGCCGGAGGTCGCCTTCCGCCATTTCCAGGAGGCGAAAATCATGGCGGAGGACGTCGGCTGCCGCTCGCAGGAGGCACGCGCGCTCGCGGGGATCGCCGCCACGCGGCGCGACCTGGACCATCACGAATTCGCCCTGAGGCTCTACGACGAGGCGCTCGCGATGGTGAGGGAAATCGATGATCCACTGCAGCAGGCGAAGATCCTCGACGGGCAGGCGCTGACGCTGCTCCGATCCGGTGACCGCGACGGGGCGCGCATGGCCTGGCGTGAGGCGCGCGGGCTGTACGAGGACATGGGCCTGAGTGAGTTCGCCGAGGCGATCACCTTGCACCTGCAGACGCACGGTGGGATTTCTGGGCATGCAGACTGAAACGCCCCTGTTTCGGCCGCCGTAATCGGTGGGCTCGTCGCCGCACAACGTGTTGACCAGGTCTTCGGCGGGAATTCACCCGGCAAAGCGGTTGGCGGCGGCGGGCGGTCGGGGGCAGTCGGGGGGCAGTCGGGGGGGGCGCGGTGCGGGCGGCTGAGGTGGCTGTGGTGGTGGCCGCGGCGCTGCTGATCGTGTCGCAGGCCGTACCGGAGGGGGAGCCGGCGGCGCGGGCGGAGAGGGCGGCGCCGCTGGAGAACGCGGACGGGACGCGGCCGGGGCTGGCGCCCGTTTCGGGGGCGCGGAAGCGGGCGGCGGCGGTGCGGCTCATCAAGCGGGTGCGGGTCGGGGCGATGGGGGCGAAGGCCGGGTATCGCCGTGAGCGGTACGGCGAGAACTGGGCGGACACGGCCAAGGGGGTGCCGTACGCGGGGAACGGGTGCCGGACTCGGGATGATCTGCTGGCCCGGGACGGGGAGGAGATCAGGTATCGGCGGGGGTCGGCGTGTGTGGTCGTGGCGATGATGCTGCGGGATCCGTACACGGGGTGGAGAATCGAGTGGCGGAAGCGGGAGCACGACCGGGTGCAGGTCGATCACGTGGTGCCGCTGTCGTACGGCTGGCGGATGGGGGCGTCGCGGTGGTCGCGGGCGAAACGATTACGGATCGCGAACGATCCGCTGAATCTGATGCCGGTGTACGGGCCGGTCAACGAGGAGAAGGGGGGCGCGGGGCCGGCGACGTGGCTGCCGCCGGACCGCAAGATCCGTTGCGCTTATGTGGTGCGATTCGCCCAGGTAGCGCTAAAGTACGATCTACCGGTGACGAGGGCCGACAAGATCGCCATGCTCGGGCAGTGCCGATGAGGTCGGCGGTGACGAGACGACCGGGCCGGGAGCGGCGGCTCACTTCCGTTGGGCGTCTGTGTCCTTTTACGTCCCGCGAACCCCGCGAGACGCAATAACCTTGCCGTATGCCAAATCGGGGAAAAGTTCCGGCTTGGGCTGGGTCAACGATAGCGAGTCTGCTGGGGGCGGGCGCGGTCGCGGGGCTGCTGGTGGCGGCCATCGCGTTTCCGGCCGTGGGCGGGGCCGGGCTGGGGATCCGGACCGCCGCGAACGAGTTGAACCTGAAGCCGGAAGAGCTGAAGGAACCTCCGCTCGCGGAGAAGACCACGGTTCTGGACGCCAACGGCAACCAGATCGCGCAGTTCTACGAGCAGTACCGCGAGGTGGTGCCACTCAGCAAGGTCGCGGACGTCATGAAGACCGCGATCATCTCGATTGAGGACTACCGCTTCTACCAGCACGGCGCCGTCGACCCCGAGGGCTTGCTGCGCGCGCTCGCCGCGAACCTGCGGTCGGGCGGGGTGAGCCAGGGCGGCTCCAGCATCACCCAGCAGTACGTCAAGCAGGTGCTGCTCAACCAGGCCGAGACCGAGGAAGAGCGCAACAAGGCGATCGCGCCCAGCTACGCGCGCAAGCTCAACGAGCTGCGGTACGCGATGGCGGTCGAGCAGAAGTACACCAAGGACGAGATCCTGGAGAAGTACCTCAACATCGCCTACTTCGGCGCGGGCGCCAACGGCATCGAGGCGGCGGCCAAGCGCTTCTTCGGCAAGTCGGCCTCCGAGCTCGACCTGGCGGAGGCGGCGACGCTGGCGGGAGCCGTACAGGAGCCGATCAGCACGGACCCGGAACTCGGCAAGGCGCATCGCGAGCGGCTGCTGGCACGGCGCAACGTCGTGCTCACCCGCATGCGGGAACTCGGGAAGATCACTCGGGAGCAGGAGGCCGCGGCCAAGGCCCGCAAGCTCGGGTACAAGGGGACGGACCTGCCCGGCGGGTGCGAAGCCAGCAAGTATCCGTACTTCTGCTTGTACGTCCGGTACGAGATCCTGAACAACCCCGAATTCGGCAAGACCCCGAAGAGTCGGCTGCGCTTCCTCAACCGCGGCGGGCTGACGATCAAGACGACGATCGACCCGAAGATGCAGGCGGCGGCGGACAAGGCCATCCGCAAGTTCGTGTACGCCACCGACAAGCCCGTCGCGTCCGAGGCCCTGGTCGAGCCGGGCACGGGGGCGATCAAGGCGATGGCGGCGAGCCGCAAGTACGGCACCAGCAAGCGCAGGAACGAGATGTCGTACAACGTGGTCGCCGACGCCGCGCACGGCGGCGGCACCGGCTTCCAGGCGGGCTCCACGTTCAAGGTATTCACCCTGATCACGGCCCTCAAGGAGGGCATGAAGGTCAACGACGGGCTGAGCACCGGCTCGGGCTACCGGGCGCCCGGCTACTACGCGTTCAAGAACTGCAAGGGCGAGAACATCGGCGACCCGAGCCACACCGTCACCAACGCCGAAGGCGGCGGCGGTGGCTTCCGCACCCTGCAGACGGGCACCTGGGGATCGGTCAACACCTTCTTCATGGCGCTGGAGCAGAAGGTGGGCCTGTGCGACGTCATCCAGACGGCCAAGTCGCTGGGCATCAAGCGCTCCGACGGGCAGAAGCTGCTGGAGTTCTCGACGTTCACGCTCGGCACCAATGAGATGGACCCGGTGACCGTGGCGAGCGCGTACGCGGCGATCGGCGCCCGGGGCAAGTACTGCCAGCCGATGGCGATCACCGAGATCACCGACCGGGACGGCAAGACCACCAAGTACCGTCCCAAGTGCCGGCAGGCGCTCGACCCCGAGGTCGCGGACGCCACCGCGTCCATCCTCCAGGGCGTGTTCACCAAGGGCACGATGCGCGGCGTCGGCGGCATCGGCCGTGACGTAGCGGGCAAGACCGGCACCACCGACGACCAGGCCAGTGCCTGGTTCGCCGGATTCACCCCGAACATCGCCGCCGCGGTGAGCATCGGCGACCCGCGGGGCTCGATCAAGTACAAGCTGAACAACGTCACCATCGGCGGGCGGTACTACCCCTCGGTCTTCGGGGCGACGCTGCCGGGGCCGATCTTCAAGGAGACGATGCTCGCCGCGCTGAAGGGCGTGCCGGCCGAGTCCTTCACGCCGATCAACACGGCCCGGTTCGGCGGCTGCAGCGCGAGCTGCGCCCCCGTCTCCCGAGGCGACGACGGCGGTGACGGCGGTGATGGCGGTGACGGCGGCGGCGACGACCTCGGCGGCGGCGGTGGAAACGACGGCCGCGGCAACGGCGGAGGCGGCGGCAACGGTGGTGGCAACGGCAACGGCAACGGCGGCGGCGGTGGAAACGGCGGCGGCGGTGACGGCGGACCGCGGTTCGAGGAGAACGGCTGATCCCGCCCAGCTTCACGTTTAGGTGCATCCCCGCGCTCAGGCCCACCCCCGAGTGGGCCTGAGCGCCGCCGTGACGTTCTACGGCGACAACAGGCCTGGCAACGCCGTCGTCGCCGCCCCATGCCGCGACGAGCGCGAGCTGTGGAAGAACGAGCTCCGATCCGACTCGGGACCGGGCATCGTCCGCTGCGACGCCCGTGCGGGTCCACCGAGGTCGGGCGGCCGTTCCTGGGGCGACGGTCCGCGCCGTGGGTCGGCACGCCCTGGCCGCGCCTGGAAGGGCGAACCCGGCGCAGCGGCGAGGCGGTCACGGCGCTAGCGGTTCTCGCTCAACCGGGCCAGCCGCCGCAGCGACCACCGCAGGAAGACCGCGCTGATCGGCCCGGCCGCCAGCCAGCCCAGGTGGCCGGCCGGGCCGAACGGCAGGTCCAGGTGCTCCTGCCACCGGATCGTGCTGCCGCCCTGAGGGCGGGGCCGTACCTGGAAGACGCCGGTGCCCCGGACCAGCCGCCCGGTGTGCCGCACCTCCACGATACGCGGCGGATCCCACCGGGTGATCTCCATCGTGTCGAGGAAGCCCAGCGGCCCGACCCCGGTGAACGCGGCCAGGCCGCTGCCCGCGCTGTGCCCGTCCCCGCGCACCACGCGCGCCCGCGTCAGGAACATCCACTCGCCGTGCCGGTCCCAGTCGGTCAGCACGGCGAAGACCCGCTCGGGGGCGGCGTCGGCGTCCACGGTCACAGCGACTTCGGCCATGTCCGCGTCCTTCCCCGTACGCGCCGATCTAGAGCAGCCGGAGCTGGATCTCCCGGGGCTTGCGACGCGGTACGGCCTCGCCGACGACCTGGCAGGCGGCGGTGTCGAGGTCGTTGAGGAACGGAGAGCGGCCGGTGGCGCGGGCGGCGCCCTGGCGGACGCGTTCGGCGGCGTGGCTGATGTAGAGGTGCCGTTCGGCGCGGGTCATGCCGACGAACAGCAGGCGGCGTTCCTCGTTGACGTGGTCCTCCTCAAGGTCCTCGGGCCGGATGCCGGGCGGGCGCAGGGGCAGCAGGCCGTCCTCGCATCCGACCAGGAAGACCACCGGGAACTCCAGGCCCTTGGAGGCGTGCAGCGTCAGCAGGGAGATGCGGTCGGCGCGGGGGTCCCAGGTGTCCACCTCGACGCCGAGGGCCAGCTCGGTGCGGAACCGCTCCATGTCGTCGCCGCAGCGTTCGGCGAGCGGTTTGAGCAGGTCGAGGGCGGTGTTGAGCTGGGCAGGGAGGTCATCGGCCGACTCGTCGTCCGCGGGGCCCGCCGGGAGCCGGTCGAGCAGGGCGTCGGCGGCCACGCGCAGGCGTTTCACGATGGGCACGCCCGCCGTCTCGCCGCTCTCCGGCGCGTACGCCAGCTCGGCGAGGAGCCGCTCGACGCCGGGCCGGTCGGCGAGCCGGTCGTGGGAGCGCTTCTGGAACGGAAGCCCGGCGTTGGTCAGCGCCGCCATCACCGCGCGTGCCTGCCGGTCGGTCCGGTACAGCACGGCGAAGTCTGAGAAGCCGAGGCCGCCCGCGCCGTCGGAGTCCACCCGGCCGCTGTCGAACGAATGGAACGACGCCCCGCCCAGCAACTGCTCGATGGTACGGGCGACGAACGACGCCTCGGCCTGCTCGGTGACCGCCCGGTGCAGCCCCACCGGGACGTCCGGGTGCGCGCCCATCGGGTGGAGTTCGCGGCCGGGGACCAGGGTCGTGGGGGAGATCACCTGGAGGGCGGCGGTGAGGATGGGCGCGGCGGAGCGGTAGTTGCGCGTCAGCCGTACCGTGCGGGCGGTGGGGAAGTCCTGCTGAAAACGCAGGAAGAAGCCGACGTCGGCGCCGCGGAAACGGTAGATCGCCTGGTCGGGGTCGCCGATCGCGGTCAGGTTGCCATCCGGCGGGGCGAGCTGGCGGAGCAGGCGATACTGCTGGTCGTCAACGTCCTGGTACTCGTCGACGGAGATCCACCGGTAGCGGTCCCGGTAGTGCGCGGCCAGGTCCGGGTCGTCCTCCAGCAGGGCGACCGGCAGCGCGATCAGATCGTCGAAGTCGACCAGATCGCGCTGCCGCAGCGTCGCGAGGTAGCGGTCGGCGAGGTCGGGGCGTGCGTCCGGCGTGCCGCCGGTGCGGCGCCAGTTCGACAGGTCGGTGAGCAGGCGACGGGCGGAGCGGTCGTCGCCGGTGAACTCGGCGGCGATGGCGAGTCGCATGGCCTGGTCGGCGATGCCGAAACGGGGGCCGAGTCCCGCGCGCTCGTGCTGCTCGCGCAGGATGCGCACGCCAAGTGAGTGGAAGGTGGCGGTGGTCAGGCGGGGCGCGTGCGCGGGGGCGAGGGCGGCGAGTCGTTCGGCCATCTCCTCAGCGGCCCGGCGCGTGAACGTGATCGCCAGGCAGTGCTCGGGAGGTACGCCGCCCGCAGTGACCAGGTGGGCGAGGCGATGGGTGAGCGTGCGCGTCTTGCCGGTGCCCGGTCCTGCGATGATCAGCAACGGGCCTTCGGTGATCTCGGCCGCCGCGCGCTGCTCGGGGTCGAGGCCGTCGAGCAGCGATGTCGCGGCGGCGGGTACGGCGGGGCTCCCCGCTCGGCTGGACGAGTGGGGTTCCGCGTCTTGGTCCTCGCTGGATGTGGGTGGCCGCCGTGTCGTGTTGGCCGAGGTTTCCGGTTGGCCGGACGTGCGAGATCCCGCGTCTTGGTTCTCGCTGGATGTGGGTGGCCGCCGCGTCGTGTTGAGCGAGCCTTCCGGTTGGCCGGACGCGCGGGACCCCGCGTCTTGGTCCTTGCCGGACGCAGGTGGCCGCCGCGTTGCATCGGCCGAGCTCCCCGGATGGCCGGATGGGCGGGACTCCCCGCCCTGATCCCCATCGGACGCCGGTGGCCGCTGTGTCGCCGGCCGTACGGCGGGATCGTCGGAGCCGTTGATCACGGCCAGAGCTTCGCGGTCGTCCGCCGCGCCGTCACGCGCGGGGGACGCGGCCGGTTGCCCGTCGTTGGAGGCTCCGGCGCGGCCCTTCCGACCCTGCCGGGGGCTGGGCTTGGCCGGGGCGACGGGCAGGTCGAACAGGGAATCGTCGAACAGGGACGGGGTGGCGGCGGCGCTCGCGCGGGCCAACTCGCCCGGCTCGAACAGGCGGATCACGCCGTACTCGCCGTCGTACCCGGCCTCGCGAATCACCTCGCCGCGGCGTAACCGCCGCAGCGCCTCGGCGAGTTGCGGCGAATAGGTCTCGACCTCCTCGACCGGCACATCTTGGAGGATCTTCAGTTCGGGACCGAGCGCGGCGGTGAGCTTGTTGATCTCGCCGACGACCCGCTTGCTCTTCGGCCCGACGCCCAGGATCTCGCTCATGATCTCCGGCAGCGGCACAAGGCTGCGGAAGTCAGCCGCGCCCTCCGGCCGGAAACCCTCGGGCCGGTCGGCCAGCTCCTCCACGCGGCTCAGCACGCCCACCGTGAGCGGTTTGCCGCATTCGGGGCAGAGGCCGTTGTGCGCGCGGGTCTCCTGCGGCTCCATGCGGACATCGCACTTGCGATGCCCGTCGACGTGGTACTTGCCCTCCTCGGGGAAGAACTCCAGCGACCCGGCGTGCCCCTCCCCGGTGCGCAGCGCCCGCAGTACCGCGAAATAGTCCAAATCCGTGTCGAAGAGCGTCGCCTCCCGCCCGAGGATCGGCGGCGAGTGCGCGTCGGAGTTGCTGACCAGGCGGTACCGGTCCAGGCCCGACACCCGCCAGTTCATCGCCGGATCGCTGGACAGGCCGGTCTCCAGCGCGAAGATGTGGTCGGCCAGGTCCACGTAGCACTCTTCGATGGCGTCGAAGCCGGACTTGGAGCCGAAAACGGCGAACCACGGCGTCCACACGTGCGCCGGGACGAGGTAGGAGCCCTCGCCGGACTCCAGCGTGATCTCCAGCAGGTCGCGCGAGTCGAGCCCGAGGATCGGGCGGCCGTCCGACCCCAGGTTGCCGATGCGGCCAAGGCGGGCGTTGAAGCGCTCGGCCTCCTCGAAGCCCGGCACGTACACCAGGTGGTGGACCTTGCGGGTGCGTTCGCCCCGCTTGTAGATCGTCGAGATCTCGACCGAGAGCATGAACCTGACCGGCTCGGCGGCGAGGACCGGCGGCAGCGTACGGGCGATCTCCCGATCCAGGTCGTCGCGCAGCCGGAACAGGCCCGGCTCGGCCGGGACAAGCGTCTCCCGCAGATGGTCAAACCACGCCGGATGGGTGAAATCACCCGTCCCCACGAGCGTGACGCCCTTGCGCCTGGCCCACCAGGTCAGATGTTCCAGATCGCAGTCTTTGCTGCAGGCCCTGGAGTATTTCGAATGAATATGCAGGTCGGCGGTGAAACGCACCCGCGAATTCTGCCACAGCCCGGTCGGTGCGCGCGGCCGAACGATTACCCGGCGGCGTTCCCGCACGTATCCACCGGTTCCGGAATGGCGTCCCGGCCCAGCCGGTAGAGGTGCCAGCCCACGGCGATGAACCAGACAAACAGTAGGAAACCATACACCGAATAGCCCATGCCAATGACGTGCCGGAACAATTCGGACGCGATGCCGAGAACGCCGGTGAGCACGCCCAGGTAGGCGACCCAGGGGGAAGACGCCTTTCAGATCACGTTACAGACCGGCCCCGGAGGGGGTCAGGCCCGGCCGGAGCGTGGCGGGTCGGGTTGCGGGTTGCGCCCGATGTCGTCGTGCCGACTCCTTCAGCGCCGGGTGGTGGCCGCCCGCCTCACTGCTGGGCGCCCGCGAATGCCGGTCGGCGCGTGTGGCCCGGTCCGCCACGTCTGTACGGCCGTCGCCCCCAAGAGAACGTGCCGGGGTGGGGACGCCAGGAGACGAAGGAAGGTCCTTCCTCGGGCCGCTGTTGGTCCCGCTTTGCCTCAGATCGTCTGGTGCTGCTTCTGAGCGGCGTGGCCGCGTTCGGCGAGCCGTACGGCGGGGCCGACGGCCAGGCCCGCGAGCAGGAACAGGGCGCCCAGGACGAGCCAGCCGGGAGTGCCCCAGCCGATCAGCAGGGTGGTCACCAGGACCGGGCCGAGCATGCGGGCGATTTGCGGGGCCATGCCGTAGAAGCCCTGGTACTGGCCCTGCTTGCCGTCCGGGGCGAGGGCGAAGCTCAGCTCCCAGCCGCTCGCCCCCTGCATCATCTCGCCGAACACCTGGATCGCCGCCGCGACGAGCAGGACCGCGATCGCGCCCCAGACGCCGATGTGCCCGCTGGACAGCGCGTACACCAGGCAGGCGATGAGCATGAGCACGCCGCCGCGAGCGCTCGTCCGGGCGGCGGTGCGCAGGTCGGTCACCTGCCGGGCCACTCGGACCTGGAACAGCGCCACGCTCAGCATGTTGACGATGAGCAGGGCGGCGGCCATCGGCTTGGGCGCGTCGGTGTACGTCACGATCCACAGCGGCAGGGCGAGGCTGAGCACCGGCATGTTCAGGTACATGATCGCGTTGAGGAAGGTGATCAGCGCGTACGGCCGGTCCCGCAGCACCGCCAGGCGCGGCCCGCCGTCCTCGGCCGCCGGAACGGGCGGCACCTCGGGCAGCCGCCGCAGCACCAGCGCGGCGGCCAGGAAGCTCGCCGCGTCCATGGCGAAGACGGCGAGGTACGCGGGCGCGGTGTCGACATACAGCGCGAGACCGCCGAGCCCGGCCCCGACCGCGAGGCCCGCGTTCAACGTCGCCTGCAGGTGGGCCCGGGTGCGGGTGCGCAGCTCCGGCGCGACGAGCCCGGCGAGCAGGGCCTGCCGCGCCGAGGTGAGGCCGCCCTGGCAGCACGCGTACAGGCACACCGCGATGACGAACAGCGGGTAGGCGCGCACCCACAGGAAGGTGCTCAACATCGCCGCCGTCGCCAGCGCCAGCGTCAGAGTGGTACGGCGCGGGCCCCATCGGTCGGCCAGATACCCCAGCGGCACCCCGGCGAGCATGCCCGTCGCCCAGCCCACCGTGAGCGCGGCGCCCACCTGCACGGCGGACAGGCCGACGATCCGGGTGAAGAACAGCGCCGAGCAGGCATAGAACGCGCCGTCGCCCAGCGAGTTCGCGAGCTGGGCCGCGGCGAGGACCCGTGGCGGGCCGGCGGGCGGGAGGATCCGAGACATGGGCGTGCTCCGCTCGAGGTCAGGGAAGGGGGGAACCGTGCCGGGGCCGTTCGTCTCCCGGCCGTCAAGACCATTCAACCGTCGCCGTTTGTCCTGCGGAAGCGCCAATTCTCGGGAGAATGCCTGGGCCAATTCGCCCGTCAGTCGGAGAAGCCGTGGACTCCGCGGAGCCGTACGAACCAGGCCGGTGTGATCACGCGTCGGCGTTCCAGTCGGTCGTCGGTGCGGTGGAACAGTACGACCTGGTCGTGGCCGCCCGGACCGATCGGCTGCACGAGCCGCCCGCCGGGCCGGAGCTGCTCGGCCAGCGGCGGCGGCACCGTGGGGTAGGCGGCCGACACGATGATCGCGTCGTACGGCGCGCGCTCCGGCACGCCCGCGCTGCCGTCGCCGACCCGCGACTCCACGTTGCGGACGCCGCGCCGGTCGAGATTGCGCCGCGCCTGCTCGGCCAGATCGGCCCAGATGTCGATGGTCACCACGTCGGCGGCGAGCGCGGCCAGCAACGCGGTCTGGAAGCCCAGGCCCGTGCCGACCTCCAGCACATGCTCGGTGCCGGTCAGCTCCAGGCTCTCGACCATCGCCGCCGACAGCGACGGCTGAGTGGTCACCTGATCGTGCCCGATCGGGATCGGCTGGTCGAAGTAGGCGAGCGAGACGGCGGAGGCGGGCACGAAATCGGCGCGGGGCGTGGCCCGGATCGCTCGCAGCAGGCGCTCGTCGGTGATTCCGGCCTGCCGTACCACCTCGGCCAGGTCGTCGGGGCCGTGCCCGGACTCGTCCACAGGCCGCTCACCCCGCACGCAGGGTCAGCATGTCGTCGGGGCCGAGCGCGACGCGCGAGCCCAGACGCTTCCCGGTCCGGTCGAGCACGGCGGCGAGCCACGCCGCGTCCTCGTGCCCGGCCCGCTCCAGGCGCATCCGGCGGGCACGCAGCGGCGCCATCCGCAGGTCGGCGGGCTCGCCGGGCCGGAGCGTGACGAAATAGAGCAGCCGCAGCTCGTCGCGGTACTCCGCATAGCCCGATATGCCCTCGTAGTCGTCGATGAGGTCGCCGCAGCCGTACAGCACCAGCCCGTTCCGGTACCGCTCCACCGGGCGCGGATGATGTGAGGAATGCCCGTGCACCACATCCACCCCCGAATTGATCAGAATGTGGGCGAAGCGCATCTGGTCGCGGGAGATGTCGTACCCCCAGTTCGACCCCCAGTGCACGGAGGCGATCACCACGTCCCCCGGCCGCTTCGTCCGCCGTACCCGCTCGCCGATCGCCGCCGCCTGCCTCGGCGACGGCTGCGGCACGTAGGCGACCCCCGGCCGGTCGTCCGTCGCCGCCCAGCCCGGCGGGATACCACTGGACGGCATGCCGAAGGAGAACACCAGCACCCGCCCGCCCCCCGGCAGGTCGATGATCGCGGGACGCCAGGCCTCCTCCTCGTCCCGCCCGGCCCCGGCGGTCCGCAGACCCGCTTTCGCCAGCGCGTCGAGCGTCTCCTCCAGGCCGCGCCTGCCGAAGTCGAGGACGTGGTTGTTCGCCAGCACGCACACGTCCGGCCGCGTCACCACCAGGCTCTCCAGATTCTCCGGATTCATCCGATAGTGGACGGCCTTGCCGGGCGCGAAGTCGCCGCTCCGCGTCACCCCGGTCTCCAGATTCACCACCCACGCGTCGGGCGCGGCCTCCTCCAGCACCCGCAGCGCCTCACCCCACGGCCACCGGTAGTCCACCGGCATGGGGATCTCCCCGCTCGCCTCCTCCGCCAGCACCACATAGCTGCGCGCATCCCCGACGTACGGCTCGCGCAACTCCGGATCCCCCGGGTGCGGCAGGATCTGATCGACGCCCCGGCCCAGCATGACGTCGCCACAGAGGGCGAGTTTCAGCAGGTCAGCCCCCATGTCTCCATGCTAGGCCGACCTCGCCGGACCACGCGGAGTGGCCCGTGCCAGCGGAACCGCCGCGCACGCGGTGAGCATGCGTGTGCCGCCGCGCGCAGAAGACTCAGAGCTGTACGAAAGCCGAATCGCTGACAACGCCCTCAACCGTCGGCGCCACCGGCGTCAGCCAGGGGCGCTGGCTCGCCGCGGCCACCGACGCGGCCGCGGGCGGCGGCGTCCGCGGCACGGGCCTCGGGCTCGCCGCGCTCGTCGGCGCTACCGGCGTCGATGAGGCGCGGCGGCAGGTGGATATGTGCCTGGACGCCGGGATCAACCCCATCGACACCGCCGACGTGTACTCCGAGGGCATGTCGGAGGCAACGAGCGAATCACCCTGCCGATTGTCACACCGTGACGCTGAGCATCCTCTCGTCGAGGTTCCGCACATGCGTCGGCGGCCGCCATGTCCTCGGCGGCGTCGCGGGCGGCGTCCTGGCGCGGTCGTACCGGGTGTGCCTCGTCCATGCTGACACGCTGTCGCGGGATAGAGCAGGGCGTAGCGGGCTGAAAGGCGTCAAGGTGACGGAAGTCTGCCCGATCGATCACATCCCGGTGATAGGCGCTGTAGCTGGCGAACACCTCCTCCGACACCAGATTGCGCGCCCGCGTCTGATAGATCCGCGCCAGCACCGCCAGCACGCGGGAGGTGGGCCTGCGCCCGTGGGCCGGCCACGCCTCGAAGTCGTACAGCCGGGCCTCGCGCAGCGACGCCGTACCGGCCGGATCCAGGTCATTGAAGGCGTTGACCACATCGGTGGCGGTACGGCCGTGCGCCAGCCGATAGCACCGCAGCGGGCTGACCTGCTCGACGAGCGCCACCACCTCGGCGATCTGCTCCCAGGTGAACCGCTTGACCCGCAAGGTGTCGCTCCAGGAACGGCAGCGCAGCAGGATCCGAGTGCCCTCGCCGGACATCAACGACCCCCTCCCACCCGCCACGACCGGCGGGATCGAGCCCGCCATGACCAGCGGGAATGAACGGATCGTATATCTCTCGTCACCTTCTGCATGCACGGATCGGAGAATCCGCCGAACCTCCGGGGAGATGTTCACATCGGCCCAAATCGGCGTCCGCGCACTTCATGACCATCGCCGACCGGGGATGTCGGCCCCAGACCGTGGTAGTCCTTCCGCCCGCGTCCGCACGCCACCTTGTGAGTCGGCACCATCCCGCCGACTCCCAAGGAGCGTCCATGACCTCTCTCCCCGCCCGCCCCGACGACGCGCCTTACCGGGCAAGCCTCCCCGAGCCACACCCTGACAACGCGCCCTACCGGGCAGAACTCCCCGAGCCGCGCCCCAACCTCATCTGGGCCGCCGCCCGTCACCCCCGCGACGCCATCACCTGGCGCAAGATCTTCCCCGGCACCACCGAGCACGTGGCCGACGCCCGCCGTCTCGCCGGCCTGTTCCTCAACGACACCCCACACGCCGACGACGCCGCCTGGATCGTCGGCGAACTCGCCGCGAACGCCGTACTCCACAGCGCCTCCGGCGCCCCCGGCGGCCACTACGTCCTCGAACTCCTCCGCACGCCCCGCCTCGCCCGCCTCCTCGTCTGCGACCTCGGCGGCGGCAGCAGACCCACCTTCACCCAGGCCATCACCGCCCCGCCCGCCCTCCCCGAAGGCGGCTACGGTCTGCGCACGATCCTCCGGCTCGCCATCCACGCCGGCGTACGCGGCACCCCCGCCACCGGCCACGCGGTCTGGGCCGACCTCCCCCTGACCTGACCACCGCAACCATGATCAGGTCCCGGTCGGCCCAGGACGCTCTAGCCGGAGATTCGGCGTTTTCGGCTATCCTGAGTCGCGGAAGCGATCGCCGGGGTCCACCCCAACCGATCGACATCCTCGACGAGGCACCTGCCGCGGGTCCCATGGCAAGAACTTCGTCGCACAGGGCAGGGCACGCTCGCTATCCTTGCCCCAAGGGGCGTTAGCTCAATGGTAGAGCTGCAGACTTTTAATCTGTAGGTTCAGGGTTCGAGCCCCTGGCGCCCCACCACCTCAAGCCGCTGAATGCGGCTTTTCGTTGCCCTCTGCGCCTTTTGCGTCACCACGGAGAGCCCTACAGGGGGCGGCCGAGGAGATCGTGCAGAGCCTGCCGGTCATAAAGGCACCAGACCGGAAGCCGGACGGCGTCATGGGGATTTCGCAGAAGTTGGCAACGGCGGAGCATCAGGCGCATGTGCCGTGACTCCTTGCCGGGTCGGGCGGTGTCGGCGTCGGGTCCGTGGTCGAGGAGGACGGCGGTGGTCGTTCCATTGAGCGCGACCAGTGCATCGGCGGTGTGGCCGTGTACGGGCACCTTGAGGTCGACGGTCGCGCCGGGGAGGGACTCGAGGCCGCTCAGCAGACGGGGGAGGAGGGCGGCGTCGCGGGGGTCGCCGGACTCGCCGTCGCTCTGCCGCTCAGCCTGGGCGGCGTGCCAGAGGTGGGCTCCGACGCCGCCGTACTTACGCCAGATGACAGGGTCGCCGACCACGATGAGATGCGAGCGGGCGCGGGTGATGGCGACGTTCCACAGGTTCAATTGGAGGCCAACCCAGTCGATGGTGCCCGGTTCCATTCCGGGGGCGGCGACGAGCGAGAGGATCATCACGTCTCGCTCGCTTCCTTGGAAGGTATGGACGGTGCCCACCTGTACGCGATCCCCGTAGCGAGTTAGGCGCCCGGCAAGCTTGCGTTGCTGGGCGGCGAAAGGAGTGACCACGCCGATCGTCGCCTCTGCGGGGAGGTGCTTGTGCGCGTACTCGACCCAGCCGAGCACCTTATTGATCTCTGCTTCGTTTACCCAGGAGGACCCGGGGATGCGCTGCGCCTGACCGTGCGCCTCCGCCCATATGATCGCGGGCAGGTCCAGCATCGGTCGCGATCGGATGTCGGTGAGCACGATCAGTTGGCCGCCGTAGAACAGGTCGTTGGAGACGGCCGCGATGTCGGGGTGGCACCGGTAGTGCTCGTCGAGCAGGATGCTTCCGCCCGCCGCGTGCTCGGCGGCGTGGAAGGCGGAGTGACGGCGGTAGCCCATTCGGTGCTTCTCCATTACGTCGGCGCGCAGGCCGGCGTCCCTGCGCGCTGACGCCTCGTACTCGCCGGGCAGTTTGGAGATGTGGGTGAGTTGCATGACGTCGCCGATCACCAGTGCCCGGCGGGCGCGGAACAGCAGCGGGATCACCTGCGGGATCGAGCACTGGCTCGCCTCATCAATGATCACCAGATCGAACAGCGCGGGGTTGGGCGGGTATCGGCGCGCGGACAGGCTGGTCACCGCCCAGCCGCGCAAATAGGCGAGCAGCCTCGCCACCTCGCCCCAGTCCGACTCTCTCTGCTGCTGCTTTTGGAGCACCTTGAGGATGCTCTGCCGCCCGCGATGAGCGCCGCTGTTCACGGCGTGTTCGAGCATCCGCGTCGACAGTTCCTGGGCCTGCTCCTCCATCTCGTCGATGTGTGCGGTGAGCCGGACGTCATCGGGCATTTCGCTTAGGCGACGGCGGGACAGGCGCCAGCGGTGCTCGGCGTCGGCGAAGTCGGCGAGAGCCGTACAGGTGGCTGCGGCGTCAGGGTCATCGGCCGGGGTGGGAAGGCCGAGGCGGCGCAGCAGCCTGGTACGGCGCCAAGGGCCGAACAGGCGTGCGGTCGCGGCGCGGCGGGCTCTTCCCCTCCAGTGGACGACGTCGTCGGCGGAGCCGAGTCGCCCGGCGAGCTTGGCGATGGATCCGCCGAGGCGTGCGGCCTGGGACTCCCGCTGCTCTCCCGCCTGGCGCAGCTTGAGATCCAGGCGGCTGATCTCGGACAGTTCCTTACGCCGCGCGAGCAGGTCATCGGTCAGGAGCCTGAGCCGGGTCCTCAAGGTTGTCGCGCTTCCCGGAGGCGGGCCGGCGCGCTTGAGCAGGTCCTGTAGCGCGGGGACCTCCTGCTTCTGCTGGTACTCCCGCGAGCCGGTCCGGATGAGGCTTCCCGGAACCAGTTGCTCGCAACGCTGCCACACCTCGTCCACGGCACGGTTGTTGGTGGAGGCGACGAGCACGCTGCGGCCGTTCGCGACGGCGGTGGCGACCACGTTGGCGACGAGCTGGCTCTTGCCGGTGCCAGGAGGACCGGTGGCGACGGTGAGGCGGCGGCGGAAGACGGAGTCGAGCACGGCGAGTTGCGCGTCGTTGGCGGCGAGGGGCGTGATCGGCTGGATGGCGGGGGGAGCGTCCTGGGGCGGTTCCTCGTGGCCGGGGAGGAGAGCCGCGAGAGCGGTCTCGGGGATTTGTGAAGCCTTGCCGGAGATGTCGGCGAGGTCTTCCAGCAGCCTTTTCGTCGCGATGGCGTCGGGCTTGGCGATGAAGAGCACCTCGGTGTTGCGCGCCCCTTCGGCCGGTGTGCGGATGTCGATGCGAGGGGTCAGGTTCTCCGGACGAAGTTCCTCGATCTGGGGCCGCCCGAGATCGTTGCGGAGCAGGCTGGCCATGTCGGCGGCCATGCGGTCGTGCTGGCCGGCATGCCAGGAGGGTAGGTAGGTCTCGTGGAGCAGGCGAGCCTCGTCCTGGGGCAGGAAGATGCCGGTCAAGCGCTGGTTCGGCGTGACCGGACCGTACGGTTTCAGCCGGATGTCGCCGTTACCGTCCACCACTTCCACCCGCCGGATCAGGAGCGGGGCGAACTGGGGTGTGGTCCTGGCCTGGAGTTCGTTCGGCGGCGTGAACAGGACCACCGGATATCCCGCCCATAGCTCCGCGCCCTCCTTTGCCGCCTTCGCGACGAGAGCGGCGGCACCGGGCGGAACCTCGGCACAGCCGTTCTCATCCAGGTCGCCGGACAGGAAACGTTCGGAGCCGGTGACGCAGGCGTACGTCGTTCCCTCGTCGCGGACCTTCAGCAGCGGAAGGTCCGCTCCGTCGGAGAGCACGCACTGCCGGTAATAGTCGAGCAATCGCTCCCAGGAGGGAGTCGTGGCGGCGGCTTTGGCGGTCACGGACGTGGCAGGGGCGGTGGCCGCGGATTTCGCGGCCTTTGTGATTGGAGCCAGGACGGGGGGACGTCCCTGGGGGCAATCGGCCAGGATGATGCGGGTATTAACGTGCAAGGCCGATTTCACGGGGATCTGACCGTGACGTTGGCGCATCTGCCGGTTGACGTACTCGAAGAGGTCGTCTACGGAGACGTGCCCGCTTCCGTCTTTCGCGGCCTTTCCGCTGAGGAGGGTGCGCACCACCTCGCCCGTGAACAGGGACGGCTGGGGAGCCCCGGGGGTCTGCGGTCCGGCGAAGGAGTCTTCGCCCGCCCCAGAGGAGGAAATTACATAGACTCCTCGCCCTGTCAGCGGCGCGGGCTGCGCGGCGCCTTTGGCGACTCGGTGATCGTGCACGTCGCTGGTGCGCCAGCCGAGGGCGAATCCTCCGCTGCGGCAGCAATCGAGCAATACCACCTTCTGGGCGGCCAGGCAGTTCTCCAGTTGTTCGTTGACGTAGTCGGCACTCACTCCGGTCTCGTCGACCTGGTCGAAATTGGTGTCGGTCGCGACGAAGTAGAACTCGCCGGTCGAACGCGAGAGCCGGGTGCCGTGTCCGGTGACGTACAGCAGGGCGAGTTCATCGGCGTCGAACGATTCCAGGAATTCGGCGATCTCCGCGCGCATGTCGTCGGCGGTCAGATCGGTGAGCACTCGAACCGGCTCGAATCCGCCTATTCTCCGGTTCTCCAGGACCTGCTGCATTTGACTGAGGTCGACCGGGGTGGAGGGCAGCGTCGCGTACCGGCTGTCGCGATGGGATTCCGTGCCGATGAGCAATGCACGTCGACGCGCGGGTCTCATTGATCCTGCGCCTTCGTGTCCTGATCCAGGAACTCATTCAGGAACTCGCGGACCAGTCGCTCCTGACCCGCGTCCGGACGTCCCGTGATCTCAAGCGACCGATCGCCGTCGGTGATGACGACCTTGCGGTGGCGTTCCTTCGCGCACCACTCCCTGATCAAGGTGGTCAGCATCTGAAACGCGGGGCGTGCGGTCGCCGCCGCGAGGGAGACGGCTATGAACAGGTCACCGGTGAGCGCGCCCTTGCGCCCCTCGCCTGGAGGGCCGGCTGATTCGGCGAGTTCCGCGGCGGCTCCGTCGATGACCGAGATGTCCCTGTGCAGCAGACGCGTGAGGCGCTCACGCCGAAGGGTGTCGCCACCCGTGACCACGTCCAACCGCAACGTCACGCCGTTCATCTGGGGCTCCTGGCCGGTCATTCTCGTTCGGGTTGGATTTGCCCGGAAAACACTGCGGGGATTGGCGACAGAGTAGCACTTGGTCATCGTATTGATATGTCGATCGATCACTTCCTTGTGGGCTCCGGAAATCCGTTGGTTTAGTAGTCCGAAACTCGGCGATCGGTTCCATATTGTCCCTAACGCTCATATATCAGGTTATTAGGTCTTCCTGATTTGGTGTCAGAGTGACTAATGTTGTTGGTTGAGAAGATCCTCTGGTGACCGGTCGGCCAGGGAGCCGCCCCGGAGCTTGGCGCCCTGCCGCAGCGCCCGCGTGACCGGCGTACGGTATATGCCCAGGTGAGGGGAAGGATCGGGACTATAACCGCGAAGGCGGGCTGTTGTAGTTGGGGACGGATGCGGTTGTGTGTCACCTTTCGTCGACGCCTGCGGCCGATGGAGGCGACATGGGACACTCGCCGGGCGAGGCGCGTCCAGCATCCGGCGAGGGGGTGGGCATGAGCGACCGACGGGCCGAGCGACGGCCCCCCGAGCTTGATCGGCCGGGCGGTGAGCGAATGCGCATGCTCGCCGCGGCCGGTGACGAACTGCAGGGCGACGAACTGCTGCGCTTGGCGCTTGAGCATGCCGTGGCGGGCCTGGGCGGGCTCGGGGGCATGGTGCATCTGTGCGAGAACGGGCACGCCGTACTGTGCCTGGCCGCCAGCAGCGGGCTTCCTCCCGGTCTTACCCGGGAGTGGCGGCGGATCGGGTGGGATGATCATGCGGCTCCGATGCGCGCGGTGCGCGAGGGCGGGGTCGTGTGGCAGACCGCCGATGGTGGGCCCGACGTTCGATCGGGGAGCGGGTCACGAGCGTGGAACTTTCCCGTCGGCGGCGGCATTCTGGCCGTACCGCTGATCGCGTCGAGCGGGGCGGTGGGGACGCTGTGCGTGCTGACGGCGGGTCCGGGCGAGCCCTCGGCCGAGGGGCGGGCGTTCCTGCGCATGCTGGTCGAATGGCTCGTCGAGCGGCTGGAGGTCTCCGGGGCCCTGGTCGCCGTCGGGCAGAAGGAGGAGATCGCCGCCCGTAGCCGGGGGAAGGCCGGGCGGATGGTGTCCGCGGCCTGGCAGAGCTGGGACAACACGCCTGTCACCAACCAGCCGGCGGTGTCCTGGGCGACGGCGGCCGGCGAGCGGGCCGCGGCCAGGCGGACCGCCCGGATGCGGGAGCTGACCGCGGCGCTCGCTGAGGCGATCACCGTGCAGGATGTCGTGAACGCCGTCGCGGATCGGGTGCTGCCGCCCTTCGGCGCCACCGGCCTGATCATTCTTTTCGTCGAAGGGGACCACCTGCGACCGGCGGGGGCGATCGGATACGACCCGGATTTCATCGACGACATCTGCCACTTTCCGATGACGGACAAGTATCCGATCCCGCTTACCATCCGGGAACGCGCCCCCCTCTTCATCAGCTCGACGGCGGAGTATCTCGGATACTTCCCCCACCTGGCCGATGTGCCGGTGCGTGGGCGCAAGAACGCGTGGGCGCTCCTGCCGCTGATCGTTTCGGGCCATGCCTTCGGCGTCTGTGTCATCTCCTTCGACCAGGCCCGTGAGTTCTCCGGCGAGGAGCGCAGCCTGCTCACCGCGCTGAGCGGGCTGCTCGCCCAGACGCTGGAACGTGCTCGCCTCTTCGACGCCGAGCACAACCGCGCCCAGGAACTCCAGCACGCGTTGCTCCCTCGCACCCTGCCATCGGTGCCTGCCGTCACGGCCGCCGCCCGCTACCTGCCCGCGGGCAAGGACATGGAGGTGGGCGGCGACTGGTACGACGTCATCCCCCTGTCCAGCGAGCGTGTCGCGTTGGTCATCGGGGACGTCATGGGCCACGGCTTCACCGAGGCCGCCATGATGGGGCGGCTGCGTACGGCGGTGCACACCCTGGCCGACCTCGAACTGCCGCCCGACGAACTGCTCACCCACCTCAACGATCTGGTCATCGACCTCGGCGACGACTTCTACGCCACCTGCCTGTACGCCGTCTATGACCCCACCACCCGGGTCTGCGCCTTCTCCACCGCCGGGCACCCGCCGCCGCTCATCGTGCATCCGGACGGCACCGTCCGGGTCGTCCAGGCTCGGCCCAACCCCCTGTTGGGCGCGGCGACCCCGCCCTTCGACGTGGTCGAGACGCAGGTGCCCGAGGGAACCCTCCTGGCCCTCTACACCGACGGCCTGGTCGAAGCCCCCGGCCGGGACATCGACCAGGGCATCGCCTGTCTGGCGGAGATCCTGGCCGACGGCGCTCGCCGTGCGCCGGGTCGGCATCGTGATCCGTCGCGTACGCGCCGGGGCGACGGCGACCCGGCCCGGCAGGACGACTTCCTGGAGTCGCTGTGCGATGCCGTGACCGCCGCCCTGATGCCGCCCGGGCACGCCAGCCCCGACGACGCCGCGCTGCTGGTCGCCCGTACCAACGTGCTCGACGACGACGTCGCCTCCTGGGACCTGCCCGAGGATCCCCGGGCGGCGGGTCAGGCGCGTTCGCTGGTCCGTGAGCAACTGGCGGCCTGGGATCTGGACGGCCTCGCCATGACGACCGAGCTGCTGGTCAGCGAACTGATCGGCAACGTCGTCCGGCACGCCAGAGGGCCCATACAGCTGCGCCTGCTGCGCAGCCGCTGCCTCATCTGCGAGGTCTCCGACGGAAGTCTCACCGTGCCGCGCATCCGCCGCGCCTCCGACACCGACGAGGGCGGGCGGGGACTCCAGCTCGTCGCCGCGCTCTCCCAGCGCTGGGGCACCCGCTACACGGCCACCGGCAAATGCATCTGGACCGAGCAGAGCCTGTCCGCCTTGTGATCGGACGGCCGCGGCACGAGCCGCCGTTCAGCCGACCGCGTCGTCGTCGGTGACGACCAGGCGGGCGAAGCCGTCCCCGATGGTGGCGTTCGCGGAGACGCCCGCGATCACCGGGTAGGACTGGATCGCCGTCGCCGGGGCGGTGTTGCCGGTCAGCGGTACGGTGAAGACGCCGTCGGTGTGCCCGGGCGGGATCGTCACGGTGGCCGCGACCTGCGTGATCACCGGGTCGGCGCCGGCGGGGAGTGCCTGGACGGAGACCGTCACCGGCGCGCTCGACGGCTTGGACAGGATCAGCGGGATCCGTGCCTCGCCGGGGCCGTCGCCCTCGGGGACGGTGAGGTCGCCGACCCACACCTGCGGCAGGTCCGCGATGCTCTCCTCGCCGACCTGGGGCCGGGTGAAGGCGAGGTCGGCCAGGTAGACGCCGCCGGTGTCGGACGCCCCGGCGAGCGTCACCTCCTTGATGTCGCTCGTTTCGAGGTCGTTGAGGCCGCTCAGCGGCAGCTGGACGGTCCGCAGCCAGGTTTTCGACAGCGGGGGGAGGGTGCCGGGCAGGGGGGTCAGCGCGGGGCTGAGCGTCGACACCGGCACGGTGACGCTGTGGCCGCGCCCGTCGACCAGGGTGATGGTCATGTCGAGCGGGGCGGACGCCGGGACGTTCTCGTCGCGGGCGACGCGGAAGCTGAGCATCGTGGCCGTGGAGACGTCCCGCGAGCCCGGCCGGAGGGGCACGGTCAGTTTTCCCGAGCGGTCCCGCCAGGTGAAGCGCATCACCGGGGTGGCGACGGCGTTCGGCAGGTACGCCGCCGGGGCCCAGGACGGCGCCTGCGCGGTGGTCAGCCGGGTCGCGCAGGACGGCAGGCCGCTCTGCGGCGAGTGGCCGAGCATGCTCGCGCAGATGGCGCCGGTGGCGTTCCCGGACACGATGGCGCGGGAGGAGCCGGCGAAGGTCGCCACGTCGATCCGGCTGGAGGCCGGGGGCTGGGCGACGGCGTACACGACGGCGCGGCCGGTCGAGGCGACGGTCTTGCCGCTGCCGTCGAACAGCGGCAGCAGCGCGGTCTCCCGGCCCAGGACCAGGCGGAAGAACCCGGCGATTAAGGCGGTGCCGACGGCGTACTGCTCGGCCGCGCTCAGCCGGGGCGGCGCCTGGCTGCCGCAGACCGGGTCGTTGTCGTTCGACCAGTCGTCGGACGCGGGCGCGGCCGCCAGGCCGGGGGTCCACTCGGTGTTGAAAAAGTTGTGGTTGGCGCCCATCACCAGCAGCGCCGACCGGAACGCGGGGTCGCCGGGCATGGCGTACCGCGAGTCGTCGTAGAAGTGCTGGCCCTGCTGGTTGGAGACGTCACCGTCGCAGTACGGCAGCAGCGTCGCGGTCGGGATGCCCGGCAGGGACGCGCGGGCGAGGTTGGTCGGCGCGATTGGCAGCAGCGCGCGGATGCCGTACGGCCTGGGTCGGCCGGAGTTCATGAGCACCGCCTTGGCGACGCCCTCGCCGCCGCGCGAGTGCCCCATCAGGCCGATGTTGCCCATGTCGATCCGGTCCCGGAACAGCGCGACCAGCGCGAGATCGCCCCTGCCGGCCGCGGCGTCGTTGATCAGGTCGAGGTGGCGCAGGATGAGCTCGCCGCGGGCCGCCGCGCCCCGGTCCTCGGAGAAGTTGGCGTCGAAGGCGTTGACGGCGTTGGCGCTCACCGACACGACCGCGTACCCGTGGCTCGCCAGCGCGCGGGCCGGGCCTTTGAAACCGGCGAAGCTCTCGACCGGCCGCTGCCCGGTGCGGCATGGCCAGGGGCTCGCGCTGGTCTGCCGGGTGACCGGGTCGTAGCAGGGGGCGTGGCGGCCATGCAGGAAGAGCACGAGCGGCAGGCGTCCGGGGACGCCCTTGGGCAGGTAGACCTCGGCGCGCAGTTCGCCGCGCCGGCCGCTGAGGCCTCTCAGGCTGATCGCGGTGTCGCCCAGGTCGTAGCGGCTCTCCTCGACCTCGTACGGCCCGGCCACCCCCGGATCGGTGTCGATCGTGGACGGCCGCGGGTCCGCCGGAGGGATGTAAACGGCCGCGGGCGTGGTGGGGGATTCGACGACGCCGTTCCAGGCCACCTCGACGCTCCGGGCGGCGGCCGCCCGGGGGTCGGAGGTGACCAAGGTGAGCGTGCGGCCGTCGTCGCTCTCGGTGGCGAGGCCGAGCGACCGGCCGTTGACCGCCAGTTCGGGCGCGGCATTTCGGACAGGTAATGGTTTTTCACGGCGTAACGTCACTCGAAATCCATCGCCGACCGGTACGACCGACCAGGTGTCGGCGGCGGCCGCGGGCGCGGGGATCGCGACGGCCACGGTCGCCGTCGCCACGATCAAGGCGGTGAGGCCGCGCAAGCGCGCGGCCACGGGTAGCCTCATGACGTCCCTTCCATGCAAGCCCTGCGAGGCTCACAAATCCGCGCCAACGAGAACGTTTAGGCTTTTTCACTGCATCAGCCCGTTTTGCGGACACGTTACGGATCACCCGCCCGCAGCCGGGGCGGTCGCGTCTGCCGACGACGCCGTCGGCGCATACTGGTCCGAGGGAGCGAGCCAGGGGGGTGCGCGATGACCGAGCCGCGGCCGAGCTTCGGGCAGGAGCTGCGCCGCCGTCGGCTGGAGCGGGGACTTTCGCTGAACGACCTGGCTCGCATCGCCTACTACAGCAAGGGCCACCTGAGCAAGATCGAGAACGGGCGCGCCCTGCCGCCGTTCGACCAGGCGTGGCATCTCGACAGCGTCCTGGCGGCGGACGGCGAGCTGGCCCGGCTGCTGTCGGGGACGCCGCCCGCCATGCCCGCCGCCGCCCCGTCGGGGCTGCCCAACGGACCCCAGTCGTTCGTCGGCCGCGGGGAGGAACTCGCCACGCTGGTCTCCCGGCTGTCCGCGCCCTCCGGCGACCCCGGCGGCGAGCCGGTCTGCGTGATCGACGGAATGGCCGGAGTGGGCAAGACCGCGCTGGCGATCAATGTCGCGCGGGCGCTCGCCGGACGCTTCCCCGACGGCTGCCTCTTCCTCGACCTGCGCGGCTACACCGGAAACGTGCCCCCGCTGACGGCCGCGGAGGCGCTCGACCGATTACTGCGCCGCCTCGACCTGCCCGTGCCCGCCGACCCGGACGAGCGCTCGGCACGCTTCCGCGCCCACCTCGCCCGCCGGCGCGTCCTGCTCGTGCTCGACAACGCGATCCACTCCGACCAGGTCCGGCCGCTGATCCCGGCCCTGTCCGCCTCCCGGATCCTGGTGACCAGCCGGGGCCGGCTGAGCTCGCTCGACGAGGCCTTCCACCTGGGGCTCGACCCGCTGCCGCAGGAGGAGGGCGTGCGGTTCTTCCGGGCCATCCTCGACACCGAGGCGGAGCAGGAGCACGTCGAGCGCATCGTCCGCCTGTGCGACGGCCTGCCGCTCGCCCTCGTCATCATGGCGGCCCGGTCGCGGCTCTCGCCGATCGAGGAGCTCGCCTCGTCCGCGGCGGAGACCGGCGACCGCCTCGCCGAGATCGAGGACGGGGAGCGCAGCGTCCGCTCCGCGTTCGAGGTCTCCTACCGGGCGCTGCCGGGACACCTGCGGGAGATCCTCGGGCTGCTCGGCCTCCTGCCCGGCGCCGACTGGACCGCGCACCACCTCGCCGCCCTCGCGGGCTGCGACCTCGCCTCCGCCCGCCGGTACCTGGAGCGTCTGGTCGGCGCGCGGCTCGTCGAGCGGAACTCCGACTGGCGTTTTGAGTTTCACGACCTCATCGGCGACTTCGCCCGCCATAAGGCGCACTCGATCCTGCCGGAGCCGGTCCGTGAGGCGGCCCGGAGCAGGCTGGTCGCCTGGTCGCTGGACATGACGGCGCGCGCGGACGCGCAGATCACGCCGGAGCGCTACCGGCCGCCGGTCGAGCCGACCGGGCACCGCGCTCCGTTCGCGGACGAGACCTCGGCGTACGCGTGGCTCACGGCCGAGCAGCGCAACCTCGTGGCGACCTGCAGGCTGGCGTACGAGATCGGCGACGACTCCGCCTGCTGGCGGCTGGCGGCCCTGCTGCGCGGCCATTTCTTCCTCACCAAGCAGTGGGACGACTGGCTGGCCACGCACACCTGGGCGCTCGCCGCCGCGGAACGCGCGCGGGATCCCGACGGGGAGGCGATGACGCGGAACAACCTCGGCCTGGCGCTCATGGAGATCGGCCGGCTGGACGAGGCGGACGCGCAGTTCCGCGTCGTCATGGACCGCCTGCCCGCCGCCGGGAACGGGCACGCCCGCGCGAACGCCCTCGCCAACCACGCCGGCATCGCCTACCTGCGCGGCGACCACGAGGAGTCGCTGCGGCTCAACGAGGAGGCCCTGGCCTTCTACACCGAGCACCGCAAGGAGCGCAACCGGGCGATCACGCTGCGCAGCATCGGCCTGGTGGAGCTCGAACTGGGCCGGTACGACCAGGCGATCGCCCACATGACGATGGCGTACGAGGCGTTCCGCGACCCGCCGCGGCAACCGTCGATCGACGCCGTGATGGCCGTGAACTGCCTCGGCGAGGCGTGGCTGCGCGCCGGCGACCTGGACCGGGCCGAGTCCTGGCTGGCCCGCGGCGTCAAGGACGGCCGCGACTGCCACAGCCCGTACGAGGAGGCGCGGGCGCTGCGCGGCCTCGGCGAGGTGGCGTTCGCCCGTGGGCGGCGGGAGGAGGCGGAGGAGCACTGGCGGGCCGCGCTCGCCCAGTTCCGCAGGCTCGGCGCGCCCGAGGCGGCGGCGGTCGCCGACCGGATCGCCGCCTTATAGCCCCCAAATAGCCCCCTCGTGGCCTGGGTTTCGGGTTTCCTTAACGCGCAACAGGCAACCCGTTGCCCCCGGCCGCGGGGTGGGCCACGTTGGGTCGAGAGCCCCGGAACGGGCCGCCGATGCGGAAGGTGAGGGATGGCCGAAAGGCCGCGCCGTACCGAAAGGCCCGTCCGGGCGCCACCGCGCTACCCGAGCCGGAGCCGGTGCGGCGTCGGCGGCGAGCACGACGGCGTGCCGTGCAGGATCCGGAGGAGATCGTCGGCCCCCTCCGGGGTGAAGGACGTGACCACGTAATGATCCGCGGTCCGAGGCTGGAGGAACAGCGGGATCTCGTGGACGCCGCGGCCGGGGAGGATCACCGGCAGGACGCGCCGCGTCCACGTGTCGGGGTCGGCATGGTAGAGCTCGCGCAGCAGCCGCATCTCCGACCGGAGGCCGAGGCGGCCGTGCACCGGGCCCGTCCCGTCCCCGGCCTGTCGGCACTGCTCGGACGCGACGACGAGGACGAAGTCGGCGTCGAGGATCTGCCTGGTCGCCCACACCTGCCAGTCCCGCCGGACCTCCAGGTACCAGCGGTCCACGTGCACGTCCACCCCGCAGGAGACGAGCAGGACGCACAGCGACAGGACCGCCCTCCGGTGGTCGTCGGACTCGTGGGCGTAGGACACGAAGACGCGGGGCCGCGCGGGCGGCCTCGGGTTGGCGCGTTCCGATGGGCCGTTTCGTCCGGTGATGGTGTAATCATTCTGGCTCATGTTCACGCTCTCTTGGGATCGGAGGCTGAGCCATCAGTTCGCCGGACGCCGGGGGTGTACGGCAGCCCCGCCGTACAGCCGCCGTACAGAGTGCCGTACAGAGCGCCGCCGTGACCTGGGCAGGGCAGAGCAGACGGATGACGACGCACCGTACACCGGTGAACGGTGTGGATCCCGCCGAGGTGCGGACGCGGGCCGAATTGCGCGCCTGCCTGGCGGAGGTGAAACGGCGCGCCGGGCTCTCCCTGGCCGGGATCGAGTACAGATCCGACGAACTGGTGCGGGGCATGCGCGGACGGCGCATCAGCGGGACCGGATGGCCGCCGATGCGGCTGACCCGGAGCAACATCAGCGGTTTCACCGGCGGCGGCAGGCCGCAACTGCCCAGCGAGCAGGCGCTGGTCACGTTCCTGGTGGTGTGCGGCGTCGCCCCGGCGCGGCTGCAGGGCTGGCTGGCCGCGCTGCGCAGGGCGCGGGCCTCGTACGAGCACAAGGAGCACGGGCCGCCGCCCCTGCTGCCCCGGCTGCCCGATCACTTCGTGCCGCGCGAGGCCGAGCGGCGGCACGTCGTCGAGGAGCTGGAGGCGCTCACGGCGTGCGGCGGGGGAGCGGTCGGCCTGGCCTCGACGGCGGCGCTGCACGGCACGGGCGGGTTCGGCAAGACGACGCTGGCGCTGGACGTGTGCCGGCTGGACCGGGTCAGGGCGCTGTTCCCCGACGGGATCGTGTGGCTGGAGGTCGGGCAGAACCCGGTGCTCACGACGCTGCTCGCCGACGCGGCGGCCCGCGTCACCGGCCGTCCGCCCGCCCGGTTCGGCTCGGTGGACGCCGCCGCGGCCGGGCTCGGCGAGGCGCTGGAGGGCCGCCGGGTCCTGCTCGTCCTCGACAACGTGTGGAGCCCCGGCGACCTCGAACCGTTCCTGCGCGGGGGATCGGGCTGCGTGCGCCTGGTGACGAGCCGCCGGGCCGACGTGCTGCCGCGAGAGGCGCGGGTCATCCCCGTCGAGCGGATGAGCCCCCGGCAGGCGATCGACCTGCTCGGCAAGGACGTGCCCGGCGCGTCGCGGTCCCTGCTGTTCCCGCTGTACGAACGCAGCCACCGCTGGCCGGTCGTGCTCGGCATCCTCAACGGCGTGCTGCGCGCCCGGACCGTTCGCGCGGCCGGGATGCCGCTGGAGCGGGTCGTCGCCGACCTCGTCCGCCGGCTGGACGCCCGGGGGCTCACCGGGGCCGACGACCTCGCCGACGTCGAGTCGCGCACCGTCCGCGAGGTGCTGGAGATCGGCGTGCAGGACCTGGCCGCCGACCCCCGCGGGCAGCGGCTGCGCGAGCGGTTCCTGAGCCTTGGCGCGTTCCCGCCCGATCAGACGATCGGGTTCGACGCGCTCGCCGAGCTGTGGGAATGCGACGATCTTGAGGTTCGGTCCGTGTGCGACCGCCTCGCCGACCGCTCGCTGCTCGGGTCCGCGGAGGCGAGCGGCGTACGGCTGCACGATGTGATCCGCGACCATGTGCTGTCCGCGCACCGGCCGTACGTCGAGGAGTGGGCGGCGCGGCTGCTCGCCGTCTCCCGGAGCCACTGCGCGCAGGGCCGCTGGGATCTGATCGACGACGCGTACGCGGGCGACCTGGACCGCCTGGCGTACCTGCTGATGTTCACCGGCGGGGCGGATCACCTGCGCGAGCTCCTGTTCGACCTGCGGTTCATGGTGCGCAGGACGCTGCAGGGCGGCGTCGCGGGCCTCGCCGCCGACGTCGCCGTGCTGCGCGCCGCGGACGAGGACGACCCGCGTACGGCGGCGCTGTCCCGCGTCGTCGATTTGGAGGGCCATCTCGCGATGCGCGTCGAGGACCCGGTGGGGGTCGCAGCGACGCTCTGGGCGCGGCTGTCCGGCGATCCCCTGACCCGCCGCTCGGTCGCCTTCCGGGACGAGGCGCTGGCGGAGGCGCTGGTCGCCACGGGTCCGATGCCGGACCGGCCGGACGGCCGCCAGATGCGGGTGCTCACCGGGCATCTGGACCGGGTCATCTCGCTGAGCTGGCAGCCGGACGGGGCGAAGCTGGCGGCGGGCGCGGCCGACGGCGTGATCCGCGTCTGGGGCGAGGCGGGCGGCGCGCTGCGGGTGATCGAACTGGAGGCCGCCGTCAACGCGCTGGCCTGGGCGCCCGACCGGGTCCACCTCGCCGCCCTCGTGGGCGAGTCCACCGTGTGCCTCGTCGAGCCCATCTTCGGGGAGGTCTCGGACCGCTACGACGCGGACGTCGAGCTGACCTGCCTGGCGTGGACCCCGTCGGGTCTCGCCATCGGCCGGGCCGACGGCGACGTCGTGATCTGGGACGTCGAGCGGGGCGCGGAGCAGGGCGCGGAGCGGGGCGCCACCAGGATCCAGGCCACGGGTTCCCGGTCGGCGATTCGGGCGATGCAGTGGGCGGCCGGCGTCGGCCTGGTCCTGGTCCACGGCGACGGCACGGCCGCGGTCCTCGCCGGCGACCCGGCATCCGGCGTGACGACCGGGCTCAACTCGCCGCGCGGGCTGACCGTGCGTCCCGGCGGCGCGCAGGTCGTCATCGGGGGCGCGTCGCACGGGCTCGCCCTGGCCGACTTCGGCCGACGGCCCCCGGACCTCGTCGGCACCAGTGAAAAGGTCGGCTGGGTCACCTCGGTCGACTGGAGCCATGACGGCGCGTGGCTCGCCGCCGGGCTTCAGGATGGGGCCGTGGCGCTCTGGTCCGCCGACGGCGGCGAATCCGGGCCCGGCGCGTCCGATGATCCGCGCGACCCGGACGACCCGGACGATCCGCGGGATCGGCACGACCCGCCGGAGCGGACGGGGTGGCGGCGCACCTTCTCGGCCCGCCCCCGGCTGGACTACAACGGCCAGCGGGTCGCGGCCGTGTCATGGCATCCGCGGCGTGCCCTGCTGGCGGTCGCCGCGCAGAACGACGCGCGGATCTTCAACCTGGAGGAGCCCTCCGCGACGGTGCGGCGTTTCGGGGTGAACTGCCTGCGCTGCCACCCGTACCGCGGTGTCATCGCCGGAGGCGGGGTGGACGGCCGCTTGATCCTGGTGGACACCGCGCGGCCGGACGCCCCGCGGGTCCTCGACGCGCACCGGGAGGGCGTGCGGGCCTTGGCGTACTCTCCCGACGGCTCTCGCCTGCTCACCGTCGCGGAGCACGGCCCGCTTCTGCTCTGGGACGTACGGGAGCTGGAGTCCGGCCGGGAGCCGAGACCCGTCGCCGTCCGCTCTCCCGTGCAGCTGCCGGGCGCGGTGGCCTGGTCGCCCGACGGCTCCTCGGTGGCGGTCGCCGGGAACAAGGAGATCGCCGTCATGGAGAGCCGGGATCTCGCCGTGACGCGCCTGCTCGAAGCCCCCGATCTGGCGAACGGCCTGGACTTCGACCCCACCGGCCGGTGGCTGGCGCTGGCCACGACCGGCTCCGCGATCGGCGTGTACGCCGTGGACGGCCGCGCGGTCCGCTGGCTCACGGGCCACAAGAGCAGCGTCGGCGCGATCCGCTGGATCGACGAGTCGCGTGTGGTCTCGGCGGGGTACGACGGGCAGGCGGTGGTCTGGTCCCCCTGGGAGACGGGCGAGAGCGTGATGACGCGGACCATCGACGGCGGCGGGGGCGCGGTCTGGGACGTTACCGCCACCCCCTCCTGGGTCGGCACCGTCACCTCGGCCGGCTTCGTGGGTCTCCGCTCGCTGGACCCGGCAGGGCCATCCTGCGTACTGGCCCTCGACACCGCGCTCAGCTCCTGCGAAGTCACCTCCGATGGAACGGCGATGGCCGTCGGAGGCGCGGCCGGAGTGGCCCTGTTCGACCTTCCGGCATGGGCGCGCACCGGCCTGTGACATCAGCCTGCCGAAAATCGCTTGCCTCGTCCCAACGGGCTCTAGGAACGTGGTGTCCCGTGATGTTCTGACGACCAGCGCGGCGCCGTTCGCGATACCAGGGCGCAGGCGCGCGTCGGAGCGCCGTCCCCGCATGCCCTCCACAGCGAAGCGAGCGTTCTTGTCCACAGTCACCGTGTTCGCGTCACCGACAAGCTGGATCGAGTCCGACGCCGTCGCGCAGTGCCACCAGGTGGCCGCCCTCGACGGCATGGTGCACGTCGCCGGCATGCCGGACCTGCATCCCGGCAAGGGCGCCCCCATCGGCGCGGCCATGACGTCGACCGTGCTGTACCCGTTCCTGGTGGGCTCCGACATCGGCTGCGGCATCGCCGTCTTCCCCATCAAGCTCAAGCGCGCCGTACCGGAGAAGCTCGCCGCCCGGTTCCCCGACCTGGACCGTGCGCTGGACCCCGAGGACGACGACCCGGCGTGGAGCGTCCTGAAGGGCGACATCCCCGCCGGGTACGTCGAGGGCCTCGGGACGGTCGGACGGGGCAACCACTTCGTCGAGCTGGCGCGCATCGGCACCGTCTTCGAGCCGGAGCACGCGAGCCGCCTCGGGCTCGCCGCTGGCGACCTGGTCCTCGTCGTCCACAGCGGCTCCCGGGGACTTGGCGAACGCATCCTGCGGGCGCACACCGAGGTCCACGGCGCGGGCCCGGCCCAGGATCCCGCCGCCTACCTGGCAGCGCACGACGACGCCGTGCGCTGGGGATCGCTCAACCGGCGGCTGCTCGCCGCCCGGGTCGCCTACGCCCTGGGCGCGGAGCCCACCGAGCCGCTCGTCGACCAGTGCCACAACCTGGTCGAGGTCCGTGACGGCGTTTACCTGCACCGCAAGGGGGCGGCGCCGGGCGACGGACGCGACGTCCTGATCGCCGGCACCCGCGGCACCCCCTCCTACCTCGTGGCCGCCCACGCCGGACCGGAGGCCAACCACTCGGTGGCGCACGGCGCGGGCCGCAAGATGTCACGCGCCGACGCCCTGCGCCGGGGCCGGGCCAAGCACACGGTGGAGGAGCTGCGCCGTACGCCGGTGGGCTCGCTGGTGGTGTGCGGCGACCGCCAGCTGCTCTTCGAGGAGGCGCCGTCGGCGTACAAGCGCATCGAGCAGGTCATCGACGACCTCGTCGAGCACGACCTGGCCACCCCCGTGGCCACCACGGTTCCCCTGGTCACCTACAAGACGGCCGAGCTCGCCGACACGCCCCGGCGCGACCACCGGGGCCACCGGGACCACCGGGACCAGCGCCGCGGTCGGGGGCGGCCGTGAGCGTCCACCTGCTGTTGTCGGCGGGGCGCGGCCCGCAGGAGTGCGCCTGGGCGCTGGCCCGGCTGCTGCGCCGCCTGGAAGCCGACGCCAACCGGCGGAAGCTGAACGTCCGCCGAATCGAGACCGTCCCGGCGGACCGCCCCGGCACCTACCGCTCGGTCCTGATCGAGATCACCGGAGAGGCCGCCGAGCCGTTCGCCGCCTCGTGGACCGGCACGCTGTGCTGGCAGGCCCCCAGCCCCTACCGGTCGAGCACCGGCCGGAAGAACTGGTACATCATCGCCCAGCCCTGCCAGATCGACGCCCCGCGCACGACCTTCTCGGAAGCGGATGTCGACGTCGTCGCCTGCCGCACCGGCGGCCCCGGCGGCCAACACCGAAACAAGGCCAGTACGGCGGCGCGGGCGACCCACCGTCCCTCGGGCATCGTCGTCGTGGTCGACACCGAACGGCAGTTCAGCCTCAACCGCCGCATCGCCCTGCGCCTGCTGCGCGAGCGCGTCGAACGCGACAACGAGGCGGCCGAGCGCGCCGTCACCACCACCCGCTGGCGCATCCACGACGACCTCATCCGCGGCAACCCCACCCGCGTCGAACGCCCGTAGCCCGAAGCCGTTCCATCCCGCGTACCCGGGAGCCGCCGTGCGGCGGACCGCGCCTGCGCCGGTCAGTCCTTGGCGCCGTCCAGGGCGAGGTTGAGACGCAGGACGTCAACCGCGGGCTCGCCCATGAAGCCCAGGGTGCGGCCGGTCGTGTTGTCCCTGATCAGGGCCTTGACCCGGTCGAGTGGCAGGCCGCGTTCGCGGGCGACGCGGGGGGCCTGCAGGTCTGCGTAGGCGACGGAGATGTGCGGGTCCAGGCCGGAGCCGGAGGCGGTGACCGCGTCGGGGGGCACTACGGCGGTCGCCGTGCCGCGTACCGGCACCGTTCGCCCGGCCGAGTAGTCTTCGCCGGGTTTGCCGCACTCTACGGTCACGCCCTGGTAGGTGGCGATGAACGGGGTGGCCGGGCAGGCCTGGTTGACGCTGACCGCTCGGGCGGGGGTGCCGACGGCGGGGAAGACCTTCAGCACCGCCCCCACGCCGTCGGGGGTGCAGTACGGCCGGGCGCCCGAGACGCCCTCCAGTTCCCCGATGGCCTTGGAGCGGGCGCAGACCTGGGTGAGCAGCGACTTTTTGCCCTTGTCGGGGTTGCCCTCGTCGTCGGTGGCGCCGGGCACCGGCAGGGTGTCCACGACGTCCTCGGGGCCGAGGTTGCTCGCGGCGGTGGAGAGCATGTCGTAGCCGTCGCCGGCCGCCGAGGGGCGGCTCTGGAAGTAGGTTCTGACGGGGTTGCCCCCGGAGTCGGTGAAGGGCTGGCCGACCAGCGCGCTGCCCACGGTCCTGCCGTCCTTGCCGACGGGTGAGCCGTTGGCCTTGTCGTGGAACACCACCTGTGCCACCGCGGTGACGAGCAGCGGGTACGCCACGCCGGTGATCACGGTGAGGACGAGGAGCGCGCGCAGCGCGGCCAGGTGCAGGCGGATCCAGCTTGGCAGACGGTGCATCGTTCACATTCCCGGAAGGAACTGGATGACCAGGTCGATGATCTTGATGCCGAGGAAGGGGGTGATGATGCCGCCCAGCCCGTAGAGGTACAGGTTGCGCGACAGCAGCCTGGCGGCGCCGGAGGGCCGGTAGCGCACGCCGCGCAGCGCCAGCGGGATCAGCGCGACGATGACGATCGCGTTGAAGATGACCGCGGAGAGGATCGCGGACTGCGGGCTGGTGAGGCGCATGATGTTGAGCGTGTCCAGGCCCGGATAGACCGCGGCGAACATCGCCGGGATGATCGCGAAGTACTTGGCGATGTCGTTGGCGATGGAGAAGGTGGTCAGCGCGCCGCGGGTGATGAGGAGCTGTTTGCCGATCCTTACGATCTCGATGAGCTTGGTCGGGTTGGAGTCGAGGTCGACCATGTTCCCGGCCTCCTTGGCGGCGGAGGTGCCGGTGTTCATGGCGACGCCGACGTCGGCCTGGGCCAGGGCGGGGGCGTCGTTGGTGCCGTCGCCGGTCATCGCGACCAGCCGGCCGCCCTCCTGCTCCCGCTTGATGAGGGCGAGCTTGTCCTCGGGAGTGGCCTCGGCGAGGAAGTCGTCCACGCCGGCCTCCTGGGCGATGGCCTTCGCGGTGGCCGGGTTGTCCCCGGTGATCATGACGGTGCGGATGCCCATGCGGCGCATCTCGTCGAAGCGCTCGCGCATGCCCGCCTTGACCACGTCCTTGAGGTGGATCACGCCCAGCACCCGGGCGACGCCGCCGTCGATCTCGCCGACCACCAGGGGGGTGCCGCCGGAGGCGGAGATGCCGTCGACCAGGTGGCCGACGTCGTCGGTGGGGTGGCCGCCGCGGTCGCGTACCCACTTCATCACCGCCGTGGCCGCCCCCTTGCGCACCTGACGGCCGTCCACGTCGACGCCGCTCATCCGGGTCTGCGCGGTGAAGGGCACCCAGGTGGCCCGGGACAGTTCGCCCGGCTCGCGTTCGCGCAGGCCGTAGGCCTGTTTGGCGTACACGACGATGGAGCGGCCCTCGGGGGTCTCGTCGGCCAGGCTCGACAACTGGGCGGCTCGGGCCAGTTCCATCGCCGGGACGCCGGGGACGGGGAGGAACTCCGACGCCTGACGGTTGCCGAGCGTGATGGTGCCGGTCTTGTCCAGCAGCAGCGTGTTGACGTCGCCGGCGGCCTCGACCGCGCGGCCGGACATGGCCAGCACGTTGCGCTGGACCAGGCGGTCCATGCCGGCGATGCCGATCGCGCTCAGCAGCGCGCCGATCGTGGTCGGGATCAGACACACCAGAAGCGACACCAGGACGATGCCCGTGACGCCGTCGGCGGTGAGGGCGAGCGAGTCCGGTACGCCGGGATTGGTGGCCTTGGCGTAGACGGCCGGCGGCTGCATGGTCGCCGTCGTCACCAGGAAGATGATCGTCAGGGCGGCGAGCAGGATGTTCAGCGCGATCTCGTTGGGGGTCTTCTGCCGGTTCGCGCCCTCGACCAGCGAGATCATCCGGTCGATGAAGCTCTCGCCGGGCTTCTGGGTGATCCGGACGACGATCCGGTCCGAGAGCACCTTGGTACCGCCGGTGACGGCGGAGCGGTCGCCGCCGGACTCGCGGATGACCGGGGCGGACTCGCCGGTGATGGCGGATTCGTCCACGCTGGCGATGCCGTCGACCACATCACCGTCACCGGGGATGATCTCCCCCGCCGTGACCACGACGACGTCGCCCTGACGCAGTTCGGTCGCGCCGACCTCCTCCCACCGATCCGGGTCGTCGCGGCTGAGCAGCCGGCGGGCGACGGTGTCGCGCTTGGCCGCGCGCAGCGTGGCGGCCTGGGCCTTGCCCCGGCCCTCGGCGACCGCCTCGGCGAGGTTGGCGAAGATCACGGTCAGCCAGAGCCAGACCACGAGCGCCCAGGCGAAGAACGACGGGTCGGCGATCGCGAGCACGGTGGTGAACGCCGCGCCGACCTCCACGACCAGCATGACCGGATTACGCCACAGCGTGACGGGATTGAGCTTGCGCACCGCGTCGGGAAGCGAGCGGACGAGCTGCCGGGGATCGAGGAGGCCGCCGCCCATCCGCTGGACCCGCTGGGCCGCGCGCCGGGCCGGAGCCTCCTGCACGGGTGTGGACATTGTCACAGGAGCCCTTCTGCGAGCGGGCCCAGCGCCAGGGCCGGGAGGAAGGTGAGCGCGACCAGGATCACGGTCACGCCGATCACCATGCCGACGAACTGCGGCCGGTGGGTGGGCAGCGTGCCCGCCGACGCCGGTACCGGTGCCTGGCGGGCCAGCGAGCCGGCCAGCGCGAGCACCAGGACGATGGGCAGGAAGCGGCCGAAGGCCATGCACAGGCCGAGCGCGGTGTCGTACCAGGGGGTGTTGACGGTGATGCCGGCGAAGGCCGAGCCGTTGTTGTTGGAGGCGCTGGTGAAGGCGTACAGGACCTCCGAGAAGCCGTGCGGGCCGGAGTTGAGCATGCCGGCGCGCTGCTCCGGCGAGCCCATGGCCAGCGCGGTGCCGGTGAGCACCAGGGCCGGAGTGACCAGGAAGTACAGCGAGGCGAGCTTGATCTCGCGGGCGCCGATCTTCTTGCCCAGGTACTCGGGGGTGCGGCCGACCATCAGCCCGGCCACGAAGACCGTGATCACGGCCAGGACCAGCATGCCGTACAGGCCCGCGCCGGCGCCGCCGGGTGCGACCTCGCCCAGCATCATGTTGACCATCGCCACCATGCCGCCCAGGGCGGTGAAGGAGTCGTGGAAGGAGTTCACCGCGCCGGTGCTCGTCAGGGTGGTGGAGGCGGCGAACGTGGCCGAGTCGGGCACGCCGAAGCGCACCTCCTTGCCTTCCATCGCCGCGCCGACCGCCTGCGGCACGGTGCCGCCGTGCGCGATCTCCAGGGCGGTCAGTACGGCGATGCCGGTGAAGGCGAGCACGCCCATGATCGCGACGATCGCGTACCCCTGCCGCCGGTCGCCCACCATGCGCCCGAAGGTGCGCGGCAACGCGATGGGGATGAGCAGGATGAGGAGGATCTCGAACCAGTTGGTCCAGTTGGTGGCGTTCTCGAATGGATGGGCGGAGTTGGTGTTGTAGAAGCCGCCACCGTTGTTGCCGAGTTCCTTGATGACCTCCTGGCCGGCCACGGGCCCGCCGGTCATGTTCTGGGTGCCGCCGGTGAGCGTGGTGATCTCGTGCGGGCCGGTGAAGTTCTGCACCAGGCCGCCGGCGACCAGGATGAGGGCGCCGGCGAAGGCGATGGGCAGCAGAACGCGCACGGTGCCGCGGACCAGGTCGACCCAGAAGTTGCCCAGCTCATCGGTGCGGCTGCGGGCGAAGCCCCGCACCAGCGCGATCGCCACCGCGATGCCGACGGAGGCGGAGACGAAGTTCTGCACCGCCAGGCCGGCCATCTGCACCAGGTGGCCCATGGTGGACTCGCCGGAGTAGGCCTGCCAGTTGGTGTTGGTGACGAAGCTGACGGCCGTGTTCCAGGCGATGTGGTCGGTCACCGGGGGAAATCCCAGGCTGAGGATCAGCTTGTCCTGCAGCCGCTGGAAGGCGTAAAGGAACAGGATGGAGATCGCGGAGAAGGCCAGCACGCTGCGCGCGTACCCGCTCCAGCGTTGTTCGGCGTCCGGCCGCACCCCGATGAGACGGTAGATCACCCGCTCGGCGGCGAGGTGCCGGGTTCCGGTGTAGACGCGGTACATGTAGTCCCCCAGTGGCCGGTGCGTGGCCGCCAGGGCGAGGATGAGGGAGGCGATGAACAGCAGTCCCGCCGTCGTCGAGCTCATCAGAAACGCTCCGGGAACAGCAGGGCGGCGACCATGAAGATCACCAACAACACGACCACGATCAGGCCGACGGCGTTGACGGCGCTCATAGCCGCTCCACCGCCCGTACGGCGAGGCTCAGGATCACGAAGATCGCGATTGTCAGGGCGACGAAGATGACGTCGGCCATCCCCACTCCTCACGTTCTGCCGTCACCGGCGGATTCGCCGGCCGTCGAAAAGATGAAATACGGCCTGAGTGGTGATGTGGGGGATCTTGACGGGTTCTCTACGGTGATGGAGCGAATTTTGACGCCGCCCATACACGGCCGACGCACGCCGTCGGTCCAGCGGAGGGCGTATGGAAGACGTAAAAATCAGGGTGATAGGCGTAGAGAACGCGTCAAGAATGTCCTGAACGGTCGGCTCCCGGATTTCCTGGTCATATACCACTGTTCCAACGGTCAGTGGATGGCGAGGTGCCGGGCTGGAAGCTGGTGATCGCGTTGGCGCGCGGGCGGTTGCGGATATATCTGGGGGCCGCGCCCGGAGTGGGCAAGACCTACGCGATGCTGAGCGAGGGCCGCAGGGCCCTGCGCCGGGGCCGGGACGTCGTGGCCGGGTTCGTGGAGACGCACGGACGGGCGAACACCGCCGCCCTGCTGGAGGGCATCGAGACCATCCCACGCAGACGCATGGTCCACCGGGGCGCCACCTTCACCGAACTCGACCTCGACGCGGTGATCGCCCGCCGGCCCAGGATCGCGCTGATCGACGAGCTGGCGCACACCAACGTGCCCGGCGCGCGCAACGCCAAGCGATGGCAGGACGTGGAGGAGATCCTGGACGCCGGCATCGACGTCATCTCCACCGTCAACGTCCAGCACCTGGAGTCGGTCAACGACGTCGTGGAACGGATCACCGGGGTGCCGCAGCGCGAGACGGTGCCGGACGAGGTGGTGCGCCGCGCCGATCAGATCGAGCTGGTGGACATGTCGCCCGAGGCGCTGCGCAGGCGGCTGGCGCACGGCAACGTGTACACGCCGGAGAAGGTGGACGCCGCCCTGTCGAACTACTTCCGGGTGGGAAACCTGACCGCGTTGCGCGAGCTGGCCCTGCTGTGGGTCGCGGGAAGAGTCGACGAGCAGCTCGAACGCTACCGGGCCGAGCACGGCATCGGCGGCACCTGGGAGGCCCGCGAGCGGGTGGTGGTGGCGCTGACCGGCGGGCCGGAAAGCGACATCCTGATCCGTCGCGCGGCGCGGATCGCCGCGCGCACCAAGGGGGCCGACCTGCTGGCCGTACACGTCACCCGATCCGACGGCCTGTCCGGCGGAGGGGACGGCGCCGACCTGGCCCGCCAGCGCACCCTGGTGGAGAGCCTGGGCGGCACCTACCACCAGGTCGTCGGCGACGACGTCCCGGACGCCCTGCTGGACTTCGCCCGCGGAGTCAACGCCACCCAGCTCGTGCTGGGCGCCTCCCGGCGCGGCCGGTTCGCCCAGGTGCTCGCCCCGGGCGTGGGTGTGGAGACGACGGCCAGATCCGGGCCCATCGACGTGCACATGGTCACGCATCCCGAGGCGCGGCAGGGACGGCGCAGGCGGTCCCGCTCGCGCGCCGCGCTGACGCGCAAGCGGCGCGCCGTCGGCTGGGCGGTGGCGTTGGCGGGCGCCCCGGCGCTGACGGCCACGCTCCTGCCGTTCCGGGACGTGCTCGCGCTGCCGAGCGAGATCCTGATGTTCCTGCTGCTCGTGGTCGGCGTCGCACTGGCCGGCGGGCTGTGGCCGGCGCTGACCGCCGCGATCGGAGGCTCACTGCTGCTGAACTACTTCTTCACCATGCCGTTGCACGAGTTCACCATCGCCGCCCCGGACAACCTCTTCGCGCTGATCGTGTTCGTGGTGGTGGCCGCGGCGGTGAGCGCGATCGTGGATCTGGCCGCCCGGCGTACCCGGGAGGCGGCGCACGCCACCGCCGACGCCGAACTGCTGTCCACCCTGGCCGGGCACGTGCTGCGCGGCGAGGCGGCCCTGTCCTCGCTGCTGGACCGGATGCGCGAGACGTTCAACCTGGCCTCGGTGACGCTGCTGGAGCGCAGGCCCGGCACGGTGCAGGGGCCGGACGACCAGTCCGACCCCGACGCGTGGCGGATCGTGGCCACGTCCGGCGGCCCCCCGTGCACGTCCCCCGGAGCGGGCGACACCGACGTGGTCATCGACGACAATCTGATGCTGGCCGCGCGGGGGCGGCTGCTGGCGGCGTCGGACCGGCGGGTGCTGGAGGCGTTCGCCGCCGAGGCGGCCGTGGCCCTGCGCCAGGAACGCCTCGCCCGGGAGGCCGAGCAGGCCCGGCCGCTGGCCGAGGCGGACAAGATGCGCACGGCGCTGCTTGCCGCGGTCAGCCACGACCTGCGTACGCCGCTGGCCTCGGCCAAAGCCGCCGTGGAGAGCCTGCGCGCCCGCGATGTCGACTGGTCGCCCGACGACCGGGAGGAACTGCTCGCGACGGCCGACGAGTCGCTGGGCCGGCTGGACCGGCTGGTCGCGAACCTGCTGGACATGAGCCGGTTGCAGGCCGGCGTGCTCGGAGCGGCCCGGCAGCCGGTGGCGCTTGAGGAGGTCGTGCCGCGCGCGGCGGACGATCTGGGCACGGCGCGGGGGAGGATTCTGACCGAGGTCTCGATGGACCTGCCCGAGGTGCTGGCCGACCCGGTGCTGCTGGAGCGAGTGCTGGTCAACCTGATGTCCAACGCCGTGCGTTACTCGCCGCAGGACACCCGCATCCTGGTCACCGCGAGCCGGCACGGCGCCCACCTGGAGATCCGGATCATCGATCGCGGACCGGGCGTCCCACCGGAGGCGCACGAGCGGATCTTCCTGCCGTTCCAGCGGCTCGGCGACCGGGACACCCATGTGGGCGTGGGCCTGGGCCTGGCGCTCTCCCGCGGGCTGACCGAGGCGATGGGCGGCACACTGGTGCCGGAGGAGACCCCTGGCGGAGGGCTGACGATGATCCTCACCTTGCCGATCGCCGACGAGGCGGTCGCCGAAGAGGCGGAGCGGGGGCGGACGTCCGCGTGACCCGCATCCTGATCGTGGACGACGAGCCGCAGATCCTGCGGGCGCTGCGGATCAACCTCGCCGCCCGGCACTACGAGGTGGAGGTGGCCGCCGACGGCGCCGCGGCGCTGCGCAAGGCCGCCGACACCCACCCCGACCTCGTGCTGCTCGACCTCGGCCTTCCCGACATGGACGGCGTGGACGTCATCCACGGGCTGCGCGGCTGGAGCACCGTCCCCATCGTCGTGCTCTCCGGCCGCGCGGGCAGCCAGGACAAGGTGGACGCCCTGGACGCCGGCGCCGACGACTACGTCACCAAGCCGTTCGGCATCGACGAACTCCTGGCCCGCGTGCGCGCGGTGTCCCGCCGCGCCGCCATGACCGAGGCCGAGACGGCGCGGGTCCAGATCGGCGACCACCTGGTGGACCTGGTGGCCAAGTCGGTCTCCGGCGGCGTACGGCTGACGCCCACCGAGTGGCACATGCTCGAACTGCTGATCCGCAACCCGGGCAAGCTGATCAGCCAGCGGCAGATGCTGACCGAGGTATGGGGAGCGCAGTACGTCCGCCAGTCGCACTACCTGCGGCAGTACATGGCCCAGCTCCGGCGCAAGCTGGAGCGGGATCCGGCCCGTCCCCGTCATCTCATCACCGAGCCGGGAATGGGGTACCGATTCCTTCCCTGAGCTCCCCGCTCGGCTCCGCTGTCGGCTCCGCCGGACGACACCGTGTGTGACACGCTTCGCACCACGAGATGTTGGGTGTGACTTTTCAGATCAGCTCTATATATGGTGTTCCCTGCAGCCGGTTCGGTTACCCAGCCAGGGTGGCCGAGGCAAGAGGGAACCCGGTGGAAATCCGGGACTGCCCCGCAGCGGTGAGTGGGAACGACCGCCGTCAAACGCACTGGGCCAAGGGCCTGGGAAGCGACGGCCAGTAGGCAGCGAGCAGCACGCCCACGAGTCCGAAGACCTGCCGGCCGCGGCCGTACACGATCCACCGTGTGCGGTGGCTCCGAGGCCGCGCGGGACGGCCGACGGCACCGGGCGCGAGGGCTGTGCGGTCCCTTGCCGGAGCCTCCTGCGCGTGTTCTCGGTCATGACCGAGTTCACGAGGGGAGAGCGCAGTGACGGTCACCGGGGATCCGACCACCGACCCGGCCGAGGCGACGCCGGAGAATCCCGCCGCGCCCGCGCCGCGGCGGGTCCAGATGCACGTGCGCAAGCGCAACGGCACGACCGAGCCGGTCGACGTCAACAAGATCGTACGTGCGGTGGGACGCTGGGCCGACGATCTGACCGACATCGACCCGATGCGGGTGGCCACCAAGACGATCAGCGGCCTGTACGACGGGGCCACCACCGCCGAGCTGGACCGGCTGTCGATCCAGACGGCCGCCGAGTTGATCGGCGAGGAACCGCAGTACTCGCGCCTGGCCGCGCGGCTGCTGTCCGGCTACATCGACAAGGAGGTCCGCGGCCAGGGGGTGGCCTCCTTCAGCCAGTCGATCCGGCTGGGCCACGCCGAGGGGCTCATCGGCGACGAGACCGCGACGTTCGTCGCCGCCAACGCGCGTAAGCTCGACGACGCCATCGACCTCTCCGCCGACCTGCGGTTCGAGTACTTCGGGCTGCGCACGGTCTACGACCGCTACCTGCTGCGGCATCCGTCCACCCGGCTGGTGGTGGAGACGCCGCAGTACTGGCTGCTGCGCGTGGCGTGCGGGCTGGCCGAGACGCCCGCCGAGGCCATCGGCTTCTACCGGCTGATGTCGTCGCTGGCCTACCTGCCGAGCTCCCCGACGTTGTTCAACTCCGGCACGCGACACACCCAGATGTCGTCCTGCTACCTGGTCGACTCGCCCCGTGACGAGATCGGCTCCATCTACGAGCGCTACGCGCAGGTGGCGCAACTGTCGAAGTTCGCCGGCGGGATCGGCATCGCCTGGTCCCGGGTCCGTTCCCGGGGCGCGCTGATCCGCGGCACCAACGGCCACTCCAACGGCATCGTCCCGTGGCTGCGCACCCTCGACGCCTCCGTGGCCGCCGTCAACCAGGGCGGGCGCCGCAAGGGCGCGGCCTGCGTCTACCTGGAGCCCTGGCACCCGGACGTGGAGGAGTTCCTGGAGCTTCGCGACAACACCGGCGAGGACGCCCGCCGTACCCACAACCTCAACCTGGCCAACTGGATCCCCGACGAGTTCATGCGCCGCGTCGAGGCCGACGGCGTGTGGTCGCTGTTCGACCCCGACGAGCTCCCCGAACTGCCCGACCTCTGGGGTGAGGCGTTCGACGAGGCCTACCGCGCCGCCGAGCAGGCGGGACGGTACGTCCGGCAGGTCAGGGCCCGCGACCTGTACGCCAGGATGATGCGCACCCTCGCCCAGACCGGCAACGGCTGGATGACCTTCAAGGACGCCGCCAACCGCCTGTGCAACCAGGCGGCCGAGCCCGGCAACGTGGTGCACCTGTCCAACCTGTGCACCGAGATCATCGAAGTGTCCAGCGACGCCGAGACCGCGGTCTGCAACCTCGGCTCGGTCAACCTCGCCGCGCACCTGACCGTCGGCTCCGGGACGGCGGGCGTCGACTGGGAGCGGCTGCGCGCCACCGTCCGCACCGCGGTCACCTTCCTGGACCGCGTGATCGACATCAACTACTACCCCAGCGAGCAGGCGGCGGCGTCCAACCCGCGCTGGCGGCCGGTCGGGCTTGGCGTGATGGGCCTGCAGGACGTCTTCTTCGCGCTGCGCCTGCCCTTCGACTCGCCCGAGGCCAAGGAATTGTCCACCCGCGTCTCCGAGGAGATCTACCTGTCGGCGCTGGAGACCTCCGCCGCCCTGGCCGAGCGTTTCGGCGCCCACCCCGCCTACGACCAGACGTGGGCGGCGCGCGGCCGGCTCCACCACGACCTTTGGGGTGAGAGCGGCACCCAGACCGAGCGCTGGAACGCGGTGCGCGAGCGGATCGCCGCCCACGGCCTGCGCAACTCGCTGCTGATCGCGATCGCTCCCACCGCCACCATCGCCTCGATCGTCGGCGCCTACGAGTGCATCGAGCCGCAGGTGTCCAACCTCTTCAAACGTGAGACCCTCAGCGGCGAGTTCCTGCAGATCAACAACGCGCTGGTGGCCGAGCTCAAGACGCGCGGCCTGTGGAACGAGCGCGTCCGAGCGGCCATCAAGCAGGCCGAGGGCTCGGTGCAGGGCATCGCCGAGCTCCCGGAGGACGTGCGCCGGTTGTTCCGCACCGCGTGGGAGCTGCCGCAGCGCGCGCTGATCGACATGGCCGCCGCGCGTGCGCCGTACATCGACCAGAGCCAGTCGCTCAACCTCTTCATGAGCGCCCCGACGATCGACAAGCTCTCCTCGATGTACCTGTACGCCTGGAAGTCCGGGCTGAAGACCACCTACTACCTGCGCTCGCGCCCGGCCACCCGCATTCAGCAGGCCACCGTCCCCGTCGCGAACAAGTCCGAGGACGCCCTCGCCTGCTCGCTGGAGAACCCCGAGTCCTGCGAAGCCTGCCAGTAACCCGCCGCGACCGTTCGGAGACCCTGATGCTGCTCGATCCTGGCATGAGCCTGACCCTGCGCCCCATGCGCTACCCGCTGTTCTTCGACCGCTACCGCGACGCGATCAAGAACACCTGGACCGTGGAGGAGGTGGACCTGTACTCCGACCTCAAGGACCTGCCGAAACTGTCACCGGCCGAACGCCACCTGGTCAGCCGCCTGGTCGCCTTCTTCGCCACCGGCGACACGATCGTCGCCAACAACCTGGTGCTCAACCTCTACCAGCACATCAACGCCCCCGAGGCACGCCTGTACCTGTCGCGGCAGCTCTTCGAGGAGGCCGTGCACGTCCAGTTCTACCTGAACCTGCTCGACACCTACGTCCCCGACGAGCGGGAGCGCTTCGAGGCGTTCGCGGCCGTGGAGAACATCCCCTCCATCCGGCGCAAGGCCGAGTTCTGCTTCCGCTGGATCGACTCCATCGGCGACCTGCGGCGGCTGGAGACCCGCGACGACCGCCGCGCCTTCCTGCTCAACCTCATCTGCTTCGCCGCCTGCATCGAGGGCCTGTTCTTCTACGGCGCCTTCGCCTACGTCTACTTCCTGCGCTCCCGCGGCCTGCTGAACGGGCTGGCCTCGGGCACCAACTGGGTCTTCCGCGACGAGTCCATGCACATGGCCTTCGCCTTCGACGTGGTCGACGTCGTACGCCAGGAGGAGCCGGACCTCTTCGACGAGAAGATGGCCGGCCAGGTCAGACAGATGCTCGCCGAGGCGGTGGCGTGCGAGGCCCAGTTCGCCGAGGACCTGCTCGGCCAGGGCGTTCCGGGCATGTCGATCGCGGACATGCGCTCCTACCTGGAGCATGTGGCCGACCGCCGACTGGCCCAGCTCGACATCGAGCCGCTGTACGGGTCGAAGAACCCGTTCGCCTTCATGGAACTGCAGGACGTCCAGGAGCTGTCGAACTTCTTCGAACGCCGCGTCTCGGCGTACCAGGTGGGGGTGACCGGCTCGGTCAGCTTCGACTCCGACTTCTGATATCACGGGGCGGGCCCCGGGCCGGCGCGGCCCGGGGCCCGCGTCCCGCCGATCGCCATGGCTCGGCGTGTGCCGCTGAGCACGGCCCGGCTGGAGCGAGGTCACAGAGGATGACATGGAGGGTTTTCCTCTTCTCCTCCGCCGAACGGCATGGGATGGGGGGCCGTACGGCCGCGGCTCGGGTCGCCGCGGCCGTACGCCGGAGGCTCAGCGGATCTCGGCGCGCAGGCGGCGGGCTACATCGACCATGGTGCGCAGGGCGGCCTCGGTCTCGGCGTAGCCGCGGGTTTTCAGGCCGCAGTCGGGGTTGACCCACAGCAGGCCGGGGTCCACCGAGGCGACGGCGGTGCGCAGCGCGGCCTCGATCTCCTCGGCCGTCGGCACCTGGGGGGAGTGGATGTCGTACACCCCCGGCCCGATGCCGCGCCGATAGCCGGCAGAGCGCAGCTCGTCCAGCAGTTCCATGCGGGAGCGGGCCGCCTCGACGCTGGTGACGTCGGCGTCGAGCTCGCCGATGGCGTCGATGATCTCGCCGAACTCGGCGTAGCACATGTGGGTGTGGATCTGGGTGGTGTCGGCGACGCCTCCGGTGGCCAGCCGGAACGCGCCGATGGCCCAGGCGAGGTAGTCCCGGTGGGCGGCCCGGCGCAGCGGGAGCAGCTCGCGCAGCGCGGGCTCGTCGACCTGGATGATGCGGATCCCGGCGGCCTCCAGGTCGCGGATCTCGTCGCGTAGCGCCAGCGCGACCTGCCGCGCGGTGTCGGCCCGTGGCTGGTCGTCGCGGACGAACGACCACGCCAGCATGGTCACCGGGCCGGTCAGGATGCCCTTGACCGGTCGTTTCGTACGGGACTGCGCATAGGTGACCCACTTCACCGTCATGGGCGCGGGCCGGGAGACGTCGCCGTGCAGGATCGGCGGGCGCACGTACCGGGTGCCGTAGGACTGCACCCAGCCGTGCTCGGTGGTCGCGTAGCCGTCGAGCAACTCGGCGAAGTACTGCACCATGTCGTTGCGTTCCGGCTCGCCGTGCACCAGCACGTCCAGACCCACGTCCTCCTGAAGGGCGATCACCCGGTCGATCTCGGCGCGCATCCGCCGCTCGTACTCGGCCTGGTCGATCGTTCCGGCCCGCAGCTCGGCGCGGGCCCGCCGGACGTCGCCGGTCTGCGGGAACGACCCGATGGTCGTGGTGGCCAGGACGGGCAGGCCCAGACCGGCCCGCTGCGCGGCACGGCGACGTTCGAACGGGGAGCGCGACGTGCCCTGTCCCAGCGCCTCCAGCCGAGCCCGCACCCGCGCGTCCACGACGCGCTTCACCCGCGTCGCGGGTCTCGTTCTGTGCCCTTCGCGCAGCGCCCGGCCGATCGCCGTCACCTCGGCGGTCTTCTGCCGGGCGAAGGCCAGCCTCTCCCGTAGACGCGGGTCCAGGCCCGTCTCGGCGTCCAGGTCCAGCGGGACGTGCATCAGCGAGCAGGAGGTGCTCACCACCAGCCGGTCGGTGAGCCCGAGCAGGGTCGCGCACAACGACACCGCCCTGTCGACGTCGGCCCGCCACACGTTGCGGCCGTCCACGACCCCGGCGACCAGCGTCTTGCCCGGCAGGCCGCCCGCCGCGGCCAGCGTCTCAAGGTTGCCCGGCCCCGCCACGAAGTCCAGGCCGATCGACTCCACCCGGGTTCTCGCCAGCACCTCCAGCGCGTCGCCGATCTCGCCGAAGTATGTCGCCACCAGCAGCCGTGGCCGGCTGGGCAGCGCCCCCAGGCGCCGGTAGACGCGCCGCAGCGCGGCCAGTTCCCCGGCGGTACGGTCGGCGGCCAGCACCGGCTCGTCCAGTTGCACCTCGGCCACGCCGGCGCCGGACATCCGCTCCAGCAGCTCGGCGTACACCTCCGTCAGCTCGTCCACCAGTTCCAGCGGGGCGAATCCCGGCACGGCCGGCTTGGCCAGCAGCAGGTAGGTCAGCGGGCCGACCAGCACCGGGCGGGTCCGGATCCCCAGCGCGGCGGCCTCGGCGTACTCGCTCAGCGGTTTGCGCCAGTCCGGCCGGAACCGGGTGGCAGGCCCCAGCTCAGGGACCAGATAGTGGTAGTTGGTGTCGAACCATTTGGTCATCTCCAGCGGCGGCACCCCGTCTGTCCCTCGCGCCATCGCGAAGTACGGGTCGTCCAGGCCGGCGAACCGCTCAGGTGTCGCGCCCAGCATGACGGTGGTGTCCAGCACGTGGTCGTACAGCGAGAAGACGTTGGACGGGACGGCGTCCAGCCCGGCTTCGGCCATCTGTCGCCACATCTGCCGCCGCACCTCGGCGGCGACCTCCTCCAGCCGACCGGCGTCGGCGCGACCGGCCCAGTGATCCTCGATCGCCCGCTTCAGCTCCCGGCCGGTGCCGATGCGGGGATACCCCAAAACGGTCGTGGTGACCTGACTCATGGCGTCCTTCCCTCGACTGTGCCATGCCGGTCCACAGGCATCGGGAAAGGCCGCCACCGGTCCTCCCGCGAGACCATGGACCACCGCGCGCCACACGGGACGCACGGGCGGCGGGCAGGTCTTCGGACTCGTGGGCGTCGTGCTCGTTCCTACTGGCCGTCGCTTCCCAGACGGACATCCCGTCCAGTGCTCATGACGGCGGTCGTTCCCACTCACCGCTGCGGGGCAGTCCCGGAATTCCACCGGGTTCCCTCTTACGACGCCCGCCGCCGCACGGCGCCGGGCGAACCAACCGCGCCGCCAGCATAACCCCCCGATTCGGCCCGGCGACATCGGCCTGGCCCGAAGCGCCGCCTGATCGCCGCCGCGCGACAGGGCCGCCGGCCCCGGACCGGACGGCCGATCCGCCGCTGGTGGCGGAAGGGCCCTCGTGTCATGATGGCGCAAAGGCGAGCGCGGACGAGGAAGCCGGTGTGAGACCGGCGCGGTCCCGCCACTGTGATCGGCGAGCGGATCCCCACTGAGCCACTGCCCCTGGGGGTGGGAAGGCGGGGACGAGCATCGACCCGAGAGCCAGGAGACTCACGCGGTCGCCTCCTCAATGAACTGGGGCGGATCTCCCCGGAGAGGAGCGGATCGGCGTGCCCGACGAGCCGAGGGAACGTGCCATGTGCCCGTGGCGCGCGGTTGCCGCATGGGCGGGCGCCCGGTGGCCTTCGTCGTGCGACTCCCCCCGCATGCCGGTAGTGCCGCCCCGTTGTGCACATCCCGTGAGAGGAACCGTCCATGACGGGCAGACGTCCCCTGTCCCTGCTGCTCGCCCTGCTGTCCGCTCTCATCTCCGCCGCGCTGGTCGCCGCCTGCGGAGCCGCTCCCACTGATGACGCGACCACCGGCCGGGCGACCGCCCCGGCCACGGACTCCGCGCCTGCCGCGGGATTCCCGGTCACCATCGACAACTGCGGTGTCACCACAACGTACGAGAGTCCGCCGCGGCGGGCGGTGTCGATCAACCAGCACGCCACCGAGGTGATGCTCGCGCTCGGCCTGGAGCAGTCGATGATCGGCACCGCCTACCTCGACGACAAAATTCTGCCCGAGTACCAGGCGGCGTACGACGGCGTGAAGGTGCTGGCCAAGGAGAACCCCTCCTACGAGGCGCTGCTGGCCGAGGAGCCCGACTTCGTGTACGGCGGCTTCGCCAGCGCCTTCGACGCGAAGGAGGGCCGCGCTCGTGACGCGCTGGGCAAGGCCGGCATCAAGACCTACCTGAACATCGAGGAGTGCCCGAGCGGCCCGGTGACCATGCCCATGATGGACCAGGAGATCCGCAACGTCGCCAAGATCTTCGGCGTGCCGGATCGGGCCGAGAAGCTCATCGCACGACTGCGCGCCCCCTTGAGCGAGGTCCAGGAGAAGCTCGCCGGAGTGACGCCGGTCAAGCTGTTCGTTTACGACAGCGGTGATAAGACCGCGTTCACCGCCGGCGGCAAGGGCATCGGCAACGAGATCATCAAGGCGGCGGGCGCCGAGAACGTGTTCGCCGACGTGGATAAGGCGTGGGGCGACGTGTCGTTCGAGCAGGTGGCCGAGCGGGCGCCCGAGTGGATCGTCATCTACGACTACGGCGACCAGCCGGTGGCCGACAAGAAGAAGTTCCTCTTGTCGAATCCGGCGCTCGCGGACGTACCGGCGATCAAGGAGGAGCGGTTCGCGGTGCTGCCGCTGTCGTCGGCGGTGCTCGGCGTGCGGGTGCCGTCGGCGGTGGACTCGCTGGCCCGCCAGATCCACGCGGACAAGTTCAAGTGAGTGAGCTTACCGAGGCGGCGCGGGGCGTCGACGCGCCGGCCGCCGTCGCGCTGCCGCCGCGGCGGCCGGGGCCGCCGTATCCGCTCGTGATCGGGCTGCTCGTGCTGCTGCTGGCCGCGGCGGGCACGGCGGGCATCGCGGCCGGGTCGATCAGCCTGCCGGCCGGGCAGGTGTGGGGGATTTTGCTGCACCGTATCCATCCGGCGCTGGCCGACCAGGTCTGGACCCCGGTGCGGGAGACCATCGTCATGGACGTGCGGCTGCCGCGCGTGCTGCTGTGCGGGGTCATCGGGGCGGGCCTGTCGGTCTGCGGGATGGCGCTGCAGGCCCTGGTGCGCAACCCGCTGGCCGATCCGATGTTGCTGGGCGTCTCCTCGGGCGCCAGCGTCGGTGCGGTGGGCGTGGTGGTGTTCAACCTGACGCTGTTCGGGGCGTTCTCGCTGCCGTTCGCCGCGTTCGCCGGGGCGCTGGCCGCGCTGGTCGCCGTCTACTTCCTGGCCAGGTCGGGCGGGCGGATGACGACGGTGCGGCTGGTGCTCGCCGGGGTGGCGACCGCCGAGGTGCTGTCGGCCGTCGCCAGCTTCCTGGTGGTGACCTCCGGCGATCCGCACAAGGCGCAGTCGGCGGTGCGCTGGATGCTCGGGGGCCTGGCGGGCACCACCTGGGCGATGGTGGGCGTGCCCGCTGCGGCCGTCCTGCTGGGCACCGCCGTGCTCCTCGGCGTCAGCCGTCCGCTGAACCTGCTGCTGGCCGGGGAGGAGGCGGCCGCCTCGCTGGGACTGGACGTGCACCGCTTCCGGGCGGCGTTGTTCGTGCTGGTCGCCATGGTGATCGGGACCGTCGTCGCGGTTAGCGGGACCATCGGGTTCGTCGGGCTGATCATGCCCCATGTGGTGCGGTTGCTCGTCGGCGCCGACCATCGGCGGGCGCTGCCGGCCACCGCGCTGCTCGGGGCGGCGTTCCTCATCCTGGCGGATCTGTTCGCGCGGACTCTGATCACGCCCGAGGAGATCCCGGTGGGGATCGTCACGGCCCTGGTCGGCGGGCCGTTCTTCCTATGGCTGATGAGGAGGCGGGCGCGGTGACGGCGCGGGCGGCCGAGCTGGCCGTACGAGAGGTGTCGGTGCGCGTCGGCGGCAAGGATCTCGTGCGCGGGGTGAGCCTGGACGTGGCGCCTGGTGAGGTGCTCGGGCTGGTTGGTCCCAATGGCGCGGGCAAGTCGACTCTGTTGCGCACGCTCTACCGGGCCCGGCGGCCCACCTCCGGCCGGGTGCTGCTCGACGGGCAGGACGTGTGGCGGATGCCGGGCAGGTGGCTGGCCCGGCGGCTGGCCGCGGTCCTGCAGGAGACCGGCGGCGACTTCGACCTGACCGTCTACGACGTGGTGGCCATGGGTCGCACCCCGCACAAGCGGGCGTTCGCCGGCGACGACGCCGACGACCGGACGATCATCGCCGAGGCCCTGGAACGGCTCGACGTGGCCGGGCTGGCCTATGCGCCCTTCGACCGGTTGTCGGGCGGCGAGAAGCAGCGGGTGCTGATCGCGCGGGCGCTGGCGCAGCGGCCGGGCACGATGGTGCTGGACGAGCCGACCAACCATCTGGACCTGCGCCACCAGTTCGACGCGCTGCGTCTGGTGCGCGGGCTCGGGGTCACCACGGTGGTCGCGTTGCACGATCTCAACCTCGCCGCCGCGTTCTGCGACCGGATCTGCGTGATGCACGGCGGCGAGGTGGTGGCGCTTGGCACCCCGCGCCAGGTGCTGACGCCCGCCCTGCTCGCGGACGTCTACCGGGTCGAGGCCGAGGTCACCCCGCATCCGGAGACCGGCATCCCCCATGTGATTGTGAAAACCGGAGGGGGTGACGCCGCGAACTGAAGACCCCGCGCGATTGGCCGGACGCCGTCCCGGTGTTGTCGTCACGCGCTTCAAAGGAATTGGAGTCCCGCGACCAGGTAATGGTTTCGACCGGCGCCTCCGGAAACGATCGCCGCATCCTTTGGCGATTTGGCCGCATTCGGGTCATTCATTACTGTTCATGGCGGCGGCGCGAGCGGCCGGCGCAACGTGAACTCCGGGTACGGACGAGCGGGCTGCTCGGCCGCAGCGGGCCGGCCGAAAAGGGTACGCTCGCCGAGCCGAAACTGGCATTTCGGCGCACCACATGCTGCCTTCATCGCCGGGTGCCTGACGGGATCAAATGCGACTACTGCGCAGCGCTTCCAAAATCAATTCCTTGAAGTCGCGACGCTTCCGTGCTTCAGTAGTTGCCATAGACTAGCAACTGCATATCACTTGCAGTAGTGCGTGATATGCACGGCCGAAGGAGGACACACATGAGGCACGCCGGTTTCGCCGAGCCCGAGGACCTGCAGTCCTGCGTGAAGTCCCACACCCCCGCGGTGGACGCGCCGTTCGAGTGGCGTGAGGAAGAGGACGACGAGTAGCCGCCGTCGGCGGTACGGCCGGGGCCCTCGCCGGTCCCGGCCCCCGGGGGAACGACGGCCGGCCATGACGGCCGTCCACGATGGCCACAGGTGAGAGGAGCCGCGTGCGACGACCCCGCCCACTGGTAGACGAGGAACTCGGGCTGATCAGCAGGATCCGGCGGGATCGGCCGCGCGCCCCGGTCGTCCCGAGCATGATCTCCTACTCCGCCTACCCGGCGAGCCACCCGGATACGGCGTCCGTCCACCAGGTGACCGGCGGTGCGAGCCTGGGCGACGACGACGCGGCGCGCAAGGCCGCGATCGGCGAGGCGGTCGAACGCCACTGCGCCGACCACGTCCCCGATGGGCTGATCCGTGCCGGGTTCCGCACGCTGGCCGAGCCCGCCGTCGATCCCCGGACGTTCGCCCTCTACTCCAAGGGCCAGTACGAGGCGCGGGGCTTCCCGTTCACGCCGATGACGGCGGATCTGGAGATCGCCTGGACCGCCGCCGAGGACCTGGACGGCGGACGCGTCCTGGTGCCCGCCTCGCTGACGTACGTCAACTACTTCCGCGGCCCGCGCCGGGAGGAGCCGCCGACGAACTACCCCGTGCTGGCCGGGACGGCGGCCGCCGACTCGCCGGAGCGGGCGCGCGAGGCCGCGCTGCGGGAGGTGCTGGAACGCGACGCGGTGACCTTGTGGTGGCACAGCGGCGCCCCGGCCTCCCCGCTTCCGGCGCCGGCCGAGGGCCCCTTGGCGACGGGGTTGCGGGAGGCCGCCGAGGCCGGGCTCGCGGTGTCGCTGCTGCGGGTGCCCTCGACGTTCGACGCGATGGTGGCCGCGGTCTTCGTGGAGGACCGGCGGCGCCGGGTCGTGGGGTTCGGCAGCGCCTGCCGGGCCACCGCCGAGGAGGCCGCCGCCAAGGCGTTCACCGAGGCGATCGGCACCTACGAGACCGGGCTCGAACTGCTCGACGGCGACGGCCCCTTCTGGCGCGGGGTCCGGTGCGGCGCGATCACCCGGCGGCCCTACCTGCCGTACCGCGAGGACCGGGCCTACCTGGACGATCTGCGGCACGGCTGGCGCGACCTGAACGACGTGCGCATGCACGTCCAGGTGTATCTCGACGAACGCCTGCAGGACGCCGTACTGGACCGGCTGCGCGTGCCGTCCGGGCCGCCGCTCCCGCCCGAAACCGTCGGACCGCTGCGGTCGCTCGCCGAGCAGGGGCTGCGCGTGTACGCGGTGGACCTGACGACGCGGGACGTGCGGGCGGCGGGGCTGAGCGTGGTCCGGGTGCTGGTGCCGGGCCTGTACGGCAGCGCCCCGGCGGCTTTCCCGCTCCTCGGCGGAAACCGGCTGGCGGCCGAGCCCGTCGCGCGTGGCTGGGTGCCGGGGCCGCTCACCGAGGACGCCCTTGTGCTGCGGCCCCTGCCGTTCGCCTGATGACCGAGAGCACCACGAGCCGAACCGAAGGAGGGCGCATGCGGCTGGGACTGGCCATGGGCTACGGGGGTGAACCCATTGAGCAAATGCTCCCGGTGATCCGGCATGCCGAGCGGATCGGCGTCGACTCGGTGTGGAGCGTGGAGGAGTACGGCCCGGACGCCGTCAGCGTGCTGGGCTACCTGGCGGCCGTCACCGAACGCATTGAGCTGGGTACCGCGATCATGCAGATCCCGGCACGCACCCCCGCCGCGACGGCGATGACCGCGATGACTCTGGACGTGCTGTCGCACGGCCGGTTCCGGCTCGGGCTCGGGCTGTCGGTGCCCTGGATCGTCGAGGGCTGGCACGGCCTGCCGTACGAGCGCCCGCTCCGGCGTACCCGCGAGTACGTCGAGATCGTGCGCAAGGCCATCGCGCACGAGGAACGCGTACGGTACGAGGGCGAGATCTACACCCTCCCGTACACCGGGCCGGGGTCGACCGGCCGGGCCAGGCCGATCCGCTCGGAGATGACGCCGCTGCGCCCGCACGTGCCCGTCTACCTGGCCGCCATCGGTCCCCGCAATCTCGCCCTCACCGGTGAGATCGCCGACGGCTGGCTGGCGGGCATGTACGCCCCCGAGCATGAGACCGCCATTCTGGCCCCGCTGGAGGAGGGCATCGCGCGGGCGGGACGCTCCCCGGGCGAGGTGAGGATCTGCCCCATCGTCTACGTGGCCCGCGCCCGCACCGTCCAGGAGGGGCGGGACGGGCTGCGCCCGCTGTTCGCCCACCTGATCGGCGCGGCCGCCCCGGGCGTGCGCAACACCTACACCGACGTCGTCGCTCAGATGGGCTACGAAGGCGCGGCGCACGACGTACGCAAGCACTTCGCGGACGGCGACAAGGCGGCGGCCGCGGCGGCGGTGCCCGACCGGCTGCTGGACGAGGTGGCGCTGCTCGGCCCGATCGAGGCGATCGTCGAGCGGCTCGCGGCCTGGCGCGAGTCCCGGGTGGACACGCTCATCCTGCTCAGCCGGGACACCGAACTGCTGGAAGCCGCGCGGGCCGCCCTGTGAGCGAACCGGCGGCGGTCGGTGCGGCGCCGTCGGTGCGGCGGCTGTGGGCGCTCGCGGCGCCGCTGCTGGTGGCCGGGCTGACGCAGATCGTCGTCAACGTCGTCGACACGGTCCTGCTGGCCCGGTGGTCCGCCCAAGCGCTGGCCGCGTTCGCGCTGGCCGCCCCCGCCTATCTGATCGCCCTGGTGATCGTGCGGGGATGGGCGACGGCCGTACAGGTCAAGGTCGCCCACGCGCACGGAGCCGGGACGCCCGCGGCGGTGACCCGGGTGGCACGGGTGGGGCTGGCCGCCTCGATCGTCGCCGGGGCGATCATCGGCGCGGTCCTGTACGTCATCGCCGGACCGGTGCTGACGGTGCTGGGCGCGTCGGCCGAGCTCGCCGGGCCGGGCACGGCGTATCTGCGGGTGCTCGCCTTCGCGGTGCCGTTCGCCGCCGCGTCGTTCACGCTGCAGAGCGCCTGCGCGGGCGTCGGGGTGACGCGGGCCGCCATGTACAACGCGCTGCTGGTCAACGCGGTGAACCTGCCGCTGGGCCTACTACTGATCTTCGCGGCCGGGCTGGGCGTCGTCGGCGCGGCGATCGCCACCCTCGCGGCCACCGCGGCCGGCGCCGCGTTCCTGCTGGTACACGCCCGCGTCCGCCTGCCGCGCGTTCCCGCGGGCGGTGCCGGAACCGGCCGCGTGCTCCGCGGCCTGTGGGCCATCGGCTGGCCGGAGATGAGCGCGATGGGCGTCGGCTACGTCAACGAGGCGCTGCTCGCGGGCTTCGCGGCGCGGATGGGCACCTCCGAGCTGGCCGCCTACCGAATCGTGGACAACCTCCTGCTCATCGTCTTCACCGCGATGAACTCGGCCGCCGCCCCCATCACCATCCTCGCCGGGCACGAGCTGGGGGCGGGTGACCCGGCGCGGGCCGAGCTGTGGCGGCGCACCGGGGTCCGGCTGCTGCTGATCGTGTACGCGGTCCCGGCCGGCGGCATGCTGCCGCTGGGCCGTCCGCTGCTGTCGCTGGTCACCGAGAACGCCGAGATCGGCGCCCTGGCCTGGCAGGCGGTGCCGCTCGCCCTGCTGAGCATGGCGCCGATGGTGCTCGCCATGTCCTACGGCTGCCTCCTGCGTGCCAGGGGGGACACCCGGTCCGTGATGATCGCGAGCGTCGCGGGCGACTATCTGGTGCTCATCCCGCTGGCGTGGTTCCTCGGCGTACCGGGCGGGCTGGGGCTGCCGGGCCTCTATCTGGCATGGACCGCGTTCACCGTCGTGCTGGCCGCGCTGCTACGGCTTCGCGCCCGCCCTCGATCACGTCGCGAGCCGGCCGTACGCGCGGGATGACGCCCATCGCCCTGTCCGGGGCATGACGCCGTCCCTACGCACGCCGCGTCGGCCTCAGGATTCGCCGTCGGCCAACCGGGCCCGGATCCAGGGCACGCTCCGATCGAGGTGCCTGGCCAGACGCCTCAGGCTCCAACCTTCCGCTCGCCGCTCCCGGAGCCACTGACGCAGATCCGGGGTGCCGACCCGGTCGGCCGTTCGAGCGATGTTCGTGGCGACGCGCGATCGGCGTCCCGCGTCGGTGTTGACGCCCGATCCTCGCAGCGGCACACCGTGCTCGGTCAGCGCGCGGCGGAGGGTGGCTCTGCCCACGCCGAGCCGGCGTGCCAGTGCTTCCATGCTGCTCTGACGCTCGCCGTACAACGTGGCCAGGCCCTCCCCGACGTCGGAATAGCCCAGTTCGCGCAGCGCCTCCCGGAGGTTTTCACGTGCGGCGCGGGTACGGGTGGCCCTACCGGCTCGCAGTTCGTCCAACTGGGCGGCACGGCGCTGCGGGCTCGTCCGGCGGGCGAGTGTGTTGAGCACGCCGGTGCCGGCCAGTCGACGACCGGGTGCGAGGTTGTCGCGGGTGTGAGGTGAACTCTGGTAAACACGCCGTTGCGTGGCACTGCGCGCGCTGGAGTACTCGTACGACGACAGCGCCTTGGTGGCGAACAGGCCGAAGGCGGCGCGATAGTCGTCCGCGGTCAGGCCGTGAACCCGGACATGGCTGCCCAGCGCCCGGAACCAGCGCCCGCAGATATGGCACAGGACTCTGTCCGCCACCTCGTCGCGCACAAGTTGCCCCACAGGCGCGTGAAGCTTGGCGTTCACCTTGGGCTGCTGTTGCATACTCATGTGCCGACGATCACCAGCGTGCCGACGCCGTGTTCCTGGCAGGCGGCGACGGCCTTACGGGTGAGGACGTCGACCACGGCCTCCTGGAAGGAGGCGGCGACGTCCGGGACGGACAGGTCCGGATCCTGCTCGACCTGACGGGCGACGGCGCTCTTGAGCCCGGAGAAGGAGAAGTCGAGGCCCTGGCCGAGCATGGCGCGGGGAAAGGCGAACGCGTCGCGGTTCCCCTCGGCGGCCGCGCGACCGACCGCGGGACCGCCCGGATAAGCCAGGCCGAGGAGGCGTGCGACCTTGTCGAACGCCTCTCCCGCCGCGTCGTCGCGGGTTTCGCCCAGGTGCACGATCGGGTCGCGGGCCAGGTCGTTGAGCAGCAGCAGCGAGGTGTGGCCGCCGGAGACGATCAGCGTGACGGAGCGGGCCGGCGGTGGGCCGTGCTCCAGGGTGTCCGCGGCGACGTGCCCGGCCAGGTGGTGCACGCCGTACAGCGGCTTGCCCCAGCCGAACGCGAGTGCCTTGGCCGCGGCGAGCCCCGTTTGCAGCGCGGTCGACAGCCCCGGGCCGGCGGTGACCGCGATCGCGTCGATCTCGCCGGGCTCGATCCGTGCCTGCTCCATGGCCGAGCGCAGGCAGGGCACCAACGATTCCAGGTGCGCCCTGGCGGCGATCTCCGGCACGACGCCGCCGAACCGGGCGTGCTCCTCCATCGAACTGGCCAGCGCCGCGCCCAGAATGCGCCCATCGGCGACGATGCCGACGCCGGTCTCGTCGCACGAGGTCTCGATCCCCAGGACGGTGGCCACGTCCACTCCTTATCGCGAGTTTATTGCAACTACAAATGATAGGCGAGAACGGCCCAGCTTCCCGGCATGGGCGGTGACAGCTTCCGGACTCGCCCAGGGCCACCGCCCGCGGAGATGTGGCCCACCCGCCGCGGCATGCGCCGGACAAGCCGCGGCGTTGCCGATTAGGCCCCGCCGAATGGAGGGTCACGACCGCCCAGCCGATTGTCGCGGTAGTAGCGTTGTTACGCATAGCTTGCAATGTCCGCCAGGGGTGGTCGGGCACGGCGGGCTGGGGGAACCACACGTCGCCCGCGTATCCGGCGAGCTGCCCGCTTTCCAGGGCGCGCACGATCGCGTCGCGGTCGCAGATCTTGGCGCGGGCGGTGTTGATCAGGTAGGCGCCGCGTTTCACGGTCGCGATGAGCTTGTCGTCGAACATTCCTTCGGTCTCGGGGTGCGGGGGGCGTTGATGGTGACGACGTCGCAGTGCGGGACCATGTCGGCGGTGCTGGGGTGGAAGGTCAGGTTGAGTTGTTCCTCGGTCTCGCCGGGGGAGCCGCCGGCGGTCGGTGTAGTGCAGGTGTACGTCGAAGGGGTGCAGGCGGCGCAGTACGGCCAGGCCGATCCGCCCGGCGGCGACGGTGCCGAAGTGCATGCCCTCCAGGTCGTAGGAGCGCGCCTGGGGGTGGGCAGGGTCTGGCCGCCGGGATAGCGGTCCAGGGTGGGCAGGTCGTCGCGGGCGTAGGAAGCCGGGTATCCGTCGACCAGGTCGTCGTACAGCACGCACAGCACTTTCGCCATGCTCTTGGCCCTCTCGCCGGTGATCGGTCAGGTGCCCTCACTGTGTGCGGGAGCCGGAGTGAGCGTCAAAGCGAAAGCTTCTATCGCCGGATAGGCGGCGGCTATGTGCCGATGTGGCGTTCGTCACGGGCCGGAGGCGGCGGTCAGGGCAGGTGCTCGTTTAGTAGCCGGTCCAGGCGGCCGGGCAGGTCGCGGCCGCGGGCGACGTCGAGCAGCGCCCAGGCGAGCACGGGCTCCGGGGAACGGTCGGCGATCACCAGGCCCACCCGGGGCGTCAGCGCGGGTGCCCGCACGCGGAGCGGAGTTTCCTCTTGTCTTATCACTCCACAAGTAGTCTCATTGTGACTACATTTGGTCCGGGCGGCCTCAGGGTCGCGGCAGGACGGGCGTATGGGCCCGATCGAGTGGAAGGGAGCCGAACGCCGATGACGGTGACCCTGGAGAAGAGCGTCGAGGACTTCATCGCCACGCCGCGCCGGTTGTTCATCGACGGGCAGTGGGTGGAGGCCGCCTCGGGGAAGGTCTTCGCCACTCCCAACCCCGCCACGGGGGAGACCCTGGCCCAGGTCGCCGAGGCCGACGCCGAGGACGTCGACCGGGCGGTGCGGGCGGCTCGGCGGGCCTTCGAGGGGCCGTGGTCGCGGATGACCGCCTCGCAGCGGGGGCGGATCATCTGGCGGATCGGCGATCTGATCGAGGAGCACGCCGAGGAGCTGGCCCAGCTTGAGTCGCTGGACAACGGCAAGCCGCTGTCGGTGGCGCGGGTCGCCGACATTCCGCTGGCGGCCGAGCTGTTCCGGTACATGGCGGGCTGGGCGACCAAGATCGAGGGAAACACGATCACCCTGTCGCCGCCGTTCGCGCCCGATGCCGCCTTCCACGCCTACACGCTACGCGAGCCGGTCGGCGTGGTCGGCCAGATCATTCCGTGGAACTTCCCGCTGCTGATGGCCGCCTGGAAGCTGGGCCCGGCGCTGGCCACGGGCAACACGATCGTGCTCAAGCCGGCCGAGCAGACCCCGCTGTCGGCGCTGCGGCTGGCCGAGCTGATGGCCGAGGCCGGGCTGCCCGACGGGGTGGTGAACGTGCTGCCCGGGTACGGCGAGACCGCTGGCGCGGCGCTGGCCGCCCACGACGGCGTGAACAAGATCGCCTTCACCGGGTCCACCGAGGTCGGCAAGCTGATCGTGCACGCCGCGGCGGGCAATCTGAAGAAGGTCACCCTGGAGCTGGGCGGCAAGAGCCCCAACATCGTCTTCGACGACGCCGATCCCGAGCTGGCGATCCCGGGCGCGGCCAACGCCATCTTCTTCAACCATGGGCAGTGCTGTGTGGCAGGGTCGCGGCTGTTCGTGCACGAGAGCAGGTTCGAGCAGGTGGTCGCCGGTGTCGCCGACATCGCCCGCGGCATCACGCTCGGCCCGGGACTGCACCCTGACACCCAGATGGGGCCGCTGGTCTCCGACGAGCAGCTCCGGCGGGTGACCGGCTACCTGGACTCCGGCCGCGAGGAGGGCGCGCGGACGGTGGCCGGGGGTAGCCGGTACGGCGAGCGCGGCTACTTCGTCGAGCCCACGGTGCTGGTGGACACCCGCCCGGACATGGCGGTGGTGCGTGAGGAGATCTTCGGGCCGGTGGTGGTGGCCTCGCCGTTCGCCGACCTGGACGAGATCGCCGCGCAGGCCAACGACACCGCGTACGGGCTCGGAGCGGGCATCTGGACCCGCGACATCTCCAAGGCGCACGCGCTGGCCCGCAAGATCCGGGCGGGCACGGTGTGGATCAACTGCTACAACGTGTTCGACGCGGCCCTGCCGTTCGGGGGCTACAAGCAGTCGGGCTGGGGCCGGGAGATGGGGCATGAGGTCCTTGAGGCCTACACCGAGGTGAAGGCGGTCTGCGCGCAGCTGCACACCTGAGTTCACAAGAGCTCACACAAGCTCCCGTGAGGTGGAACCGCACCCCACCGTCGCGGGGGATCTGGGGTGGGGCGCGGCCAGGCGATCCCGTCGAGCGGCTCTCGGCGGCGGCCGCGCCCCCCTTCTTTTCCGGTCCCGTCCGGCGGGATCAGGCGGGGGTGCGTACGGCGAGCGCCAGGTAGCGATCGTCCTCGTCGTGGCAGGCGGTCAACGCCCACCCCGTACGGCCGAGCAGCGGGGTCAGGTTCTCCCGCGCCCGCAGGTCGCCCGGGGTGAGCCGGCGGCCGTGCCGGGCGGCGAGGACGGCACGGCCGACCGGGTGGAACAGCGCCAGCCGGCCACCGGGGCGGGTGACGCGGGCCAGTTCGGTGAGCATGGCGGCCGCGTCGGGAAGGTGGGAGATCAGCCCGGCGGCGAACACCGCGTCCACGGCCGCCTCGGGCAGCGGCAGCCGCGCCACGTCGGCGATCAGCAGCGGGCCGTAGGCGCCGCGCCCGCGCTCGCGGGCGGAGTAGATCATCTCCGGGGTCAGGTCGATGCCGATCACCCGCCCGTCGGGGCCGACCGCATCTCGCAGCAGGGGCATGGCCCGGCCGGTCCCGCATCCGGCGTCGAGCACGATCGAACCCCGCCCCGGCGCCAGCTCGGCGATCGCCGCGGCGAAGACGGGGCCGTCGTCGGGAAACTTCTTCTCCCAAGTGGCCGCGCGCGCCGCGAAGAAGGCACGGACGCCGCGTACGGAACGGTAGGCCGGTGAGTTGGCCGCGAGTTCGGCGAACGCCGCCGCCTGCGCCCCGTCGAAGCCCGCCGGGACGTCCAGGATGGGCATGGCGGCGGCTTGGGCCTGCTCGCGCAGGTGTGAGCCGGGCGGACGTTCCTCGGCGCGTCCGGGGTCGCCGATGACGATCAGGGCGCGGAAGCCGTCCAGGTCGGGGGGCGGGCTCTCTCCCGCGTAGAGGCGGCACTCCTGGAAAGCGAGGTTGTGCGCGCGCAGCGCGTCGAGCACGGGCTCCGGCCAGGGGTCGGGGCCGTAGCGAAAAATCAGCACATCAGCCGGAATGTCACTCATTTTCCAAGTCTTTCGTCACGCTTCGACTCTTGTGTCACGGGGGTGTCGTCGGCGTACCCGGGTAACAGAGGTGAGACGAAAACCATTCGACCATAAGGGAAGGCCTGACATGCGGTTGAGTGCGCGCAATCAGATTCCGGCACGGGTGACGGCCATCACGAGAGGTGAGGCGACGGCCAACGTCGAGCTCGACGCGGCCGGGATCCGCCTGGTGGCCGCGATCACGGTCGAAGCCGCCGACGAACTCGGCCTGACGGAGGGCAGCGAGGTCGTCGCCGTGATCAAAGCCTCCGAGGTGATGATCGGTGTGAAATGACCGAGCGATCCCTGGAGCGCTCCGCCCCGCCGCGACCATGGCGGGCGCCGTCCGCGGCGCTCGGCCGGAGCGCGAGGGGTGGGGGTGCCCGCTCGTCAGTCCGGGCAGGCAAGTAGTCTCATTGTGACTACCGAGTCGCTCGATTGACCGGGCGGCATGGGTTCGGCTGACGTCAACCGGCGATGGAACGCCGCACCGCCGGGAGGAACGCCCGCAGAGCGGAAGGTGGCTGATGCTGGATGACGGCGATCGAAAAGGGCGCCGACCATGTCATCGCGCTCCTCCCCCGGCCGCTCGTTCCCGGGCGCCAGAGGGACGCGGCCCTCAGCAGGAGGTCCACCGCGTCCCATCCGGTCCCCGGGCACGTGCGGGCGCAGGCCGTCCAGGGAGGTGACGTCGATCAGGGATGAAACCCGCGCCGAACGCGATCTGCCTGGGCGGGCCCTGCCACGGCATGCTCACCCACATCCGCCAGGACGTCGGCGTTCTGGACATCCCGCTCCCGACCCGTCCGTCGGATGACCCGGAGGAGACCGCCCGTTACCGGATCACCGTCGGGCGGGTGCACCACCCTTCCTCCGCCGAGCCGTTCATCATCCTGCGATGGGCCGATTCCCCGCCGGGCCGTGGATTCTCCAGCGGCCCGGCGGGGCGGCGATGACCTGCCGGGCAGGCCCACTCACGCCGGAGCCCTCGTACGGTGGCCCGCCGTGCTACGCCGGAAAGCCGACGGAATGGGTGTCCATGAAGTCGCGGATTCCCTCAATGCCCATCTCGCGGCCCATGCCGCTGCCGTTGAAACCTCCGAAGGGCGCCCGCTCGTCCAGGTGGGCGGCGCCGTGGGTGTTGACGAAGGTGTAGCCGGTGCGCAGCCGGGCGGCGATTTCGGCGGCGCGGTCCTCGCTGCCGGTCCAGACCGAGGAGCACAGCCCGGACCAGGTGTCGTTGGCGCGGGCGACGGCGTCGTCCACGTCATCGAAGGGCAGGATCGGCACGGTGGGGCCGAACTGCTCCTCGGTGACGACGCGCAGGTCGTCGGCGGGGTCGAGGACCAGCGACGGCCGCAGGAAGTTGCCCCGGGACAGATCGGTGCCCTCGGCCGCCTCGCCGTACTCGCGGACCTCGGCCCCCGCCTCGCGCGCCTGGTCGAGCAGCTCTCGCACGTAGGCGAGCTGCCGGGGGCTGTGCAGGGGGCCCATCGTCACGTTCTGGTCCAGGCCGTGGCCGAGCCGGGTGTCGGCCAGGAGCCCGGACAGGCCCTCCACCACCTCCTCGTACCGTGACCGGTGCACGTAGACGCGTTTGACGGCCATGCAGATCTGGCCGGTGGAGTCGAACGTGCCGGTGAACAGCCGCCGCATCGCCTCCGGGCCGAGGTCGGCGTCGTCGAGGATGATGGCGGGGTCGTTGCCGCCCAGTTCCAGGGTCACCCGGGTGAGCGACCCGGCCGCCATCGCCAGGATCCGGCGGCCGCCGGCCGGGCTGCCGGTGAAGCAGACCTTGCGCACCCGCTCGTCCTGGATCAGCGCAGGCCCGATCTCGGCGTCGGCGCCGGTCACCACGTTCAGCACCCCCGGCGGCAGGGCCTGGGCCACCTGCTCGACCGTGCGTACGAGGGCCAGCGGCGCGGTTGGCGGCGGCTTGACGATGACGGTGTTGCCGGCCAGCAGCGCCTGCGGCAGCGAGGCCGCCGCGATCGCCAGCGGCCAGTTGAACGGCACAATGATCGTCACCACGCCCAGCGGCAGGTAAGAGACCTCGGTCCGGTACGGCGGGGCCGCCAGCGTCGTCACCTGCTCGACCTGGTCGGCCAGGTCGATGGCGAGCCGGAAGCGGTGCTCGAACACGATGGAGTCGATCACCGACTCCATGAGGATCTTGCCGTTCTCCCGGGTGAGCACCTGTGCCGTGGCCTCCCGGTCGGCCTCCAGCGGCTTCAACGCGGCCAGCAGCATCGCGGCACGCGCCCGCGCGCTGCAGGCGGCCCAGTCCGGGAACGCCCGCTGCGCCGCGGCGACCGCCGCCGTGGCCTGCTTGGCGTCCGCGGCGGCCGCGTACCCCACCACCGAGACGCCGTCGGCCGGATCGATGACCCGCAAGGCGTCATCGGCCCCGCGGGTCTCGCCGTCGATGAACAGCTCGGTTGTGATCTCGGGGAGTGGACGGGGTGATGTCATCGGCTACCACCTTCGAGTCGTTGCGGGAGCTCCGGCCCTGCCCGTGCCCCGGTCGTCAGGCCCGCCCGTCGAGCGGGATCGGACGAGAGCCGGGTCGTCGTACGGGTTCCCGGCGGGCCGGGTGCCGGGCGGGAAGTTCGGCTCACAGAGGTTGTTGGGAGGCGGTGTCGGCCCGTCGAGCTAGTAGTCACAATAAGACTACTTTGCGGCAGGGATGCACAAGAGGACACCGGTAGGCTTGTGTGCATGGAGCCGCCGTCGCTATCGCTCACCGAATGGGTGGTGCTGGCCCTGGTCGCCGAGGGCACCACGCACGGTTTCGCGATCGCCCGGCTGACCGACGCCTCGGGGCCGCTGGGCGAGATCTGGCAGATCCCCCGGCCGGTGGTCTACCGCGCGCTGGACCGGCTGTGCGAGCTTGGGCTGCTCCGGCCCGCCGGCACCGAACCCGGCAGTGGCGGCCCGCGCCGTGTCCTGCTCGCCATCACCCCCGCCGGGCTCGACCTGGTGACGGCGTGGCGGCTGCATCCGGTCGCCCACGTCCGCGACATCCGCACCGAACTGCTGGTCAAGCTCGCGCTGCTCGACCGGGCCGGCCTGGACCCCAAGCCCCTGCTGGAGGCCCAGCGCGAGCGCCTGCTCCCGATCCTCGCCGCCCTGCGGCGGCGCCGCGACCAGGCCTCGGGCTTCGACCGCACCCTGGCGGCGTGGCGATTGCAGACCGCACAGGCGAGCATGAGCTTCCTGGAGGCCGTCGAGGCTCCGGCGGAGTGAGGCCGGTATCGCCTCCAGCGGGGCACGGCCGTCCCTCTTGTTATCCGGTCCGGTAAGTAGTCTCATTGTGACTACTTGCGGCTACTCGGTTGCCTGGTCTCGCCGTCAGGCGGCGGGGCGCCAGTCGGGGTCGGTGAGGAGGTGGGCGACGAAGAGGCGGGTGGTGGCGGTGGGGGTGGCGCCCGCAACGGCGTGCCAGTCACGGCGGAGGGGGGTGCCGGGGGCGTTGACGATGACGAGGGAGCCGTCGCGTAGTTTGTCGCGGACCGCGTCGCGGGAGACCATGGCGGCGCCGAGGCCGGCGGCGGCGCCCGCGATGACCGCGCCGTTGGAACCCAGCACCAGCCACGGCGGTCGCACGTCGCGCTCGGCGAGGTACGCCTCCGCCGTCAGCCGGGTGCCCGAGCCGGGCTCGCGCATCACCCACGGCGTGGTCGGCAGCGAGAAGGCCGCCGCGACCTCGGGGGAGGCGACCACGATCAGGTCGTTCGGCCGGGTCGCGAGCACCGTCGACGCGATGCCCTCGGGTGGGCGGCCGCCGAGCACGAGATCGGCCTCGTGCGTCGCCAGGCGGCGCCAGATCGTGTCGCTCGGGCCGGCCTCCAGTTCCAGGCCGACCTCCGGCCAGCGCGCCCGGAAGCTCGCGAGCAGCGTGGGCAGCAGGTGGTCGGCCGCGGTGGTCACCGCCGCGAGCCGCAGCCGCCCCCGACCCGGATCGGCCTCGCCGCGGGCCGCGGCCCGGCCCTCGTCCAGCAGCCCCAGCACCCGGCGCGCGTACTCGGCGTAGATCGTGCCCGCGGGCGTCAGCACGACGCCGCGGCCGGCCCGTTCCACCAGCGGCACCCCGAGGTCCCGGGCGAGCGCCGCCACCGCGGCCGACACCGCCGACTCGGTGACGAACAGCCGCCCGGCGGCCGCGCGTACCGAGCCGGTGTCGGCGAGCGCCACGAAGGAACGCAGACGAGACTCGGTCACTTGAGCATTCGTTTCACTATCACACGGGAATTCTCGATAGACGATACAAGTATCCGTGCCGCACGCTCACCATATGACGAACCGATGGTCAGCCGGAGTCATCCCGTACGCGGAGATGGGCTACTGGCAGCCGGATTACCAGCCGAAACCCAGCGACGTGCTCGCGGCGTTCCGGATCACGCCGCAGCCCGGGGTCCCGCCGGAGGAGGCGGGCGCCGCGGTGGCGGGCGAGTCCTCCACGGCGACCTGGACCGTGGTGTGGACCGACCGCCTCACCAGTTACGAGAACTACCAGGCCAAGTGCTACCGGGTGGATCCGGTGCCCGGCGCGGGCGACCAGTACATCGCCTCCATCGCCTACGGGCTCGACCTCTTCGAGGAGGGGTCGATCGCCAACCTGACCTCCTCCATCATCGGCAACGTGTTCGGCTTCAAGGCGCTGCGGGCGCTGCGCCTTGAGGACATGCGCATCCCGCCGCACTACGTGAAGACCTTCCAGGGGCCGGCGCACGGCATCGTGATGGAGCGCGAGTATCTGGACAAGTACGGCAGGCCGCTGCTCGGCGCCACCGTCAAGCCGAAGCTCGGTCTGTCCGCGCGCAACTACGGCCGCGTCGTGTACGAGGCGCTGCGCGGCGGCCTGGACTTCACCAAGGACGACGAGAACATCAACTCCCAGCCGTTCATGCGCTGGCGCGACCGGTTCCTGTTCTGCATGGAGGCCGTCGCCAAGGCGCAGGCCGACACCGGTGAGATCAAGGGCCACTACCTCAACGTCACCGCCGCGACCATGGAGGACATGTACGAGCGGGCCGAGTTCGCCCGCGAGCTCGGCAGCGTGATCGTCATGATCGACCTCACCATCGGCTACACGGCGATCCAGTCGATGGCCCGCTGGGCGCGGCGCAACGGGGTGCTCCTGCACCTGCACCGGGCCGGGCATTCCACCTACACCCGGCAGAAGACCCACGGCGTGAGCTTCCGGGTACTGGCCAAGTGGATGCGCCTGGCCGGGGTGGACCACATCCACGCGGGCACCGTGGTGGGCAAGCTGGAGGGGGACCCGAACGCGGTGGCCGGGTTCTACGACACGCTGCGGCTGGACCACGTCCCCGCCGACCCGGTGAAGGGGCTGTACTTCGACCAGGACTGGGCGTCCATGCCGGGAGTCATGCCGGTCGCCTCCGGCGGCATCCACGCCGGGCAGATGCACCAGCTCCTGCACCACCTCGGCGAGGACGTGGTGCTGCAGTTCGGCGGCGGCACCATCGGCCATCCGATGGGCATCGCGGCCGGCGCGACCGCGAACCGGGTCGCGCTGGAGGCGATGATCAAGGCGCGGAACGAGGGCCGCGACTACCTCGCGGAGGGCCCCGACATTCTGCGGGCCGCCGCCAAACGCAGTCGTGAACTCGACATCGCCCTGTCCACCTGGGGTGACATCAGCTTCACGTACGAGTCCACGGACACCCCGGACGTCGTCCCGACCCCCACCTTCTGAGGACCCGAGCCCATGCGCATCACCCAAGGCACGTTCTCGTTCCTGCCCGACCTGACCGACGAGGAGATCACCGCGCAGATCGCCTACGCCCTCGGCAACGGCTGGCCCTGCTCGGTGGAGTTCACCGACGAGCCGCATCCTCGCAACGTCCTGTGGGACATGTGGGGCCTGCCGATGTTCGACTCCGCCGACCCCGCCGCGATCCTGCACGAGATCAACGAGTGCCGCCGAGCCTACCCGGACCGCTACATCCGGCTCAACGCGTACGACTCCTCCTATGGCCGCCAGACGACGGCGTTGTCGTTCATCGTGCAGCGGCCGGCCGAGGAGCCGGGTTTCCGGCTCGACCGGGAGGAGGCCGGCGATCGGCGGATTCGCTACCGTACGCACCCGTACGCGCTGGACCGGCCGGCCGGGGAGAGGTATGGCGGGCGGTGAGCGAACGGCCCGGTTTCGGCATGCACCGGCCGCACCCCGGGATGCCCCAAGAATCGACCGGTTCGGCGGGAGCGGCGCCGCCCGCGCCGCTCCCGCCGCTTCCGCCCGACGCCACCGTCGACCTGGAGCGAGAGCGGTCGCGATCGGGAATCGACGAGGTGCTGGCCGGCCTGGACGACGAACTGGTCGGGCTCGCCACCGTGAAGGCCCGCGTCCGGGAGATCGCGGCGGTGCTGCTGATCGACCGGATGCGCGCCCGGTTCGGGCTGCCCACCACCCGTCCGAACCTGCACATGTGCTTCACCGGAAGCCCGGGAACGGGCAAGACGACGGTCGCGGTGCGACTGGCCGGGCTGCTGCACCGGCTGGGCTACCTGCGCCGCGGCCACCTCGTCACGGCCACCCGGGACGATCTGATCGGCCAGTACGTCGGTCACACCGCCCCCAAGACCAAGGAAGTGCTCAAGCGCGCGATGGGCGGCGTGCTCTTCATCGACGAGGCGTACCACCTGTACCGGGTCGGCAACGAGCGCGACTACGGGCAGGAGGCGATCGAGATCCTGCTTCAGGTGATGGAGAACCATCGTGATGACCTGGTGGTGATGCTCGCCGGGTACGCGGACCGGATGGAGGCGTTCTTCTCCGCCAACCCCGGCATGAGCTCGCGTGTCGGCCACCACATCGACTTCCCCGACTACACGGGGGACGAGCTGGAAGCGATCGGCGCGCTGATGCTGCGGCGCGACGGCTACGAACTCGCCCCCGAGGCCGGGCCGGTGTTCCGCGACTACCTGGACCGGCGACGCGTCCAGCCCCGGTTCGCCAACGCCCGCAGCGTGCGCAACGCGCTGGAGCGCGCCCGGCTGCGGCACGCGTACCGGCTGGTCATGACCGGCGGTGAGATCGGCAGGGCGGAGCTGACCACGCTGCGTCCCGAAGACTTTCTCGCCAGCCGGGTCTTCACCGATGCCAGCGCTCGTCCGGCTCGATCCCGTGCCGCCGCAAACGGTGATGCCGCAGAACGTTCGCGTTGACCGACACCACGAACACGCTGCCGGCCACGACCATCGCCACGGTCATCGCGCGGATCCACCACTCGCCCGGCAGGAACGCGAGAACCGCGCAGACCGGCATCACCACGACGGCGAGGTGACCCCCCAGGATGCGGCCCCGCCACCCGGTGGCGGTCAGGTCGCGCCACACCCAGCCCTGATGCTCGGCGGGCAGGCGGAACCCCAGGGCGTACCGGATCCGGCGCCAGGGGCCGGGCACGTTGATCACCAGAAATCCTTGGGCGTCGCGGATCATCGCCCGCCTCCGGCGATGACGACGGGCGGGTCGGCCCGGCGGATGTGGACGAACGCGCCGGCAGTCACGCCGAGCGTGCTGCGTACGGCCGAGCCCGGCGAGTTCGCGGGCACCCAGACGACCCGGTCCGGCATGTCCGTGACCGCCAGCGGCAGGGTGATCGCGCCCTCTCCGGCGGAGACCGTGATCGGGTCCCCGTCCACGGCGCCGAGCTCGGCGGCGGTGGCGGCGGAGAGCCGCGCGACCGGGCGGGGCGCCGTGGCGGCGAGGCTGTCCGCGCCGTCCTGGGATCGGCCGCTGTCCAGCAGCAGCCGCCAGGTGGTCAGCACCGCCTCGACGCAGAGCGTCGGCGAGGAGGTCGGGCGGGGCAGGCGCGGCGGAGGGGTGGTCGTCGGCCCGGAGGGCCGGTGGCGGGGTCGCGCCCCGGCCCAGCCGCCCAGGGCGGCGAGCTCCGCGCGGGCGGCGGCGGGGTGCGGCAGTCCCAGGTGGACGCCCAGCTCGGCGGCGATCGCGTCGAGCACCCGCAGGTCGCTCAGAACCGGCGTGCCGGGCAGGGCGGCCTCGAACGGGCGTGATCTGCCCTCCCAGTTGACAAACGTGCCCGCCTTCTCGGCCACGGCGGCAACCGGCAGGACGACGTCGGCACGCTCGGTCACCGCGCTCGGCCGCAGCTCCAGACTCAGCAGGAACGGCACGCGTTCCAGCGCCCGCAGCGCCGCCCGGGGGTGACTCAAGTCCTCGATCTCCAGGCCCGCGACGACCAGCGCGCCGATCCGCCCGTTCGCGGCGTCCGCCAGGATCCGGTCGGTGTCCCGACCCGGCGTGGCCGGAAGGTCCGCGACATCCCAGCACGCGGCCACCTCGGCGCGGGCGCGCCCGTCGGCCACCGGCCGCCCCCCGGGAAGCAGCGTGGGAAACGCGCCCGCCTCCAGCGCGCCCCGCTCACCGGCCCGCCGCGGCACCCAGCCGAGCGCGGCACCGGTACTCGCGGCGAGCTCGGCCGCCGCCGTCAGCCCGCCGGGCACCTCCGCCAGCCGTTCGCCGACCAGGATCAGCGCCCCCGGCAGCCGCAGCAGCCGCGCCACCTCCGGCGCGTGCGTCCCGCCCCACCCGGCCGCGGCGTCCGATGGTTTCGCGATGCCCGGCCTGTGCGGTGGAATGTCCGCCCGGCGTTCGACCGTGGCGAGGTCCGCCAAGGGGTCCGCCAAGGGGTCCGCGGGGAGGTCCGTCAAGATGTCCGCCATGAGGTCCGCCAACACGTACGGCTCCGCGCCTGGCGCGGCCCGCAGCAGACGGCCCGGCACCCGGGCGAGCCCGGAGGAGGCGAAGGGCGCGATCGAGACCACGGCCGTGCCGCCGCGGCGCGCGGCCTTGCGTAGCCGCAGGTGCAGGATGGGGGCCTCCTGCTCCGGCTCCAAGGCGACGAGCAGCACCACCGGGGCGCGTTCCACGTCCGCGTACGTGGGGCCCAGCGGCCGTCCCGCCACGTAAGCGGCGAGAAAGCGGCTCTCCTCCGCCGACATCGGCCTGGCCCGGAAGTCCACGTCGTTCGTGCGGAGCACGATCCGCGCGAACTTCGCGTACCCGTACGCGTCCTCGACGGTGAGCCGCCCGCCGGTGAGCACCGCCGCGCCTCCGGGTGCGCCGACATGCGCGTCGGTGAGGCCGCGCGCAGCGGCGCGCAACGCCTCCGGCCACGACGAAACCACCTGCCCGCCGGTCCGGTCGCGCACGAGCGGACGGTCGAGCCGGTCGCCCACCGTCGCACCGTGGAAGGCCCATCTGCCCTTGTCGCAGTTCCATTCCTCGTTCACCGCCGGATCTTCGGCGGCCTGGCGGCGCACGACTCCGCCTCGCCGTACATCCACCCGAAGGGCGCAGCCGGCGGCGCAGTGCTCGCACACCCCCGGCGTGGAGACCAGGTCGAACGGGCGGGCACGGAACCGGTACGACACGCTGGTCAGCGCCCCGACCGGGCAGATCTGCACGGTGTTGCCCGAGAAGTACGAGTCGAACGGCCTGCCGTCGGCGGTGGCCACCCGCTGCGCGGCCCCGCGCTCGCTCAGTTCGATCAGCGGATCGCCCGCGATCTGATCGGCGAACCGGGTGCAGCGCGCGCACTGCACGCACCGCTCCCGGTCGAGCAGCACCTGGGCGGAGAGCGCGACCGGCTTGCGGAAGGCGCGTTTGGGCTCCTGGAACCGGGACTCGCCCCGGCCGGTGGACATCGCCTGGTTCTGCAGCGGACATTCACCGCCCTTGTCGCATACCGGGCAGTCGAGCGGGTGATTGACCAGCAGCAGTTCCATCACCCCGCGCTGCGCGGCGGCGACCTGCGGCGAGGAGGCCCCCGTCCGCACCACCATGCCGGGCATGGCCTCGATGGCGCAGGCGGGCAGCAGCCTGCGCTCCCCGGCGACCTCGACCAGGCATTGACGGCACGCGCCCACCGGGTCGAGCAGGGGGTGGTCGCAGAACCGTGGGATCTCGATGCCGACGGTCTCGGCCGCCCGGATCACGTGTGTCCCCGCCGGGACGGCGACCCGGATCCCGTCGATCAGCAGGGTGACGAGGCCCGCACCCCGATCACCGCCGTCCCGTGCCACATCGCTCTTGGGTTCGTCTCGACTTGGCTCGTCCCGGGTTTCGCTGTTCCTGGTTCGGGTGTCGTGGGCCGTGCCGGTGTGGATCCGCCCGCCCCGGCCCCCGCCGTCCCCTGCCACATCGCTCTTGGGTTCGTCTCGGGTTGGCTCGTCCCGGGTTTCGCTGTTCCTGGTTCGGGTGTCGTGGGCCGTGCCGGTGTGGATCCGCCCGCCCCGGCCCCCGCCGTCCCCTGCCTCGCCCGTCCGGTGACGGTCGCCGATACCGGGGCCGAATCGCGTGCCCCCCTCGTTCGATCTGCTGGACATCTGCCACCTCTCGGCCGGTCGGAAGGAGGAGGAACGCCGGTCACCTGCTGGCGGCCACCAGGTGATAGAGCAGGAGAAGCTGGGTGATGGCCAGCGGCTCGCTGTGCCCGCCCTCGCCCAGCGCGCCCAAGGTCTCGGGCGGGTCGCCCGCGTCCACGCCGAGATCCGACCAGATGGCCTTGCGTACGACGTGGCTCTCCTCGGGCGGCGCGTACCCGTGGATGTGCAGGGCGTCGACCGGTCGGCCGTCCTCGTCCCGGCTCAGCCGCAGGTGGATGGCGTGCTGCTCGCTGTCCGCGAGGATGCGGCTGAGGTCCGGGTGCCTGATGGTCGGCCGCAGCACCAACTCGGCCGAGAGCGGGGTCTCCGGCGGGTCGTGCCGTTCGGGCACCGGCGCGAAACGCACGATGATGTCGGCGAACCGCCGCTGCGGGCGGATGAACCGCTCCGACTCCGGTTCCCGGCGCTCCAGCTCGGCGACCACCTGCTCGACGGAGTAGCCCCGCTTCGTGGTGTCCCGGGCGATCTTCCACTGCTTGCGGATGGGCTCGGGCGGGTCCAGGTAGACGGTGATGTCGAAGCACGCCCGGCTCAACTTGGTGTGCAGCGGCAGCAGGCCCTCGACGATGACGAACTCGCGGGGCTCGACCAGGCGCGGCCGGGTGAGCAGGCCGGTGCCGTGGTCGTACACCGGCTTGAGGATCGGCTGGCCCATCGCGAGCAACTGCAGATGCTGCTCCATGATCTCGATGTGGTTGCAGTCCGGGTGCAACGCCGTGAACGGCAGCGATTTGCGCTCCTCACGGTCGTAGCGGTGGTAGTCGTCCGCCCCGATCACGGTCACCCGCTCGGGCCCGAGCGACTGCGCCAGCCCGCGGGTGAGCGTGGTCTTGCCCGCGGCGCTGTCGCCGGCCACGGCGACCATGACCGGCCGGCGGGTCGACGACGGTGAGCCGTCGACCCGCCGCATCCGCACCAGCTTGTCCGGCATATTTGCTACCCCTCTGCTCGGCTCGGAAGATGTGCCAGGGCGGCCCGTACGACGGAGTCGACGCTGAAGCCGTACTCGCGGTAGACGACCTGGCCGGGCCCGCTCGCCCCGAAGCCGCGCAGCCCGAGGACCGTGTCGCCGGGCCGGGCCAGCGCCCGCCACCCGTGCGGCACGCCCGCCTCGATCCACACGGCCGGGCAGTCGGGCGGCAACGTCCACCCGGCGGCCAGGGCCTGCTCGAAGCGTTCCCGCCACGGCACCGACAGGACCCGGGCCGACACGCCCCGGTCCGCCAGTTCCTCGGCGGCGGCCAAGGCGAGGGACACCTCGGACCCGGTGGCGATGAGGGAGACGTCCGGTACGGCGGCGCCCTCGCGGACCACCCACGCCCCGTACAGGTCGAGCGTTTCGGCGGGCGCCGGAGGGAGCACGGGGAGGTCCTGTCGCGTGAGGATCAGGGCGGCCGGGCCGTCCATGTGGAGCGCCAGCCGCCAGCAGGCGGCGGTCTCGTTGGCGTCGGCGGGCCGCAGCACGGTCAGGCCGGGGATGAGCCGCAGCGACTCCACCTGCTCGACCGGCTGGTGCGTCGGGCCGTCCTCGCCGACCGCGATCGAGTCGTGCGTGAGGATGAACACCACGGGCAGCCGCATCATGGCCGCCAGCCGGATCGCCGGGCGCATGTAGTCGGAGAACACCAGGAAGGTGCTGCCGAAGGGGCGCAGGCCGCCGTGCAGCGCGAGGCCGTTGAGCGCGGCGGCCATGCCGTGCTCGCGCACGCCGAAGCGCAGGACACGGCCGCCGTAGTCGCCGCGCCGTACGTCGCGGGCCCCGGGGATGGCGGTGCCGGTCGATGCCGCCAGGTCCGCCGAGCCGCCGACGAGCCTCGGGTACGCCGGTGCGATCGCGGCGAGCACCGCGGCGGACGCCTTCCGGGTGGCCATCGCGCCGCCCGGCTCGAAGACCGGCAGCAGGCCGGCGAGTTCGGCGGGCGGGGCGGCGGAGGCCGACGGCTCCCACTCGGCCGCGAGCCCGGGATTGGCCAGGGCCCATTCCCGGTGTTCACGCTCCCACTCCAGCCGGGCGGCCCTGCCCTTGGCCGCCAGTTCGCGGCAGCGCCCGGCGACCTCGTCCGGCACGTGGAAGCGTTCCTCGGGCCAGGCGAAGGCCGCGCGGGTGGCCGTCAGCTCGGCCTCGCCCAAGGGGGCGCCGTGCGCGGCGCTGGTGCCGGCCAGGGTCGGCGCGCCGTAGGCGATCGTGGTACGGACCGCGATCAGGGTGGGGTGGTCGTCGTCGGCCGTCGCCGCGGCGAGCGCGTCGGCCACCGCGTCGGCGTCGTTGCCGTCCTCGACGCGCAACGTCTGCCAGCCGTACGCGGCGAACCGCGCCAGGGCGTCGTCGGCGCAGCTCTCCCGGGCCGACCCGTCGATGGTGATGTCGTTGTCGTCGTAGATGACGATCAGGCGGCCGAGGCCGAGGTGCCCGGCGAGCGACGCCGCCTCGTGGCTGATGCCCTCCATGAGGTCGCCGTCGCCGGCCAGCACCCAGGTGCGGTGGCCGACCACGGTGTGCTCGGCGGTGTTGAGCCGGTCGGCGAGCATGCGCTCGGCCAGCGCCATGCCGACCGCGTTGGCCAGCCCCTGGCCGAGCGGCCCGGTGGTGGTCTCCACGCCCGGCGTGTGCCCGTACTCCGGGTGACCGGGGGTCTTCGACCCCCACTGACGGAAGCGCCGCAGCTCGTCCAGGGGCAGGTCGTATCCGGTCAGGTGCAGCAGCGCGTAGAGCAGCATCGAGCCGTGCCCGGCGGACAGCACGAACCGGTCGCGGTCCGGCCAGCCGGGTTCGGCGGGATCGTGCCGCAGAAACCTCGACCACAGCACCCAGGCGGGCACCGCGGCGCCCATGGGAAGGCCGGGATGCCCGCTGTCGGCGGCCTGCACGGCGTCCGCGGCGAGCATGCGAATCGTGGTGACCGCGAGCGCGTCAACGTGATCGGCGCCGCCTGTGGAGGTGGTGTGCATGGTCGTGACGGTAGATACCGACGATGAGGCGAAAACCCCCCACATGGGGGGTTGTAAGGGGGAAACGGCAATTTGCCTGGTTCGGGGGCACCCTTGACGCAGCGAAAACACTTACCCTCACTTCATGGTGAACCAGCCCCTCCGTCTTGTCTTGGTGGACGATCACGAGATGGTGATCGAAGGGCTCAAGGCTCTGCTCGCACGCTTCCGCGGGCGGGTCCGGGTCGTCGGGCAGGCCGTCAGCGCCGACGCCGCGGAGCCCCTCGTCGCCGCGCTCGACCCCGACATCGTCGTGACCGACGTACGGCTGCGCGGCTCCGTCAGCGGTCTGGACCTGTGCCGTCGCCTCGTCGAGGCCAACCCCGACCGGCGGGTCGTGCTGCTCAGCGCGTACGACGACGAGCAGTACCTGTTCCAGGCGCTGCGCGCGGGCGCGGCCGGCTACCTGCTGAAGTCGGTCGACGGCGAGGGGCTGGTGCGGCACCTGGAACTGGTCGCGAGCGGTGAGACCGCCCTCGATCCGACGATGGCCGGCCGCGCCGTGGCGTCCGCCGCGCGACTGCAGGCCGGGGAGTTCTGGCCCGGCGCCAGGTTCAGCCTCACCCAGCGGGAGAGCGAGGTCCTGAAGTTCCTGGTCGCCGGCCTGTCCAATCGGGCGATCGCCGGGAAGCTCGTGCTCGGTGAAGAGACGGTGAAGAGCCACGTGCGCGCCATCTTCCGCAAGCTGGAGGTCAACGACCGCGCCAGCGCGGTGGCGGTCGCCCTCCGTGAGGGGATCTTCCTGTGACCGGCGGCGACGCCGTCCGTCCGGCGGACCGGCGGCCTGGCGAGCGACTCGGCCGGTCCCCCGGGCAGGGGCTCGGGCTCGCCGACCCCGAGCGGGAGAACGCGCTGCTGGTCGCGATCATCGAGGCGATCTCGGCCGGGCCCGAACTGGAGGCGCTCGCGGCCAGCGTGGTGCGCCTGATCGTGGACGCCACCGCCACCGACGTCTGCTTCCTGCACGTGCTCGACGACAGCGGCCGGTCACTGACCCTGGTGGGCGCGACCCCGCCGTTCGACCGGGAGGTCGGGCGGATCCGGCTGCCCCTCGGCGAGGGGGTGGCCGGGTGGACGGCGAGCCACCGTACGCCGGTGGTGATCGTCGAGCACAAGGAGAACGACCCGCGGTACCGGTACTTCCCGCAGCTGCGGGGCGAGGACTACACCTCCATGGCCTCGGTGCCGATGGCCAGCGGCCCGGCCGGGCTGGTCGGCGTGCTGAACGTGCACACCCGCGCCCGCCGCGACTTCAACGAACGCGACGTCCGGCTGCTCACCTCGATCGGCAGCCTGATCGCCGGCGCCGTCCACCAGGCCCGCCTGCACCGCCGCCTGGCCGCCCGCGAGCGTGCCCACGAGCGGTTCACCGAGCAGGTCATCGCCGCCCAGGAGGCCGAGCGCCGCCGCCTGGCCGCCGACATCCACGACGGCATCACGCAACGGCTGTGCAGCCTCCGCTTCCACCTGAACGCGGCCGCCGAGTCGCTCGGCGACGTACCCAAATTTGCCCCTGAGCCGGCCACCGAGTACGCCGCCGAGTTCGCCGCCGGGCCGGCCCCAGAGTTCGCTCCGGCGTTCGTCGCCGAGCAACTGGACCGGGCCCGGCAGATCGCCGACCTGACCTTCGACGAGGCCCGTGCCGCGATCAACGGCCTGCGCCCGCCCGTCCTGGACGACCTCGGCCTCGCCGACAGCCTGGCGAGCCTCGCCCGCTCGATCGGCGAGGTCGAGGTAGTCGTCGAGGCCGAGGAGTGCGCGCTGCCGGAACACGTCGAGATCGCCCTTTACCGCATCGCCCAGGAGGCCCTCCAGAACGTCGTCAAACACGCCGGCGCGGAGAGCGTCTCCCTGCGCCTTCGCCGCGACGCCGAGCAGGTGATCCTCCAGATCAGCGACGACGGCCGCGGCATCACCGCCGACGCGCCCCCTGCGGACGAACCGTCCTGGCGAGGCTACGGCATGGGCAGCATGACCGAGCGTGCCGAACTCATCGGTGGCCGGTTGGAGGTTCACTCCCGCCCTGGCCAGGGGACGACGGTGACGGCTCTGGTGCCCGTCCCGCCGGTCGTCGCCGAGCCTGCGGCCGTGTCGTAGATCGCCGCTCGCGCCGCGGTGTCACCGCCCGCCGACGCGTGCCCCGTGGATGAAGCGTCCGGATTCACCAGCGTGCTCCACCGGTTGGGGGACGTCCGCGCGGGGCGGCCGCGGCTACCGTCCCGGCAGGAGACGCGGCCGGTCAGGCGGCGTCGGACCAGGGGAGGTGGCTCGTGGCGCAGACGCATGCCGGTGTCGGGGATCGGGAAGCCGGTCGAGCCGTACCGGATCGGGACCCGAACCGAGAGGACCCCCACCAGGACACAGATCTGGACCTGTGCCTGAGCCTGGTACGGGTCACCGAGGCCGCCGCGGTCGCCGCCGGACGGTGGGTGGGGCGGGGCAGCAAGCACGGAGCCGACCGGGCGGCCGTGGACGCGATGCGCGCGGCGGCGCGGACCCTGCCGCTGCGCGGGGTCGTGGTCATCGGCGAGGGGGAGAAGGACGAGGCCCCCATGCTGTTCAACGGTGAGGTCATCGGCACCGGCAGGGGGCCCGAGTACGACGTGGCCGTTGACCCCATCGACGGCACCACGCTCACGGCGAAGGGGATGAACAACGCGATATCCGTCATCGCGGTGAGCCCGCGCGGCTCCATGTTCGACCCGTCCGCCGTGTTCTACATGGACAAGCTCGTCACCGGCCCCGAGGCGGCCGGTGCCGTGGACCTCCTCGCCCCCGTCGCCGACAACGTGCGCGCGGTCGCCAAGGCGAAGGGCGGCACACCGCACGACGTCACCGTCTGCGTGCTGGACCGGCCCCGGCACACGCGGCTGGTCGCCGAGGTGCGCGCGACCGGGGCCCGGATCAAGTTCATCTCGGACGGGGACGTCGCGGGCGCGGTGCTGGCCGCCCGCGACGGCACCGGGGTGGACCTGCTGCTCGGCGTCGGCGGTACGCCGGAGGGCGTCGTCGCCGCCTGCGCCGTCACCTGCCTGGGCGGAACGCTCCAGGCCCGCCTGGCCCCGCGCGACGACGCGGAGCGGCGGCGGGCCCTGGACGCGGGCCACGACCTGGACCGGGTGCTCACCGCCGCCGACCTCGTCTCCGCCGACGCCTACTTCGCCGCGACCGGCGTCACCGACGGCGAGTTGCTGCGCGGCGTGCGGTACGGCCCCGGCCGCGTCGCCACCGAATCGCTGGTCATGAGCGCTCGCGACGGCACCGTGCGGGTCGTGTCCGCCGAGCACCGCCTTGACCGGGCCGACGGCCCCCTCCCCGGAAAGGAATGATCGACATGACCGACACGACCGACATGAACGACATCGCCCGCGTCGCCGCCGCGATGGTGGCCCCGCCCAAGGGAATCCTCGCCGCGGACGAGAGCATCCGCACCATGTCCGACCGGCTGCTCAAGGCCGGCGTGGCGCCGACCGAGGAGAACCGCCGCGACTACCGGGAACTGCTGGTGACCACGCCCGGCCTGAGCGAGGGCGTCAGCGGCGTGATCCTCTGCGACGAGACCTTCAACCAGAGGCTCTCCGACGGGCGTACGTTCCCCGAGGCGATCGCCGAGGCGGGCATGCTGCCCGGCATCAAGGTGGACACCGGCGCCAAGCCGCTCGCCAACGCCCCCGGCGAGACCGTGACCGAGGGCCTGGACGGGCTGCGCGAGAGGCTCGTCCGGTACGCCGCCCTCGGCGCCCGCTTTGCCAAGTGGCGTGCCGTGTTCAGCATCGGCGACGGCATCCCCAGCCGCCTGGCGCGGCGGGCCAACGCGCACGCCCTCGCCCGCTACGCCGCGCTCTGCCAGGAGGCGGGCGTCGTGCCCATCGTGGAGCCCGAGGTGCTCATGGACGGGCGGCATCCGATGAGCCGCTGCGCCTCCGCGACCTCCGTGGTGCTGCTGGAGGTCTTCGCCGAGCTGATGGACGCCGAGGTCCGCCTCGACGCCATCGTGCTCAAGCCCAACATGGTGCTGCCCGGCAAGGACTGGGGCGGCGCCGTCACCGCCGAGGGCGTGGCCCGCTCCACGGTCAGCACCCTGCGCAACGTCGTCCCCGAGGAGGTGGCCGGCGTCGCCTTCCTGTCCGGCGGACAGACGCCGGCCGAGGCCACGGCGAACCTCGCGGCGATCCGGAAGTGCACCGCCCCCTGGCCGTTGACCTTCTCCTTCGGCCGCGCCCTCGTGGATCCGGCCCTCGCCGCCTGGTCCGGCCGCCAAGACCGCGTGCCCGACGCCCAGCGCGCCCTCGCCAAGCGCGTGGCCCTCAACTCCGGCGCGCTCACCGGGGCGGTCCCGGCGGAGGCCGTACGGGACTGACCCGCCCGTGCTCACCCACCCTGCGGGGGTGCCGGACCGAGTTCAGGTACGGCTTGTCGGTGCCGTGCTCTTTCGTCGGCTCCTTCGCCGTGCTCCTTCGCCGTGCTCCTTCGTCGGCTCCAGGACGAAGTGATCTGACCGTCCTCTTTCTTCTCCGCCTCGTCCTTGTCCACGGCGGACATGGCGAGCATGCTGTCCACGCACCTGCGCATCAGCCGCTCGAACTGGACGAGGTCCTCGTCGTTCCAGTCGGCGAACGCGCGGCCGATGAGCCGGTGCCGGGCCGCTTCGAGCGCGTCCGTGACGCGACGCCCCGCATCGGTGATCACGGCCTCCTTGACGCGTCGGTCCGCCGGGCTCGGACGCCGCTCGACCAGGCCGAGCTCTGCGAGCTTGGCCACCTGCCGGCTGATGGTGGTGTGATCGCGTCCTGCCCGTTCGGCGAGCTCGACCACGCCGATCGGCCCGAACCGCTGGACGCCGACGATCACTCTGAACAACGCGAGGTCGAGATCGACGCCCGCCTCGACCAGGAGTTCCTGGTCGAGCGCCGGCAGGTTCAAGAGCGTCATCATGTCGACGAACGATTCGTACAGGTGCCGGAACGCCACGTGCCGGCGGTTTCGGGAAGCCATGCTCGCCACCGATGCCTAGATGCCCATGCGGACGTACGGGGAGGTTCCCGGGCGAGGATACCGGCGAACTCCGGCGGGTCGGCGGCACCCGGGGCGGACGCCGCCCGCGCAGGGCGGGGACGCGGGTGACGGGGCGTGGCCGGGGGCCACGCCGCTCCCGCGTGACGGCGGACCGGTCACCTCATGCCCGGCGTGGGGACGGATCATGGTCACCTCCGAGGGTAGATGCGATCATCATACACATAAATCTCATGCTTGTCCGATGCGCTTGCGGCGCCTCGACGAAGATTTTTTCTCGCGGTGATCGTACACGAGAAGCCAGTTCAGAAGGTTTGATGTAGTGCCCGATGGGTGCCGGAGCGAGGTGTCGGCCGCGCGGAAGGGCTTGACGGCCTCTTCGGCAACATCACATACTCCGTGCTGAATACACACAATGCCGGGCCGGGCGGAAGAGGCCGCCCGGCCCGCCGTCAGCAACGGAGAGGTGAACCGTGACACGCAAGGAAGACCTTCACGTGATCATCCGTGGCGCTGGCGCGCTGATCCGGCCGAACGGACACGTCGCGGCCATCGTCGACACCGCCGCCCTCGGCGCGACCGAGGCCTACCTTGACGGCGGCGGCGTCCGCCGCGTGCGGTGACATGTCCCCGCAGGGCCGAGCGCCGACGAGCATGAGCCCGTACGACGAGATCACCGGCGGAGGCGGCGGGTGGTGGCGAGCCATCACCCGGAAACGACCCAAACGCTTCACGGAAGCTTCACGATCTCGCCCGTACGGGCTACACGACCCACGGCTTTCCTACCGAGGTATGAACACCTCACACCTCACACGGAGGCTCGTGGCCGCGGCCCACACCGGCCTGGCCGGATCCCTGATCGGGGTCACCGCCCTGCACATCGGGTGGGCGAAGCAGGTGGACACCGTACGGCACGCGGTGAGCGACTACGCGCTGAGCAAGGGGGCGGACCGGATCTTCGCCGGGACCGTGGCCAGCCTCGCGGCGGGCTCGGCGGCGCTGCTCGCCGGCCTCCTCAAGTCCAAGGCCCCGGTCGGGGCGTCGGCGACCACGCTGCTCGGCGCATGGTGCGGCGGGATGGCGCTCACCGGCATCTTCCGGACCGACCCGCTGGGGGGCGCCCCCACGCCCGCCGGCCTGACCCACCGGTACGCGGCGGGCGGTGCCATCGCGACGCTCCCGGCCGTCGGGCTGCTGAGCGCCCGGCGACTGCGCCAACTGCCCGGATGGGAGAGAAAGGCGCAGGCGATGCGCCTGACCTCCTGGGCGAGCGCCGCCGGCTGCCTCGGCTTCTTCACCGCGCACCTGTGCGTCACCGCCGCCAGACCCACCCCGGCGACCCGCGCGGTCGGCAACCTGCTCGGCCTGACCGAGCGGGTGACCCTCGCCCTGGAGCTGGCCCTGCTGTTCCAGCTGACCAACGCGGTGCAGGCGAGCAGGAATGAGCGGTGACCTGGCTCGCCATCGGCCTGGCGCTGCTGAACGCGTGCTGCTTCACCGTCGGGACCTGGCTGCAGCACAGCGCCTCCGGGGACGCGCCGTCCCTGCTGTCGGCGGCGCGGCGGCCCCGCTGGCTGGCCGGGCTGGCGCTGCTGGCGACCGGGGCGGCGTTCCAGGTCGTCGCGCTGCGGCTGGCCCCGGTGACCGTGGTCGAGCCGGCGGGCGTGATCGGGATCGTGGCGGGCGTGCTGCTCGGCCTGCGGACGCGCGGCGACCGGCTGCGCCTGAGCACCGCGTGCGCGCTGGCGGCGATCCTCGCGGGGACGGCGGCGTTCGCGGTGCTCGCCGCGCTGAACACCGTGCCCGTTCCGATCAGCACGGGGGCGTTGATCGGAACGGGCGCGGTGGTCGCCGTCCCGGTGGCGATCTGCGTGCCGGCCGCCCGCCGGCTCGGCGGCCGGGCCCGCTTCCTCGCGCTGGGCGTGGGCGGCGGCACCGCCTACGGCTGCACCTCCACCCTCGTCCGCGCCGCGGTCGAGCGATACGCGACCCACGGCATCGGCCTTGAACTGCTCGGCGTGCTCGTCGCCCTCGCGGCGGCGATCCTCACCGGCTTCTGGCTGGTGCAGCGCGCCCACGCCGAGGGGCCGCCCGAGGGCACGATGGCGATCCTCACCGTTACGGACCCGCTGGTCGCCGTCGGCATCGGCATCGGCGTACTCGGCGAGGCCCCAGGCCTGACCTGGCCGATCGCCGGTCTGGGGCTGTCCTTCGCCGCCGTGGCGATCGGCGGGGTCGTCCTGCTCTCCCGCGACCTCCCCATCGGCCGGGACTCCACCCGCACACCGCCGCCCTCTTCCTCCTCTTCCTCCCACGACAGGAGCGTCACATGCTCGGCGTCACCCCTCAGCGCGTCGTCATCGGCGCGGACACCTACCCTCCCGATGTCAACGGCGCGGCGAACTTCGCCTACCGGCTGGCCGCAGGGCTCGCCGAGCGCGGCCATGACGTCCACGTCATCTGCCCCGCCCCGCAGGACGCCGGCGCCGACCCCGGCACGCCCGGCGGTCCTACCGTCCACCGCCTGACCTCGTACGGCACGCCGTTCCACCCCACCTTCCGGTTCAGCGTGCCCTGGCGGATCCGCGGCTCGGTGACCCGGCTGTTGGACCGCCTCGCCCCCGATGTGGTGCACGTGCAGTCCCACTTCGGCGTGGGCAGGACGCTGACCGCCGCCGCGCGGCGCCGGGGCGTCCCGGTGCTGGCGACCAACCACTTCATGCCGGAGAACCTCATCGGTTACGCCCCGTTGCCCGACCGGCTCGCCGAGGCGTTCTGCCGGCTCGCCTGGCGCGACTGCCTGCGGGTCTTCCGCCGCGCCGACATCGTCACCGCGCCCACCCCGCGCGCCGTACGGCTGCTGCGCGACCAGGGACTGAACGGTACGATCCTTCCGGTGTCCTGCGGACTGGATCTACGCCGTTTCGCGCAACCCCCGGCGACGAGAACGGACGAGAGCCCGCGCCTGCTGTTCGTCGGCCGGCTGGACGCGGAGAAGAACGTGGACGTCCTCCTGCGCGCCCTGGCGCTGCTGCCCCCGAGGCCCCCGGTCACGGCCGAGATCGTCGGGGACGGCTCCCGCCGCGCCGACCTGGAGGAGCTCGCCCGCGCGCTCGGCGTCGCCGACCGCGTCGTCTTCCACGGCCTCGTCACCGACCAGGAGGTCCTGGACGCCTACGCCCGCTGCGACGTGTTCTGCATGCCCGGTACGGCCGAGCTGCAGAGCCTGGCCACCATGGAGGCCATGGCCGCCGGGAAGCCCGTCGTCGCCGCGGACGCCATGGCCCTGCCCCACCTGGTACGCCCCGGGGTCAACGGGCTGCTCTTCCCGCCCGGCGACGTCACCGCCCTGGCCGCGGCCCTCGGCCTGATCCTCGCCGACCCCGAGACCAGGGCGCGCATGGGCGAGGCCAGCCGTGAGATCGTCGCCCGCCACGACATCGCGGCCACCCTGGACATCTTCGAATCCCTCTACCAGGAAGCCGCCCAGACGGCCCAGCGCCTCCAGGGCGTCGCCAGCGGAGACAGGCATGAGCAGCCAGCGCATTCTGGTCGTTGACGACGAGCCCAAGATCCGGATGACGGTGCGGGGCTATCTTGAGGCGGACGGCTTCGAGGTCCTGGAGGCCGCGGACGGCCCCTCGGGCCTCGCCGCCGTCGCCCGGGAGCACCCCGACCTGGTGGTGCTCGACGTGATGCTGCCCGGACTCGACGGGTTCGAGGTCCTGCGCCGCATCCGTACCACGAGCCAGGTGCCGGTGATCCTGCTCACGGCGCGGGCGGAGGAGGTGGATCGCGTCATCGGCTTCACGGCGGGCAGCGACGACTACGTCACCAAGCCGTTCAGCGCCCGTGAGCTCGCCCTGCGGGCGCGGGCGATCCTGCGCCGCGCGGACGGCGCGAACCCGGCGGCGGAGGACCGCACCCTGCGCTTCGACGGGCTGGTCATCGACCCCGACGCGCGGACCGTCGTCGCCGAGGACGGCCGCACGGTGGAGCTGTCCGCGCTCGACTTCGACCTGCTGGTGGTCCTGGCCCGCGCGCCGGGCCGGGTGTTCACCCGCCGGGGGCTGATCGACCACGTGTGGGGCCGCGACTTCTTCGGCGACGAGCGCGTGGTGGACGTGCACGTCCGCACGCTGCGGCGCGCGCTCGGCGACGACGCGAACGCGCCCCGGTTCGTGGGCACGGTGCGGGCCATCGGCTACCGCTTCCTCGCCCGGCCCGTCGGATGAGGCGCCGCCGCTATCGTCACGGCCGCGGGAGAACGGGGTGGGCCGTGGCGATGGCCGTGCCGGTCGAGGCGGCGCGGGGGCTGACGTCGGCCGTCCGCGCGGCGCGGTCCCGCGCGGCGATGGCGATCGCGAGGGCGTGGCGGCGGCTTCCGGCCCCCGTACGCCTGGCGGCGGCCCGCGCGGTGAAGCCGATCGTGGCGGTGTGGCGGTGGCTGCCGCCGCTGCCGCTGACCGTCCGCCTGGCGTTGTCCCATGTGGCGGTGCTCGTGGTGACGCTCATGACGGTGAACATCGCCGCCGACGCCCTCGCCGGCATCGACGACTACCGCGAGATCCGCCAGAGGTTCTCCAGTCTCGAATCGGCGGTGGTCGAGCTGCTCGCCCGAGGCATCCAGGAGAAGGTCGGCGTCGGCCTGGTCTGGCCCGCGCTCACCGTCGGCCTGGTCGCGGCGCTGGTGTTCTCCGTGACCTTCTCCCGGTTCCTGCTGCGGCCGTTGCGCCAGGTCGGCGCCGCGACCCATCGGCTCGCCGAAGGGCACTACGACGCCGTACTCGAGGTCCCTCGCGAGCCGGGGCTCGCCGCCCTGGTCGAGGACGTCAACCGGCTGGCGGCGGCGCTCGCCGACATGGAACGCCGCCGCGCCCGCCTGGTCTCGGAGATCGCCCACGAGATGCGCACCCCGCTCACCATCCTCAGCGGCCAGATCGAGGGCATGGCCGACGGCATCTTCGTCCCCGACGACCTCATGTTCGCCTCCCTCGCCGACGACCTCACCCGGCTGCGCCGCCTCGCGGACGACCTGTCGAACCTCTCCCGCGTCGAGGAGGGCGCGTTCGTCCTGAACCGCACGCCCACCGACGTGACCGCGCTGGCGGCGAGCACCGCCGACCGGCTGCGGCCCCAGTTCGAGGACGGCGAGGTCACGCTCATCGCGGCCCCGGCCCCGCCGGTCATCGCCGTGATCGACGCGGTCCGCGTCACCCAGGTGCTGGTCAACCTCCTGGGCAACGCCCTGGCCGCCTGCGACCCCGGCGATCGGGTCACGGTGACCGTGGACGTCCTGCACACCCTGGAGCCGCAGGTCGAGATCCGCGTCACGGACACCGGCATCGGCATCGCCGCCCACGACCTCAACCGGATCTTCACCCGCTTCGAACGCGTCCAGCACCCGGGACGCCCGGCCCCCGCCGGAGGCAGCGGCATCGGCCTGACCATCGCCCGCGGCCTCGTCCACGCCCACGGCGGCGACCTCACCGCCGCCTCGCGGGGCCTCGGCATGGGCGCGACCTTCATCGTCCGCCTACCGCTGCGGCCCAAGCAAGCGCACGGCACCGCAGGCCAGGGGGCTCCGCCCGCCTGAACTCAGAGAACCCTGGAACTCAGAGAACGGGGGTGCCCCCGCGCCCGACGACCATCCATATCGACACCGAGTCCTCGTCGTACGGGTTGTGCAGCCGATGCGGCGTCATCGAGTCGAAGCGGATCGAGTCCCCGGCGTTGAGCTCGTAGTGGGCGAAACCCACCTGGACGTGCAGCCTGCCGGAGATGACGTAGCCGTACTCCAGGCCCCGGTGGTGGATCAGCGCGTCGGGCGGGCAGGACTGGCCGCCGGGAGGGTAGACGACGTGCAGGAAGTCGTTCTCCGGGTCGTGATCGACGGTCAGCCTGCCCCACACCGCCTTTTCCATGCGCAGCTCGTGCCTGCGGTCGCCGCGCTGCACCGGGGACGCGGGGTCGTCGTCCGCGGACGGTGCAGATGGCACAGGGGACGCAGGGGACGCAGAGGGCACGGACGGCGCGGACAGGCCGCGCTGGACGAGCTGAAGCCGCTGCCCCTCCGGCTGCGCCGCCGGCTCGGCGGGAGCCGGGGAGGCCAGGGGCATCAGGTCGTCCAGCGGCACGCCCAACTCGGTGGCCATCGAGTACAGCGTGCCCACCGAGGGCTTCGTACGCCCGAGCTCGACCTGGGACACGAAACTCGGCGACACATCGACCCGCCTGGCCATCTCGCGTACGGACATCCCCGCGGCCAGCCGCGCTCGCCGCAGCTTCTGCCCCACGGCGTCGAGGGGCGAGACGGGTGCGGGGCTGTCGACAGGTTCGCTCGATGTGGTCATGGGGCCGCCGTTCATGTGGTCACCGGTTCGCGTCAGCAAGGATTTTCTGTCGAGTGCCGTGCTGTCATGTCATGGCAGAAGCCACCCGCCGTCAACCGCGAAGGCCGCGCCGTGGATGAAGTCGGCCTCGTCGCCGGCGAGGAAGAGCGCCATGTGCGCGATCTCCTCCGGCTTGCCCCACCGGCCCGCGGGCGTGGCCGCGATGGCCGCGTCCACGTGCGGGTTGCGGCCCTCCGGCGTGAGCAGGTGCCCGGTCATCCCCGTCTGGATCGCGCCGGGGCAGATGGCGTTCACGCGGATGCCGTGCTTGCCGTAGTCGAAGGCGAGCTGCCGGGTGAGGCCGAGCACCGCGTGCTTCGACGAGGTGTACGCCGCCCCGCCGCCGCCCGCCACGAACGAGGAGATCGAGGCGGTGTTGATGATGACGCCCTTGCGCCGCGCCAGCATCGGCGTGAGCACGGCCCGGGAGAACAGGAACGGGCCGGTGATGTTGACGCCCATGATCCGGTTCCACAGCTCGTCGGTCGTCTCGTGCGCCGGGGTGTAGTCGTCGAGCACGCCCGCGTTGTTGCAGAGGATGTCGACGCGGCCGAACCGCTCCAGCGTCCGGGCGACGACGCGATCCACGTCCGCGCGGACGGAGACGTCGGCCGTCTCGGCGACGCTGCGGCCGTCGTCGAGCAGCTTGACGGTCTCAAGCACGGGCTCGTCGCGCACGTCGACGGCGACGACGGTCGCCCCGTTCGCGCTGAACTCCTGTGCCATGGCCCGCCCCATGCCGGATCCGGCGCCCGTGATGATCGCGATTCGCTTGTCCAGTTTCATGATGCTCTCCTACGAGGGTAGGGGTCCTGCATGAGCCGCCGTGCGGCGGTGACGATGTCGTTCACGTCCGGGATCCACGCCCGTTCGAGAGCGGGGGAGTACGGCGTCGGCGCGCTCGGGGCGCCGACCCGCAGGACGGGGGCGTCCAGGGACCAGAAGCCCTCGTTCACGGCCAGCGCGGCCAGCTCGGCCCCGGCGCCGAACTCGGTGACCGCCTCGTGCGCGATCAGCAGCCGGTTGGTCCGCGCCAGGGAGTCAAGGACCGTGCGCCGGTCGAGCGGGGTGACGGTGCGCAGGTCGATGACCTCGGCGTCGATGCCCTCGGCCGCGAGGACCTGCGCGGCCTCCAGCGCCAGGAGCGCCATCCGGGACCACGACACGATCGTCAGGTCGGTGCCGGGGCGCGCGATCCTGGCCTCGCCGAGCGGCACCCGGTGGCCGGGCGGCGGCATCGTGCCCTTGCGCTCGTACAGCAGCCGGTTCTCAATGAAGATCACCGGGTTGTCGTCCTCGATGGCGGCGCGGAGCAGGCCGTACGCGTCCTGCGGGGTGCTCGGCATCACCACGGTGAGGCCGGGCAGGTGCGCGAGCAGCGCCTCCAGGCTCTGCGAATGCTGGCTGCCCGAGGAGCGCCCGGAGCCGAACTGGGTGCGCACCACCAGCGGCACCGTCACCGCGCCGCCGGTCATGAACCGCAGCTTGGCGGCCTGGTTCATCAACTGGTCCAGGCAGGTGCCGAGGAAGTCCAGGTACATGAGCTCGACCACCGGCCGCAGCCCGGCCATCGCCGCACCCACGCCGAGGCCCATGATCGCCGTCTCGGAGATCGGGGTGTCGAGCACCCGCCCCGGGAAGCGCTCCGCGAGCCCCCGGGTGAGGCCGAAGACGTTGCCGCCCCCGACGTCGATGCCCGCGAGGAACACCCGCGGATCGTCCGCGAGCGCGTCGTGCATGGCCTGGCGGAGGATGCGCGACGTGGACACCGGTTTCTCGCCGGGGTCCGGATCCGGCCGCGCGGCCCGCGTCGGCGGGCGCGGACGGGCGGCGGGGCGCGGGCTGTACACGAAGTCCAGGGCCGTCTCCGGCGCGGGCTCGGGTGAGGCGATCGCGAACCTCTCCGCCTCGGCGACCGTCCGGGTCACCTCGTCGTCGATCAGGTCCAGCTCCTCGTCGCGCACACCCAGCTCGGCGAGACGGGCGCGGGCGCGCACCAGCGGATCCACGGGCGCGTCGCCGGGCGGACCGGCCGCGCGGTACCGCTGCTGGTCGCCCTCGTAGTGCCCGCGCACCCGCAACGTCACCGCCTCCACCAGGTACGGCCCGCCGCCCCCGCGAACCTCGTCGAACACCGCGCTCAGCGCCCCCTCCACCGCCTCGACGTCGTTGCCGTCCACCCGCCGGAACGGCACGCCGTACCCGGCGGCCCGCGCGGACAGCGGGACGACGTGCTGGTCGCTCGTCCGGGAGAACTCCGAGAAGCCGTTGTTCTCACAGACGAAGACGATCGGCAGCCGCCACAGCGCGGCGAGGTTGACCGACTCGTGGAACGCGCCGGTGGCCACCGCGCCGTCGCCGAAGAACGCGATCGCGAGCGCGCCGGAGCCGCGCACGCGCAGCGCGTGCGCGGCCCCGGCCGCGATCGGCAGACCGGCCCCGACGATGCCGTTCGCGCCGAGGATGCCGAGCGCCGGGTCGGCCACGTGCATGGAGCCGCCGCGGCCACGGCAGGCTCCGGTCTCCTTGCCCATCAGCTCGGCGAACATGCCCGCCGGGTCGAGCCCCTTGGCGAGCACGTGCCCGTGCCCCCGGTGCGTGGAGGTGATGACGTCGTCGGCGCGGGCGCGGAACAGCGTGCCGACGGCGACCGCCTCCTGACCGACGGACAGGTGCACGAAACCCGGGATGACGCCCTGGCCGTAGAGCACCGCGACGCGTTCCTCGGTCCTGCGGATCAGCAGCATCCGCCGGTACGCGGTGCGCAGTTCGTCGCGGTTCACCGGCGCTCGCCCCGGCCCGCGCCGAGCTCGCGGACGGCCGTCTCCCGCAGCAGGAACTTCTGGATCTTGCCGCTCTCGGTGCGCGGCAGCCGGTCGGTCACCAGCAGGTACTCCGGCAGCTTGTGCTTGGCGATCTCGAAGCCGAGCAGGAACTCGGTGAGCTCGCGCAGCGTCGGCGGCGGCGCGGACTCCGCGGCCACGACGAACGCGCAGGCCCGTTCGCCGAGGACGTCGTCCGGCACGCCGACGACCGCGACGTCCGCCACCGCCGGATGGTCGAGCAGGTAGTGCTCGATCTCCTTGACGCCGATGTTCTCGCCGCCGCGCACGATGATGTCCTTCGCCCGCCCGGCGATCGTGATCCCGCCGTCGGGCGAGATCGTCGCCAGGTCCCCGGTGCGGAACCAGCCGTCGGCGGTGAACGCCTCGGCGGTGTGCGCCGGGTCGAGATAGCCGAGGCACAGCTCGGGGCCGCGCACCTCCAGCTCGCCGACGCCGTTCACCGGGCTCGCCAGGCGGGCCTGCGAGGAGCCGGTGAGGCGGCCGTCGGTGTCCTGCCGGATGTGGTCCGGGTCGTCCGGGCCGCCGCAGGTCACGGTGGGCATCTCGGTCAGCCCGTACGCGCGGACCACCACGGCGTCGAGCACCTCGGCGGCCCGCCGTACCAGGGCTGGCGGCACGTCCGCGCCGCCGCAGACGAACCCGGTGAGCGAGGAGGCGACGCCGCGCCGGGCGTACTCGTCGCAGAGCCCGCGCAGGAACGGCGTGGCGCCCACGCTGAACGTGCACGCGTTCGCCTCGACGATGTCGACGCCCGCCGCCGCGTCCCACTCCGCCTGCAGCACCACCGAGCCGTCGATCAGCAGCGGCATCATCACCCCGTAGACCAGCCCGGTGATGTGGCCGAGCGGGGACGGCATGTAGACGCGGTCGCCGTCGAGCCGGAACAGCCGCGCGATCGACCACGCGTCGGCGAGCAGCGTGCGGTGGCTGTGCAGCACCCCCTTCGGGGTCCCGGTCGTGCCGGAGGTGAACATCAGCACGCACACGTCGTCGAGACCGGCGTCGAGCTCCGGCTCGGCGGCGGCGCGGGGCGCGGGGGCGGCGGCGTCCGGATCCCGGACGGTCAGGACCGGCACGTCGGCCCCAGCCCGCTCGGCCGCGGCCCGGATCATCTCCGGGTGGCGCGTCCCGCGGTGGCGGGCCGGGGCGACGACGGCGGCGAGGTCGCAGGCCGCGAGGATCCGGGCCAGCTCCGCCGTACGGTGGTTGCTCGGAATCGGGCACACCACCGCGCCCATGCCCCACAAAGCGTGAAACGTCGCCACCGCCTCCCACCAGTTCGGCAGTTGCACGCCGACGACGTCGCCGCGCCGTACCCCCGCCGCCCGCAGCCGGGCCTGCTGCGCGGCCACCGCCGCCAGCAGCCCGTCCGTGTCCAGCAGCGTCGTGCCGTCGACCACCCGCGGGCGCGTCCCCTCCGCGCGCCCGCGGTCCGCGAGCAGGGCGGGTGTGGCGGTGGTCAGGGCCTCGGCCTCGGGAAAGCGCACGGTCGGCGCCCAGGTGCGGGTGAGCATGCGATCAGAGCTCGCGGATCGGGTTCGGGTTGCTGCCGGGGAGGACCGCGTGCCCGCCGTCGACGGGCAGGGCCACGCCGGTGATGTCGCGGGCGTCGTCGGAGGCGAGGAAGACGACCGAGCGGCTGACCGTCGCCGGGTCGAGCAGGCCCCGGCCCGCCAGCGCCGACCAGCCGTAGGCGTTGTCCCGCCGGTCCTGCGGCGTGCCGCCCGGGCCGCCGGCCATCATGTCGTACGCGCCCTGCCAGTCGTTCATCTTCGTGTCGACGATGCCGGGGCAGACGGCGTTGCAGCGGATGTTGTACGGCCCGAGCTCGATGGCCGCGTTGCGCATCAGCCCGAGCACGCCGTGCTTGGCCGCGACGTAGTGGGTCATGCCCGCGCCGGCCTCGAAGCCGTTCACCGACGAGGTCAGCACGATCGAGCCGCGCTTCTGCTCGATCATGGTCGGGACGACGGCCTTCACCGTGCGCCACACGCCGGTCAGGTTGATGTCGAGCATCTCCTGCCACTGCTCTTCGGTGATCTCCCAGAGCCGGCCGAGCGCCCAGATCCCGGCGTTCGCCACCAGGATGTCGATGTGGCCGAACTCGGCCACGCCCCGGCTCACCACCTCGGCCAGGCCCGCACTGTCGCGTACGTCGCACTCGGCCGCGATCACCCGGCGGCCGAGGCTCTCCACCTCCTTGACGACGGCGTCGAGCTCGGCCCGGGTCGCCAGCGGGTACGGGGCGGTGGCGACGTCCCGGCACAGATCGACCGCGATGATGTCCGCCCCGGCCTCGGCCAGCGCGAGGGCGTGCGAACGGCCCTGGCCGCGCGCCGCGCCGGTGATGAGGGCAACATGTCCGGTGAGATCAGGCATTGTTCCTACTCTCCTTCGTGATCAGCCGGCTGAGGCTTCCGATGGCCGCCGACGGCCGGACGGTGCTGATGATCAAAGCGACGATGGTGAGCACTCCGACGGCGATCAGGTAGCCGCCCGTCGGCACGTCGACGAACGGGATGAAGTCCTGGACCTCGGCGACGAAGAGCGCGGCGAGCACGCAGCCGATCGCCGAGCCGCGTCCGCCGGCGAGCAGCGCGCCGCCGATCACCGGCACGGCGATCGACAGCAGCGTGTACCCGCTCCCCGAGCCCGGGTCGCCGACCCCGGTCTGCGCCGCGAGCGCCACCGCGCCGAGACCGGCGAGCGCCCCCGCGACGACGAACATCGCGGCGCGGAAGCGCGCGGTGCGCACGCCGAGCTGCGCCGCCCGGACCGCCGAGTACCCGACCGCGCGGGAGCGCAGCCCGGCCCGTGTGCGGTTTACCCAGAAATCGAGGAGAATCGCCAGGACGAGGACGACGAGGAAGAGCCCGGGGATGTGCGCCACCCCTTGGCCGAGCAGCACGGCGAGCTCGTTGTTGATGAGACCGGACGGCTCCGGGCGCAGGATGCGCCCCACGCCGAGGAAGATCCCGAGCGTGGCGATCGTGGCGATCACGGCGGTGACCCGGAGGCGTACGACCAGCAGCGCGTTCACCGCCCCGAGCAGCACCCCGGCGGCGATCGCCAGCCCGATCAGCAGCGGCGGCGACGTCGCCGGGAAGAACGACAGCAGGACGACGATCAGGCCCATCATCGAGCCGATCGACGCGTCGATCTCGGCGACGAGCAGCACCGGGAGCTGGGCCAGCGCGGCGAGCGCCAGCGGGAGGCTGAGCTGCAGGATCGCGCCGAGGTTGCCGACCGTGCCGAAGTTCGGATCCCGGTACGTGCCGTAGATCCACAGCACCGCGAGCAGGACGGCGAGCAGGCCGAACGTGGCCGGGGTCAGCGTCGAGCGCCGACCGGGCCGCCGAATGGGCTGCTGACCGGGCTGCGGTCTGGGCTGCTGACCGGGCCGCCGCGTGGGACGTTCGGCGTGGCGCGGGGCCCGATCGCGCCGGTCGCCCGGCTCGGGCTCCGCCCGGTGCTCCCGCTCCTCCTGCCGCTCCTTCGCGGTGGTGAACGCGTGGACGATCGCCTCCTCCGTCACCTCTTCGCCGTGCAGCTCGGCCACGCTGCGGCCCCTGGCGAGCACGACGACCCGGTCCGCGAGCAGCCGCAGCTCCCCGGCGTCGCTGGAGGTGAAGACCACGGCCGTGCCCTGCTCGGCGACCGCGACGAGCGAGCGGTAGATGTCGAACCGCGACCGCACGTCGACGCCCTCGGTCGGCTCCTCGATCAGCAGCACCTTCGGCTCCCGGGCCACCGCCCGCCCGACGGCCACCTTCTGCTGGTTGCCGCCGGACAGCGTGGCCACCGGCTGCTCGATCGAGCCGCGCGCCAGGTCGTAGGCGTCGGCCAGCTCCGTCGCCCGGGCGACCTCGCGGCGGCGGCGCAGCCAGCGCCACCACCGCCCGGCCGACGCCTCCAGCGCGAGCGTGTAGTTCTCGCGGATCGACAGCAGGGAGGACAGCGACTCCGCGCGGCGGTCGGAGCTGACGAAGACCGCCCCGGCGTCGGCGGCGTCCTCGGCCCGGCGCAGCGGGACGCCGCCGACGGTGACCTCGCCCCCGTCGAGGCCGTCGCCGGCGAGCGCCCGGATCAGCTCGGCCTGGCCGTTGCCCGCCGCGCCGCCGATGCCGACGATCTCGCCGCGCCGTACGGCGAGATCGATCGGGCCGCAGGACGCCGCCCGCAGCCCGGCGCTGCGCAGGGCCACCGGCGTGCCCGCGTCGCGGACGGCGGCCCGCCGGGTGAACGCCGTCACCTCCCGGCCCGCCATGTGGCGGACCAGCTCCTCGGTGCTCGCCCCGGCGGTCGGCAGCTCGGCCACGAGCACGCCGTCGCGCAGGATCGCGATGTGCGAGGTGACCGCGAGGACCTCGTGCAGCCGGTGGGTCACGAAGATGACGCACGCGCCGCGCGCCGCCGCGGCGCGCATGCTCTCCAGGACCCAGGCGACGCCGGTCTCGTCCAGCGTGGACGTCGACTCGTCGAAGAGGATCACGTCGGGCCGCCGGGCCAGCACCGCCGCGATCTCCACCAGGCGCTGCTCGTTGCCGGGCAGGTCGCCGGTCCGGCTGTCGAGGCCGACGTCGCCGAGCCCGGCCGCGTCGAGGACCGCCCGCTGCCAGGGCTCGCCTCCGGTCTCCGGGCGGAACTCGGGCTCGACGATGAGGTCGAGGTTCTGCGCGACGGTGAGCTCGTCGATGAGCGAGCCGTCCTGATAGACGCAGGCGATCCGTGCGGCGTTTTCGGGACCCCCGGCGTTATCGGGACTCCCGGCGGCCCCGGCGGAATCGGCGCCCGCCGAGCCGGTCAGCGGCACCCCGTCGAACCCGACCAGCCCGGCGTCGGCGCGGTGGATCCCGGCGACGATCTTCACGAACGTCGACTTGCCGGAGCCGTTCTCGCCGATCAGGCCGTGCACGACGCCGCGGCCGAACGTCGCCGACATCCCGTTCAGAGCGACGGTGGATCCGAAGGTCTTGGTGACCGCCTCGGCGACCAGGCCGCCGCCGGACGGGCCGGTCGCGTCGAGCGCGGCCGCGCCCGGATCGGTTTCGCGTCCGATCGACCTCATCCTTGCTCCTTCAGTGGTGTGCCGCAGGGGTGCCGGGGACGTCCGCTCAGCCGGCGGCGAGCAGCGTCGTGAGCAGGGAGTCCGGCATCAACGTCGGGCCGGGGGCGTTCGCCGGCTGGTCGGGCAGGTAGTCGCCCTTCTTCGCCGGCACGAACGGCAGCGGGAACGTCAGCGTCGGCGAGACCTTCTTGCCCGCCAGGTGGCTCATCAGCGCCGCGAGCGCGATGCCCCCCTCGAAGTTGATGCTGCTGGAGTACGCGAGCTGCCACTCGTTCGGCGTGCCGAGGTCCTTCTCCCAGATCTCCAGCAGCGAGTTGTCCGAGGTCCAGGTGACCTGCGCCGGAACCTTGAGCTTCGCCTTCTTGTAGGTCTGGACGATGTTCACCGTCTGCTTGGCGTAGTCGTACAGCACCGCGTCGATCTTCTGGCCGGTCGAGATCAGGGCGCTGGTGGCGGACACCGCGCCGCCCTCGGTCCAGTTGGTGTTGGACCGGTTGGCGACCTTGATGCCGGGGGCGTTCTTCTTGAACCACTCCTCCGCGCACTTCTGCCATCCGGCGCCCTGCGGGTTGCCCGGCGTACCGGTGAAGAACGCGACGTTTCCGGTGTTGTTCAGCATCTTCGCGGTCGTCTGCGCCATCTGGTTGCCGTCGTCGCAGAAGTCGGAGGCGACCTGCGACACAACCGCCCCGGCCGCGTCCGGGCCCGGGACGCCGCCGTACGCGACGACCGGGATGCCCGCGTTGGTGGCCTGCTGGAACGCGGCGGTCATGGCCGGGCCGAAGTCGTCGTACGTGACGATCCCGGTGACCTTGCGGGCGATCAGCGTCTTCAGGTTGGCCTGCATCGTCTGCTGGTTGCCGTCGGCCTGCAGGTAGATCACCGTGCCGATGTTGGGGTACGAGGTGGCCTGCAGGGTGATCTGCGCCCGGGTGATGCGCCGCCACAGGTCCGACCCGGCGCCGTCGAGGATCGCCAGGGTCAGCGGCCCCTCACCGATCTTGCAGGTCGGCTGGCTCATGCAGCCCGCCGCGGTCGTGACCTGCTGGTCGGTGTAGTCCCGCCCGGCCTCGTACAGGCCCTGCACGATGGTCGGGTCGAGCCGGTCGGCCGTGATGGCGTCGGTGAGGAACGCCTTCTTCAGGATGTCCGCCTTCTGCTCGTCCGTCAGGTTGAACGGCGTGGGCTCGTACAGCGAGGCGTCCCCGCCGGGCGAGGCCCCGGCCCCGGTGGCCCCGGTCGTGCCCGTGGTGCCGGTGGAGCCGGTGGATGAGGTGCAGCCGGACAGCGCGGTCGCGGCGACGAGCGCCCCGGCGGCGAGGAGGGCGGGGAAGCGTGGCGTGCGCGTGCGTGGGGGTCGTTCCGTGAACACGGCATCCTCTTCTCTGGGTCGTGACGGGTGACGGGATGCGAGACGGTGACGGGAGGGTGATGTAGGGGGGTGATCAGGCCGTTCTGCTGCCGTGGTCAGGCGACTGCCGCGTCGGCCGTGCCGCCGGTACGCCGGCGGCGGAGCAGGCGTGCCGTGCTGAGCCCGGTGGTGAGCCCGGTGGCCAGCATGGCGAGGACGAGGACGGCGCCCTGGATCACGCCCTGCGTGCCGGGCGCGACGCCGGTCGCGGCGACGTCCTGGTTGATGAAGGTGAGGAAGACCGCCCCGGCCAGGGTCGCGGCCGGGTGCAGTCGGCCGCCGCTGAGGGCCGCGCCGCCGAGCACGACGACCACGATCGTGGAGAGCTGGTAGGCGTCGCCGAGCGACAGCGTCGGCGTGCCGATGCTGCCGACCAGCAGCACGCCCCCGACGCTGTACAGCAGCGCCGCCACGACATAGGTCGCGACCCGGTACCGCCGTACGGCGATGCCCTGATACCGGGCGGCCCGCGGGCCGGTGCTCGCGGCGGTGAGCCGGCGGCCCACGGCCGTGTACCCGAGCACGACGCTGGTCAGCGCCACCAGCACGACGGACGCGACGAGGATGGGGCTGATCCCGCCGCCGAGCGTGGCCCCGGTGAACGCGCTCCACTCGGCCGGCACGTTCAGCCGGTTGACCCCCGAGCTGTACCAGATGTGCGCCAGACCGGCCATGACCTGGCCCGTCGCCAGGGTGGCGACCAGCGGGCTGAGGCCGACGCGCTCGACGAGCACCCCGTTGGCGACGCCGCAGAGCAGGCCCGCCCCGACGGCGTACCCGATGGCCACCGGAAGGGACGCGCCGTCGCCCGCGCTCTTCATCACGAAGACGACGCCGGCGACGGTGACGACCGACGACACGCTGAGGTCGATGCCGCCGGTGCCGATCACCAGCGACTGCCCGAGCGAGGCGACGATCAGCACGCCGAGCAGCGGGGTCATCGTCGCCAGGCCGCCGAAGCTGATGCTGCTCGGGAAGATCGCCACACTGACGACGAGCATCAGCAGGGCGACCGCCCAGGGCAGCGCGACCGGAGCGCCCCGCCACCGCAGGTCCACCCACCGGCGGGCCGGGCGACCGGCCGTCTGCTGGGCCATGGCGCTCCCTCCTTTCCTCGTTGGTGCTGGGTTGGTGCTGGGTTGGTGCTGGGTGGTGGTGCTGGTGCCGCCGGCGGCGGCTCAGGCGTACCGGACGATCTGGTTGGCCACCGTCGGCAGTTCCCTCAGGTGCCGGTCGAACCAGGACCCGGCCGCGCGGGCGGCGTAGTCGAGGGCGGTGACGTTGCTGTAGAGCGTCATGTGGTCGGTGGCGGGCAGGACCACGAGCTCCTTGCGGGAGCTCGGGATCGCGTCGTACGCCGCGATCTCCTGGTCCCACATGGTGATGTCGTCCCGATCGGCGACGATCATCATGACCGGCTTGTCGAGCAGCCTCGGCGCGTACGGCGCGGCGTTGTACTCCATCAGCCGCTCCAGCGAGGCGATCGTGTTGCGATGCTCGTGCCGCGGCGCCTGCGTCGCCTTGAGCTCGTTGAAGACCTCGAGCACGTCGTCGTCGGGCCACACGGAGAAGTCGTCGTCGGGCCCCTTGGGCACCCCCGACATCGCCATGTAGCCGTACTCGCCGGTCTGGGTGCGCTTGACGCGGTCCGCGGCGACGAACTCCTTCAGCTTGCGGAACCGGTCGGTGCCGTGCATCCGCCACATGGTCTCGTAGCCGTCGATCACTGGGACGTTGGAGACCACGGCCTTCACCCGCGGGTCCACGGCCCCGACGATCAGCACGTGCCCGCCGCTGTAGGAGATGCCCCAGACGCCGATGCGGTCGGCGTCGAGCTCCGGCTGCGCGGCGGCGAACGTGATCGCGTTCTTGTAGTCCTCGATCTGGTCCCACGGGTCGATGTGCTGGCGCGGCAGGCCGTCGCTCGCGCCGAGCCGCCGGTAGTCGAAGATCAGGGCGGCGAAGCCGCGCCGGACGAACTCGGCGGCGTACTGCGGCTGCCGCAGCTCCTTGACGTAACACCAGCCCCCCGCCATCACGACGACGGGGAACGGGCCCTCCCCGTCGGGCAGGAGCAGGTCGCCGCGGACCGTCTCCCCGCCGCTGACGAACTCGACCTCGCGTTGGGTCATCGCGCCCTCCCGAATGTGTCGGCTGCGTTGCGTTGGTGCCGAGGAACGTAACCCAGGTCACATTGGGTGTCAACTATTAATTCACACCCGGAAGCGTCGATGTACGCGGATGTCGGCAAGATCAAGAATCAGCACGTGATCGCATGTGTAGTGCTGGTACACATGTTGAGCTGGTGTTTCGTGCAGGTTACGACGCGCCGAGCATGCGGATGGCGAGATCGGCGTGGGCGTACGCCACCTGGTTCACGCTGTACGGCCCGTCGGCGCGGAACCAGACGGCGACGCCGATGCCCATGTCGAGGATCGCGTAGGAGGCCAGCCGCGGCTCGGCGACCGTGAAGCGCCCGAGCGCGCGGCCGCGCTCGATGGCCTCGCGCAGGGTGTGCTCGTAGCGCGAGCGCAGCGCCAGGACCTCGGCCCGCGCGCCGGGTTCGAGATTGCCGATCTCGCGGTTGCCGACGAAGGCCTCCTCGCGGTGCCCGGCGTGGAACCGCACGTGCGCCTCCACCATCCGGCGCACCTGGACGACCACGTCGCCGGAGGACTCCAGCGCGGCCCGCTGCTCGGCGATGAGCACGCGCATCGTGCCGAGCATGATGTCGCGGAGCAGCGCGTGCTTCGACTCCACGTGCCGATACAGGCTGGGCCCGCGAATGCCGAGCGCGGCGCCGATGTCGGCCATGCCGGTGGCGCGGTAGCCCCGCTCGGCGAAGAGCGAGAGCGCCGCGGCACGGATCGCCGAAACGTCGATGCTTCCCCGTGGTGCCGCCACTCCGCGAGTCTAGCGATTGCTATCGATTGTTGGCCATCATCGCTCCTCGCCTTGACGAACCCCTGTTCACGTGCACATCATTTGGCTAACGGTCATTAGCGAACGGAGTGGCGATGGCCTTCGACCTGTCCCTGAGCCCACGGGTGGCGGAGTGGCGCGAGCGCATCGCCCGGTTCGTCGCCGAGGTGGTGATCCCCCGCGAGCAGGCGGCGTTCGCGCACGGCGTCGACGACGAGCTGCGGCGGGAGCTGCAGTCCGCCGCCCGCGCGGCGGGCGTCTGGGCCCCGCAGGCCCCCGCCGAGCTCGGCGGCGGCGGATTCCGCTTCGACGAGGCCGCCGTGCTGCTGGAGGAGGCCGGCACCAGCCTGCTCGGCCCGCTCGCGCTGAACTGCGCCGCGCCGGACGAGGGCAACATCCACCTGCTCAACGAGATCGCGACCCCGGCGCAGCGCGCCCGCTACCTGGCACCCCTGGTCGCCGGCGCGGCGCGGTCCTGCTTCGCGATGACCGAGCCCCCGCCGGGCGCGGGCTCCGATCCGCAGGCGCTGCGCACCACGGTGCGGCGGCACGCCGGCGGCTGGCTCATCTCCGGCGAGAAACACCTGATCACCGGCGCGCAGGGGGCCGACTTCGCGATCGTGATGGCGCGCGGCGGCCTGCCCGACGGCGGCGGCGCGACGATGTTCCTGGTCGACGCCGGCAATCCCGGCTGGCAGGTCACCGGCCACGCCCGCACGCTCGACACGACCATGGTCGGCGGCCACTGCCACGTGCTGCTCAAGGACGTCGAGGTCGGCGACGAGGCCGTGCTCGGCGAGCCCGGCCTCGGCTTCCGGTACGCGCAGGTCCGCCTCGCCCCGGCCCGGCTCACCCACTGCATGCGCTGGCTCGGCGCGGCCCGGCGGGCGCACGAGATCGCGCTCGGCCGGGCCGTACGCCGGGAGCTGTTCGGGTCCCCCCTCGCCGAGCTCGGCATGGCCCAGCAGCTCATCGCGGACAACGAGATCGACCTGGCCGCCGCGCGGGCCCTGCTCTGGCACACCTGCTGGCAGCTCGCGACCGGGAGCAAGGGCACCGAGGAGTCCTCGCGCGCCAAGGTGTTCGTGAGCGAGGCGGCAGGGCGGGTGGTGGACCGCGCCGTGCAGCTCGCGGGCGGCATGGGCACCACCGAGGATCTGGTCATCGGCCGCATCTACGCCGACATCCGGGCCTTCCGGATCTATGACGGCGCGTCCGAGACCCACCGGATGTCGATCGCCAAGCGCGCCGCCCGCCGGGCCCGCGCGGAGTCGCCGTGACGTCCCCGCCCGATCTTCCCGATCTCCCCGGGCTCCCTGCGGCGGCGGTGGACGCGTGGCTGCGCGAGACGCTGCCGGACATCGTCGGCGACCGCCCGTGGACCGCGGAGCTCATCTCCGGCGGCCTGTCCAACATCACCTACCGCCTGCGTACGGCAGGCGGCGGCCTGGTGCTGCGCCGCCCCCCGCTGACCGGGGCCCTGCCGAGCGCGCACGACATGGGCCGCGAGTTCCGCGTCCTGACGGCGTTGCGCGGCGGCCCGGTCCCGGTGCCGGAGACGCTGGCGCAGTGCACCGGCACCGACGTCATCGGGGCGCCGTTCTACGTGATGCGCGAGGCGCCGGGCGTCGTGCTGCGCACCCCCGAGGGCACCGCCGCGCTGACCCCCACGCAACGCGAGGCGATCGGCGAATTGCTGATCGACACCCTCGCCGCGCTGCACGGCATCGACCCCGGCGAGGTCGGCCTGTCCGATTTCGGCCGTCCCGAGGGATATCTCGCCCGCCAGCTCAGGCGGTGGGGCGAGCAGTGGCGGCGGTCGCGCACCCGGTCCCTGCCCGACGTGGACACCCTGCTGGGCCGGCTCGCCGACCGGCTGCCGCCCGAGGGCCGGTCCGCGATCGTGCACGGGGACTTCCGGCTGGACAACACCCTCGTCGACGTCACCGGGCCGGTCCCGGCGATCACGGCGGTGCTCGACTGGGAGCTGTCCACGCTGGGCGACCCGCTCGCCGATCTCGGCCTGGCGCTCGTCTACTGGCACGACCCCGGCGACGACGAGCGATCGACGATCCCGGTCGCCGCCGGGCTCACCGCCCACCCCGGCTTCCCCACCGCCGCGCGGCTCGCCGAGAGGTACGCCAAGCGGACCGGCGCCGAGCTGGGCGCGCTGCCGTACTACACGGCGTTCGGCTGCCTCAAGCTGGCCATCATCCTGGAGGGCGTACACGCGCGGTATCTGAGCGGCCGGACCGTGGGGGAGGGGTACGCCGGGGTGGACGCCGCCGTACCGCTGCTGGCCGCCCGTGGCCTGCGCGAACTGAGCCGACGGGCGAACTGAGCCGATGGGCGAACTGAGCGGATGGGCGAACTGAGCTGATGGAGGAGCACAAGGTGCCGGAGAAGCGCGCGCTGGAGGATCCCACCCGGTGGTTCCGGCTGGACGGCAAGGTGGTGCTGATCACCGGGGCGAGCTCGGGCCTGGGCCTCGGCTTCGCCTGGGCGCTCGCCGGCGCGGGCGCGTCGGTGATGCTGGGCGCACGCCGCGTCGATCGGCTGAAGACGGCCGCGGACGAACTCGCCGCGGCGGGGGCGCGGGTGGACTTCGAGCCCGTCGACGTCGCCCTCCCGGACGACTGCGACCGGCTGGTGGCGGCGACGGTCGAGCGGCTCGGCCGCGTCGACGTGCTGATCAACAACGCGGGCGTGGGCACGGCCGTCCCCGCGGTGCGCGAGAAGCCGGAGGAGTTCCGCCGGGTGCTCGAGGTGAACCTGGAAGGCGCGTACTGGATGGCGCAGGCCTGCGGCCGGGTCATGGAGCCCGGCTCCAGCATCGTGAACGTCGCCAGCATGTTCGGCCTGATCCCGTCCTGGGCGCCGCAGGCGGCCTACAGCGCGAGCAAGGCCGGCCTGATCGGCCTCACCCGCGACCTGGCCCAGCAGTGGTCCGGCCGCAGAGGCATCCGGGTCAACGCGATCGCCCCCGGCTACTTCGCCTCGGAGATGTCGGCGACGATCCCGGAGGACCGCCTGCTGGAGTACGTGCGCTCGGCGGGGCCGCTCGGCCGCCTCGGCGAGCAGCGGGAACTGGACGCCGCCGTGCTGTTCCTGGCGAGCGACGCCTCCTCCTACATCACCGGCACCACGCTGAGCGTGGACGGCGGCACGACCATGCGCTGAGCCGTCGCCCGGGTTCGTAGCGGGCGCGGTCAGGACATGACGATGAGCTGGCCGGTGATGTAACGGGCCTGGTGCGAGGCGAGGAAGACGATCACTTCGGCGACCTCCTCGGGGCGGCCGACGTGGCGCAGCGGGCTGGTGGCGACGACCGCCTCCTCAACCGCCGGGGTGACCCAGCCGGTGTCGGTGGCGGGCGGGCGGACCATGTTCGCGGTGATGCCGTAGCGGCCGAGCTCGGCGGCGGCCGACATCGTGTAGTTCTCCTGGGCGGCCTTGGCGGCGCCGTACGAGACCTCCTCGGGAAAGCCGTGCGGCCCGCCGGAGGTGAGGCCGACGATCCGGCCCCAGGTGGCCCCGCGCCGTACGTGACGGCGGGCGAACTCGGCGATCAGCAGCGCGGGGGCGCGCACGTCCACGGCGAACTGCCGCTCGTACGAGCCGGCGTCGACCGGGCGCAGGGCCCGCCCGAACCGGTCCCGTGCCTCGGGCAGAAACGTGTCGGCGAGCCAGCCGCTGGCGTTGTTCACCAGGATCTCCACCGGCCCGAACGCCTCCTCCGCCCGGTCGAACAGCATCGCGGGCGCGGCCGGATCGGCGAGGTCGGCCTCCACCGCCTCGGCCCGCCCGCCGCCCCGCCGAATCGCGGCCACCACGCCCGAGGCGTCCCGCGCCCGTGACTCGCCGTAGCCGGCGGGAAAGGCGGGATCATCGGCGTGCTCGGCCGGATCGAGCCGCTTGTACGCGACCAGGACCGCGACGCCGCACGCGCCCAGCGCGACCGCGGTGGCCGCGCCGATGCCCTGATTCGCCCCGGTGACCAGCGCGACCCGGCCCGCCAGACGAGGATCGATCACCGCCGCAGTCTCGCACCGCCCGCCCGGCCCGGTCATCTCCTTTTCCGGCCGCCCCTTTGTGTCCCGGTACGTCCTGTGCAGTTGTACACATACGTACTGTGCACAACGGCGCGGAGCGATCGCGGGGTTCTCGGATCTACTTCTCTTAACGAAGTCACCCAGATTTTTCAATAAGGAGAAGTCATGCGCGCCATAGTCAAGAGCCTGGCCGTCGGCAGCCTCGTCGCCGCTCCGTTGCTGTTCCTCGCGAGCCCCGCGCACGCGTTCACGAACGTGTCGGTGAGCGGTGGGACGTTGACGATCACCTCGGGCAACGCGGCCGACAACATCACGGTCAGCCGTAGCGGGAGCTTTATCACGATCTCCAACCCGGCTGACGCGCCGCTGCCCAGCGGGTCCTGCACGCGCTCCGGCAGCCTTGTACGCTGCCCGGCCGGCAGCGTCGTCCGGCTGGTGATCAACACCGGTAACGGCAGCGACCGGGTGAGCAACACCACCAACCTGCCCACGACCGCGTCCCTCGGCGTCGGCTTCGACACCTACAACGGTGGTTCGGGCCGGGACAACGTGTTCGGCGGCGCTGGTCAGGACACGCTGAACGGCAACGGCGGCGACGACACCCTGGACGGCGGCGCCGACGGCGGCGACCGGGCGAACGGCGGCGCCGGCAGCGACCTCTGCCGGGCCGAGAGCGAGACGGCCTGCGAGCGCAACTGATCGCGGGTCGTCGTACGGAGCCGGCCACTCCGCACGCCCGTACGGGCGGACGCGAGCAGGGCGTGCGCGTGGAGCGGACACCGTTGCGATGCACCGTTGAGATGCCGGAAGGGCGGTCCTTGCGAGGGCCGCCCTTCTTCGTCGGTGGACGGGAGCGGCCGAGGTCGTGGCCTCGCTGCCGCTGATTCGCCGGGATTCGCCGGAAGATTCCCTTTCGCCTGGGCGAAAAGAAGGGGCCTGACGACACCGCGAAGACGGAGGCTAGCCATGCAGGGAACTCACCGCGGTGCGTCCTGAACGGAGAATCACGCACGGATCAGGCCGGGTCGCGGGTCCTGAACAGGAGAGGCAGTGATGACGGTCGCCGACGACACGCAGATCCGTACGGTCCAGGGCGAGCTCAGCTATCTCGCCCCCGAGTCCACCGTGCTTCGCCGCTTCACCGCGCCGGGGGCGAGCGTCAACACCGGCATCTACCGGCCGTACCTGATGCCGATCCACGACGGCCGCCCGATCAGCGACCGGTTCACCCTCGACCGCAACGGCTTCGCGCTCTTCGAACACCGCTCGACGGTGCGGGACTTCACCGACCGGGACGAGGTCGACCGCGTCTACCCCGGCGAGGTGGCCGAGTTCATCAAGGCGCACACCGGCGCCGACCGGGTGGCGACGCTCGGCTGGACGCTGCGCCGCGCCGCCAGCCCCGCCGCGAACGCCTCCCAGCCGCAGGCCGCGCTGGTGCACAACGACTTCTCGATCGAGGGCGCGCACGAGCGGGCCTCGTCGGCGTACTCCTCCTTCTTCCCCGACGGGCCCGGCTACCGGAGGGCGATCATCACCAGCCTGTGGCGCGTGTTCAGCCCGCCGCCGCAGGACTGGCCGCTCGCCATCTGCGACTACACGAGCGTGCGGCCCGGCGAGGGGCTGCCCAACCGCATGTACTTCGTCGACCGCATCCCCGACGACCTGTACGCCGAGATGCCCGCGGACCACCCCGGCGCGAAGGGTTTCGAGTTCCACCACAAGCCGTACCACCAGTGGTGGTACTTCCCGGACATGACCCGCGACGAGATCCTGCTGATCAAGCTCAACGACAGCGACCGCTCGGTGGCCTGGATGGTTCCGCACTCCGCGTTCCACGACCGGACCGCCGCGGCGACCCACCCCCGGCACAGCATCGAGTTCCGCAGCATCGCCTACTTCGAATGATCGCCTCCACACGGCCGGATCGCCGTACCGGGCGTGGATTCCGAGGTCGGACAAGGGGGCGCAGGTTCTTCGCCGAAATGGTGGGCGCCCCCTCTCACCTGCGAGGACGTGCCCCCGGGCAGACCGATTTCCGGAGGGCGGAAGCGCCGGAGGGCGACGCGGGTCCGCGCGGTAAGGTCGGCGCATGGTAGACACCCCTGAGATCCCCGAAGGTTTCAAGGACCTGCTTGAGGCGGGTACGGCGATCCTCGCCACCAACGGCGCCAGCGGCCGGCCCCAGGTGACGGCCGTCGCATTCCTCTATGACGCCGAGGACGGGTTGCTGAAAATCTCCCTCAACGACACCCGGCAGAAGACGAAGAACCTGCGGCGTGACCCCAAGGCCACGCTGTTCATCGTGGACCCGCAGACCCCCTACCGGACCCTGGAGATCCGCGGCGACGCCGAGATCTTGCCCGACCCCGACTTCTCCGCGTGCGCGCGCGTCAGCGCCAAGTACAACGCGGACTTCCACGTGCACGACAAGCCGGGCGAGACGCGCTCGCTGGTCATCCTGCACCCCGCGCGCGTCGTGGGCACCGACATGAGGCGCTGAGTTTTTCTTCGCACCGGCGAGGACGGGCTCCCGCGGCCGATGGTCGCCCGCAGCCGGAACCCTCGACGTCACGTCCGAGCGGCCTCGCTCTCGCCGGTGCCGTCCGTATGGTCAGCCGCCGTGGCAGGGGCGGGGACCTCCGTGATCCTTATCCTGCCGTCGTTCTTGGGCGTTGTTCTCCGGCCGTTCTCGCGCCGTACTTGGGCCGCTCTTGGGCATCATTCTTGGGCGCGGCCGCCCGAGGCGTTCGTGCGCGTCATCCCACGACCGCCGTTCTCCGAACGCCATTCGCATCGTCATCGCGCGGGCCGGGCCTCGCATCGCCCTTCCACAAGCCGAACCGGCGGGCCGTACGCGGATGAAAGCGTTTCCTCGTTAGCCTGCGGCGCGAATAGGGTCGAACAATCTGCCGGGATTCGGACATGACAATACTCGCCGGTATTTCGGTGTGGGAACAGTGCGGCCGACATCGGCAGGCGGCCCGCCGCGGACAGGTATAAGGGCATTTGACGTGGACAAGAGGCCGAGGCCGCTCGGCTGATGCCGATGCCGCCGGTGTGGAAATCCGCCGAGTCTTCACGTTTGCCGTCCAAACGGCAGACAAGCGCCTAACTAGGCGTATCCTTTTACTCACAAAAAATATCGTTATCGAAGGATGGCCGTTGGTGAAGAGCGGCGGGGATGAGTACGGCGAGGACGCCGGTCGGCGTATCGCACATTGGCGGAAGGTCCGCGGGCTCACCCAGTCGGGGCTCGCGCGGCAGGCCCATGTCTCCCGAAGCCTGATCGCGCAGGTGGAGGCCGGGCACAAGCCGGCGACGCCCTCACTGGTGGCGGCGGTGGCCACCGCGCTGGAGGTGGATCCGGCGCAGATCTTCGGCAGGCCGTATCGCAGGGAGGGCGTCCGGAGCGATGGCGTGCACGGCGCTATCTCCGGGATCCGCAAGGCGCTGACGTACGGGCATCTGGCCCCCGACACGGTGCCGCCGCGATCCCTGGACGCCCTCGACGACGAGCTGGCGGTGTCGCAGCAGTTGCAGGGGGCGGCCCAGCACGTGCGGCTGGGAGCCCGGCTCCCCGCCATCATCGAGGAACTGACCGTGCACGCGATGGAGACGGACCTGCCCCGGGCGTGGCGGCTGCTCAACCACGCCGACGCCATCGCGGCCTCGCTCGCGCGCCGGATGGGCTACCTCGATCTGGCCCAGGTGGCGGTCGAGCGGGCGGCCATCGCCGCGCAGCGGGCCGAGGATCCGCTGTTGCCGCAGCTCGTGGTCCTGACGCGGGCGCTGCTGCTGCTCAGTTTCGGACTGCAGGAGACGGCGCTGGCGATGGTCGAGAAGGCGGTGGACGAGGTCGACCCGGACGACGGGGACGGGCTGGCCGTGTTCGGCGCCCTGCACCTGCGGGCGTCCGTCGCCGCCGCGCGGGCCGGGCGCGCGCAGTCCGCCTGGGAGCACCACGGCGTGGCCGAGGATGTGGCCAGGGAGGTGACCAGGCGCGACGGCGACCAGCACGACCCGTACGGCCTGCAGGTGACGGCCGGCAACGTCGCGATGCACGGCTGCGCGATCGCCATCGAGCTGGGCGACTACGATCGCGCGTTCCGCATGGACGAGCGCATCAACCTGTCCCCGAGGCTGTGGGCCGAGCGCCGCGCGCATCACGAGATCGACATGGCCCGCGCCCTGTTGTGGGTGGGCCGCTACAAGAGCGCGCTCGACCGCATCCTGAAAGCCGAAAAGATTGCCCCGCAAATGGCTCGTCACCACCCAACGTCCCGGGAAACGGTCATGCAGCTTGACCGGGTGTACCGCACTCTTCCCGAATCGTTGCGCGCCCTGGAGCACCGCATGGGGTTCTGAGAATCGGCGTTGTCAAGACGGCCGGTGTTCACATCTTGTGAACACCGGCCGTCGTGCTTATTCCTAGGGTCGTGGGGTGACTCCCGCGATTCCTGGGAGCAGGCGGAGAAAATTGTCGGCGAGATGACGAATGTGGTTCGCTCCCCGGCGTCAACATAGGGAGAAGTGAATGCCCGGGCCGAGGCCTGCCGATGTCAACGACGGCTCCACCGCCGTGCGGTTGCGCGCGGCCATGGTCGAAGGGCTGCGCGAGCTGGGCGACATCCGCGATCCGCGGGTCGCCGCCGCCCTCTCCCGCGTGCCCCGGCACCTGTTCGCGCCGGACGAGCCGCTGGAGGCCGCGTACGCGCTGGACCGGCTGGTCACCCGGCGCGACGCGCACGGCATGGCGGTCGGGTCCATCTCCGCGCCCCAGGTGCAGGCGATGATGCTGGAGCAGGCCGGGATCGAGCGCGGCATGCGCTGCCTGGAGATCGGGTCGGGCGGATACAACGCCGCGCTCATGGCCGAGCTGGTCGGCGACGGCGGCGAGGTCACCACCCTCGACATCGACCCCGGCGTGATCGACCGGGCCGGCCGGTCCCTCGCCGCGGCCGGGTATCCCCGCGTCAACCTCGTGCTCGGGGACGGCGAGGAGGGCGCGCCCGAGCACGCCCCGTTCGATCGGGTGATCGTCACGGCGGGCGCCTGGGACATCCCGCCGGCCTGGATCGACCAGCTCGCCGAGGACGGCGCGATCGTCGTTCCGCTGCGCGTCCGCGGCCTGACCCGCTCGGTCGTGCTGGAGCGGGAGGACGACCACCTGGTGGTGCGGTCCGCGAAGGTGTGCGGTTTCGTGCCCATGCGCGGGGCGGGGGCGCACGCCGAGCACGTGCTGCTGCTGCGCGGCCGGGAGATCGGTCTGCGCTTCGACGAGGAGTGGCCGGGCGACGCGAACCTGCTCGACGGCGCGCTCGACACGCCGCGCGCCGAGGCGTGGTCCGGGGTGCGGATCGGCCTGACCAAGCCCTTCGACCTGCTCGAACTGTGGCTGGCGACCGTGCTGGACGGCTTCTGCCTGCTGTCGGTCGACCCCGACCTCGACACCGGCCTGGTCGCCCCGGCCAACCGCGTGGCCTGCCCGGCGATGGCCTCCTCGGGAAGCTTCGCCTACCTGGCCATGCGCCGAGGACATCACACGGCCGAGTTCGGCGCGCACGCCTACGGCCCCGACGCGGCCCGGCTCGCCGAGGAACTCGCCGAGCAGGTACGTGTCTGGGACCGCGACCACCGCGGCGGCCCCGGGCCCCGCATCACCATCCACCCGATCACCGCCCGCCTCACCCGGCCGACCGGCCCGCGCGCCGGTTTCTACGCCGCCCCGCACGGCGACCCCGCGACCGGCCCTATGACCGGCCCCATGACCGGCCCAGGGATCGGCCCGGCGACCGGCTCAGGGACCGGCCCAGGGACCGGCTCCGCCGGTGGCGCCCACGCGGCCTCCGCGACCGGCCCCGGCGTCGCGGGCCGCCTGCACACCGCCCCTCATGACGCCCCCCTGGGCGGCCCGGCCGTGGGCTTCGCCGACGGCCCGCACGCCACCTCACACGCCGCCCCCCACGCCGCCGCGCACGGCGACTCCGTGCCCGGCCCCGTCGCCGGCTTCACGGGCGGCCCGCACGCAGGATCCGGTCCCGGCCACCGCACGGGCCATTTCCCCGTCGGGTCGGCCGTCCGGCTCGCCACCGGCCGCCTCATCACCAAGCGGCACGTGCACGTCGCCGTCTCCTGGCCCACGCCGACGCTTCCCGCGATAGGCCCGCGCATTCTGCGTGACCCGGTCGGCAATTGACGCCTGATGTGCTGGTCGGCCCCCCTTTCGCGGGCCGTACCCGGAACGTCCGCACCGCGCCGGAGGCGGTTTAGCGGGGCCGCTCGCAATGGCTACTCCAATACGAATGTCCCATGTGGGGGATCTTGGAGTCATTCGAGCTTAACGAGGTTGTTACTCCAGGCTACGCCTGGTTCGTGGGTGGCTGTCTGTTCTTTTCGGTCCGCCTGATGCTACGGTTTGGGCCTGCTCTCTTCGCGCTCAGTTGTGGAACGGACACTCCACAGCGTCGGGCACGCGCGAGAGAACTCATATGAAAACGCGGCCGGTTCCACCGAGCCGCCTCCGCTGCGAGGACCGCCGATGTCAGCAGACGCATCTCACCGGACACAGCGAAGGCTCGCGGCCAGGGAGCGGGCGGTCCTGGCCACGCTCGGCATGCTGCTGGTGGTGTCCTGCGCCTGGCTGTGGGCCACATTGGCCAGCCCGGCCGAAGTACGGGGGATGATGGCGCTCGTGGGGGGCGTCAGCGCCCTGCTGCTCACCGCCGCCGTCGTCATCGTCCAGCACTACGCCGCCACCACGCGCGTGGCGCTCGAACGGGCGCGCCGCGCGGTCGCCCGCACCGACCTGATGGAGCGGGAGGCGATGCGCATCGCCGACGAGACGGTGCCCACGCTCGGCCGCCAGGTGCGCGCCGGAATCCCGGTCGCCGACGCGCTCCCGCATCTTCCCTACCCTTCGGAAGGACCGTTCCAACACCTGCTCAAGGTGCTGGGACACGAGCTCGACGTGCTCGAACGCGAGCGCGCCGCCGCCCGCGCGGCCCGCGTCGCGATGGAGGACGAGGTCGCAAGGATCGCCGAGGAGACCCTGCCGGACCTGGTCAGGCGCGTGCACACGCAGCGGATGCCGGTGGACGCCGCGCTGGCCGAGGTGCGCCGCCCGGTGTTCGCCCCGCTGCGCACCCTGCTCGGCGAGGTGGGCCGGCAGCTCGGCGAGGGCGAGCGCAGGGGAGCGGCGGCGATGGCGGCCTGCGCGGGCGCGGCGGCCCGGGTGCAGGCCCAGGCGACCAGCCTGCTCGCCCGGCTGCGGGAGCTGGAGGACGTGTACGGCGACCGCGAGGACGTGTTCGCCGACCTGCTCGACCTGGACCACCGGGTGTCCCAGATGAGCCGCCTGGCGGACAACATCGCCCTGCTCAGCGGCGGCCGGTCCGGGCGGCGGTGGACCAGGCCGATCGTCATGGAGAGCATCCTGCGCGGCGCGATGGGCCGGATCGCCGCCTATCGGCGCATCCGGCTGCACAACGCCAGCACGGTCGCCGTCGCCGGGTACGCGGCCGAGGGCGTGATGCACGCGCTCGCCGAGCTGATGGACAACGCCACCACGTTCTCCGCGCACGGCAACGAGGTCCACGTGTACGTGGACGAGGAGGACGCGGGCGTCGTGGTCACCATCGAGGACAGCGGCCTCGGCATGCGCCCCCGGGAGCGCGACCACGCCGCCCGGCTGGTCTCCGAGCCGCTGGACCTGCGGACGTTGTCCGGCACCCGCCTCGGCCTCGCCGTGGTGGGACGGCTGGCCGACAAGTACGGCCTGACGGTCAGCTTCCGCCCGTCGGCTCGCGGCGGGACCGGCGTGGTGCTGCTCATCCCACGGCTGCTGATCACGCAGCCCCGGCCCGCCGAGCCGTCCCCCCTCGAATCGGCGCAGCGGTCGGCGCTGCCCGCCGTACCGAATCCGGCCGTCTCGCCCGAGGACGCGCCCGCCGCGCAGACGGCGGCGGCCCGGGATCGCGGGGCGGAGGCCGCCGAGGACGAAGGGTCGCTGCCCCGGCGGCGGCGTGGACAGACGCTGGCCGAGGCGAACAGGACGCGCAAGCCGCAGCCCGCCAAACCCGCCCGATCGGCGGCCGAGGCGGCGGCGCGGCTCGCCGCGTTCCGCGACGCCGGCGGACGCGGGCGCACCCCGGGCCCCTCGCGGGCCGCGCAGCCGTCTTCGGACTCACCCGCGTCGGCCCTGGCCTCCGTGCCCGCGTCGGCTCCGGCACCCGCGTCGGCTCCGGTCTCCGTACCAACATCGGAGCCGGAACCGGCGCCGACGTCAGCACCGGCACCGGCCCCCGCGTCGGTCTCGGACGGCTCCTGACCGGGCCGCCGCCACCGGTCCTCAGCACAGATAGGAGGCAGGGGCGACGGCCCCGGCCCGCGCGCCGGACGGACGCCCCGTCGTTGCAGTGACTCCTCCACCACCTGCAGGAAGCGGCTCGCCGCTTTCCTCCGTCGAGGTAGGCGACGGCCAAGCCCTGCCCGTACCAGACACAAAAACCACATCAGGGAAGCGATTCCCCCGCCGGGTGAGCCCGGCGGTCCCCTCGCCAGAACCGATGGACACCGCAATGGACGCCGCCATGGACGTTGCCCGCACCGCAGACCGCGACCTCGACTGGTTGCTGGAGAACCTCAGGGAGAAGACCCCGGGCATCCGGCATGTGCTCGTGCTCACCCGGGACGGGCTGAAGATGTGCTACACCGCCGACCTGGACCAGGATGGGGCCGACCAGCTCTCGGCGCTCGCCGCCGGCATCCAGAGCCTGTCGCTGGCCGCGTCCGGCGAGTTCGGCGACGGCCTCGGCGCGGGTCAGGCGATGGTGGAGTTCGCCGGCGGGATGCTGCTCATCGTCCCGGCCGGGGACGGCGCGCACCTGGCCGTGGTGGCCGAGGAGGACGCCGAGGTGGGGCTTGTGGCGCACAACATGAACGAGCTCGTGGAGCAGATCGGGGTGTACCTCACCGCCGCGCCCAGATACGAGCGGGACGGCGGCGACCGCCCGTGATCCGGCGTTCCGTCGACCGGGAGGACCCGGACCGGCTCTACACGGTCACCGGGGGACGTACGCGCGCCGACGAGACGGCCTTCGACTCGGTCTCGCTGATCGTGAGCGAGTGCGAGCCCACCCCCGGCATGCAGTCCGAGCACGCCCGGATCCTGCGGATGACCCGCCGCCCGATGGCGGTGGTGGAGATCTCCGCGGAGCTGCGGCTGCCGGTGAGCGTGGTGAAGATCCTGCTGCGCGACCTGTTGGACACCGGCCGCATCACCGTACGGCATCCGTCGACCATGACCCAGCCCGGACGGGTCGGCCCCGACACACTGAAGCAGGTGCTCGTTGCACTCCACAACCTCTGAGCGGCCGGTGGACGGCGGCGCACCGCTGCGCCCCACGGCCGTGGACGCCCTCAAAATCGTGATCGTCGGCGGCTTCGGCGTGGGCAAGACGACGATGGTGGGCGCGGTGAGCGAGATCCGTCCGCTCAGCACCGAGGAGATCATGACCGAGGCGAGCGTCGGCGTCGACGACCTCGACCGGGTGCGGAGCAAGACCACCACCACGGTCGCCTTCGACTTCGGGCGGATCACGCTGGGCCCCGACAAGGTGCTGTACCTGTTCGGCGCGCCCGGCCAGCAGCGTTTCTGGTTCATCTGGGACCAGCTCTTCGGCGGCAGCCTGGGCGCGGTCGTGCTGGTGGACACCCGCCGTCTGGAGGACTCCTTCTACTCCATCGACCGGCTGGAGCACCACCGGATGCCGTTCGTCGTCGCCGTGAACCGCTTCGTCGCCGGACCCGGGCTCCCGGCGGTGCGCGACGCGCTCGCGCTCGCGCCCGAGGTGCCGATCGTCGACTGCGACGCGCGGCGGCGCGAGTCCTGCAAGCAGGTGCTGATCACGCTCGTGGAGCACCTCGCCCACCTGAACACGCCCACCCGAGAGAGCCTCTCATGACAAATCCGGATTCGTCATCGTCGCCGCGTCCGTTCGGCCTGCTGGAGGGCTACCCCGACCACGCCGCGGCCGTCCGCCTGTACGGCCCGCTGCGCTACGACGACCCCGCCGCCATGTACGAGGAGATGCGCGCCAAACACGGCCCCGTCGTCCCGGTCCTGCTGGAGGACGACGTGCCCGCCTGGCTCGTGATCGGCTACCGCGAGATGCGCCTGGTCACCGGGCAGACGCGCGTGTTCGGCCGCGACCCCCGCCGCTGGAACCTGCTGGACCGCATCCACCCGACCTGGCCGGCGATCGCGTACGTGACCTGGCAGCCCTCCTCGGCGTACTCCGAGGGGGCGGAACGGCAGCGGCGCGGCGCCGCCGTCAGCGACGCGCTGGACGCGGTGGACCGCATCGAGCTGGCCGCGCTCTGCGAGCGGGTCGCCGACCGCCTGATCGACGGGTTCTCGGGCACCGGCGAGGCCGACCTGATCAAGCAGTACGCGGACCAGATCCCGGGCGAGGTCATCGTCCGCCTGTTCGGCCTGCCGGAATTCGAGGTGGCGAGCACGATCGAGGACACCGGCAACGTGGTGGACGGCAACGAGGAGGCCATGGCCTCCTACGGCCGGCTGCTGCTGCGCATCCGCCGCCTCGTGTCCGCCAAGCGGATCCAGCCGGGGGACGACATCACCTCGCGGCTGATCAGGCACGAGGCCGGGCTCACCGACCAGGAGATCGACGTCGACCTGCTCGGCCTGGTGATCTCCTCGCACGGCGTCAACGCCCACTGGATCGGCAACACGCTGCGGCTGATGCTCGTGGACGACCACTTCTCCATGACCTTGCAGGGCGGCCGCAGCAGCGTCGCCGCCGCGCTGAACGAGGTGCTGTGGAAGGACCCGCCGCTGCAGAACCTGCCGTCGCGCTTCGCCGTACAGGACTGCGAGCTGGGCGGGCGGCGCATCCGCAAGGGCGACATGATCGTGCTCGGCTTCGCCGCGGCCAACGCCGACCCCCGCGTCCGGCCCCCGGACCACGAGACCGGCCCGCACGCCACCACCGCCAACCGGGCGCACATGTCGTTCAGCCACGGCGAGTACGGCTGCCCGTTCCCCGGGCCCGAGCTCGCCGAGGTCATCGCCAAGACGGCCGTGGAGGTGCTGCTGGACCGGCTGCCCGACGTCGAGCTCGCCGTGGCCCCGCAGGAGCTGCGCTGGCGGCCCTCGATCTGGACCCGCAGCCTTCAGTCGCTGCCGGTCCACTTCAGCCCCGTGACGCCGATCGGCGCCACGTCCGGCGCCTGGTTCTCCCGGTAGCCGCCCCGAGACGGCGAACCCCACCCGATCCGTACCGGTGGCTGCCGTGGGGGCATGGGTCCGATCGGGTGGGGGGCGCGTCGCGGCCTTCAGCGGGCCTGGTCGGCGGTGGAGGGCGTCCCGCTCAGGGCAGATCCCGCACCGGGACGATGGAGGGCGCGCCGCCGCGCGGGCCGAAGGTCTCGACGATGGTGGACACCCCGGCGTTGTTCGCCCCGGCGACCGCGATCAGGATCGCCTCGGGGGAGTTCAGCGCCGGGACCAGGTCCGGGGTGTCGGTGCCCGCGGCGGTGTCGGGGATGGCGTCGGGGTGGTCGGAGGGCAGGCGCCAGCGGCTGCGCCGGGAGATCGCGTCCTTGCCGTGGGCCTTCAGCAGGGCGCGCGAGTTCACGGCCTTCTCGTAGACGTACCGGCGCACGTCCTGCTTGCCCCAGCCGGCCGAGGCGAACATCTGCGCGTGCTCGGGGCCGAGCACCAGCAGCACGCTGGTGGTCTCGTGCAGCAGCGCGCCGGTACGGCGGACGCTGTCGGCCAGGTCGAGGCCGAGTTGCTCGGGCACGCTGGTGTGCCGGGCCTCGATGTGCATGCACGACCGGATGGTCAGGCCGGTGACGGCGCTGTCGGCGGCGTCCAGGCCGTGCTCGACGTGGAAGGGCTCCCAGGGGCTCTCCTCCTCGTTCTCGGCGATGCACGCCGAGTACTTGCCGAGCGTGGCCTGGGTGGCCTGGTCGAGCTGGTGCGGCCGCAGCCCGAACACGTTGATCGCGGTGAGCCGGATCGCCCGGCCGATCGTGGCGTTGGCGCGGAACCCCGAGCCGAACACGTTGCCCTTGCCGTTGAGCCCGATCCGCTCCCGGACCGGGCCGTTGACCAGCAGCATCGGGGCGGTGCCTGTGGTGGACTGCCAGATGCCCTTGCGCGGGTACGGCTCCTCGCTCAACGCGTCCCAGGCGGCCAGCACGACCGGGAGGTACGTCGGCAGGCAGCCGGCCATGGCGGCGTTGATGGCGGCCAGGCGTACCGTCACGGACCGGTTGAGATGCGGCATCGTGAACAGGACCTCGTCGGGGTCCCGGGAGGTGGTGGCGAGGAACTCGGCCAGGTAGGACTCGGTGACCGGGACGACCGGCAGGCCGTCGGTCCAGCCCTGCCCGGCGTAGAACTCCATGGCCGCGCGGATCTCGCCGGCGTCGGCCTGCGGAGTGTCGACCGTGATGCTCATGATTGCGTGTCAGCCCCTTGCTGTGTGCGATGCGCCGGTCAGGATTCGATGCCCAGGATGCGCTGGATGTCGGGGAGCACGTCGTCGACGCGCTCGCGGAGGCGGGCCTCGTCGAGGCTGGCGACCGGGTGGTGCACGGCCACGAACTCGTACCCGGCGAAGCCCTGGACCTGGGCCATGGCGCGGCCGGAGACCAGGAAGGAGTCCGAGACGATGGCGACGGCCGGGATGCCGGCGCGCTCGAACATGATGCCGTCGGCGACGGTGGCGGCGCTGCACGAGCCGCAGTCGCCGACGGCGGTGACGGCCACGTCGCATTCGTCGGCGATCCGCTTGAGGATGTCCTCGGTCATGGGGGTGCCGAAGTAGCTTTTGGCGTAGAGCCGGGCCTCGCCGGCGCCGTGGCGTTCGCGCAGCCGGTCGGCGACCTGGCGCAGCAGCACGGCCGCGTTGGGCTTGGTGTTGTCCAGCAGGCCGATGGTCAGCCCGCGCAGGCTGCCGGGTCGCGGAGCCAGGGTCGTGTCGGCGGCCTTCGCGTCAAAGCCGGTGGGATCGAGAAGTCTCTCGCGTACTGCCATGTCCCCGACGCCTCCAGATCGCTGCGGTCAAGGGGTCTTTCGTGCTCAGCTAAGCACGACGTGCGATGTGATGACAAGATTGTGAACAATATTGCTCAACAACATTGTCTGGAGAAGGTGATCGCAGCCGAGGGGGTGTTGGCCTCATTGTGTCATTAAGGATGACTTAGGGTGATCTTCAAGGTTCGCGTGGCTACGGTTCGCGCAGAGCGAATCGCCATCGCGAAGGGCTGTGACGCCGTGAGGCCGGGGTGCCCGTATCCCCGAGGGGGGCCGGTCGTTCGGCGTACGGGCCGCGCGCCGGTGCGGCGGCGTGCGCAGGTGACGGTGGGTGAGGCGGCGCTCGGCCCCGTTCCTGATCGGCGAGCGAGAGCGTAGTTATCGTTTACAAGATTGTCCATAATCGGATGCACCCGACTGTGCCCTCGGTGGGGTTGGCCGTAGAGCAGGACAAATGTCTCCTCACCAAGGCGGGTAGCCTGTGGCAGGCTCCAACCTGCCCGGACCTCTAGCAACGCTCCGGTTCTTCGCGTGCTGCGGGCGGACGTGGCGGACGGAAGGAGCGAGTGGGAACATGACGAACGAGCGGCGCTCCGTCCTTCGCCGCGCGCTGCGCATCCTGGAGACGATCAAGGACGGCGGAGAGGGCCTCAGCCTCTCCGAGATCAGCCGCCGCTCCGGGGTGCCGCTCAGCACCACCCATCGGATCGTGGGCGAGCTGCACGACTGGGGCGCGCTCGAACGCACCGACGCGGGCGAGTACCGGATCGGCCTGCGGCTGTGGGAGGTGGCGTCGGTCACGCCGCGTTCGGTCGGGCTGCAACGCGTGGCCCTGCCGTACATGCAGGACCTGTTCGAGACCACCCACCGCGGCGTGCACCTGGCCATCCGGGAGAAGGAGCAGGTGGTGTTCGTCGAGCGCTTCCTCAGCCCCGAGACGGCCACCGACCGGGCGCGGGTGGGGGGCAGGTACGAGCTGCACGCCACCGCGATCGGGCTGGTCCTGCTCGCGCACGCCCCCGCCGAGCTGCAGGAGGAGGTGGTCACCGGGCCGCTGACCGTGCCGAACTGGCATCCGCCGATCACCGAGCGGGAGCTGCGGCAGAAGCTCGCGGACATCCGGCGTGCCGGTTACGCCACCACGCCGGTCCGCAAAGAGTACATATCCGTCGCGGCACCTATTTACGGACACAATGGCACGGTGATCGCAGCGCTCTCGCTGATCCTGCCGAATACCGAGTCGTATGGGCCGAGCCTGGCTCATCTTCTCGCCACGGCGCGGGGCATCTCACGCGCCCTCGGCGCGCCCGCGGGGCGAACACGATCTGCCATGCCTTCCGATATCTGGAAAGGTGGGTAGTCAATAACTGCTTTGTGGCGCAAGTCTCATCTCGGTCGGCTGTGGCTGTGAAGCCGGCTGCTGCCCGTTACCGAGGTCCTGAGCTCTTCCGGACTTACGACGGCAAGGATCGACGAAAGGAGCCGGATGTCCGCGGACAGTGCCGAGGCGGTCTACCAGACCACCGGCGCCCGGCATACGACGCCCCCGGGGAAGCGTTCCGGGGCGACCAAGCTTGAGCTGATCGGTGTCGGAAAGGAGTTCCGCACCAAGCGCGCCCACACTCAGGCCCTCGAGGGCATCGACCTCACCATCCAGGATGGCGAGTTCGTCTCGGTGATCGGAAGGTCGGGCTGCGGCAAGACCACCCTGCTGCGCATGCTCGCCGGGCTGCTCAGCCCCACCACCGGCCAGATCCTGGTGGAGGGCAAGTCGCTGTGGAACGGCAGCAAGGCCGACACCTCCGTCGTCTCGCAGCTCGGCGTCGTGTTCCAGGAGGCGAACCTCTTCCCCTGGTACTCGGTCGCCGAGAACATCGCGCTGCCGCTGCAACTGCGCGGCGACGACAAGGCGTCGCGCCTCGCCCGCGCCCAGGAGCTCGCCGACCTCGTCGGGCTCGGCGGGTTCGAGCGCTCCTACCCCCGTGAGCTGTCCGGCGGCATGCGCCAGCGGGTCGCGATCGCCAGGGCGCTGAGCATCCGTCCCAAGCTGCTGCTGATGGACGAGCCGTTCGGCGCCCTCGACGCGCTCACCCGGGAACGCATGAACCTGGAACTGCAGCGCATCGCCCTGGCCACCAACGCCACCGTGGTCTTCATCACCCACGACATCACCGAGGCGGTCTTCCTCGGCGACCGGGTCGTCCACCTGACGCCCCGGCCCGGCCGCATCGCCCAGATCAAGACCATCGGGTTCCAGAAGCCGCGCAGCATCGACGTGGAGACCGAGCCGGAGTTCGGCGCCATCGCGCGGGACCTGCGCCACGCGCTCGACGAGGACGAGAAGAGGTAGGGCGGGTGTCCAGAAACCGAACGCGCAAGCTGCTGCCCTGGATCAGCACGCCGCTCATCCTCGTGGCGGCCTTCGTCATCTGGGACGTCTTCGTCCGCCTCAGCGGAGTGCCCAACGTGGTGCTGCCGCCCCCGGGCGACGTCATGGCGAGCCTGACCTCGGTGCTCGCGGCGGAGGACACCTGGTACCACGCCTACGTCACGACCACCGAGACCGTCGGCGGATTCCTGATCGCCCTGGTGGTCGGGGTCACCGCCGGCGTCGTCCTCGGCAAGGTGGCGTGGCTGGAGCTCAGCCTCCGCCCGCTGGTCGTGGCCTCCCAGGTGCTGCCGAAGGTGGCGCTGATCCCGCTGTTCGTCGTGTGGTTCGGCTTCGGCATGACCTCGAAGGTCGTCATCTCGGCGATGCTGGCCTTCTTCCCCATCATGCTGAACGTGCAGCTCGGCGTACGCTCGGTGGAGAGCGGGCAGCGCGAGGTGATGCGCAGCCTCAACGCCACCCGCTGGCAGACCTTCCGGCACCTGGAGCTGAAGAGCACCATGCCGTACGTCTTCGCCGGCATGGAGGTCGGCATCGTCCTGGCGATCATCGGGGCGATCGTCGGCGAGTACCTCGGCGGCAGCGAGGGTCTTGGCTACATGCTGGTGTCCACGCTCAACAACCTCGACGCGCCCGCGATGTTCGCCACCACCGTGCTGCTGTCGGCCCTCGGCCTGCTGCTGTACTTCCTGGTCAACGGGCTCAAGCGGTTCGTCATCCCGTGGCATGAGTCCGTGTACATCCAGCAGGACGTGAACGCCTAGGTCACCCCGCGACCTCGCCGAATCGGCCTGGCCGGGTGGGCGTCGCCTTCCCGGCGGCGACCATGAGGGGGATGGGCCAGGCCGGTTCGCCTCGCCGTACGGGCAGGGCAGGGGCCGAAGGTCGCGGCGGGCCCGTCCGCGTCAGGGCCGAACCAGGGTGATGCCGGGGGTAATCCCGATGTGCGGGAGCGTCCGCCAGGGGCAGTGTGGAGGCATGAACGAAATGCAGACACACCCCGTCAAACAGCTCCGACGCACCCGGAACGGCCGCATCATCGCGGGCGTCTGCTCGGGCCTCAGCGAGTACACCGGCATCGACGCGAACATCCTGCGCATCGTGCTCGTCGTCGCCTCCTTCTTCGGCGGCCTCGGCCTCGGCGTCTACGGCGTGGCCTGGCTGCTCATGCCCGAGGAGGGCAAGGCGACCTCGATCGTGCAGGACATCGTCGACAAGCAGAAGGCCAAGCGCGGCCTGAACGACTGGCAGCGGCTCGACGAGGGCTGGCAGCGGCCGTCGGCGACGCCGTACGCCTCCACCGGCGCTGCCGACGAGAGGCCGTTCGACGAACCCGCGCCGGCCTCCGCCGCCCCCCGCACCGCCGGCGATGAGCAGCCCAGGACGGATGCGTAGGCCGTTCGGCTCTCCCACCGGGATACCGCCCGTGGCGGGCGTAACCGGGGCAAACCCGCCGGTGGGAGAGCCGGAGTCCGCCCGGGGGTGGGCTCACGCCGCCCGGGCGCGCACCTCGGCGATGACGTCCTCCCGCGACCGCGTCCAGGCCGGGGAGAGCAGGACGGCACAGACCGTCCCCGCCGCCCCGGCCAGCGCGATCACCGCCTCGGGGCCGAGGCGCTCGGCCGCGGCCCCGCCGACCAGGATCCCCACCCCCTGGACGGTCAGCAGCCCCGACTGCACCAGCCCGAACGCCCGCCCCCGCAGCTCCGGCGGCACACACTGGACGAACGCGGCGTTGGCCGCGAGCTGGTAGGCCCCGCCGATCCCGGCGGCCACCCACAGCACGAGCACGGCGAACAACGGCGGCCGCAGCGCGCACAGCGCCAGCGGCGCGCAGCTCAGCATCGCCATCCACCCCATCACGCGCAGCCGCCGGTCCGGCCCGACGTACCGGGTGAACAGCACCGCCCCGATCACGGTCCCCATCGGCAGCGCCGCCATGAGCAGCCCGCTCACCACCGGCAGCAGCCCCGGATCGCCGGTGAGCGTCGCCGCGTACGGCACGGCGATCCCCTCGGTCATGATGTAGAAGCCGCACAGCCAGGCGAACAGCACCAGCGTGCGCAGCCGCGGGTCGCCGAAGACCAGCCTGGCGCCGCCGAGCGCCATCCGCCACGCCGACGGCGGCGACCCGTTGTCCCGGGGCGGGGCGGGGCGGGGCCGTACCGCCACCACGAGGATGAGCGCGGAGGCGAGGAAGGTCGCCGCGTCCAGCGCCAGCCCGCGGTGCGGCCCGAGGTTGAGGATCGCGACACCGCCCAGCGCGAAACCGAGCATCTGCACGGCCTGGTTGGTCATGTTCTGCAGGGCCGAGCCGACGACGTACCGGTCGCCGGTGAGGATGTCGGCCAGCAGCGCGGCCCGCGCGGCGGAGAACGGGGCGCTGATCGTCACCACCCCGAACAGCAGCGCGCACAGCACGGCGAGCGGCATGCCGGGGATCGCCATCAACGCGACCAGCACCGCCCGTGCCATGTCGCACACGATCATGATCGTGCGCCGCGCGTAGCGGTCGGCGAGCCCGGCCAGCAGCGGGCCGCCGAGGATGGGCGGCAGGTAGGTCAGGGCGTAGACGGCGGCGGTGGCCAGCGGCGACTCGGTCCGCTGATAGACCAGCACGCCGAGGGCCACCTGGGCGAACTGGTCGCCGAGCAGGGACAGGCCCTGGGCGAACCACAACGCGCGGAATTCGCGCAGGGCGATGACCTCGCGGTAGGACGCCGGGCCGTCGTGCGGACGGCGATGCCGTCCGGACCGTCGCCCCGGCAGTCGGCCGGAATCCGTGGCCGTCATCGTGAGCCTCCGTGGGTACTCCGGCCTTCGGGCCGCCAGAGGGATCGGACCCCTGCGCAGCCGGGCAGAGACCGGCGTGGCGGCGTCCGGCAGAGGGGCGCCGGGGCGTGTCGTCGCCACCGGGTCACCTCCTCCTCCGGTGCTGCGGCGGGTCCGGTCGATCGGGCCTGTTCCTGACCGGGGCGGGGCCGACCCCGGCCGTCAGGCCGCGACGAGCGACACGTCTCCGCCCGTGCGCAGCCGTCGCCACTGACGTTTTGTGTTCGTGACGTAACCTACGGTGCCTGCCGGGATGAGACTTTGCAACCGGTTGGAGTCAGGCCGGTCCAAACTGTGACCGGTTTTCGCCGTGACCCCCGATCGAGAGTGACGGGAGGGAGAGGGCGAGGTTGGAGTGACCGGTGAGGCGTATGGGTGATAAATCAGGAAAGGGCAGGGGTTTTACCAGCCCAGCTCGTGGAGTCGTTCGTCGCTGATGCCGAAATGGTGGGCGATCTCGTGGACGACGGTGATCTGCACCTCGTCCACTACGTCCTCTTCGGTGTCGCAGATCTCTAATGTCGGGTTTCGATAAATTTCTATGCGATCGGGCAGCATGCCGGAGTACCACCCGCCGCGCTCGGTGAGCGGCACCCCGGTGTAGAGGCCCAGCAGCCCCGGCTCCGGCGGGTCGTCGACCACCACGACGACCACGTTGTCCATCATCCGCGCCAGCTCCGGCGGGATGGTGTCCAGGGCCTCCGCGACGAGCTCCTCGAACTTCTCCCGCGAAACATCAATCACGCCGTCAATCGTTTCATCTCACACCGCCGACGCGCGATGCCGTACGGGGGAGAGGGAGCCGCCGCCCGCCGCGGTGCGCGTGGATCCCCGATATGGGGTAAGCAGGAAATGGATGAATGTCACACGTCTGGTTAACCACGTCCATAAAGGGACCGAGCTGCGGATCGTACGGCGTGGCGCCTCGATCCTGGCGGTCGTGGCCGTGGCCCTCGGGGGGGCCTGGCTGGGCATCGTGCTGGGCGCGCACATCCAGACCCCCGTCGGCCCCGCCGACATCGGCATGAGCCTGCGCCCGTCCATGAGCGGCGAGACCGTCGTCGACGTGCGCCCGCTCGGCACGCTCGGCTTCGACACGCACAACAGCCCGCTCCGGCTCGATCTGACCTTCGACGGCGTGCACCCCGAGGTGGCCCAGCAGATCCTGGACAACCCCCGCTGGGCCGACCGGCTGCCGCAGGCCATCGAGACCGACCTCCAGGACGGCCTGCGCCGCCTCGTCATCCAGTCCGTGGCGTTCGCCGTGCTCGGCGCCGCCCTGGCCGGCCTGGTCGTCTTCCGCGGGCTGCGCAAGGCGGCCTGGGCGGGTCTGACCGGTCTGCTGGCGGTCGCCCTGATCGCCGGGCTGTCGGCGGCGACGTTCAACGCCAAGTCCATCTCCGAGCCCCGCTACACCGGCCTGCTGACCGGCGTACCGTCCCTGATCGGCGACGCCGAGTCGATCGTCACCCGCTTCTCGGAGTACCGCGGCCAGCTCGCCAAGCTGGTCACCAACGTGTCCCAGCTCTACCAGGCGGGCAGTACGCTGCCGCTGTTCAAGCCCGACCCGGACACGATCAGGGTCCTGCACGTCTCGGACATCCACCTCAACCCGGTCGCCTGGAACATCATCCGCTCCCTGCGCGGCCAGTTCAAGATCAACCTGATCATCGACACCGGCGACATCAGCGACCACGGCACCAAGGCCGAGAACAAGTTCATGGAGGAGATCGGCGATCTCCGCGTGCCGTACGTGTTCGTCCGCGGCAACCACGACTCCAAGACCACCGAACGCGCCGTGGCCCGCCAGAAGAACGCCATCGTCCTCAACGGCACCTCCGCCACCGTCGCCGGCCTGCGCATCTACGGCATCGGCGACCCCCGCTTCACCCCCGACAAGGCCACCGAGCCCATCTCGAACGAGAAGCTCGCCGAGATCGGCGCCACGCACGCCTCCCGCGTCGTCCCGCCCGAGTGGCCCCGCCCGCCGTCCACCTCGGCCCCCGACCGGATCCCGGCCGACATCGTCGCCGTCCACGACCCCACCATGGGCCGCCCGTTCTCCGGCAAGGTCGCGCTCATCCTCAGCGGCCACGTCCACGACCGCTCCACCGAACTGCTGCCCACCGGCACCCGCCTGATGATCCAGGGCTCCACCGGCGGCGCCGGCCTGCGCGGCCTCGAACACGAGGAACCCACCCCGTTCATGGCCTCGGTCCTCTATTTCCGCAAGTCCGACGGCAGACTCCAGGCGTGGGACGACATCACCCTCGGCGGCCTTGGCCAGCAGTCCGTACAGATCGAACGTCACCTGGAGACCGACCCGGCGCGTACAATCAATCCAGAGTCACCGGCCAGCTCGCCGCCAACGGGCGCCGGGGGCCGCACACCGACGCCATCCACGCTCGCGGGCTGAAATCGCTTTGGCATGGAGGACCATCGTCCCCTATGCTGCTGAACGTCCCCGACGGAAGACGTCCTGGATAAGGGCGCGAGCCCTAGCCCCCATCGTCTAGCGGCCTAGGACACCGCCCTTTCAAGGCGGCGGCACGGGTTCGAATCCCGTTGGGGGCACCGCGGTCGCCGATCCCTCCGGATCGGCGATTTTTGTTGTGCCTGCGCCGTGGCCGCGTACACCCGCCCTCCCCGCGTCGCCGAAGGCCCACCTCCGCCCGACGGCCGAAACCGAGATCGCCCGCCTGGCGAATGCGCGTGTCACGCCTCGGCCCCGATGAGACGCCGCAACAGGCCGAGCAGGACCGCCCGCTCCTCCTGCGAAAGAGGCGCGTAGCAGTCGGCCAGCACCTCGTCGGCGATCCGGTTCGCGGCCGCGAGGACCTGCTCCCCGTCCGGGGTCAGGTGATGCTCGATGCGCCGCCCGCGGCCCGCCCTGCGCTCGATCAGATTCCGGGCCACCAGACGATTGGCGAGCGTCCCGAACGCCTGCTCACTCTGAAACGTCGCCTCGGCCAGCGCGCGGGCCGACGCCCCCGGGGTACGGCCGATCGCGCGCAACGCGTCCCACTGCGCCAGGGTCGTCCCGACGGCGGCGAGCCGCCCGTCCAGCGCCCGGTGCTGCCGATACTGGGCCTGCTTCAGCGCCCTTCCGAGAACCTGCAGCTCACCAAGCATGCACAAAGTGTATCGCTCTTACTCAACTAGCTTATATCAACATATTTAGTTAGAGTTACCGTCATGACCACACACCACACCATCGCGCTCTACCCGGACCTGCCCATCACGCTCGCCGAGTCCGGCACGGGCCGCCCCATCCTCCTCCTCCACGGCGGAGGCGGCCCCGCCACCGTCGCCAACCTCGCCGCCCACCTCGCACACACCGGCCACGTCATCGCCCCCACCCACCCCGGCTGGGACGGCACCCCCCGCCCCGACTGGTTCACCGGCATCGACGACCTCGCCCTCGCCTACCTGCACCTCCTCCACGACCGCCGCCTCCGCGACGTACTGGTCATCGGCTCCTCCCTCGGCGGCTGGACCGCCGCCGAACTGGCCGTACGCGACACCGCCGGCCTCATCACCGGCCTCGTCCTCATCGACGCCGTCGGCATCCACGTCCCCGACGAACCGATCAAAAACATCTTCGCCCTCGACCCCCGCACCCTCGCCGACCACTCCTGGCACGCCCCGGACCGCTTCCACATCGACCCCGCCACCATCCCCGCCGAGCAACTGGCCGCCCGCCAGGCCAACCTGGCCACCATCCGCGTCCTCGCCGGCGACCCCTACATGCACGACCCCAAGCTGCTGCGCCGCCTCACCCGAGTCCACGTGCCCACACTGCTCCTGTGGGGCGAAAGCGACCGCATCGTCACCCCCGCGTACGGCGCGGCCTACGCCTCAGCCCTCCCCGAGGGCCGCCTCGAACTCATCCCCGAGGCCGGCCACCTCCCGCACATCGAACAGCCCCAGGCCACGTTCGCCCTGATAGACGCCCACCTGAAGGCGTGAGACGACGCAGGAACGAGGCCCCCGAACCCGGCGGCGAGCCCACCGCGCCCAAGGATTATTGGCGCGAGCACGCCGCCGGCCGGTGCTATAGTTACGGTGTTCTCAAGTCCGGCTCCCCCCGACGGGAGCCGCGACAGGCAGGCCAAAGCCCACCAGATAGCTGGTAGGCTAGGCAAGCCGAACAAAACGGAAGCGCAATCTTCCGTACCACAAGGTCCTGTAGAGCAGTTTGGAGTGCTCGCCACCCTGTCAAGGTGGAGGTCGCGGGTTCAAGTCCCGTCAGGACCGCTCCCGGTGGGCAACCACCGAGGTCAGGTAGCTCAGTTGGTACGAGCGTCCGCCTGAAAAGCGGAAGGTCGGCAGTTCGACCCTGCCCCTGACCACCGCCTCTAACCACTAGAAATGCCCCGAGCGGATCGTCGTTCGGGGCTTTTTGTGCACCTACAACAGCGACCCGCCCTGGCAAGCGTGCCATGCCCGTCATAACCACTTCCCGACGACATCGCGGACGACCTGGGCTGGACGCCGAGGCCGTCAGACATGCACAGTGACATCGAGGCGCCAACTAGGGCGCTGACCGCATCCGGTCCTGGGCGGCTCTCCCGCGCCACGGCGCGTTGCAGGGTCAGGCCACCCCACAACGACATCCACGCCCGCTCCACCCCCGACCGCAGTTGGTCGGTGGGCGGCACCGGAGCCGAGTGCAGCATCGCCTGAAGGGAATGCGCACCCGACAGCACCAGCCGCAGCCCCGCCGTCTGCGGCATCTCCTCTGCGGAGGCGGCGACCACCGGCGCCTCGGCGGCCAGCTCCGACAACGGCACATCGAGGGTCTCGGCGAGCTTCTCCAGCACCGACATCCGGTCGATCTTTCGGACGCCGCGTTCGACCTAGAAGATCCAGGCCACCGAACGGTCCACCAGGCGGGCCAGCTCCACTTGGGACAGCCCGCGTCTTTTGCGTTCCTGGGCGATGCGCCGGCCCAGGGCGCGCTGGTATTCGGTGCTCACTGTGTGGTGCCTTTCCCGGTCTGCAGGTGCAGCCAGTCGACCTCGACCGAGGCCAGCAGGTCGTCGCGGGCGGCCAGGAAGCGGCGGGTGTGCTCGGTCTGCTCGTGGGCGTCGAAGGCGGCCCGGTCGGCGTACAGCTCGTAGAAGATCCGCTGGAGCGGCCGGCCATCCACTCGGTGGGAGGCGTAGACGATCGTCCCGGGCTCATGCCTGCGGATCTGTTCGATGGTCTGGTCGACGAGGCGATCGAACGCCTCGGCGCTGGCTTCGTCTTTGCAGGTGAATCGGACCATGAGTCCGAACATGTACGCCCTCCTCGGTCGCCCAGCCACGCGCTAGGTCACTCTCGGATACTGATCAGCACTTACTGTGCGACACAAGTACCCCAAGCCGCTCCACCTTGCCCGTGGTGGTGGGGGGATCGCGCCGCGCGTCGGGCGGTCGCCGACCGCGGTTAGCACGGCCCACTCCAATTGCCATTGAAGTGAACGCTCCACTCGTGTCCCTCCTGCAGGAGATGCTTGTGTGTGTCGCTGGACGATGACTATGCGGTTGCATAATCGGCGACGTACACGGGTCCGCCTTCATGTGTCAGTCGAAGTTATTTCGCTGGCGCACGAGATTCGCGATCGCGAGAATTTTTGGGCGACCAGCGGCCTTGAAGGACAAACCATGGCGGAATATCTCTGGGATCCAATACTGATCTTCCTCGCGAAAGACAACGCCATTGGCGGCCAGGATCTCCAGATCTTCGTTTGACAGTCCCACCGATTCAGAGCTGAATGGGATTCGCTTCTGATCTGTGCCCAGGCTGTCTAGACGCTTGAGGAGCTCTCCAACCCGTGGGCTTTCAGCGCTGATGGCTTCAACCTTCTCTCGGCTGCATTGGACGAGCGCGTTTCTCATCGCTGCGGGCGTGAGTAGGCGGTCAGTCCAACGAGTGTCCGTCAACGATTGAGCCGCCGATTCTTTGAGGAAGGTGACAATATCCCGAGCTTGGATTTGTCCATTGAAGTCTGAAAGTGCAGCAAGGAACCACCCATCCGACCGGGCTTCACGGGAACGAAGTGATCCCATCTTCTCTCCCCATACCGGAAGCAGTCGCTTGCTGAGGTCTTGATCTCTTGCCGATACGACTTCTTTCGAGGACAGCCCAGGTAGTGCACCAGATCGTTGAGCGACCCAAAGGGCGAGTCGCATGGCTTCAGATGGATTCCACCTCAGCTCATACTCGCTATACTTGGCGAAGAACTGCCCATAGTTCTGCCGGATGGCCGCCTGTACGAGGTCTCGCCGCACGAAGATAACGAGGCCAAGTGGTCGACCTCGGAGGCTGCGCAACCACTCGAGGCAGTCGACCAAAAGGACACGTAGTGCCTGCCGTTGGGCCAGGTCCTGGGAGAAATCCTGGAGTAGATCCTCCAACCCATCGATGAGGAAAATTCTGCTGCCGGCCTGGCCGAAGTCGGCCAACTTCTGCTCGACATCTTCCGTGGTAGCGTCGATTCCAACAGCCTGAGCCATGCATCTCAGCCAGATCCGCCGCCACTGTAGGTCGGTCAGCTTCGAACGCAGCGCCTCGTCGATCAGATCCCGCATTTTAAGTTGGCTTGCGGGCTCCGCCTCTGCAGTGGCGGAGGCGCCACGTTGTATCTCGCTAACGCGGTCGAGGGTGGCGTTGTTGAGATTCTTTGATACGAATACAGGCACGAGTGGTGCGTCTAGAGAAACGCCTTCAACCCCAACGTCCCGCGCATAAGTCGCCCAGGTTCTGCGGAAACACATCTGGATCTGTGTGAAGGTTTTCCCTGAACCTTTGGCACCCACCACCACGCAAAGTGGTGGTTCTGTCCTATGCGAGATCAGCAGATTTCGGAGCGATTCTGTCGGAAGGAAAGCCGTGTCGTCCGCTGTCTCGGCGTAAACCAGTCGCCGAGCGAAGTCGCTAAGAGTCTCCCGGAGAGAAGTGATGTCACTTTTCGCTGTAATCCGAAGTGATTCGTCAGCGTATGCTTCGTCGGTGAGCGTCAGTTCGGTCGGAGGGATGAGCCCTTCTGCAAGCGGTGAAAGTACTTCGGTGAGTTGGTGGCGTCGAGTTAGCTCAACTACTTCTTCCCATGAGCTAGGAAGTGCTAGGAGTCGTTCCTGGAAGACACTGAAGACCGGCTCCAAGATGAGGTCACTATCGACCGTCCGGTCCTCCCCTGTCTGTGGGCGAGGTTCGAGAGTTTTGGAGATCTTGTCGCGGAGCAAGGCCGCAGCCCTAGTTGCCAGATCTCCATGCCCATGCTCTCGAAACTGCGTTATGACCGCTACGCTTGCCGGGTCATCGTCCCGGCTGGGTGCGCGCCGGCCGAGCTCCTCGATGGTACGAAGGGTGCCGAGAAGCGACTGACTGCTGATAGTAGTGACAAAAATGCGTTGCACTCGTGGGTCTAACAGGACAGGAGCCGCGAGTTCGCTGCTGCCTGCGCGTAGATCAATTAGGACCGTCTGCGCCTCCAACCGGCAAGCAAGCTCGGCGAAAGACTCGGTCAAGTAATACATCGACCGGTCAGGAGTCAGGAGATCGGTAGGTTCGAGTCGTGGCGGTGCGATATCCAAGCGGGAACGCCGCGTAGGCATGACGATGACATTGTCTAGAGCCTGGTTCGGGAGGTAGGCCGCGCCTAGAGTAATCGCGTCGTTGGGACGGCCGTCCTCGGAGGAGTGCAGAAGTGCCAGGAAGTCCTCGAAGCTGAAGTCAACCCGCCTGCCTTGCGAGGTGAACATCCAGGTGATGCCGGGAGCTTCCAGGTCGGCGTCTACGAGGAGTACTCGATGTCCTCGCTGAGCGATCGCATCGGCAAGAGCCACACCGTGCAGGGTGCGTCCTACTCCACCTTTGAAGGAGTGGAGAGCAGCGATTCGTACACTGCCCGGGAACGGGCTTTGTGGGGAAGGCAAAGGCTGGCCAAGGGCGCGCACGATTCGTCGCTCCCGCCATCTGGGCTCCCTCCTCGGGGTATCGCTCTCTCGCTGGGAGATGGTGATCGGAAGCAATCTCGTGGAGGGATGTCCAGGTACGTCGTCCAGTCGGAGGGCGTTACCCCCCTGATACTGGGTGATCGAGCCCACGCCGAACTTCTCGCTCAGCCAGGACAAGGCCTCCTCCGGAGGCGTCTGCGGATCGATCGTTACCTCGAGTCCGTCCCAGAAGGCATCGCACTCATGGAGCCACAGCGGCCACTGGTTTCGCTCCGCGAGAGTCGCCAAGTGGGCGTCCACGTCCACCCAGGTGTAGAGGCGCTCCGGGACCGCAGTCTCCTGATCCGGCATGATCATGCCCTCAATTCTCGTCGACACCACTCCAGCAGGTCACGCAGCGCAATGAGAGCTTGTTCCTCGTGTTCCTTTCGGAGGGCGTGGCCATAGCGCCAAGCCTGATGTAGATCGCGGAACTCTACCTGCGCCGCTTGCTGATGATGGCTCGCACAGCGTTGCATCCGAGCACACAGATTTGGGGGCAAACGCAGTTCCTTAGCGAGCCGCTGCAGGTCGTGGCTCCTCAGGTGCTCGGCAAGCTGCCCTGTAGATCTCAGCCTGAGGCGGTCGAGCAGCGCCGCCTTCAGGCCACACTCAACACCGTAGAAGAGCAGCAGAGCTGCTGGAGGACTCTCAATGATGGAGTCAGCGGCCTGCTTGTGAGCGAGAAGACTTGCGCGGAGCTGATTTTTGCCGACGTCTACGGGCACAGCGAGGGATTTTACGAGACTGCTCGCCGTGGCGGACCGCTAACGGAACATAACCATGGCGATGGCCTCGTCGGCTGTGGCCACGGCGGTCAGAGCATTGATCGAAATTTGTGCATCTGACGAGAAAATGCGTACATTCCCGAATCATTTGATCATAGTGTCCGAGATAAGTCCAACTCGGCAGGCATGTCCGCGCCGGTAATCACCCGGCTCACCGAGCAGTGGAAGACCGAGCAGCGTGCTTTAGCCGCCCGCGACCTGTCGGAGGTGGACTACGTATACCTGTGGGCCGAAGGCGTGCCCATTCGGGGTACGACGAACTCGACGATCTCGTTGTAGACCAACTCGACGATCTGCTCCATCAGCTCGGCCTTGTCGGCGAAGCGGTAAGATCAACGGTCGTGGGCATAAGGTGCTGCGGCACCCTGACGTCGGCCTGATCACCGTGCAGTTCGAGATGCTCATGCCCCTGCAGGATCCCGACCAGCGGTTGATGATCTGCCGCGCCGCGGACGAGGAGAGCCAGTCGGCGCTGGACCGGTTGTGCGCACGGTGATCTCTCACCGCACCCCGCCGGTACGGCCGGGCCGCCGGTCGCGGGAAAAGTCCTAGCCCTCGGCGGGCGTCAACGTCCCCCGCACGATGGCCTGGGCGATGCCATGCACGGTCTGCTCGGTGATGTGACCGGGCGGGGCGGTCACCAGCGTGAACAGTGCGCCGCCGTAGAGGGTGATCAGGGTGGGGATCTTCTCCGGTGGGATCGGCAGGTTGAGGTCGGCGTGGTGACCGGCGGTCAGGCTGATCGAGGTGTCCTGCAGGGCCGCGAGGGCTGAGGCGAGCGCCGGTCGTCGTACGGCCTCCAGTCGTAGTTCGAAGATGGCGAGGTAGCGGGTGCGAAGGGTGGTCGCCGCTTCGAGCAAGGAGGTGGCGAGCAGGCCCGCGATGTGCTCGGTGATGTCCGGCGGAGGGCCCGCCGTGTCCGTGTGCCGTCGGCCGATCCTGTCCATGTCGGCGTGGTGCAGCTCGACGATGCGCTCCGCGGCGGCCACCAGGAGTGCCTCCCGGCTGCGGAAGTAATTCGACGCCGTTCCCTGGGGGAGGCCGGCGGCCTTCTCGACCGCGCGATGGGTCAGCCCGTGTACGCCGGAGGCCGCCAGCAGTTCGATCGCGGCGTCCATCAGCGCTCGGCGGCGGCCTGGGTTCGTGGGTGGCACCCGACCATGGTATGACGGTAGTCGTACTAGGACGATCGTAGTGGATCGTCGAGGGCGGTCGGACAAGGTGGTTGACGCGCATGCGGGTCGCGGTGGTGGGTGCGGGGCTGGGCGGGGTGGCGGCAGCGGTGGGGCTGCATCGGCAGGGGCACGAGGTGTCGCTGTACGAGCGCGGGGCGGAGCTTCGGGAGGCGGGGACCGCCGTCGTCGTCATGCCGAACGGCATCCGGGCGCTGGATGAGCTCGGGCTGGGCGACTACGTCCGCGGTCAGGCCGTGAGCGCCGGCAGCGGCGGATTGCGGGACCGGCGCGGGCGGCCGTTGCTGGTCACCGACGCGGTCCAGGCGCAGCGGACGATCGGGCCGACCGCCTGCGTGAGCCGGGCCGAGCTGCACCGGGCGCTGCGTGCGGCGCTGCCCGCCGACCTGGTGCGTACGGCGACGCCGATCCAGCGGCTGGAGCCTCACGACGCCGGAGTGACCGTGATCAGCGACGACCGGCCCGTGGCCACCGCCGACGCGGTGATCGCGGCCGACGGCATCGGCAGCACCCTGCGCGGCCTGCTGTTCCCCGAACACCCCGGACTGCGGCGGGTGGGCCGGGTGGACCTGCGCGGCATGCTGCCCAGGCCGGCGCACCTGGACGTGACCGACCTGCTGACCGCCATCGTGGTCGACCGGCGCACCGGCGCCATGTTCGGCCTGTTCCCGGTCGGCGAGAACGACCTGTACTGGTTCACCGATTCCGCACTCCACGGCCCACCACCCGAGCCCGCCGTGGCCCGCCACCAGATGCTGGACCTGATGGCCGACTGGCACCCGGCCATCCCGGCCCTTATCGAGGCCACCCCGCCCGCCGACATCTACGTCGACGCGATCGCCCGCCTGGCCGAGCCACTGCCCGCCTTCGCGATCGGCGCGACCGCCCTGCTCGGCGACGCCGCCCACGCCATGACCCCCGACCTCGGCCAGGGCGCCAGCCAGGCCTTCGAGGACGCGGCGGCGCTGACCCGGCATCTGACCGGCGCCACCCCGGCCGACGTCGCCGAGCGGCTGCTCCGCTACGACGCCGAACGCCGCCCCCGCACCAGCCGCCTGATGACGGCGTCGTCCCGCCAGTCGTGGCTGATGTCGCGAACCGGCGCCATCGCCTGGCTACGCGACACCGCGCTCCGCGCGACACCGCGCCGCCTCGCCACCCGGCGGCTCGCCGCCATGTGGCGGGCCTAGCGCACCGTAATCCGACCGGCCTCAACCGATTCGGCTATGGGGTGCGCCGCAGAGCATGCCAGCGCATCCCGTCCGCTTTGGCGTAGCGCTCTGCCAAGGAGAGCCACTGGGCGTACATTTCGCGCGCTCCAGGCTGCAGGCGCGGAGAGCCGGTTCCCGGCCCGCCGCGCGCAGGACGCTAGGCGACCTTACCCGAGGGGGCCTTCCAGGTGTTGCACGCGCCAGGGCGGCCCTTGGCGTACCCCTGGGTGAACCAGTAGAGGCGGTTGGCGGGCTTGCCGTGCCAGCGGAACCGCTTGAGTTCCTTGGGGGATTCGGCGGTGAGCAGGGGCTTCCAGTTCTTGGCGGAGCGGCCCAGGCTCTTCATGGAGACCGCGCCGAGGCAGTCGGCCTGGAGGTAGAAGCGGTGGGTCTGCTCCTGTAGTTCGTCGCCCTTCTGGTTGTGCGGCAGTTCGTCGAAGGCTTTGCTGATGCCCTTCTGAGCCTGCATGAACCCGGCGTACGCCCTGGTGATCTCGACGAGGATGGCGGTGTCGCTCTTCGCCTTGATCCAGTCGGACTTGAGCTGCACCTGGAGGCCGCGCAGGCACACGGTGGCGAAGGACTCGGCGATTTTCATGCCGGTCAGGCAATATCCGCCCTCGCCGGCGGAGTCCGTAATCTCCACGTCGGCGGGCGTGAAATCCTTCGTCGTCTTGCCCCAGGCGGTGTTCAGGCAGTCGACCACTTTGGTGATGTATTTCTTCGTCGAGGCCTTGGTCCTGCCCTTGGCCGCCTTGCAGGCGATTTTCGGCAGCTTGGCCTGCTTGTAGAGCTCGTTGTGCGTCAGTTCGGGAGCGCCCTTGACCGGGTAGGCGCCAGCTGCGGGCGCGAACGCCAACAACGAGGCGCCGACTCCGGCAGCGGTAACGAATGCGCGGATTTTCATGGTTCGTGATCATATGGGAGACCCGGCTAATACTTGGCCAACATTCCCGTAACATCGATCCGGGCCGAAGCGTACCCTGATGAGTATGTCTGTGGGTTCGGGTCCTATTCGTCGGGTTTTGGGGCTCGGGCAGGCCACCCGATCCTACAGACGAAACAATAGGCGAATGCGCGATCCTCGATATGTCCGCTACATCCGGAAACCGGCGGGCCCGCGCACCGCGGCGGCGGCCAGCTCCTTGACCCGGGCGGCGGATACCGGCACGCCGGGCGCCGCCTGGACCCAGGCCACCAGTTCGTGCACGGTGAGGCCGGACGGCGGCTGTCCCACGTACGGGAAGGCGTACAGCGGGGTGTTGGGCTCGCTGCGCCAGCTCTCCGCCAGCGTGCCGAGGTCCACCGCGTCGAAGCCCAGGGCGTCCAGCAGGTCGGCCACCTCTTCCTTGGCGGCCGGGTCGTCGCCGGACAGCGGCAGAGCGGTGCGGTCGGGTGCGCCGGCCGGGCGGTGCAGGTCCAGCAACTGCTTCGGGCCGATGGAATGCAGCGTCTTCACCACACGGGCGCCGGCGAGGTGGCGCTGCACCAGTTCGCTGGAGGTCAGCTCGTTGCCGTCGAGCTCCGGGACGCTCCACGTGGACGTCGGGGCGTAGTTCATCGGGTCGATCACGGTCTTGCCGGCGAGTTCCGAACGGGGCAGCCGCTCGTGCGCGGCCAACGGCACGGCCGCGAGGACCAGGTCGGCGGCTCGCGCCGCCTCGGCCGGGGTGGCCGCGCGGGCCCGCGGGCCGAGTTCGGCGACGAGGTCGGCCAGGGACTGCGGGCCGCGCGAGTTGCTCAGGATGACGTCGAGACCGGCGTCGACGGCGCGGCGGGCGACCCCGGCGCCGACCATTCCGGAGCCGATGACGCCGAGGGTTGAGGTGCTCACTTCTGCTCTCCATTCGGGTGTTCCACGCGTGGCGGCAACCGGCACGCGGGCCCGCGGCGGCGGGTCCGTGACCCATCACAGCCGCAGCGACCTGCGGAAACAACGATCAGAATCGACTGGCAGCGATCACATCATGTGATAGATCAGAAGGCATGGAACTGAGGGCGCTGCATTACTTCGTGACCGTCGCCGAGGAACTGCACTTCGGCCGCGCGGCGCAACGGCTGCGCATCGTGCAGCCGGCGGTGAGCCAGCAGATCGCCCGGCTCGAACGCGAGCTCGGCGTGCGCCTGCTCCACCGCACGTCACGGACGGTACGGCTGACGCCCGCCGGTGAACGGGTACTCGCCGCGGCCCGAGAGACCCTGGCCGCGGCGGCCCGCGTCCGGGTGGTGGCCGGAGAGCCGGCGACCACCCTGCGGATCGGGGTGGCCTCCTGCGTCACCCCGCGCCTCGACCGAGCGCTGGCCCGCCTGCGCGACGGCGAACGCCCCGCCGAGCCCGAACTGGTCAACCTGCCGGTGACCGCGCGCCTCGACGCCGTCCGCGACGGCGAACTGGACCTGGCGCTGGTCCGCGGCGTGATCACGTCCACGGAGACGACCGTGGTGCGCGCCTGGTCCGAGCCGCTGCACGCGGTGGTGTCCGGCGAACACGCCGCCGCCGGCAAACCCGCGATCAGCCTGCGCGACCTCGACCCGCACGGCCTGCGGCTGCCCGCCCGCCACACCGACCCCCCGCTGCACGACGCGATTCTCGCCGCCCTCCCCGTGGCACCGCCGCGACCGCCCGCCGGGGACCTGCTCAACGTGCTGTACGAGGTGGGCCGGGACCCCGAGGGCTGGACGCTGCTACCGGCCGAACAACTCGCCGGAACCCGCTCCGAACGGGTGCTTCAGGTCCCGCTCGACCCGCCGGTGACCATCGACGGCCACGTCGTGACGTCACTCGCCACGCCGACATCGTGCGTGGCGTCGTACGTGGCCGCCTTCGCGGAATGACCGTCCTGGACGGCCGAGCCGGACCACTGCCGGCACGCCGCAGGGACGGACGGCCTCAGGCGGCCGCCGGACCACGTGCATACGCGCCATCGCCCTCGGACAGCTCGGGTCGCCGACGGTGAGCACGGGTCGCGCTTGGCGTCGTCGCGGGGGGAGGCCATCGCGTGCCGGTACGCCATGACGGCGTCGTCGTTCCGCCCCTGCGGTGACGGAGATCAGTTGACGGGGGCGAAGCGTACGGTCGCCTTCGAGCGACTGATCGAGACGATGCGGATGGAGATGCCGTTCAGGACGCTGACGCCGCCCTTGGTTATCGAAGCGCCACCGGAGACGCCGGGGCCTTTGGCCTTCACCCGCACCGATAGGCCGTGACGCGAGACGGTCAGCCTGGTGAAGCCGAAGCGCTCGGAGATTCTGAAGCTCACCGGCTTCCTCACGGTGATCGTGCAGCGCCCGTCGAAACACTCGCGGAACTTCGGTGCCTGTGCGCCTTCAACGGCCGCCGCGATGGTGCGAGGTTGTGCCTGCTGAGCGGCATGGGCGGGAGCCCCGACAGCCAGGAACGCCAGGAGCGCCAGAAGAGTGGTGGCCTTTCGGCGCATGAAGCCCCCTAGTGCCGTGTGTCTCGCGGTTGAGTCCACCATCAGCATGTGCGCATGGCGGCGGTGGAGCAAGCGCGTTCCCGGTTGTTCGTTTGGGCTTCGGAAATAGCGGCAGCAGAAAACTGCGCGGTCATGCGGCCGCCGGTCGCGTAACGCCTGTGCGTTCGGGTCGGTGGTGGGGCGTCCGCGACATCTGTTCGACCCGGATGGTGAAGTGTCGCGGCTGGGCCGCGGCGATGGACGGTTTGCCCGAACGGCTGCGAGGTCGTGCTCAGAGCGGTCCTGGTCAACCAGGCCGACCACGAAACCGACAGCCTCGCGGCTCACGCCGAGATAATGCTCTCCCTCCTGGCGCGGACGCCGAACGCCCCCTCACTCCCGGCGAACGCGGTATCTTCCTCGAACTGCTGACCCGGCTCACCAAGAGCTGACCACCGCCGCTCACCTGACGACCGGCCAGAAGGCCCCGCCAGGAACCGAACCGGCCCCACGCGCTCGGCCGGGGGCCGGGCCGTCACCGCCCGCGACGACGAACAACCTCTCCGGCGACGACCGGCGCGAGCGGGTTTTCGGTTGCCGAGCCCCATGAGTGACTGATAACTTACACATGAAATATTTTGGTTACACGCAATCCCGAGGGGCGCGTCATGACCGGATCGCACCCGACCGGCGACGACCTCGTGGAGATGCTCGCGGCCCTGGCCAACCCCCTCCGCGTGCTCATCATCGCGAAACTGGCCAACGGCCGCGACTACGTGAGCCACCTAGCACGCGAAATCGGCGTGAGCCGCCCGCTGCTCCACATGCACCTGCGACGGCTGGAGGCCGCCGGCCTGATCGTCGGCACCCTGGAGCTGTCCGAGGACGGCAAGGCGATGAAGTACTACGAGGTCGCCGACTTCAACCTCCACCTCACCGCCTCGACCCTGGCCGAGGCCGCCACAACCCTCACCCGGCCGGACCCGGAGAAGGGTCCCGGACCCAAGGAGCCCTCATGACCCCCTACCTCGCGGTGTGGCCCTCCACCTGGCCCGAAACCGTCTTCCTCCTCGGCGTTCTCCTCTTAGCCACCTTCCTGATCAGCCTCGTCATCGTGGCCGTCTTCGAACACCGCAAGACCCGCCTCGCCGCCTCCCAGGCCGAAGACCTCCGCCAACTCGTCCGCCGCTTCGAGCAACTCGCCGAAAACACCCTCGACGCCCAGCAACGCGCCGCCGCCGACCTCGCCGAACTCCGCTCCCGCACCACCGCCATCGAACAGATCCTCCGCACCGTCGAGTGACACCCGCCCGATGGGCACCGGAGTCAGGACAGCAGGGCCGCCTCCCACAGATGTTCGCGCTCCCGCGTGTATTCGGCGTCGTCGTACCAGATCTTGCCGTGGCCTTCGTGCCACAGGGTGGTCCAGGGCCGGGTGCCCTGCGCCGCCTGGTCACGGAGGAAGTCGTGCATGGAGCGGGTACGGCGGGCCAGCAGCGGAACGAGTTCGCGCCGCTGGGCCTCGCTGAGGCCGTACGCGTCGGCGAAGACGCGGACGCGGTCGGCCGCGTCGGGGCGTTGCCAGGTGGGATGGGCGGAGAGCGGGACGAAGCCGTGGATGGCGTAGGCGAGGTCCCACAGGCGGGTGCCGGGGGCGGCGCAGTCCCAGTCGATGAACATCCAACTCGTCTCGCCGTCGACGACCAGGTTCCAGGGGGCCAGATCGTGGTGGGCGATGATCTCGGCGCCGTCCGCCGGAATGAGCACCTGCCACTGAGCGTCAGGCGGCGGTACGAAGCCCTCCACGGCGTCATGAAAGTCCCTGATCAGCCCCGCGACCCGAGCCAACCGGGGGAGAGGGTCAAGCAGGGCGAAACGATCGGGCCACACGACCTCGCCGGGCGCGAAGCTGAGCACCTCGCGGCCCCGCTCGTCGATGCCGAGCGGACGAGGAGCGCCAGGGAAACCCACCTGCCATAGATGCGTGAGCAGCGCGTGCACGGCCGGAGTCCACGGCCCGCTGGGTCGGCGCACCGTGTCGCCCACACGCACCACACCGTCGCTGACGTTTCCGCCATGAAGAGGCTGCTCGTGCTGCACATATCCAGTGTGCTGCCCGCCCGACGCCTTCATCGCCCGATCTTTGCGATCAACTGAAGGGCGAGTGGCAAGCCGACCTATCCGGGGCGACGAGCGGGCTAACCAGACATCGCCACGCCACGCAGATCGAAGGCCGCCCAGACGACTTTGCCATAAGCCAGACCCAGCTCAGCCGGATCGAGTCGGGGCGACCGGTGCAGGATCTCATCCCTTTGATTCGAAGCACGATGCCGCCGGATTTCAAGCGAGGAGTCGCCTGCTGAGTTCTTCGGGGAGCCTGTCGCGGTTCGCCTTGGTCACCGTCACTGTTTCGACGTACGGCAGGGCCTTGAGCGCGTCGGTTACCGGGTGTGGCCGCTCATGGACGGTGGCGACGAGTGGGATGTCGGCGGTGAAGAGTACGTTGAGCCGGGCGACGAAAGGCTGTGAAAGCAACTCCATCATGCCGATCTCGTCGAGGATGACGATGGCGTCGGGGGTGGAAAGCGCGTGCTCGATCGCAGGCAGGGCGATGCGCTCGAAGGCCGCGATGTCCACCCGGTAACGACCGACGCGAGGGCCCGAGTTTCGGTCGATGTGGGCCAGGACGGCCCCGGGACCGCCGATTTCAGTGACCATGAAGCCGAGGCGAGCGCCCTCTTCGCGTATCTCATCGGTGAGAAAGCCGCGTACCGGCGCCTCGGCCTCGCGGAGCGTCTCGGCCAGTCGGCGGACCAATGTGGTCTTGCCGGTTCGGGGAGGCGCGGTGAGCAGGATGTGGATACGGCGCATATCGGTACGACCTTCATGAGGTGGCGGCATGCCTCGGCGCTTGTGCGCCTCGCTCCAGATTGAGCATTGCCGTCGGGCACCGAATCGAACGGGTTGGGGCGGCGATTGCCGAGATGCGGGTTCGATCCCCGCTGGGCGTAGCCCCTGGGGGGCGCTCCTTTTCGGGCGCTGATCACCCGATCCGATGCGTCCGGCCCGCGAGTCCGGCCCGGTTCGCCCGGTACGCGCGTCGGCCGGGCTCATCTCTGCCGCGTTCGCGTCCGTGGTCGGCACGGTTCTGGGAGGTCCAGGAGGGGGCGGCCGTACGCGCGATGCCAGGCGTACGGCCGCTGCGCCCCAGTCAGGTGGCGAGGAACCGTTCGTGGAAGACGTGCTCCTCGGGCACGATCCCGGCGACGGCGCGCGTCACCGCGTCCACCATTGGCGGCGGGCCGCAGATGTATATATCTGGAATATCTCCCAGCTCGCTGAGGGCCGCCGCCACCGCGTCCGCCGGTGTGCCCGAGCGCCCCGACCACGACTCGCCCGGCCGCCAGACGCACACCTCGTACTCGAATCCCGGCAACTCGTCCGCCACCGCGTCGAGCTCAGCCAGCCCGAATACGTCCGGCTCCTCGTTCACGCCGAGGAACAGCCGTGCCGGATGCGGCTCCTGCCATTCGGCCATGTGGCGCACCATGGACAGCAGCGGTGCCAGCCCGGTGCCCCCGGCCACGAACCAGCGGGGCCGCAGGCCGGTCTCCCGCAGCCCGAACGCTCCCTGCGGGCCGTGCACGATCAGCCGTGCCCCGGCCTGGGCACGCTCCCGCAGATACCCGGAGAACGCACCGTCGGGCCGCAACCGGATGTAGAACTCCAGCAGGCCTTCCCAGTTGCCGGTGTTGGCGAGCGAGTAGGCCCGCTTCACCTCTTCCCCGGGCACCTCCAGCTCGACGAACTGACCGGGCTCGAACTGGCAGTCAAGACCGGCCTCGCCGTCCTCCTCCAGCCGCAGTTCCAGCCGCACCGTCTCCCGCGCCACCTCCTCCAGCGCGGTGATCACGCCCTCGCGCACCGGGATGCCGCCGTACAGGATCCTCGACGACTCGTACGGCAGCGCCACCGACAGCGGCCCGCACGGCACCGTACGGCACAGCAGCACCTCGCCGCGCACCCGACGCTCCTCGGGCAGCGCCGCCGCCGCGTACGACTCCAGCTCGTACCCGCCGTCGAGGACGGACGCGTGGCAGGACCCGCAGGTGCCGCTTCGGCATGAGGACGGCAACGCCGCCCCGGCCTCCCGCGCCGCCTCAAGCACGTTCTGCCCGGGCGCGCACGCGATCTCCAGGCGCTCCCCGTCGCTGGTGGTGAGCGTCACCGCATGCCCTTGTGCGGCGGCGGCCACCCCCGCCTCGGCGATCGACGTCATGCCCGCTCCAAGGCGTTCGCGAGATCCTTCTCCACGTCTCCGACCTTTCGCAGCCCGAACCGCTCGACGAGCTCGTCCACGAGTGCCGGGGTGAGGAACGCGGGCAGTTCCGGCCCGATGTGGATCCCTCGCAACCCGAGCGCCAGCAGCGTGAGCAGCACGGCGATCGCCTTCTGCTCGGTCCACGCGAGCGCGAGCGTCAGCGGCAGCTCGTTGATGTCGCACTCGAACGCGTCCGCCAGGGCTGTGGCGATCTTGATGGCCGAGTAGGAGTCGTTGCACTGTCCGACGTCGAGCAGTCGCGGAATGCCGCCGATCTCTCCGAAGTCGTGCCAGTTGAATCGGTACTTGGCGCATCCCAGGGTCAGGATGACGGTGTCCTGCGGCGCCGCGAGCGCCAGGTCGCCGTAGTAGTCCCGTCCCGGCGTGGGACCGTCGCAGCCGCCGATGAGGAAGAAGTGGCGGATCGCGCCCTTTCGCACCGCCTCCACCACCTGGTCGGATACGGCGAGCACGCTGTCGCGCCCGAACCCGACGGTGATGTACTGCTCCTCGCCGTCCTCCGCGAACCCCGGCAGCGCCTGTGCGGCCCGGATCAGCGGCGCGAAGTCGTGGTCGGCGATGTGCCGCACCCCCGGCCATCCCACCGGTCCGGCGGTGAAGATTCGCCGCCGGTAGCTCGCGTGCGGCTCGATGATGCAGTTCGACGTCATCAGAATCGGCCCGGGGAACGCCGCGAACTCCCGCTGCTGGTCGTGCCAGGCCCCGCCGTAGTTGCCCACCAGGTGCGGGTACGCCTTCAGCAGCGGATAGGCGTGCGCGGGCAGCATCTCGCCGTGCGTGTAGACGTTGATCCCGGTGTCCTTGGTCTGCTCAAGCAGGGCGGCCAGGTCGCGCAGGTCGTGTCCGCTGACCAGGATCGCCTTGCCCGCCACCGGCGTGATCCGTACGGCGGTGGGCTGCTGTGCCCCGAACGTCCCGGTGTTCGCCGCGTCGAGCGTCTCGATGACCTTGAGGTTGAGCCGCCCGAGCCCGAGCGCCCCTTCCAGCAGCGCGCCCGCGTCCGTCGGCTCCTCCGCCAGGTACGCCAGCGCGTCCTCGATGCCGGCGAACACGTCGGCCCGCCGATGGCCGAGCACGTTCGCGTGGTAGGCGTACGCGCAAATGCCCTTCAACGCGTACAGGTGCAGCGCCCGCAGCCCGACGATGTCCGGCCCGACGATCTCGATGCCCTTGCGCACGCCCTCGGCCGCCGCCTGCCGCCCCAGCCCGTCCTGGTCGGCCGCGGGCTCCCAGGCGGCGGGCCCGGTCAGGGTCTCCGGCTCCAGGCCGTGCGCCCGCGCGGCCTCCTCGTACCGGCGGCGGACCCGGTCCCGTACGGCCGCCGCCTCCCGCAGCAGCCCGCCGAACCGGGTCGGGTTGAAGTTGACGTTGGTGAGCGTGGTGAAGACCGCGTAGAGGATGAACTCGGTCGCCTCGTCGTCGGGCGCGCCCAGGGCGCGGGCCCTGGAGGCGTACTGCGCGATGCCCTTGACCGCGTGCAGCAGCAGATCCTGCAGGTCGGACGTGATCGCGTCCTTGCCGCAGTTGCCGACCGGGCCGCCGCACCCGGCGATCGTGCCGGTGCGATCGGTCTGCTCGCATTGGTAACAGAACACGCCGTTCTCCCGTGAGTAGTAGTCGCCTTGCGAGCGAGATACTTCAGCGGAGACGGCCCGTTTTCCTTGACGCGGGTCAACCGGCGGCGTCGAGGGGCGGCATTGTGGCCGAACTCACGGCCAGCTCCAGCCGACCTTCCAGCTTCGGCACGTCGTGCAGCGTGATCCGGCGCCCCTCCACGCTGATCAGCCCTTCGTCGGACAGGTCGCGCAGCACCCGGGACAGCGTCTCGGGCGCGATGTTCAGCCGCGAGGCGAGCACGTGCTTGCGGGTCGGCAGCGTGACGACCCGCTCGTCCGCGGTGCCGCCGACGAGCGCCGCCTCGGCGAGCAGGAAGCCCACGACCCGCTGGATGGCCGAGCGCAGCGAGTACGCCTCGACGTCGCGGATGAGGCGGCGCAGCCGTACCGCCATGTTGGCCAGCAGCCGCCGCGCGAACGACGGATCCCGGTCGAGCAGGTCGAGCACGGCCTTGCTGGACACCGCGAGCAGCGTCGTGCCGACGAGCGCCGTCGCCGTGACCGGGTACCGCAGCCCGTCGAAGACCACGGCCTCGCCGAAACTCTCCCGCACGGTGACGATCTCCACGACCTTCTCGGCTCCGTCCGCCGTGGAGACGGACAGCTGCATCTGGCCGCGCAGCACGAAGAAGAAGCCGCGGACCGGGTCCCCCTGGTGGAACAGGATCTCGCCCCTGTGCAGCTCGGTGATGTGGGAACCGGCAGTGACGATCTCCATTTGCTCCGGCGTGAGCCCCGAGAAAAGCGGCAACCGAGCCAAAAGATCGATCAGCCCCACTTCGCTCCTTCCCACGTCTTCGAGGCTATCGCGCCCTACCTTCGGCACCTCCATCGGTCGGTACGGCGCCGCCCGCGTACGGCGGGGCGGAGCATGGCGTCCGTCGTGCGTCCGCCGAGGTGGCGGCGGAGACGAGAGCGGCCCGACGGAAATCGCCCGATGAAATGATTTGGGCGATCCCGCGACATGTGGCGGTCGATCGGCCATGGAATGTCGTGCCCGGCCTGAACCGCGTCAAATGGATCCGGAGGACGGTCGGCCCGATACATATCGGGGATTAGTGCTTGGGAGAGGGGGGAGGTCTGCCCCGACGTGTGCGCCCGGGATTGATCTCGGGCGCTTTTACGGAAACGTTTGCGATGCCCTTGATTCGCGCGTTTACGGCTCGACCGGATAGGTTCAACCGGTTCAATTCTGGGTTACATACCAGCAGGTCACGCCCATGTGGGCCATCCATGGTACCCGATTCGAACGGCATGCGACTAGCTGGCTCTACGCTCTCGCGCTGCTTTCCGTGACCGTTGGGCGACTGAGGTGGCTTGTGGAGCGGGCTAAATTAATTTAATTCTGCATCGAATGGGACCGAACGAAGGTTGGCACCGCAAACCATCTGGGGCGGATCGAGAATCTGACCAATTGCATGACATCCGTTGTCATGAATCGCCAATTGTGGTTTGTCAGGACGGTCGGATATCACTTGGGTGTCAGTCACAACCGGAGGAGGTAACACCATGTCCCGTAAGTACTGGGCGGGGGCGGCGATCGTCGCGGCGACCCTGACCGTGTTCGCGCAGCCGGCTCTCGCGTCGGCGGAGTCCTGTTGCCGGGCTCCGAAGGGAGCGGTCTCCGAGGTCGAGGCCTCCACCAACCTGCACCCCAAGGCCGTCGTCACCGGCTTGCAGCCCAAGGGGGTGATCTCCGCGATGGCGGCCTCCGCGGCCGTCGCTCCGGCGGGCGACGGATGCTTCTGGGGATGCAAGATCAACTGATCGAGTGAAAGCCGGAGCCATGACAATGGCCTGGACCGAATGCGCGGCCGGAACCGGGCGGGGGCGGAGCCTGCCGAGTGATCACGTGTGCGGTCCGGTCGTCCGGCGATGAATGACCCGATGGCGTGGGCAAACGGAGGAGGCCCACGCCATCGGGGTCGGTCGCGTACGCCCGTCCGCCGCACCGGCTCCCGGAACCCGATGCGGCGGACTCGGCGCGGCACCGCCGAACCCGGCCGTGACTCCCCGGAGTCCGCGGCTGGAGGCGGGGTCAGAGCACCGCCCCCGAGCCGTCCCGCGGTCGCGGCGCCCGGCGCTTGGGCGGCCCCGGCGGCGGCTGCTTGCTGACCCGCTCCAGCTCGATCGCCGCCGGCCCGGCCACGAACGACGACGACGCCGTGCCGACCACGATGCCGATGATCAGCGCGATCGCGAAGTCCCGCAGCGACGACCCGCCGAAGATCGCCAGAGCGATCAGGATGAACAGCGCGCCGAGACCGGTGTTGACGGTGCGCGGCACGGTCTGCAGGATCGCCCGGTTGACCAGCGTGCCGAACGCCGTGCGCCGTTCAAGACCCCACATCTCCCGGACCCGGTCGAACACCACCACCTTGTCGTTCACCGAGTACCCGATGATGGTGAGCATCGCGGCGAGGAAGATGCCGTCGATCGGCTTGCCCAGCCAGGCGAACGTGCCCACGACCGCCGCCACGTCCACCACCAGGGCGAGCACCGCCGCCGTGCCGAACGTCCAGCGGAACCGGGCCGCGAGGTACAGCAGTTGCGCCGCGAGCGCCACCAGCAGCGCGATGAGCGCGTTGCGCCGCAGCTCCTCGCCGAGGCTCGGCCCGATCAGCTCGTCGCGCACCTTGCTCACGTCGCCCACCCGCGCGTCGAGCGCCCGCTCGATCGCGACCACCTCGTCGGAGCCGATCTGCCCGGTCCGTACGGAGATGGCGTCGCCGGACGCCTGCACGACCGCGTTCGGATACCCGGCGTCGCTGAGCACCCGCCGCGCCTGCGCGGTGTCGACGGCGTGGCTCGTGGTGAACTCGACGATCCGCCCGCCGGTGAACTCGATGCCGAAGTTCAGCCCCCGCAGGACGATCCCGGCGACGGCGGCCACGATGATCAGCCCGCCGATCGCGAGCCACAGCCGTCCCCGGCGCATGAGGTTGGGGTTGCGACCGGTCACCCAGGTCCGCACCCGCCCCACGCTGCCGAGCCCGGACGTCCCGGGCCGCAGCCGCCCGATCATCGGCTGGGCGAGCGCCCGGGTGATGAGCATCGCCGAGACCAGCGAGGCGAGCACGCCGATGGCGAGCGTGACGCCGAAGCCGCGCACCGGCCCGGAGGCGAGCCAGAACAGCAGCGCCGCGGCGAGCAGGGTGGTGATGTTGGAGTCGGCGATGGCGCTCCAGGCGTTTTTGAACCCCCGGTCCAGGGCCCACCCCAGGCCGCGTTTGGGGTTCTCGCCGTACTCCTCCCTGGCCCGCTCGAACACCAGCACGTTGGCGTCGACGGCCATGCCGATGGCGAGCACGAAACCGGCGAGTCCCGGCAGGGTGAGCGTCGCCCCGAAGGCCACCAGCGCCGCGTACGAGATCAGCCCGTAGCAGGCGAGCGCGACCGCCGCCGCGAGCCCGACCAGGCGGTAGACCAGGATGATGAACAGCGCCGTCACGATCACGCCGGCGACGCCGGCCTCGGCGCTGGCCTCGATCGCCTCCGCGCCGAGCGTCGGCCCGAGGGTGCGCTGCTCGATCAGCTTCAGCGGCACCGGCAGCGCGCCGCCCTTGATCAGCACGGCGAGGTCCTGCGCCTCCTGTTGAGTGAAATTGCCGGTGATCTGCGTGCCTCCGCCGGTGATGCCGACCTTGCAGGGCACCGACTCGTTCACCTGCGGCGAGGAGATGATCTCCTTGTCGAGCACGATGGCGACCCGGCGCCTGGGGTCGCCCGGGCCGACGCAGGCGGCCGTGCCGGTGAGCTGCTGCCAGGCCCGCGCGTCGCGGAACTCGACGGAGACGAAGTTGCCGATGCCCTGCCGTACGTCGGTCCCGGCGGCGGCGTCGGTGACTCCGTCGCCGGTGATCACGGCGGGGCCGAGCTTGAGCCGCTGCCCCTTCTCGTCGGGGAGCGCGTCCTTGTCGCCGGGCTCGGCGAGGCCCTCGACGGCGTGGAAGGTGAGCTGCGCGGTCCGGCCGATGACCTGGGCGGCCTGGCGCGGGTCGAGCACCCCCGGCAGCTCGACGATGATCCGCCGCTCGCCGGAGCGGACCAGCGTCGGATCGACCACGCCGAGCGCGTCCGCGCGCCTGCGCAGTACGTCCAGGGCGCGGTCGGTGGCCGCGGCGTCGGCCTTGACGGTGGGGGCGTCGCGGGTTTCGAAGACCAGCTGGGTGCCGCCGCGCAGGTCGAGCCCCAACCGCGGCGACATGGTGAACGCGAGTACCGCGGCGGTCGCGACGACGACGAACGCGGCCACCGCGCGCCACAACGGCGCACGTGACATGGGAAGCCTCCACAGGCTTTGTCGATGGTGAAAGGGACGTCAGCGTGTGGAGGGGCCCGGCGGGGCGCGGGCGGGGGCGACCGAGCGCCCCGGGTCGGCGGGGACGACCTGCCGCCCGGTCTCGACGCGTGCCGCGTGTGTCCGCCGTACGGGCCAGGATCCGGTGGAGAGCACGGCGGCGGAGCCGCCCGTGACATGCGCGCCGCCGCCCGCCTGCACGGTGGGCAGCGCGCCGTTGTACGGGGGCGGGGCCAGCGCGAGTTCGTGCGACGCCGACGGCGCCTTGGCGACGGCCGGCGCGGCGTCGTCCGCGTGCCATCCGGCGCCCGTGAGCACGCATGCCAGCAGCAGCAGTACGGCGGGCACCCTGCTGCGCACGCGTCCTCCCGGGTCCTTACGGCTGACGGTACCCCCATCGGCGGTCGCCCACCGGTCGTCGTCGTGCGTTTGCCGCGCCCTTACGTGCTTACGTGCGGTATGGGGCGATTCGCGGCGGTCGCCAGGGCGGCCGACCGCCCGGTCGTCCCGGGTACGCCAGGGAAGCACGCCGAAATCGGGCATTGCCGACAGAGAGCGCGTCAGCGTAGTTTCCAAGCATGGCCGTCGTTCACCCGCCGCGCGTGGCGTGGCTCGGTGCCCGTGTCTTCGTCGCGGCGGCGAACGCCGAAACCTACTGGTGGCTCAGCGAGATGCTCGGACGCTACCTCGGCCTCATGTTCGAGCTGTACCTGACCGACACCCGGCGGCGGCTGCAGCGCACGGGCGAGACGTACGCCGAGATCGGCATCTGGCGCACCTACCTCGGCGACCTTCTGGAAGACCGCCCCGAGTTGCAGCCGGTCATCCTGCAGCTGATCGACGAGACGGAGGCGCGGCTGCCCAGGTGAGCCGCCGCGCCGCGTACGGCCCCCGCGGGGTCAGCCGCGCAGCCCGCGGAAGAACTCGCGGACGTCGGAGATGAGCAGCTCCGGCACCTCCAGGGCGGCGAAGTGGCCGCCGCGGTCGAACTCGGTCCAGTGGGTGATCGTGTTCGTGCGCTCCGCCCACCGGCGGATCGGGTGGACGATGTCGTGCGGGAATATCGCGACGCCGGTGGGGACCGGGGAACGGCCGGGCGACGGGCGGTTGTGCGCGGCCTCGTAGTAGATGCGGGCCGAGGACCCGGCGGTGTTGGTGAGCCAGTAGAGCATCACGTTCGTGAGGATGGTGTCGCGGTCGACCGCCTCCTCCGGGAGGTCCTTGCAGTCGGTCCACTCCTTGAACTTCTCCACGATCCAGGCGAGTTGCCCGACGGGGGAGTCCGCCAGGCCGTACGCGAGGGTCTGCGGCCGAGTGGACTGGATCTTGTTGTAGCCGGACAGCTCCTGGTCGTAGTGCCTGCGGCGGTCCAGCCGGGTCTTCTCGTCCTCGGTGAGCTCCTCGATCTCGCCGGGCGCGCCGCTGGGGAAGGGGGGCAGGAAGTTCAGGTGTACGCCGATGACGTGCTCCGGGGCGGCCAGGCCCAGCTCGCGGGAGATGAACGAGCCCCAGTCGCCGCCCTGCGCGCCGTACCGGTCGTAGCCGAGCCGGCGCATCAGCTCGGCCCAGGCGCGGGCGACCCGGGCCGCTCCCCAGCCGGGGCCCTGACGCGGCCCGGAGAACCCGTAGCCGGGGATCGACGGCAGGACCAGGTGGAAGGCGTCGGCCGGGTCGCCGCCGTGCGCGGCGGGATCGGTGAGCGGGCCGATGATGTCGAGGAACTCGACGATCGAGCCCGGCCAGCCGTGGGTGACGATCAGCGGCATGGCGCCGGGTTCGGGGGAGCGGACGTGCAGGAAGTGCACGTCCGCGCCGTCGATCGTGGTCAGGTACTGGGGGAACGCGTTGATCCGCGCCTCCTGCGCCCGCCAGTCGTAGGACGTGCGCCAGTACTCGGCCAGTTCCTTGAGGTAGTCGAGCGGCACGCCGTACGACCACCCCGCGTCCAGTGGCTCCGGCCACCGGGTACGGCCGAGCCGCTCCCGTAGATCGTCGAGATCGGCCTGCGGAATCTCGATGCGGAACGGCCGGATCTCCGAACCGGCCCCCGCGTTCACGTCACCTGCTCCGCCGTTGCTCATGTCTCCGCCGTCCGTGCTGTCCGTTATGTCCCGTCCAGCCTGCCAGACCGTCGTCCTCGGCGCAGCAGGCCATTGCCCACGCACGGGGACTTCATACCTACAGGACGCCTACGGGACGACGGGGCCGAGGTTGACGTTGAACATGCCGTTCGGGTCGATCTCCTTCTTGACGCGCAGCAGCCGCTCGCGGTCCTCCGCGGGCCACGCCGCGAACGCCCCGGGCCGCGCCGCCGCCCCCTGGAAGTTCACCAGGGTGGCCGGGGAGCGGAACGGCTCCACGGCGTCGATCACGCTCGCCACGACGGCGGGCACGATCTCGGCCAGTTCCGGCAGCATCGGCGCGATGCACAGCAGCGAGAAGGCGCCCTCCCTGCCGGTCACGGCGTTGGGCACGGCGGCCGGTCGGCTCAGCGCGCCGCCGAGCAGCCGCAGCTCCGCCATGATCAGCGGCAGGTCGATCTCGGGCCCGGCGGTGGCGAGGATCGCGTCCACCGCCTCCGGCGGCAGGTCCTTGAGCACGACGCCCGCCTCGTGGGACGGCATCGGCTCGACCGGGTCCATGTGGATGGAGTCGACGGCGGCGTACGGCATGCGGCCCACGCCGTCGATCAGCGCGGGAGCGAGCGCGCGCATCGGCGCGAGGAGCCGCGCGCCCTCCTCGTCCGAGCCGAGGTGGGCGAAGCGCAGGTGCACCACGGTCCGGCCGCGCAGGACCTCCGGCAGCGTCGGCATCGGGGGAAGGCGCAGCAGCGCGACCGACGCGGTGGCCTCCTCGGGCAGCGTCGGCGCCCACGTCCGGAAGGCGTGCAGCACGTCGGCCGCGGCCTCGGCCGGGAAGAAGATTCCGCCGCCGTACAGGTGGGAGACCGGCACGAGGTCCACCTCCATCGCCGTGACGACGCCGAAGTGGCTCTTGCCGGCGCCGCGCAGCGCCCAGAACAGCTCGGGGTCGCGCAGGGAGTCAACCCGGCGGACGCGACCGTCCGCGGTCACGATCTCCAGGGCGCGTACGTGGTCGGCGCAGAAGCCGTAGCGGCGGGCGAGGGAGCCCATGCCGCCGCCGAGCGCGTAGCCCACCGCGCCGACGTCGGACGCCGAGCCGTTGAGCGGGGCCAGGCCGTACGGGGCCGTCGCCTCGATCACCCGGGCCCACTTCACGCCCGCGCCGATCCGCGCCGTGCGGGCCACCGGATCGACGGACAGCTCGGCCAGGCGGCGCGTGGTGATCAGGACGCAGTCGGTGGCGGGGGAGAGGGCGCCGTGACCGGTCGCCTGCACGGTCACCTTCTTGTGGTGGCGCGCGGCCCAGCGGACCGCCTCCGCCACGTCGTCGGCGCAGGTCGCCCCGACGACGAGGTCGGGCCGGTGGACGGTCGCGACGTTCCAGGCGGCGATCTCCTCGGCGAAGCCGGGGTCGGCGGGCATGAGCACCGGGCCGGCCACGCGGGCGGCCAGTTCGGCGACGGCGTCGTACGTCAGGGCGGGCATGACAGTCTCCTTTGCAATGTCGCCGACCAAGAGTCAAGATTCATGTCAGATTCCTGACCCTGGCGGAGCGACTCGTGCGATCCGTGGGGTTCCGGGCGCTCCCGCCGCTCGCGGACCCGGCCTGCCGTGGTCCGGGCGGCACACGCGCGCCGTCAGCCGACGGCGGCCGTGCGCGCCGGACGCCGGTGGACGGCGCGATGCGGGAGCGACCCGGGGCGCCGATCTCGCGGCGCCTCACGCAAAGACGATGTCAGCACCCACTTGTACGCGACTTGGATCGGGCACAAACGCCGCTTGTTGTCCGCTAGTTGCGGATAAATCCCTTTGAGACTGGTGTGTCGCAGGACGGCCTTGGAAGGTCAGCCGAAGTACTTCTTCGCGCCGTCGTGCAGGGGGACCGGGTCGGTCTTGGGGGCCTCCTCGGCGGAGATGTCCTTGGCGGAGACGTGCACCTTCTCCAAGTCCGCCTTGTGCTCGATGAGCAGCTTGGCCAGGCTCTCGGCGAGGGCGGGGTCCATGTTCTCGTTGACGATCAGCAGGTTCGGGATGAGGATCGTGGGCACGTCGGCGGGCTGGTCGTACGCGTCCTTCGGCAGCGTGCCGCCGGCGTAGACCGGACCGTGCTCCCGCTGCATGCCCGGCAGCACGTCGTCCAGCGGCACGAATCCGACCTCGCCCTTCATGCTCGTGACCAGGTCGGTGATGCCGGAGGCGGGCAGCCCCCCGACCCACACCATCGCGTCGAGCGTGCCGTCCTTCAGGCCCTGCACGGTCTCGGGCAGCGACAGCGCCTGCCGGGAGATGTCGGTGTCGGGGTCGAGACCGGCGACCCGCAGCATGCGCAGCGCGACCACCTCCGCGCCGGAGTTGGGGGAGCCGGTCGAGACGCGCTTGCCCTTCATGTCGGCGATCGACTTCACCCCGGAGTCGGTGCGGGCGAGGACCTGGACGTGGCTCGTGTACAGCCGGGCGATGGCGCGGATCGGCTGGGGCGCGGTGAACGCGCCCTCGCCCCGGATCGCGTCCGAGGCCGAGTCGGCGAGCGTGAACGCGATGTCGGAGTCGCCGCGCACGACCCGCTGGATGTTCTCCACCGAGGCGCCGGTCGCCTCGGCCGTGGCCTGGTAGCCGGGGATGTTCTTGCTGATCTGCTCGGCGAGCCCGCCGCCGAGCACGTAGTACACGCCGGTGGTGTTGCCCGTCGCGATCGACAACCGCTTGCCGCCGCCACCGCCCTGCTCCGCCGCCCGTTCGGCGGACCGGTCGCCGCCGCAGCCCGCGAGCGCGAGCGCCACCGCGAGGGCGACGAGCAGGGGGCCGATCCGGCGGAGCCGTACACGTGCAAAGGTCATGATGTTCCCTTCGGATCGGGATCGGGGGAGCGCGGGCGCGACCGCCGCACGACCAGGTGCACGACCAGCGCCAGCAGCGCCACGCCCGCCCCGGCGGCCACCGGACCGGGCGACAGCACCAGCAGCAGGACGGACGCCACCGCGCACAGCAGCCGCTCGACCGGCCCGGCCGGACCGGCGATCCACCCGCCGGTCGCCGCCGCCAGCGTCGTCACCGCCAGCGCCGACACCAGCAGGCCGAGCAGGATCTCCCCGGCGGGCGCCTGCCCGAGCAGGGCCGACCCGCCGGGGGCGAGCACGAACGCGAACGGCACCAGGAACGCGGGCAGCGTGTACTTCCAGGTCGCCAGCATCGTCCGGAACGCGTTCCCGCCGGTGAGCGCCGAGGCGGCGTAGGCCGACAGCGCCGTCGGCGGGCTCACCTCCGACAGCACCGCGTAGTAGAAGATGAACATGTACGCCTCGGGCCGGCTGACCCCGAGGTCGATCAGGGCGGGCCCGATGATCACGGCCGCGATCACGAACGACGCGGTGACCGGCACGGCGAGCCCGAGCAGCAGCACCGCGAGCGCGCACATGACCGCCGTCACCGCGAGCACGCCCCCGGACACGCCGACGATCAGCGAGCTCGCCTTCAGCCCGAGCCCGGTGAGCGTCACCACCGCCACGATCGTCCCCGCCGCCGCGCAGGTGGCGGCCACCGGCAGCACGCCGGTGATCCCCGCCGCCAGCGCGCGGGCCAGGCGGCGCGGGCCGAGCCGGTTCTCCCGGTCCAGGAACGACAGCGCGAACGCCAGCAGCGTCGCGTACACCACGGCGCGGAACGGCGACTGGCCCAGCGCCATCAGGATCACGATGACCAGCAGCGAGCTGAAGTGGTAGCCGAACCGCCTGATCAGCGGCCAGAACCGGGGCGGGTCGCGCAGCTCCACCGCGTGCGTGCCGTACCGGCGGGCGTCGATCTCGATCGCGAGGAAGATGCCCAGGTAGTACAGGATCGTCGGGATCGTCGCGTAGATCAGCACGGTGAGGTAGCTCACCCGCAGGTACTCGGCGATGATGAACGCCGCCGCGCCGAGCGTCGGCGGCGACAGGATCGCCCCGATGCCCGCCGCGGCCAGCACGCCGCCCGCCTGCTCGCGCGGGTACCCGGCCCGCCGCAGGATCGGCCACGCCACGCTGCCCACGCTCACCGTCGTCGCGACGCCCGAGCCGCTCACCGTGCCGAGCAGGAAGCCCGCGAGCGTGACGGTACGGCCCGGCGCCGACCGCGACCGCCGGAACGCGGCGAAGGAGACGTCGACGAAGAACCGCCCCGCCCCCGAGTGGTCGAGCACCGCGCCGTAGATCGTGAACAGGACGATGTACGTCGCGGCCACGTCGAGCGGCACGCCGTACACGCCCTCGGTGCCCATCGTGAACGCGACGACGATGCGGTCGATGTCGTAGCCGCGGTGCCCGAGCGACCAGCCGAGCGGCAGGTAGCCGCCGTAGTAGGCGTAGGCGATGAAGGCCAGGCACACCGCCGGGAGCACCCAGCCGATGGTCCGCCGCGCGGCCTCCAGCACCAGCAGCGTGATCAGCAGGCCGGCGGCCACGTCGAGCGGCGTCGGCGCGAAGGCGCGCCGGATGAAGTCGTCGAAGACGATCAGGGGGTAGAGGCAGACGGCGAGCGTGAGGACGGCCAGCGCCCAGTCCACAGGCCCGGGATTGTCGGCCGTCCCGGCGCCCGTCCCGGGCCGCCGCCCGCGCGGGCGGTAGCACAGGAACGTCAGCGGCAGCACCACGGCGAGGAAGGTCATCCGGTACGGCAGCACCGACCCCGGCCGGAACGTCCAGTACAGGACGTACACCGCCAGACCGACGGCGACGATCGTCACCAGGAGGGCGGTGCGCCCGGACAGCCGTCGTGCCGGCCGCTCGGCGTCGTACTCCGCGATCAGCCCCTCGGTCGTCGAGGCGGTGGTCGCCGGATCGCTGGAGGCCTGCACGGTCACGGTACGCCGTCCCCCTGTGTGAGCGTGTATCGGCCGCCTGGACCGAGATCAACGACGGCCTGTTACTGACGAATGTCATATCCTGATCACCGTCTTGTCAACGGCGGTGCGCCCGACCGGCTCCCGGATCACGACTGATCCGGAAATATCCGGGCAGGAACATCGTTCGGCCACAAGACTCTCTGAATGGCCGTACGGACGTGGGGGTGAGGCGCACTGGAGGTAGCGGAATGTCAACATCCGACGTCGATGCATTAGCCGATGCATTGATCGGCAGCCTGCGACGGTTGCGGCGTCCGGCGTCCCAGCGCGGCGGCGTCCTGCACCACCTGGAGCGGGCGCTGCGCGTCGTGGACCGCCCGCTCGGCTACCGCGGGGCGAGCCTGATGTTCGCCGAGGAGAACCGCACCCTGCGCCACCTGATCGCCACCGACGAGGCCGCCCGCAGCCTGGAACGCGCGCACAAGGCCCTCGGGCAAGGCCCCTGCGTCGCCGTGTACACCGAGAACTCCCCGGTCACCTGCAGCGACGTGACCAACGACCCCCGCTGGCCCGGCCTCGCGCGCCACCTGCACCCCGACGTCAGAGCCGTCGCCGGAGTCCCGGTGCGGCTCGGCCGCCCCGTCGGCACCCTCAACGTCTACGACACCCGGCCACGCCGCTGGAGCCCGTCCGAAACCGCCTCCCTGCAGGCGTACGCGCACGTCATCGCCCAGCTTCTGGACGCCGCGGCGCGGGCGGCGGAGAAGGCTGAACTCGCCGGTCAACTCCAGCACGCGCTGGACCACCGGGTCGCCGTCGAACGCGCCATCGGCTACCTCATGGGCAGGCACCGGCTCACGGCCGAGCAGGCGTTCGCCGCCCTGCGCAAAGAGGCCCGCGACAGCCGCCGCCGCGTCGAGGACCTCGCCGTCGAACTCATCGAGCGCGAGACCCGCCACCCCCGCCCCGACGGCCGTACCACGCACGGGGACGGGGACGGGGACGGGGATGGCCTGCGACCGGCCGGAGCCCACCGGGACTCCCAGCGGGACTCCCAGCGAGACGCGAAATGAAGGGCGAGCCCATGGCGGTGTTCATCACGTCCTTCGACGACCCGGAGGGCACGGTCGTGTCCGTGGCCCCCAGGGGCGACCTCGACGTGGTCGGCGGGATGCGGCTGCGCCGTTCGATCCTCGACGCGATCGACCGCTACCACCCCGTCCACCTGGACCTGGACCTCGCCTACGTGACCTTCCTGGACTGCGCCGGGATCCGCGCCCTGCTGTGGGCGGACGACCGCGTCCGCGACCAGGGCGGCACGATGGCCGTCCTGCACGCCTCCGGGACGGCCCTGTGGCTGCTGACCTCCCTCGGCCTCGACCGCCGCCTGTCCATCCGCCTCGACCGCCCGCCGCTGTTCACCCTGCTCCGCGTCGCCGCGGCGGCCGAGCGCCCCGGCCACCGCGGCCACCCCGGCAACGGCGCCGCAGCCAACTGATCCGCGGCCAACTGATCCGCGGCCGACTGACCCGCCCGCCATGCCGAAGCGGGCACCCCGTTCGGGCGACTAATGTGACCACTGATGTATCGACTGATGTTCAGCCAGGTCCTGCGGCGGTTCGACGCGGAAGCGGTGCACCATCTCACCATCAGGACGCTCGGGGTGATCTCCCGTGTGCGCCCGGTGAAGCGGGCCGTCTACCGGCGCCTCGCGCCGAGCGACCCGGCCCTGCGGGTGAGCGCGTTCGGGGTCCATTTCCCGACGCCCTTCGGCCTCGCCGCCGGCTTCGACAAGAACGCCGTCTGCTTCGAGGCGCTGTCGGCGTTCGGCTTCGGCCACGTCGAGGTGGGCACGGTCACCGCGCACGCCCAGCCGGGCAACGCCCGGCCGCGCCTGTTCCGCCTGCCCGCGCACCGCGCGGTCATCAACCGGATGGGCTTCAACAACGAGGGCGCCGCCCGGGTCGCCCGCAGGCTCGCCCGGGTACGCGGCGTCCCGTCGATCGTCGGCGTCAACATCGGCAAGACCAAGGTCGTGCCCGAGTCCGAGGCCGTCGCCGACTACGTCGCCAGCGCCAAGCGGCTCGCCGGGCTCGCCGACTACCTCGTGGTCAACGTCAGCTCGCCGAACACGCCCGGCCTGCGCGATCTCCAGGCGGTGGAGCTGCTGCGCCCGCTGCTCACCGCCGTGCGGGAGGTCACCGAGGGCCAGCCGCGCCGTACGCCGCTGCTGGTGAAGATCGCCCCCGACCTGGCGGACGAGGACGTCGACGCCGTCGCCGACCTCGCCCTGGAGCTGGGCCTGGACGGCATCATCGCCACCAACACCACCATCGCCCGCGAGGGCGTGCCCACGTCCCAGCCCGGCGGCCTGTCCGGCCGCCCCCTGAAGGCCCGTTCGCTTGAGGTGCTCCGCAGGCTTCGGGCCCGCGTCGGCGACCGCGTCACCCTGATCTCGGTCGGCGGCGTCGAGAACGTCGACGACGTCTGGGAACGCCTCCTCGCCGGAGCCACCCTCGTCCAGGCTTACACCGCCATGGTCTACGAGGGCCCGCTGTGGGCCTCGCGGATCAACCGCGCCCTCGCCCGCCGCGTCCGCCGCCACGGCCACGCCTCCATCCAGGAGGTCATCGGCAAGACCGCCCCCGCACGGGCCGAATTCACCGGCTGAGCCGGGCGTCAGACGCTCGGCCGGGTGGAGTCCGCGTCATGGGTGAGGCGCTCCAGATGCCGGGCGACCATCGCGACATCGACGACGCCCGGCCGGTGGCGGCGCATGCCGGCGCCGCCGCGCTGCCACGGGCGGGGACCGGCGAGCGGCCGGTACTCGACGCCGTAGGCGTCCAGGCGGGCCAGGTGGCCGCCCGGCTCGGCGGTGAGGCGGGCGATGAGATCCGCGACGTCCCGAGGACCGCCCGACCAGGCGACCTCGGCGAGGGCGCAGCCGCGCGGCCAGGCCCGGTAGTCGAGGACGCGGCCGTCGGGGATGCGCTCGCTCCAGAGCTGGAACTGGGCCCCGATCACGTTCGCCGCCTCGCCGGGCCTCCATGACGACGGCGCCGGCTCGAAGGAGGCCACGTCGGCGACGGTGATCGCGTCGCCGATCGCCAGCGGCTCCTGCGCCGACGCGGCCTCGGCATAGTCGAAGTACAGCGGGAACACGGGCGTGGCGACCACGCTGTGCCCCGCCGCCGCGGCCCGGCGTGCCACCCCGGGGCCCCGCCACGGCATCACGACGGTGTCCTCGCGCAGCCCGCCGCTGACGAACGCCTCGTCCCACACCACGGCGCGGATGCCGTACGAGGCGAGCATGTCCGCCAGCGTCCGCAGAAACCAGGCGTGCAGCCCCGCGGGCGTCTCCACCCCCAGCGAGCGCCGGAAGGCGGTGATCTCCGCCGAGGCCGCCCAGTCGTCGAGCACGCACTCGTCGCCGCCGATGTGAAAGTACGGCGTCGCCGTCGCGCCGCCCAGCGCCGTGATGATCTCGTCGAAGACCGTGCCGAGGAACTCGACGGTCGGCGGCAGCGGCGACAGGATCGCCGAGGAGATGCCCCACCGATCCAGCACCTGGTGCGCCCCCGACGGCCGCGCGCCGAACGCCGGATAGGCCGCCACCACGGCCGACGCGTGCCCGGGAACGTCGATCTCCGGCACCACGGTGACGCCGCGCGCCGCCGCGTACGCGCCGATCTCGGCCAGGTCGGCGAGCGTGTAGCAGCCGCCGTGCGGGGTCTCGTCGAAGACGTCCTCCTCGCCGTAGTGGCTCACGATCGTGCGCGGCCGGTACGCGGCCAACTCCTGCAGCAGCGGGAAGGCGCGGCTCTCCACCCGCCAGCCCTGGTCGTCCACCAGGTGCAGGTGCAGGCGGTTGAGCTTGTGCGCGGCGAGCAGGTCGATCATCCGCAGCACCTCCCGCTTGGGGAAGAAGTGCCGCGCCACGTCCAGGTGCGCGCCCCGCCAGGCGAAGCGCGGCCCGTCCGCCACCCGCACGCATGGCACGCTCCACCGCGTCCCGCGCGGGACCGTGGAGCGGAACGCGTCCGGCCCCAGCAACTGCCGCAGGGTCTGGCCCGCGTAGAACGCGCCGCTCGCGTCCCCGGCCGCGATCCGCACCCCGTCCGGGGTGACCGCGAGCGTGTACGCCTCCGCGCCGAGCCCCGGGTCCGCCACGACGTCGATGGCGACCGGCCCCGCTCCGTCGGGGTGGCCGCCGGGCGCGGGACACGGATCGAGCACGGCCAGCGCGAGCCGTACGGACTCGACGAGGTCCGGCGGCCCCGACACCCACCCGCCGGGGGCCAGGTCGAGCGATCCGGGGGTGGTCTCGGCCAGTCGGGGAAGCGGGAGCAGGGCGGTCACGGTCACGGGGAATCCTGTGATCTCCAGCGAGTCTGCGGTTGTCGTGCGGGTTTTCGTGTGGGTTTCGTGCGGGCTCTTGTGCGGCTGGCGTGACGGTGCCCTCAGCCGAGGTACTTCTCCATGCCGTTGGCCAGGGCCACGCCGAGGCGCTGCCGGAACTTCGGGTCCTTGAACTTGGCCGCGTCCGAGGGGTTGCGCATGTTCCCGCACTCGACGAAAACCTTGGGCACGGAGGACAGGTTGAGGCCGCCGAGATCATTGCGATAGTCGAGGCCCTGCCGCCCGATGTAGGTGGAGTATGGCAGGCCGGTCCCGGCCCTGATCGCGTCGCGGATGTCGATGCCGAGGCGCTTGGAGTCGGCGACCACCGGATCGACCGGCCCGTTGATCTTCTTCGGAATGATCACGTGGAACCCGTGGGCCGTAGGGGTCGCGCCGTCGGCGTGGATCGAGATCGCCGCGTCCGCCTTGGCCTTGTTGCCGATGGCGGCCCGTTGGGTGATGCAGGGGCCCACCCCGTTGTTGCTGTCGCGGGTGAGCTTGACCGTCGCGCCCGCCGCCCGCAGCGCCTTGGCCATACGGTTGGCGACGTCCCAGTTGAAGGCGGCCTCGGAGTAGCCGTCGTCGGTGGACGTGCCCGTCGTGTCGCAGGCCTTCTTCTTGGTGAGGACGTCCACCGGCTTGTTGATGTAGTCGGGGTCCTTGTAGTTGGCGCCGTTGTGGCCGGGGTCGATGACCACGACCTTGCCCTTCAACGGCCGCTCCACGTCCTGGGCGCCCTTCGCCTCCGCGGCGCCGCCCGCGGCCTTCGTCGTCCGCGTGACGGCGGCGGATCCCGCGGTCGGAGCCGTCGCGTCGGCCGCCGCCCCCGTGCCCACCGGTCCCCGCGCGTCGGCCGCCCCCTGCGCGCCGCCACAGCCGGTGACGGCGCCGAGGCCGCACAGCGTGATCATCGTCGCGACCAGTGTCCCCCGAGCTCTCACAGGCCCCTCCCGCGCCGGGCGTGCCCGCGAACGTCCCCGCACGCCGGCCCGCCTCCCTCGCTCACGACGCCCCGCGCCGGATCGCGGGACTCTTCGGATGCCGTTCACGTTCCACGGTACGCGTAGCGTGACGCGGGCCCGGCCGCATCACCCATGTCGGGCATGGATGGCCGGTGGCGGCGGCGCGGCGGGCCGAAGGCGAGCCGGCGCGGGGCGAGGGCCCGCCGGGGCTATCCCCGGTGCAGCGCGGCCGGGTGGTGGTGCTCGTCCTGCCGCTGGAGCAGGGCGGCCAGCTCGCGCGCGTCCTCGGCGTCGAGCCCGAGCACCACCCGCGGACGTCCCCACGGGTGGTCGATGGAGTGGGCCACGTAGCTGGCCACCGACTCGGCGGGGGCGTCCTCGTCCCGCCCCCGTGCGTTCCGCCAGCCCGTCCAGGCCCGTTCGAGTTCCGTGGCCGCGCGCTGCGCGCAGGACACCAGCTCTGGATCACGCATGTAAACCCCCGTATCGTGCTCGTCGTCGCGCTCGCTCCAACGCCGACCGCCGGTCGTTCGACCCGCGTGGGGGTCGGCGTCACCGCCCGAGTTAACACCGGACACCCCGACTCCCGGCATGCCTTGACCGAGGTTTGGCCGTACCTGGGAGCCTCGCTGGCCCGTGCCATGCCACCACCGGGCCACCACCGGGCCACCACTGGACAACCACTGGGCCACGGCCGTCATCACCCGGCACCACAGCGCCACCACCGTGCCACGGCCGCGCCTTCGCAGTGTCTCCCGGCGTCCCCAGGCGTTCCCAGGCGTCCTCAAATGTCCCCGAGCATCCCCGAGTGTCCCTGTGTGCCCTCCGGCGGCGCGCCCTTACTGCTGCGGCGCCGGGCCGGAGCTCTGCCGCACCACGATGCCGGGGGTGACCTCGCGAAGCCGGGAGACCTTGCCGGGCTCCGCGATGCGGTCGCTGAGCAGCGCGGCGGCCGAGCGGCCCATCGCGCGGCGGGGCTGGTCGATGCTGGTCAGCGAGATGTGGTTGATGGCGGCCAGGTGGGTGTTGTCGTAGCCGACGACCGACAGGTCCTCGGGGACGCGCAGGCCCAACTCGTTCGCGGCGGTCAGCGCGCCCAGCGCCACGATGTCGTTGGTGGCGAAGATGGCGGTGGGCCGCGGGTCGCGGCGCAGCAGCGCCAGCGCCGCCGTACGGCCGCCCTCCTCGGTGAAGTCGCCCTGCTCGACCATGATGTACGGCGCGAGCCCATGCCGCCGCATGGCCACCAGGTAGCCCTCGCAGCGGAACCGCGCGGCCGAGGACGGTGTGCCCTCGATGTGCGCGATGCGGCGGTGGCCCTGCGCCACCAGGTGGTCCACGGCGATGCGGGCCCCGAGCTGGTCGTCATCGACGACGATGTCCACCCCGTCGATCTCGACGTCGCGCTCGCCCACCACGACCGTGGGCGTGTACGCGGCGGCCTCGGCCAGGGCGTCGCTGGACGGCGCGACGCCGATCAGGACCAGGCCGTCCACGCGCAGCTCAAGGAACGCCTCCACCGCCTCGTCCTCGAAGGCCGGGTTGAAGCGTCCGCTGCCGATGAGCAGGCGCAGCCCCTCGCCGTGCAGGCTCTCCTGCAGGCCGTCGAGGAACTCGGCGTAGAAGGGGTTGTGCAAATCCGCCACGAGCGCGCCCACCAGGTGGGTGCGTCCCTCGACCAGGCTCCGGGCCACGGCGTTGGGCCGATAGCCGAGCTCCCGCGCCGCCTGCAGGACCGCCTCACGCCGATGCTCGCTCACATGAGGCGAGCCGCGCAGCACCAGCGACACCAGCGACTTGGAGACGCCGGCCCGTTCTGCCACGTTCCGGATCGTCGGCCGCGGCTTCGGCGGTGGCCCGAAACCGTCAGGAAGCCCGGGGTCGGGCGTGGACGTCGCGACGTCCTTCCGGGCAGTGGTCTGCGTAAACGGTCCTGACATGGTTCTCCCCACGTCTCCCCCACGATTAGTGGATGTGCACCTGACAGACCAAACGATCCAATGGCGTTGAGGGTACGGGTGTGATCGATGCATATACCCGAAGACGTGTAACGCGCCACTATTGCGCCGACTTCGCTAGTGTGCGCAGTGTGGGTGTTGGCTGCCGGGCAGCACGGTGAACCGGCGTCGGGGACGGTCGGTCCTTGGCCGGTGAATGCTCAGCGCCGGATAACGGCAAACGGGGACGATTCGGGCATCTTGGACCGCGCCAAAGGATCCGGGCTCGCGGAACGTGCCGCTGTGGCGGGAGCGGGACGGGCGGGAACGAGACAGGCGGGAACGGGACAGGCGGGAACGGGACAGGATCGCGCGCGGGCCGCGACCCGTCACGCGGCGGGCGTGGACGCGACGAAACCGCGAACGCCGGGGCTGAAAACACCGTGAGCAGCGGGAACCGGGCCGGTCACGATAACCCCGGAGCCAACCCCCGAAACGAACCCGGAAGCAACCCCCGAAACGAAATCGTCGCCCGCGGCGATGACGCGAGCGATGACACAGGGGCCGCGACCATGCATGGCCGCCACGGCGACGCCGGTCACGCAGACCCCGGCGAGGACCAGGGCTCGGGCCGGGGCGCCGGAAAGGGCGTGCGCACGGGCGGCGAAGGGCGGCCCGGGCGGCGGCGACTCGGCGTGGACCGGCGGCGTGAGGAACTGATGGCCGTCGCGCTGGAGCTGTTCAGCAGGTACGACGCCGATGAGGTGTCGATCGAGGACGTGGCGATGGCGGCGGGGGCGTCGCGGGCGCTGGTCTACCACTATTTCGGCGGCAAGCAGGAGTTGTACGTCGCCGCGCTGCGCAGCGCCGCGGCCCGGTTGGAGGAGCGGTTGCGCGGGGCCGGAGACGGCTCTCCGCTTCAGGAGTTGACGCGCGGGCTCACCCGCTACTTCGACTTCGTCGAGGAGCACGCCGCGGGGTTCGCCGCGCTGCTGCGCGGCGGGCCGGCCAACCGCACCGGCGAGGTCGGCGAGATCGTGGACGGCGTACGCCGACGCCTGTTCACGATGATCCTCAAGCAGATGGGGGTCGCCGACCCGAGCCCGGTCCTGCGGGTCACGGTGCGCTCGTGGATCGCCTCGGTGGAGACCGCCGGACTGGACTGGCTGGAGAATCGGGACGTCGAACGCTCCGCCCTGGAGGCCCTGCTGATCGACCAGATGGTGGCGCTGCTCGGCGCGGCCGCCGCACACGACCCCACCGTCAGGCTCCTGATGGCCCGGCTGGCCGGGCAGGTCCGCGAGTAGCGGCGCCGGGCGGGCGGCGCCGCTCTCACACGACCCGTGACCGAAGCCTCGGTCACGGGTATGCGACCGGTGCGCTCACATCAGCGACGCGAGCGCGCCGATAACCCCCCTGAAGCAGCCGGTATCACTCCGAGCGTTGCTGCGGAATGCCCGCCAGCAGCGCCCGGACCTCGGTCTCGCGGTAGCGCCGATGTCCGCCGAGGGTGCGGATGGACGTCAACTTGCCCGCCTTCGCCCACCGGGTGACGGTCTTGGGGTCGACGCGGAACATGGTGGCGACCTCCGCCGGGGTGAGCAGTGGCTCGGCCTCGGGTGTACGAGCTGACATTTGTGCGGCCTCTCCTCCGTGTGGACCGGCGACGCGATCCTTGCGACTTTCCTTGGCGCTTGTCACGGATGTCCCTCAATGGCCCCTGCACGTGCGGTTTCCGGAACCATTTGCGGCATCACCCGGTGTGACCATACAGCCACGAAGAGCGATTGGCGAGCCCTCTGGGCACAACATCTCGTCCACGTGTTGAAGTCACGCTCGGTGATTCTAGCGACACGGTTCGTGGTATCGCAGTGAAAACGGCAAACTACTCAGTTCGCAGAATGGGGGCTGGTCAAGCCCTGACCCAACTTTGCAGGTCAGTGCCCGGATTTGACGGTCAGTTGGCGGATTCGAGGGCTTGTACTGACCGCCAGCGGAGGATGACCCGTTGGTACATCGCGTAGGCAAGTTCTTCCTGACCGGTGTCCAAACCGGTCAGAGCGGCCGCGAGCTCGGCCACGGACTGGTCGGCCTGCAGGGTCTCGTCGTCCATGAGGTGAACCAGCCCGCCGTAGTCGAGCTCGACCAGCGAATGCGGGTGGAACTCCTCCAGCCACCGCCCGATCTCCTCCACCTGACCCAGCGTGGGCACGTCGCCGATGTGCCGCCGGATCACCGCGAGCGCCCGCGCCACCCGGCGGCGCGCCTGCGCCATCGAGGTGACGTACAGCATGTTGCGGGCGGGCGCGGTGGTGGTCGGCGCGGACGGCTCGGCGGACGCCTCCTCCTCGCGCCGGCCGAGCACGAGCCACCGCTCGGCCGAGTCGAACGGCACGAACCACGCGGTGGGCACGTGCCAGGTGCTCGTGCGGATGTGGGTGCGCAGGGCGCCGGCCCCGGCCTTCCGCTTGTACCGGTCGAAGTCGTCGGCCGTCTGCTCGGCGATCGCCGACGGCACGAACCGGTTGGCCAGCTTCACAGGCGTACCGCCCCGGAACCGGCCGAAGGCGAGCCACGACCGCAGCCTGCTCTCCCAGGGACAGACGTAGAGCACCTCGTCGACGCGGCGCAGGTAGGCGTCGCCGCTCTCCTGCTCGGGGACGGGGATGGGCGGGACGCCGAGCAGCCGGCGGATCGCCTCGCTATGCTCGGCCTCCAGCGCGGTGGCCCTGCGGGGGCGGTGCGGGGAGTCCACGTAGCGCGCCCACCTCGTGCGGGCCGGCTCGGGAAACGCGACAAGCGGCTCGTAGACGCGGAGATACGCGGCGTAGGGCAGCACAAGACGAATCGTGCCACGACGAGCGCCGGTTTGCCTCATGTCCGATTACCCGGTTCTTCCGACGCCCGTCCGCGGCCGCCCTCGGGACATGATCCAGGAGGGCCTCCAGGGCTAGGCTGGAGTGTGATGTCCGCCGCAATGGAGCGGTGGAAGAAGGAAGATCGGAGTCACTACCGTGACCGAGCGTGACAGGGGCATCGATCGCCACGGCGCCTCGGTCATGCGGGACAAGGAGACCGCATGACCGACGTTTTCGGGCTCTCCCACAAGGACAGCGAGCCCTCCCCCTACCGGACCGGCGGCCACGAGCAGGTCGTCTTCTGCTCCGACGAGCGCAGCGGGCTGTACGCGATCATCGCCATCCACGACACCGCCCTCGGCCCGAGCCTCGGCGGCACCCGGTTCTACCCGTACGCCGGCGAGCAGGAGGCGCTCGCCGACGTCCTCAACCTCTCCCGCGCGATGGCCTACAAGAACGCCATGGCCGGGCTCGACCACGGCGGGGGCAAGGCGGTGATCATCGGCAACCCCGCCACGGACAAGAGCGAGGCCCTGCTGCGGGCCTACGGCCGGTTCGTGCAGTCCCTCGGCGGCCGGTACATCACCGCGTGCGACGTGGGCACCTACAGCGAGGACATGGACGTCGTCGCCCGCGAGTGCTCCTACGTGACCGGCCGCACCCTCGCCCACGGCGGCGCGGGCGACTCCTCCATCCTCACCGCCTACGGCGTGTTCCAGGGCATGCGCGCCGCGGCGCAGCGGGCGTACGGCTCGCCGAGCCTGCGCGGCAGGCGGGTGGGCATCGAGGGGGTCGGCAAGGTCGGTGCGAAGCTCGCCGGGCACCTGCTCGACGACGGGGCACAGGTGGTGGTCTGCGACGTGGACGAGCGGGCGATCGCCACGCTGCGTGACCGGCACCCGGAGATCGACGTCGTGTCCGGCACCCGGGAGCTGATCACCTCCGACATCGACGTGTACGCCCCGTGCGCCCTGGGCGGCGCGCTCGACGACGAGAGCGTCACTCAGCTGAGAGCGAAAATCGTCTGCGGCGGCGCGAACAACCAGCTCGCCCACCCCGGCGTGGACAAGCGGCTGGAGGAGCGGGGCATCCTCTACGCTCCGGACTACGTCGTCAACTCCGGCGGCGTCATCCAGGTGGCCGATGAGATCGAGGGGTTCAACATGGAACGTGCCCGTGCGCGTGCCGCGCGGATCTTCGACACCACCCTCAAAATCTTCGCCATCGCCGATGAAGAAGGCGTCCCGCCGGCCGCCGCAGCGGATAGGCTGGCAGAGCGCAGAATGTCGGAAGTCGGGAGACTTAGGGGCATTTGGCTACAGCGGTGACCGTCGGCACCCATCCGGCGTACCGAGTAGCGCGCAAAACAGGTACGGTAATAGCTGAACGAGAGGCTGACGCCTAGATGTCAGGTGGCGTCAGTGCGTGGTGCGTTAGCGACGAGGGGTCGGCCACGACCCCGCATGAGGGGGTCGAGCCAATGGGGCGCGGCCGAGCCAAGGCCAAGCAGGTGAAGGTTGCCCGCCAGTTGAAGTACAACAGCGGCGGCACTGATCTTGATCGTCTTCGCGAGGAACTGGGGGTTGGCCACGGCGATTCCACCCACGGTGACAACGCAGATCCCTACGACGAGCTTGCGGATCGGTATGCCGACTACGTCAAGGACTACGACGATGACGAGGACGACCCCGACCCCGGGGCTCCCGCTCGTCAGTAGGGGACCAGGCGTTTGACGGCCAGGCATCCGGCGGGCATCGCACGCCGGATGCCGTATCGGATGGCAAGCGTCCGACAGAGCGCTCCGGTTCGCCGGGGCGCTCCTCGTTGTCCGCATCCTCGCGGTGCCCGTCCTCGCTGAGTTCGTCTTCGCTGGGCTCGTCTTCGCTGGGCTCGTCTTCGCTGGGCTCGTCACCCGCCGTCACCGGTGGGAGCGCGCCCGGCGATGAGTGACCGGACGCTTCGGTCGTGGGGCGGGACCCCGCCGCAGGGTCGCCACTGACGCGAGGGTCTCCCCGCTTAGGCACGGATGGACGGGGCCGAGGCGGCGGACGGTTGACGGCGCCGGGGATCATCCCGCCGGAGCCGCTTTTGGCATGCCCGGAAACCGTTGCCTCTCCGGAGAGGTATCGGACGTCCGTTACCGTGATATTCGTCACACTCCGGCCGCCGGTCGCCGCTCCAGGCCGACGTCCGACGCCGCGGAGATCGTCCATCCGCGTCCGCCGAGTAGGGCGCCGAGAGCGACGCCCCGTGATCGTGACCGTGTCCATCCTGGCGGATCGGACGTAAACCCGAGGTAAGCGATCAGCGGAGTGCGCACGACCTCCGGCCGATGCGCACGCCGCGTCGGGGCCGCTCATCCCGCTCAGATGCGCGCCTGCCCGGTCCCGGCGACGATCTCGCCGAGCACCCAGGCGGGCACGCCCCGCTCCCCGAGTACGGCGAGCGCCCGGTCGGCCGCGTCACCGGCGACGATCGCGCACATCCCCACGCCCAGGTTGAAGGTCCGGTCGAGCTCGGCCTGCGGCACCCTGCCGTGCCCGGCCAGCACCTGAAACACCGGCGGCGGCGTCCACGAGCCCCGGTCCAGCACCGCGTCCACCGTGGGCGGCAGCGACCGGGCCAGGTTGGCGGCGAGCCCGCCCCCGGTGATGTGGGCGAACGCGTGCACGTCGGCGGCATCGATCAGCGCCAGGCAGTCCAGGGCGTACACGCGGGTGGGTTCGAGCAGCTCCTCGCCGAGCGGGCGGCCCAGTTCGGGGAGCTCGTCCTCCAGCGACAGCCCGGCGGCCTTCACGATGTGCCGCACCAGCGAGTAGCCGTTGGAGTGCAGCCCCGAGGAGGCCAGGCCCAGCACCACGTCGCCGGGCCGTACGCGGTGCGGCCCGAGCAGCTTCGCCGCCTCGACGACGCCGGTGCCCGCCCCGGCCAGGTCGTACTCGTCCGGGCCCATCGCCCCCGGATGCTCGGCGGTCTCCCCGCCGACCAGGGCGCACCCGGCCAGTCGGCAGCCCTCGGCCACCCCGCCCACGATGTCGGCCACGCGCTCGGGCACGACCTTGCCGCAGGCGATGTAGTCGGTCATGAACAGCGGCTCGGCGCCGCAGACCACCAGGTCGTCGACGACCATGGCGACCAGATCGATGCCGATCGTGTCGTGCTTCCCCATCGCCTGAGCGATCATGACCTTGGTGCCGACGCCGTCGGTCGAGGTGGCGAGCAGCGGCCGCTCGTACCCGCGCAGCGCCGAGACGTCGAACAGCCCGGCGAAGCCGCTTGCGTCATCGACCACCTCGGGCCGCCGGGACCGGGCCACCTTCGCCTTCATCAGCTCGACGGCGCGCTCGCCGGCCTCGATGTCCACCCCGGCGGCGGCGTACGAGACGCCGCTTACGTGATCATTCATGAATCGCTCATAGGTCGCATAGGTCGGGCCCTCTCGGGCGGTCACGGCCCGGTGGCCTCGAGGACGTACTTGCCCACGCTGCCCTCGTCCACCGGGATCGGATAGGAGCCGTCGAAACAGGCCATGCACAGCCGCTCGCGTGGGATCGTGGTGGCCTTGGTCAGCCCGTCCAGGGAGATGTACCCGAGCGTGTCCGCGCCGAGCGACTGCCGGATCTCCTCGACGCTCAGATTCCCGGCGATCAGCTCGGCCCGGGTGGCGAAGTCGATGCCGTAGAAGCACGGCCAGGCCACCGGCGGGGAGGAGATGCGCACGTGCACCTCGGTCGCCCCGGCCTCGCGCAGCATGCGTACGATCGCCCGCTGCGTGTTGCCGCGGACGATGGAGTCGTCCACGACGATCAGGCGCTTGCCCGCCACGATCTCCTTGAGCGGGTTGAGCTTGAGCCGGATGCCGAGCTGGCGGATCGTCTGCGACGGCTGGATGAACGTGCGGCCCACGTAGGAGTTCTTCACCAGACCCTGGCCGTACGGGATCCCGCTCTCGGCGGCGTACCCGATCGCGGCCGGAGTGCCCGACTCGGGCGTGGGGATCACCAGGTCGGCCTCGACCGGGTGCTCGCGGGCGAGGGTACGGCCCACCTCCACGCGGGTGACCTGCACGCCGCGCCCCGCGATCGTGGTGTCCGGGCGGGCGAGGTAGACGTACTCGAACAGGCAGCCCTTGGGCTCGGCGAGGGCGAACCGGCGCGACCGCACGCCCCGCTCGTCGATGGTGATCAGCTCGCCGGGCTCGATCTCGCGGACGAACGTCGCGCCGACGATGTCGAGCGCGGCGGTCTCGGAGGCGACCACCCAGCCGCGGTCGAGACGGCCGAGCACCAGCGGGCGGATGCCCTGCGGGTCACGGGCCGCGTAAATCGCCTTCTCGTCCATGAAGACGAGGCAGTACGCGCCCTTGACCTGCGGCAGCAGCTCGGCCGCCGCCTCCTCGACGCTGGTGCTGCCGTCCTGGGCGAGCAGGGCGGTGAGCACCTCGGTGTCGGTGGTCGCCCGGGTGGCCCCGGCGGGCAGCCGGGCCGCCAGCTCCGGGGTATTGATCAGGTTGCCGTTGTGCGCCAGCGCCAGGCCGCCGACCTCGGTCGAGCTCAGCGTGGGCTGGGCGTTCTCCCAGACGCTGGATCCGGTGGTGGAGTAGCGGCAGTGGCCGATCGCCAGGTGGCCGCGCAGGGTGCCGAGCACCGACTCGTCGAACACCTGCGGGACCAGGCCCATGTCCTTGTAGACGAGGATCCTGCTGCCTTCGCTGACCGCGATGCCCGCGGACTCCTGGCCGCGGTGCTGCAACGCGTACAGACCGTAGTAGGTGAGTTTGGAGACGTCTTCCCCTGGAGCCCAGACGCCGAAAACGCCGCATGCGTCTTGCGGAGCGCGGTCGAGGGGGTCAAGGTCATGGCCGAGCCGGCCGTCGCCCTTAAGCACGTGCTTGAGTCTAATTTGGGCTTCTGGCTGCTCCAAACCCACCCTGGCCGACTCGGCCCCCGCGCCCGAGCCTTCCGCCCCCGCCACAGGCCGGTTCGAAACCCCCCTTTGGCCATCCTTGGCACAAGAATCGCGCCTGCTTGACCATGTCGCGCCGCCGCCGCGCCGGGCGCCGGTGGAGGCTGAGGTCGTCCATTTCACGTCGGCCATTCAGGTCGGGGAGAGTAACCGTGACGACACCTGGCGATCCGCACCGGCCCCGGCGGTGGGAGGGCGGCGAGGACCGCCCGCGCGGCCCGGGCGAGCGCCTGCCCGCCGCCTCTCCGGACGACCCGACGACCGTCATGCCCCAGATCACCCGAGACCCGGAGAACCCCGGCGTCTGGGTGGCCGGATCCACCGGATCCGGGTCCATCGGATCGGGGTCCATCGGATCCACCGGCCCCATCGGGCCTGCGGGCGCGACGGCCTACTCCGTCGACTCACCCGAGCTCTTCCCGCCGCTGCCGGAGCCCGAGCCTCCGGCGCGGCAGGAGGCGGCCCCGGGTACGCAGATGAGTGCACGGGAGCCGGGCGGTCGATGGGGGGATGTCCACCCCGGCGCGACGCCGGGACCTCGGCCTTCGACAGGGCCCCGGCGAATGGCGGGGACGTGGCGGGGCGGAGGCCCGCCCCCGTTCGCCTGGCCCGACGACACGCCCGGCTCCACGGGAGACATGCACGCCTCCGACGGTCCCGGCGACCGGCACCCGCCTCCCGGCGATCGGGAGCCGCAGTGGCACGAGGGGTACGGCCCGGCCGGGCCCACCGGCTTCCCTTCAGGCGGCTACCGGCCGGGCGTCGAAGGCCCGCACAAAGGCGCGTGGCCGCCGCGGCGCAGGAAAGGCGCCGCCGCCGCGACCGCCGCCCTCGTCCTCGGCATCGCCGGCCTGCTGCTGCTGTTCGTCTGCGGGATCGGCGTCGTCGTCGCGATCGCCGGCGTGGTGGTCGCCATCGTCGCCCTGGTCAGGGGCGGCGCGGCGCGCGGCAGAGCCGTGGTCGGCCTCATCCTGAGCGCCCTCACCCTGGTCATCGCCGCCGCCTTCGTCGCCTGGCTCGCGTCCACGGGCGTGACCCGCTGTCTCGACGAGGCCCTCTACCCCACCCAGCGCGACGTCGAGGTCTGCCTGGAGGAGCGTCTCGGCGTCCAGATCACCGTCAACTGAGCGCACCTCCCACGGCGGTGACCGGAAGGTAGGGGGAGAGGTCGGCGCGGGTTCCGCTGGCGCTGATGCGCCCGGAGGCCGTCGCGTCGGCCCAGGACAGGCGTCCGGTGGCGAGTTCCAGCCAGGTGCGGGGGTCGAGCTCCACCACGTTGGGCGGGGTGCCCCGGGTGTGGCGCGGGCCGGGAACGCATTGCACGGCGGCGTAGGGCGGCACCCGGACCTCCACCGTACGGCCCGGCGCCGCCGCCGCGAGACCGTCGAGAAGATGCCGTACGGCCGCGCGCGCCGCCTGCCGCTCGGGCCGCAGGCCGCGCTCATAAGCACGCAGGACCGCGCTCACACATGCGGCGAGCAGGGCGTCGCCCGGCCCTTCGTAGGCCGGTTCGCCCAGTTCCAGCAACTGGGCGTCGAGCGCTTCACGCACCTTCTCGGGGTCGAGTCTGCGAGGTGGCACGCCGTACATTCTGGCCCGTCCGTGCCCGACCCCGTGCGGCCCGGATGCCGGAGGACGACTCTGAACGCGTTGGTCCCCGATCCGTTTTCCGAGGTGAAGCCGGGTCCGCCCGCCGGGAACGGCGACGGTTCATCGGATGGGCAGATGTCGTTCATGTGTGGTTCGGCCGGCACCCGTAGCGTCCCGCCGGGACAACCGCGCCAACGCTTGGAGGAACCCGTGGCGACTCCCTCGCCTCGCCGATCACTGCCGTTGCTGTCCGTGCCGCGCACGGGCGGACGTGACCCGATGACGTGCCGGTTCCGTTGCGGGAACAATTGTGATCATGAAATCGCCAACACCAGTGACAACGAATACTTCGGTGACATCCTGACGGCCGCTGTCTCGCGCCGTGGCGCCCTCCGCGCGGGGGCCCTGGGCACGCTCGTGGCCTCGGTCGGAGCGACGGCCCTGGCGACCCCCGCCGCGGCGGAGGCCACCCTGGACCCGGGCGCCGACGCCGCGCGGGCAGGCGGCCGGTGGCACGGCCACAAGGGCCTGAACTTCACCCCGGTGTCCCCCAACCGGGAGGACGCGCTCGTCGTCGCCGACGGCTACGAGTCGGCCGTGGTGGTGCGCTGGGGCGACCCGGTGCTGCCCGACGCCCCGGAGTTCGACTTCGACAACCAGACGGCCGACGCGCAGAGCAAGCAGTTCGGCTACAACTGCGACTTCGTCACCTTCTTCCCGATGGGCCGCGAGCGCGGGCTGCTGTGGGTCAACCACGAGTACACCGACGAGAACCTGATGTTCCGCGGCTACACCACCGGCGAGGCCGCCACCGAGGAGCAGATCAAAATCGCCCTCGCCGCCCACGGCGGATCGGTGGTGGAGCTCCGGCGCGTCGGCCGCTCGGGCCGATGGGAGCTGGTCACCCACGGGCACCGCCGCTACAACCGCCGCATCACCGCCCAGACCGAGATGCGCTTCTCCGGCCCCGCCGCCGGAAGCGACCTGCTGAAGACCGCCGCCGACCCCTCGGGCCGCCGCGTGGTCGGCATGCTCAACAACTGCGCCGGCGGCGTCACCCCCTGGGGCACGGTCCTGACCTGCGAGGAGAACTTCAACCAGTACTTCGTCGGCGGCAACGGCGTGCCCGAGGAGGACAAGCCCGCCGTGACCCGGTACGGCGTGAGCACCACCGAGGCGATCCCCGCCGGCAACCGGCGCTTCGACCGCGTCGAGGAGCGCTTCGACCTGGCCAAGCACCCCCACGAGTTCAACCGCTTCGGCTGGGTCGTCGAGATCGACCCGTTCGACCCCGACTCCACCCCGATCAAGCACACCGCGCTCGGCCGGTACGCCCACGAGGGCGCGACCACGACGCTCACCAAGGACGGCCGGGTCGCGGTCTACTCCGGCGACGACGGCCGGTTCGAGTACATCTACAAGTTCGTCTCCAAGAACCGCTTTAAGCGCGGCTTCGACCGTCACAACCGCACCCTGCTCGACGAGGGCACCCTGTACGTCGCGAAGTTCACCGGCGACAGCCCGGCGACGGAGATCGACGGCTCGGGCCGGCTCCCCTCCGACCGCGAGTTCGACGGCCGAGGCGAGTGGATTCCGCTGGTCAGCGGCTCCAAGTCGTTCGTGGACGGCATGTCGGCCGCGGAGGTGCTCGTCTTCACCCGCCTCGCCGCCGACAAGGTCGGCGCGACCAAGATGGACCGCCCCGAGGACATCGAGCGCAACCCGGTCAACGGCGCGATCTACGCCGCCCTCACCAACAACAGCAACCGTACGGCGGCGCAGGCCGACGAGGCCAACCCGCGCGCGAACAACCGCCACGGCCACATCCTGGAGATCGTCGAGCGCCACGACGACGCCGGCGCGACCCGGTTCACCTGGTCGGTGCCGCTGGTCTGCGGTGACCCGGCCGACGCCTCGACCTACTACGGCGGCTACGACAAGACCAAGGTGTCGCCGATCTCGTGCCCGGACAACGTCACCTTCGACGGCCAGGGCAACCTGTGGATCTCCACCGACGGCAACGCCCTCGGCTCCAACGACGGCCTGTTCGCCATGCCCGTCAGCGGCCCCGAGCGCGGCCGGGTGCGGCAGTTCCTCACCGTGCCGCTCGGCGCGGAGACCTGCGGCCCGCTGATCACGGAGGACCAGCTCAGCGTGTTCGTCGCCGTCCAGCACCCGGGCGAGCTCAGCGGCGCCACGCCCGACAAGCCGGCCAGCCACTGGCCCGACGGCGATCAGCCCCGCCCGTCGGTCGCGGTCGCCTGGCACCGCCGGGGCCAGAAGATCGGCTCCTGACCCGCCTGCACACCTAAGTACGGCCCGGCGCCATCGTGGGCGCCGGGCCGTACCAATGCGCCGACATTCGCAGGCGCGACCGCCGTCACTTCCGCGGCGGTCGCCCCGTCGAGCGCGGCCGATGAGCCAAAGCGATATCTCAGGACTTCCGCCGCACCGAAAAGCAGTATTCCGGGCATGGCATCACGCATCGCGATGGTTCCCCGGGCTCGCGGATCGTGCGGATCCCTGCTTTCTTCCGCCCCCTTATGCTCCAATGTGCTCGTTATTGAGCGGTTGGCTCTATGATCTTCTCGCCGGCGTCGTCTCACGCGGACGCCGGAATCACGTCGCCTCGTAGGGGGGTGTCGCCAATGCGAATGTGTCATTACCGTACGTAATCGACCGCGTGCGGCAATGCTGAAGCGGAGTCGATCATTCGATCATGGCCACCCCGGCGAGGGTACGGCCGCACGACGGGCTCCGCCGCGGAAGGAACGTTGACCCCCCGGAGACACACAGATGGCCGATGCCGGCGAAAGGCAGTATCTGGAGCTTCCCGTCCACCCCAGCGCCGCCTCGCGAGCGCGCCGGCACGTCCGCGCGATGCTGCGGCGGTGGCGGCTGGACGGGCTCGCCGAGACGGCCGAGCTCGTGGTCAGCGAGCTGGTGACCAACGCGGTGAAGGCCGGCCGGGGCATCGTGGCCGAGGCCGTGGGAGACGTGCTCGACGCGTCGGAGGCCGACCTCGCCAGGCACGCGGACGCCCCCGGGCACGTCGTCGGCCTCGACGTGTACCGGTCGGGCGCGCTGGTGGTGGTGGAGGTCTGGGACCCGAGCCGGACGCCGCCCGCGCTGAAGAACGCCTCGCTGGACGAGGAGGGCGGTCGCGGGCTCATGCTCGTCGACGTGCTCGCCGAGAAGTGGGGCTACCGGTGGCCGGCGTCGGGCGGCAAGGTGGTCTGGTGCGCGCTCGCGACCGACGTGGGCCCGTCATGGTGCGGCGCGGCGGCGGGCGACGGCGGCGAAGGCGATGCTGAGCAGGGTGACCACGAACAGGAAGGCGTAGGAGCGCTGGAAGCCGGTCATGAGCTGATCGACGGCGACCGGGGAAAGCCGTGACAGCGTGCCCTGGTAGACCTGCCCGCGCAGCTCGGGCGAGACCGGCCCGGTGAGCACGCCGAGCGAGACGCCCACGCTCAGCACGACCCCGACGTTCATGACCATCAGCCGGAAGCCGTTCACCACGCCGCGGGCCTCGGAGGGCAGCAGGTTCATCACGTAGGTGGAGTTGCCGGTGAGAAAGGTCCCGTTTCCGCCCCCGGCCAGCAACAGCCCCGCCGCGATCACCCAGTAGGGCGTGTCCGGCGCGGTCGACATCATCAGCACGAGCAGCCCCGCGCAACTGATCACCGCCCCGGCCACCGAGGTCGCCTGTGGCGAGACGTGCCGTTCCAGGAACCCGGCGACCGGCGAGGCCAGCGCCATGCCGATCGGCGCGGGCAGCACGGCCAGCCCCGCCGCGAGCGTGTCCATCCCCTGCGCCGCCTGGAAGTACAGCGCGGTCAGCAGGATCAGCGCGGCCCGCGCGAGCGCGTTGCAGAACGAGGCGAGGTTCGCCGTCGCGATCACCCGCTCGCCGAACAGCCGCAGGTTCAGCGCCGGGTTGACGGCCCGCCGCTCGACGACGATCAGCATCGGCAGCAGCACTAGGGCGACCGCCAGCCCGGTCGACACCACGGGCTGGGCGAAGCCGCCGGACCCGGCTTCGGAGAAGGCGACGAGCGCCGCCGCGATGATGAGGAAGATCAGCAGGTTCCCGGCCGCGTCGAGCGGCACGCGCGGCCCCCGGGGCGCCCGGCGCAGCGTCATCGTGCCCCAGACGATCGCGACGACCCCGGTCGGCACGTTCACCCAGAAGATCCACTGCCAGCCCGCCACGTCCGCGATCACGCCGCCGACGGTCGGCCCGGCGAGCTGCGCGACCGACAACGTGGCGAGGTAGACGCCCATGCCCCGGCCGAGCCGTCCGGGCGGGAAGGCGTCGGCGATGAGCGCGCTGCCGTTCGCCAGCAGCATGCCCGCGCCGAGCCCCTGCACCGCCCGCATCGCGATCACCAGCCCCACGTGCGGCGCGAACCCGGCGAGCAGCGAGCCGACGGTGAACAGGGAGAACCCCAGCAGGAAGACCTCCCGCCGCCCCAGCACGTCCGCCAGCCGCCCGGCGAAGACCAGCGTCGAGGTGCTGACCAGCAGGTACGACAGCAGCACCCAGGTGGAGGCGAGCGGCCCCGCGTCGAAGTGCCGCACCAGGACCGGCAGCGCGACGTTGAGCGTGCTGACGCTGAGCCCGATCAGGACCAGGCCGAAGCCGGTGACCGAGACCACCCGCCAGGCGTAGCGCATCCGGGCGGCGTACTCCGGCGTTCCGGGCACCTCATGGGGGACGGCGACCACACCTTTTAGTGTGACGTACGCCGTACGCCGCTTTTGTCCGGGTTACCCCTTATGGGGGATAGATGTACTAGCGGGCGCGTTTGCGCAGGCCGTCCATGTCGTGGATGACCACCCGGCGGCGGCCGGTCTCGATCAGCCCCCGGTCGCGCAGCGAGCGCAGCGCCTTGCTCACCGCCTCCCGGGACGCCCCGGTCCAGCCGGCCAGCTCGTCCTGCGAGAGCGGCAGCGCCACGCGCACGCCCGCGGCGGTGCGCTCGCCGTACCGGTCGGCCAGTTCGAGCAGCCGGGTGGCGACGCGGCCGGTGGTGTCGAACGCGCCGTACTCGATGCGCTTGCGATCCGAGTCGCGCAGCCGCCCGATCAGCATCTCCAGCAGCAGCACGGCGATGCGCCCCCGCTTGTGCAGGAACCCGGCGAAGTCGTGAATGACGACGCCCTCCAGCGGCTCCAGCGCGGTGACCGTCGCCGACCGCGGCTCCCCGGAGATCGCCCCCATGTCGCCGATCAGCGCCCCCGGCCCCCGTACGGCGAGCACCACCTCGGTGCCCCCGGCGGTGTGCGAGGACACCTTGGCCCGGCCGGAGGTGATCACGAGCACCCAGTCGGAGGTGTCGCCCTCGGAACAGACGGTGGCTCCGCGCTCCCAGCGCCGGGGCCGCCCGCTCGACTTGACATCCGCCACCTCGTCGGGGGTGAGCAGGGAGAGAAACTCGTCGGGTTCGAAATTTGCGAGCTTCAACATCAAGGCGCTCCTCAAGAAGGGGACGAGTTCCCGCCGCAATTATCCTGGCGCGTTCTCGCCTGCGACAACGCCTTTCTTCGCGGCATCCTCCGGAGAGAGGCGGTTTCCGGAGCCATCCGATGTCCCGTCCGAATTATCCGCTAGAGCGAGGGCTCACTCCTTCGGGCCTCCGTTCGAGAGCCCGTGCAGCACGTAGGCGCGGACCGGCTGCTCCTTGCCCTTGAGGCTGAGATCCCCGAGCGAGGTCACCTCGGCCCCCGGCAGCGCCTCGTACGTCGAGGCGCCGATCACCACCGTGCCGGGCTCGGCGATCGACTCCAGCCGGGCGGCCACGTTCACCGCGTCGCCCATCGCGTTGAAGCCGCGCAGCTCCGGGCTGCCGATGTTGCCGACCAGGGCGAGCCCGGTGTTGATCCCCACCCGGAAGCGCGGCCACTTCACATCCGGCAGCCGGCCCTCGGCCTGCTCCCGCGCGACCTGCTCGGACACCAGCGCCGCCGCCTGCTGCATCTCCAGCGCCGCCCGCGCCGCGGCGAGCTCGTGGTCGTGCTGCCGCGCCGGGGCGTTGAACAGCGCGAGCAGCGCGTCGCCGACGAACTGCACGATCGTGCCGCCGTTGCGCAGGATGCACGGCACTGCGGCGGTGTGGTAGCGGTTCAGCATCTCCACGATGTCGCCGGGCGCGACCCGCTCGGAGAACGTGGTGAACCCCTGCAGGTCGGCGAAGAGCGCGGTCAGCCGGATCAGCGAGCCGCCGAGCGCCGCCTGGTCGGGGTCGGCGAGCAGCGACTGGGCCACGTCCGGGGACATGTACTGGCGGAACAGCTTCTCCAGCTCGTTGTACAGGCGGGCGTTCTCCAGGGCGATGGACAGCTGGCTCGCCAGGGTGGCCGCGAGCGCCTCGTCCTGCTCGGTGGTCCCGATCGGCACCTCGAGCACGCCGGCGAGGTTGCCCTTCACCGTGAGCGGGTGCGCGATCAGCCCGTTCTCGCGCAGCGGCTCGCCGAGCTTGAGCGCCTCCAGCTCGTACGGCCGGCGCAACGTCGGCCGCCCCGAGTGCAGCAGCCCGTTGTGCACGACGCCGACGCGCACGTCCCCGTACGCCTGCCGTACCCGCTCCAGGGCGTCGCCGAGCAGTTCCTCCTCCGGCAGCCCGACACGGGCGCGCGCGCCGATGTCGACCAGCGCGCCGAGCCGCTCGCTCAGCTCGCGCTCGTTGGCGAGCGCGGTCGCGGCGCGGTCCAGCACCTCGACCTGGCCCGCGGTGAGGCGGAACTTGCCCGCCAGCCGGGCCGCGACCGGCACGTCCGACCGGGTGCCCCGGCGCAGGTGGCCGACGACCTCCTCCAGGGCCTGATCGTACTGGGCCTGCAGCCGCCGTACGGTCGCCGACAGGGCGATCGAATCGAACAGCCCGACGGTGGAGCCCTCCCGGCGGAACTGGATGTAGGCGCTGTAGGCGACGAACAGGAAGGCGAGCGTCAGCAGCAGGTGCCACTCCCACCAGGACAGCAGCCACGCGACCTGGTCGGCCCCGGCGTACATCGCCTCGGCGAGCAGCGCGTACGCGGTGATCAGACTGATCAGCATCGGCGACGGCCGCTGCCGGTGGTGGCGGAACAGCAGCGCCGCGGCGCCCACGTACAGCACCAGCCCGAGCAGCGACCACCAGCCGAGGCTGGCGCCGCCGGGCCGCACGGGGTCGCTGAGCATGGTGAGCCCCGGCACCAGCGACGCCAGGCCCCAGATCGTCAGCAGCGTGAACAGCCCGCCGCGCAGCCACCGCTGGTTGCGCAGCACCGCCTGCGCGATCCGATCCGACATCGGCAGCGCCGAGACGAAGGCGAACACGGCCGCGACGGTGAGCCCGATCGGCTGGGCGAGGTCGAACCCGACGGTGCGCACCGGCAGGAAGAACGTGGGCGTGGTCAGGCCGTGCAGCAGGAAGAACCCGGCGCTTGAGATGAACACCAGCGACACCAGCAGCAGGCGCGCGTCGCTGCGCCGCGCCGACGCCTCGCTGATCAGCGCGCCGAGCGCGAAGTTGACGGCCGCCACGCCGACGATCAGGTAGAAGTGGCTGGGGTTGTGGTGCCACTCGATGTTGATGTGCGGGTTGGCGAGCAGCAGCCACAGGCCGAGCAGCGGCGCGATGAGGTGGATCAGCCAGACGACCGCCCGGATCGGCTGGGTGGCCGGCGGCAGGTACGGCTCCGCCGCATCGGCCGTGTCGGTCTCGTCGAGGGCGCCGGTCCCGTCGGGGGTGTCGGTCCCGTCGGGGGCGGCGGCCGCGTGCGCGTCGCCGTTGTGGCCGTTCACGACGCCGGGCGGCGCCGGGGCCTGGGGGACGCCGGTCGCCTGGTCCGGCCCGGCGGGCCCCGCGACGTGCGGAGCCCCGGAATCGTTCGACGGCACCTGTATGCCCCTTCGCGCTCTGTCGTTGCCACGCCGGGTCGGCGCGGCACTTCAGCGATAGTGATTATCTCTTCGGCCGGGTGGCCGTTCTAGGTAATAAGAACCCCTTGACAGGGCACGATGTCGGCGTTGTGACGCAACTGCGATGACGGGGGACCGGCGGGAGCCCCGGGGGCCGGCGTGGCGCAGGGTGCATAAAGGGGCTAAAGCGACGATTGTGATCCAATCGTCGCTTGACATAGATCTTGACAGCTAGATCGTTCCAATAGAGTTCCGCCGCTAGACGCCGGAGCTGTCCGGCTTCTGTTCCGGAGGAATCGCAGTGGCTCTCAAACTTCCCGGCGGGCGCCTGCTCGCCGCCGCGAGCGCCGGTGTGCTGGTTGGCTCCGTGATCGCGGGCGGTTTCGCCTACGCGGCGGGCGAGTCGAGCGCGGCGGCCAAGCCCATTTACGCCTGCGTTGACAAGAGCACCCGGCTGGTGCGCATCGTGAACGTCACCACCAAGTGCAAGACCACCGAGGTGAAGACGTACTGGAACCGCCAGGGTCCCGCCGGCCCGGCAGGGCCTCCCGGCACCACCGGGGCGACCGGCCCGTCCGGTCCGCGCGGCCCGAAGGGCGACACCGGTGCGCAGGGCCCGCAGGGCCAGCGCGGCCTGCGCGGTCCGCAGGGCCCGAAGGGGGAGAAGGGCGACACCGGCCCCCAGGGCCCGAAGGGCGACACCGGCCCCCAGGGTCCCAAGGGGGACAAGGGCGACACCGGTCCGCAGGGCCCCAAGGGGGAGAAAGGCGACACCGGCCCCCAGGGTCCCAAGGGCCAGGACGGCAAGGACGGCACGGACGGCACGGACGGTAAGGACGGGAAGAGCGCCTACGAGATCTGGCGCAGCCAGCCCGGCAACGCCGGGAAGTCCGAGGCCCAGTTCCTGGAGTCCCTGAAGGGCCCGAAGGGCGACCCCGGCTCGGGCGGTGGCAGCCCGCAGGTGACCTACGAGTGGAAGATGTTCAACGGGCCCAAGTCCGGCTTCGTCAACTGCCCGCAGGGCAAGTACGCGACCGGTGGCGGCTTCTCCAAGGCCCCGGGCAAGGTCCTCGCGAGCGCTCCGTCCGGTTCCGGCGGCAAGCCGGAGTCCTGGTACGCGGAGTTCGACACAGCCATGAAGAACACTGTCATCTACGTGCTCTGCATCTGACCGTACGAGAAGGGCCGGCACGCGATGGGCGTGCCGGCCCCCCGTCGTGACGCCCGATCAGTCCCCGAAGATCGCGGGCAGCGTGCCCTCGTGGGCGGCCCGCAGCTCGTCCACCGGGATCTCCAGCACGCCGTCGACGATCAGTGACGCGCCGCCGGTCTCGCCGAGGCTCTGCAACGGCACGTCGTTGGTGAGGCACAGCGTGGCGAACGCGTCGAAGTGCTCCGCCCGCAGCGCCACCAGCGCCCGCGCCGAGGACTCGCTGAACAGGTCGATGAACGCGTCGTCCCCGGGCGTGGCGACCCGGCAGCCGACGCCGTGCGCCAGGCACGCCTCGGCGAGCGCCACGGCCAGCCCGCCGCCGGACAGGTCGTGCGACCCCGCGATCCAGCCCCGCTCCGCGCCCGTCGCCAGGACCTCGGCGAGGGCGCGCTCGGCCTCCAGCCGCGCCCGCGGCGGCAGCCCGCCCAGGTGCCCGTGGGCGACCCAGGCCCACTCCGAGCCGCCGAACTCCTCGAACGTCTCGCCCAGCAGCACCACACGCAGCCCGGCCGCGGTGAAGCCGGGCCGTACCCGCCGGGAGACGTCGTCGAGCACGCCGAGCACGCCGACGACCGGCGTGGGATGGATCGCGACCGTGCCCGTCTGGTTGTAGAAGGAGACGTTTCCGCCGGTCACCGGCACCCCGAGGGCGCGGCACGCGTCCGCAAGGCCGCGCGTCGCCTCGGCGAACTGCCACATCACCTCCGGGTCCTCCGGGGAGCCGAAGTTGAGGCAGTTGGTCACCGCGAGCGGGCGCGCCCCGGTCACGGCCACGTTCCGGTACGCCTCGGCGAGCGCGAGCTGCGCCCCCGCGTACGGGTCGAGCCGGGCGTAGCGGCCGTTGCCGTCGGTGGCGAGCGCGATGCCCCGCGACGTCGCACCGGCCTGCGGATCCGCCCCTGACAGGGCCTCGCCGATGCGCAGCACCCCGGCGTCGGCGGGCATGGCGAGCACGGTGTTGCCCCGCACGTACCGGTCGTACTGCGAGGTCACCCACTCCTTGGACGCGATGTTCGGCGAGGCGAGCACATCGAGCAGCGTCGTGCGCAGGTCGGACGGGCGCGGCAGGTTGCGCGGAATGTCGGCGTTGAGCGCCGCCTGCCCGGCGGGCTCGTGGTACGGGCGCTGGTAGACCGGGCCCTCGTCGGCGGCGGTCCCCGGCGGGATGTCCACGATCGTCGCGCCGTGCCAGGTCATCACGAGCCGCCCGGTGTCGGTGACCTCGCCGATCACGGTCGCGGGCACGTCCCACTTCGCGCAGACGGCGAGGAACGCGGGCACGTCCTGCGGGGTGACGACCGCCATCATGCGTTCCTGCGACTCGCTCATCAGGATCTCCTCCGGCCGCAGCGACGGATCGCGCAGCGGGACGAGATCGAGGTTCACGTGCATGCCGCCGGTGCCCTTGGCGGCCAGCTCGGTCGTCGCGCAGGAGATGCCGGCCGCGCCGAGGTCCTGGATGCCGACGACCAGGTCGGCGTCGAACAGCTCCAGGCAGCACTCGATCAGCAGCTTCTCCATGAACGGGTCGCCCACCTGTACGGCGGGCCGCTTGGCGTGCGACTCCTCCTCGAACGTGGCCGAGGCGAGCACCGAGGCGCCGCCGATGCCGTCCGGGCCGGTGCCCGCGCCGAACAGGATCACCTTGTTGCCGGGGCCTGGGGCGGTGGCGAGCTTGATGCGGTCCTTGCGAAGCAGGCCCACGCACAGCGCGTTGACCAGCGGGTTGCCGATGTAGCAGGGGTCGAAGGCGACCTCGCCGCCGATGTTCGGCAGGCCCAGGCAGTTGCCGTACGAGCCGATGCCCTCCACCACGCCGGGCAGTACGCGCCGGGTGTCGGGGGCGTCGGCGGGGCCGAAGCGCAGCGAGTCCATGACCGCGATCGGGCGGGCGCCCATCGACATGATGTCGCGCACGATGCCGCCGACGCCGGTGGCCGCGCCCTGGTGGGGCTCGACGTACGACGGGTGGTTGTGCGACTCGATCTTGAAGGTGACGGCCCAGCCGTCGCCGATGTCGACCACGCCGGCGTTCTCGCCCATGCCCACGAGCAGGGCGTCCGACTTGGGGGCCTTGGTGGCGAACTGGCGCAGGTGGACCTTGGAGGACTTGTAGGAGCAGTGCTCGCTCCACATCACGCTGTAGATCGCCAGCTCCGACGAGGTCGGGCGGCGGCCGAGGATGGCGCGGACGCGCTCGTACTCGTCGTCCTTCATGCCGAGCTCGGCGTACGGCTGCGGATCGTCGGGCCGCTCCGCCGCGCGCTCGACGGTATCAACATGCCGGTCAACTTGCCGGTCCACATGCGGGTTTACTTGCGGGTCCGCGTGAGGGTCCACGTTCACCTGGCCGTTCGCCTTCCGGTCGGTGCCCGCGCTCACGCGTTCACCAGTTGCTTGAGGATGGAGGTGAAGACGCCGCGTCCGTCGAGGCTCGGCGCGCCGGTGAGCTCCTCGACGGCGTGCTCGGGGTGCGGCATGAGGCCGACGATCGTGCCGGACTCGTTGGTGATGCCCGCGATGTCGTTCAGCGAGCCGTTGGGGTTGCCCAGGTAGCGGAAGACCACCCGGCCGCTCGCCTCCAGTTCGGCGATCGTGTCCGGGTCCGCGACGTACCGGCCCTCGCCGTGCTTGATCGGCAGCACGATCTCCTGGCCGGGGGCGAACGCGCCGGTCCAGGCGGTGGCGGTGTTCTCCACGCGCAGGCGCTGGTCGCGGCAGATGTAGCGCAGGCCCGCGTTGCGGGTGAGCGCGCCGGGCAGCAGGTGCGCCTCGCACAGGATCTGGAAGCCGTTGCAGGTGCCGAGCACCGGCAGCCCGGCCTTCGCGGCCGGGATCAGCTCGGCCATCAGCGGCGCGAATCGGGAGATCGCGCCGCACCGGAGATAGTCGCCGTAGGAGAAGCCTCCCGGAAGGAAGACCGCGTCCACCCCCTTGAGGTCGCGATCCGCGTGCCACAGCGGGACCGCCGTCGCCCCGGCGTGCCGCACCGCCCGTGCGGCGTCCTGGTCGTCAAGAGTTCCCGGAAACGTGACCACGCCCACGCGGGCATCACTCATCGCGTTGTTTTCCCCTCACGCACGTCACAGGAGGTACGTCTCAGGCTATCCGGTCGCCTTCGATGGTCCGGCAGCGGTCGGCGGTCGGGCAAGGGCCGCCGCCTGCGGCGTTCAGACGGCGGCGAGCAGCCCGGGGCGGGCGGCGGCGACGTCCTCGTTCCAGTCGAGCCGCTTGCTCAGCCAGACGGTCGTGCCCCGGCCCGGGGTGATGTCGAAGGAGATCTCGTCCACCACCGACTGCATGATGAGGATGCCGCGCCCGTTCTCCGTCTCGCCCGGCGGGAACCGCTCGGGGAGGGTGAGCAGGCCCCGGCCGCGATCGACGATCCGCAGGTCGCAGCGGCCGTGGCCGATGGCGGCCGTCACCTCGTAGCGGTTGGCGGGGCCGCCGTGCCGTACGGCGTTGGCGCAGGCTTCGGTGGCCGCGAGGAGGATGTCGGACACGCAGTCCTCGGTCACGCCAATGGATCGCAGGGCGTCCCCCAGCACCCGGCGAACCATCGGGATGCCGATCGCATCCCGTGGCAGTGCCAACGAGAACTCAATTTCCACCGGACTCCTCCCGGCAGGACAACATCACCTTGGCTAGGTTCCCCGATGAAAGCCGCCTAATCGTGGAATCCGACAGTTGTTATTGCGCCATGTCGGCGCACCCGGCCTTTCGCTCGGGCCGGTCTCGCCTGCCATCAGGACGCCGGGTGAAATGCAATGCCGGAAAGGCGTTCGGTTAACCGGCCCGACCAGGGAGGATAGGCCGCCGCCGAGGCCCGGCGGCTATCCCTCCACGCGGACGGCGTAGTCTTCGATGACGGTATTGGCGAGAAGCGTCTCGGCCATTTTGCGGACCTCGGCGAGGGCGGCCTCGTCGGCCGGGCCGTCGAGCTCGACCTCGAAGCGCTTGCCCTGCCGTACGCCGGCCACGCCGGAAAAGCCCAGGCGGGGCAGGGCGCGGGCGATCGCCTGCCCCTGAGGGTCGAGAATCTCCGGTTTGAGCATGACGTCGACAATGACGCGCGCCACGTTTCTCCTCCTGATTCGGCCGATGATCGGCCTGATTGCGGCCTTTGCGGGACCCGAGGGGCGCCCTTGGGCCCGGCTGCTCAGCCTATGCCCTGGTCGGAGCTCGGGCCGCGCCGGGAGGCGTTCGTCGGGTTCGACCGGATAGTTACCCACAAAAGGGGGTGCGGTGGCTGGTGTGGCGATTGGCGCACTGGGAACGGGGAGGGTGTGAACGACACAGCTTGCCGGAGGGCGGATCGCGAACGATGCGGGCCATACGGCGAGCGGCGCGTCAGGCCGCGTTCGCCCGGGGCCCGCGCCGGGTCTTGCGCGGACCGTAGTGATGTCTGTCACGATGGGCGTACACGGGAACGATCCCCCACCAATCGGACACGTCCCGTCATTTGGTCGGCTCAGTCGGATGGCGACCCCATCGGAAGGGCCCCGAACGTACAGGAGTGGCAGTGAAAGCAGAGGCTCCTCGCGGTGCCGACGCACCCCCCGAGCTCGTCCAGTTGCTGACCCCGGAGGGGGAGCGCGTCGAGCACCCCGACTACGACATCGAGTTGAGCGGCGACGAGGTGCGCTCGCTCTACCGCGACCTGGCGCTGGTCCGCCGCATCGACCTGGAGGCGGTGGCCCTGCAGCGGCAGGGCGAACTCGGCATCTGGGCCTCGCTGCTCGGCCAGGAGGCGGCCCAAATCGGGTCCGGCCGGGCACTGACCGACGCCGACATGGTCTTCCCCACCTACCGGGAGCACGGGGTGGCCTGGTGCCGGAACGTCGATCCGGTGAAACTGCTCGGCCTGTTCCGCGGCGTGAACCACGGCGGCTGGGACCCGGCGGAGCACAATTTCCACCTCTACACCATCGTCATCGGCAGCCAGACCCTGCACGCGGTCGGCTACGCGATGGGCATCCAGCGCGACGGCGCCGAGGCCGCCACCATCGTCTACTTCGGCGACGGCGCCACCTCGCAGGGCGACGTGAACGAGTCGTTCATCTGGGCGTCGGTGTTCAACGCCCCCGTCGTCTTCTTCTGCCAGAACAACCAGTGGGCCATTTCCGAGCCGCTGGAGAAGCAGTCGCGCATTCCGCTGTACCGCCGCGCGTCCGGATTCGGCTTCCCCGGCATCCGGGTGGACGGCAACGACGTGTTCGCCTGCCTCGCCGTCACCCGCGAGGCGCTGCGCAACGCCCGCGAGGGACAGGGGCCCACGCTGATCGAGGCGTACACCTACCGGATGGGCGCGCACACCACCTCCGACGACCCCACCCGCTACCGGGTGGCCAGCGAGCTGGAGGCGTGGAAGCTGAAGGACCCGATCGAGCGGGTCAAGGCGTACCTGTTCAAGAACCAGCTCGCCGACCAGGACTTCTTCGAGTCGATCGAGCTGGAGGCCGACGAGCTCGGCAAGGACCTGCGCCGCCGCTGCCTGGAGATGCCCGACCCCGGACCCCTGGCGATCTTCGATCACGTGTACGCCGAGCCGCACGCGCTGCTGCGCGAGGAGCGCGAGCAGTACGCCGCCTACCTCGCCGGCTTCGAGGGGGCCTCATGACCACGACAACCACGGGGACAACCACGGGGACAACCACGGGGACAACCACGGGGACAACCACGGGCAGCACTAGGACCATGGGCGACACGGGAAGCACGGACAGCACCGGCACGGGCGGCAGGACGGTCACCCTCGCGCTCGCCCGCGCCATCAACGAGGGCCTGCGCCGCGCGATGGAGGACGACCCCAAGGTCCTCGTCATGGGCGAGGACGTCGGCAAGCTCGGCGGCGTCTTCCGCGTCACCGACGGCCTGCAGAAGGACTTCGGCGAGGACCGCGTCATCGACACCCCGCTCGCCGAGTCCGGCATCATCGGCACCGCGATCGGGCTCGCGCTGCGCGGCTACCGGCCGGTCTGCGAGATCCAGTTCGACGGTTTCGTGTTCCCGGCCGCCGACCAGATCATCACCCAGCTCGCCAAGATGCCGCTGCGCTCGCTCGGCACGCTGAAGCTGCCGGTCGTCGTGCGCATCCCGTTCGGCGGCGGCATCGGCGCGGTCGAGCACCACAGCGAGTCCCCCGAGGCGCACTTCACGCACACCGGCGGGCTGCGGGTGGTCGCCTGCTCCAACCCGGCCGACGCGTACATGATGATCCAGCAGGCCGTCCGCTGCGACGACCCGGTCATCTTCTTCGAGCCCAAGCGCCGCTACTGGGAGAAGGGCCCGGTCGAGCTGAACGCCGCGCCCGACCTGCCCTTCGACCGGGGCCGGGTGGTACGGCACGGGCGTGACGTCACGCTGCTCGCGTACGGGCCGATGATCCGCACCTGCCTGGAGGCCGGCCTCGCCGCCGAGGAGGACGGCCGCTCCGTGGAGGTCATCGACCTGCGCACGCTCTCCCCGCTCGACACCGAGCTGATCTTCGAGTCGGTGCGGCGCACCGGGCGGTGCGTGGTCGTGCACGAGGCCCCGGTGTTCGGTGGCCTCGGCGCGGAACTGGCCGCCCGCATCACCGAGAACTGCTTCTACCACCTGGAGGCGCCGGTGCTGCGGGTCGGCGGCTTCTCCACGCCCTATCCGCCGTCCCGGCTGGAGGAGCACTACCTGCCCGATCTCGATCGCGTGCTCGACGCCGTCGATCGCGTGTTCGCGTTCTAGGGGAGGGGGAGCAGGTGCTTCGCGAGTTCAAGCTGCCCGACGTGGGCGAGGGCCTCACCGAGGCCGAGATCGTACGGTGGCACGTCGCGCCGGGCGACCCGGTCCGGGTCAACCAGACGATCGTGGAGATCGAGACGGCGAAGGCCGTGGTGGAGCTGCCCTGCCCGTTCGAGGGCGTGGTGGGCTCCCTGCTCGCCGCCGAGGGCGAGACCGTGGACGTCGGCAAGCCGATCATCACCGTGGAGACCGAGCCGGGGGCCCCGTCCTCGTCGAACGGCACCGGCGGAGCGGCGTCCGAGCGTGGGCCGGAGCTCGGGGCCGGACCGGCTGTGGAGCAGGCCGCCGGACGGGCGCCCGACCGCGCCGCCGCCGTGCGGGCGGTGCCCGAACCGCCCGCCGAAGGGGCGGTGGAGCCCGGCGTCGAGGGCGGTCCGGCGCCGAAGCAGGAACGCCAGCCGGTGCTGGTCGGCTACGGCGTCAAGCTCGGCTCGGCCAAGCGCCGCCCGCGCAAGGCGGGACCGGGCCGCGGACCGGCGGGGACGTCCCCGGGCGCGCCGTCCTTCCCCGGCGCCCCCGCCCCCGGTGCCCCCGTACCGGCAGGAGCACCCGGATCCGCCGCGCCTCCCGAGGCCCTCGCATCCCCGGGAACGCCTCCGGCCCCGCCCGCACCGGGCGGCCACCGGGTGGCGGTGCTGGCCAAGCCGCCGGTGCGGAAGCTCGCCAAGGACCTCGGGGTCGATCTGACGAAGATCACCGGTACGGGCCCGCAGGGCAGCATCACCCGCCAGGACGTGCATCAGGCGGCCGAAGCCCGTACCGAGGCGGTCGCGGCTCCCGCCGAGCCCGGCCGCGAGGAGCGCATTCCGGTCAGGGGCGTGCAAAAGGCGATGGCCTCCGCCATGGTCGCCTCGGCGTTCTCGGTGCCGCACGTCACCGAGTTCCTCCAGGTGGACGCGACCGCCACGGTGGACGCGGTGGCCCGGCTGCGGGCGATGCCGGACTTCGCCGAGGTGAAGGTCTCGCCGCTGCTGCTGGTGGCACGGGCGCTGCTCGTCGCCGTCAAGCGGCACCCGCTGATCAACTCCTCCTGGGACGGCGACGCCGTCGTGGTCAAGCACTACGTCAACCTCGGCATCGCCGCCGCGACCGAACGCGGGCTGATCGTCCCCAACATCAAGGACGCCCACGCCCTGTCCCTGCCGGGCCTCGCCGCCGCCCTGTCCGAGCTGACCGCCAAGGCGCGGGCGGGCCGTACCCAACCGGCGGACACGACCGGCGGCACGATCACGATCACCAACGTGGGCGTGTTCGGCGTGGACGCGGGCACTCCGATCATCAACCCGGGGGAGGCGGCGATCCTCGCCTTCGGCCAGATCCGCGACCTGCCCTGGGTCGTGGACGGCGCGATCGTGCCCCGCAAGGTGTGCACGCTCGCCCTCTCCTTCGACCACCGGATCGTGGACGGCGAACTCGGCTCGCACGTGCTGCGCGACGTCGGCGCCATGCTGGAGGACCCGCTCCGCCTGCTGGCCTGGTCCTGACCTGGGAATACACCAGATGGCAAGTGATCGCCAAGCGGGCGCGGCGATGCTGTGACCAGACGCCGGGCGGTACCCCGTCGCCGTCCGGCGGCTGACTCGGCCCGGTGACAGGGACCTCGGGCCGCGTCGGTAAAGGGATAAGCATCGGCAGAGGGATAACGGCGGCCAATGGGGAAGGGGCCGCGAGCGGAACCGCGGTCGGTAAAGGGACCTGCCTGCGGTGAAGGGCATAGAACGGCTCGCGGCCGGGTGGGGGAGGGATCCACCCGGCCGCGAGCGTTTCCCACTACTCCTCAAACGACCTTGCGCGGGAGGCGGTTCACCGCCGTGGGCGCGCAGCAGGCCGCGAAGGGACGCGCCGGGGCCGCCGGAGGGCCGCCGCGAAGGCCATGAAGGCCCCGCAGTGACCCACAGGGGGCCCACCGGGGTCGTACGGGCGCGGGAGCTCGGGCCCGCCGAGCGCCCGCGCCGGTGTTCAGAACGCCTCCTCCGGCAGTTCCATCAGCTCGTCGCCGGTCGCCGCCAGCACGCGCCGCTCGGCGGCGAGGCGGGGCAGCACGGTCTTGGCGAAGAACGACGCCGCCGCGACCTTCCCGGTGTAGAAGTCCTTGTCGCGGTCGCCGGTGGCCAGCGCGCCGAGCGCCACCTCGGCCTGGCGCAGCAGCAGCCAGCCGATCACCAGGTCGCCGAGCGCGAGCAGGAAGCGGGTCGTGTTGAGCCCGACCTTGTAGATCTCCTTGGGCTCCTGCATCGAGGAGATCGCCCACCCGGCCATGGTGTCGGCCATCGCCCTCACCTCGCGGGCGGCCTCCTCAAGCAGGTCCCGCTCCTCCTTCAGCCGCCCGTTGCCCGCCTCGGACCGCGCGAAGTCCGTGATCTCGCCGAGCAGCGTCCCGAGCGCCGAGCCCTGGTTCCGCAGGATCTTGCGGAAGAACAGGTCCAGGCCCTGGATCGCGGTGGTGCCCTCGTACAGCGAGTCGATCTTCGCGTCGCGGATGTACTGCTCGATCGGGTAGTCCTGCAGGAACCCCGACCCGCCGAGTGTCTGCAGCGACCGGGCGAGCATCTCGTACGACCGCTCCGAGCCGACGCCCTTCACCAGCGGCAGCAGCAGATCGTTCATCGCCTCGGCGGCCTCGTCCACGGTCCCGGCGTGCCGGGCGATGTAGGCGTCGTCCTGCACGGTGCCGGCGTAGATGAGCAGGGCCCGCATGCCCTCGGCGTACGACTTCTGCAGCATCAGCTCGCGCCGTACGTCCGGGTGGTGGGTGATGGTGACGCGGGGCGCGGTCTTGTCGGCCATCCGCGTCATGTCCGCGCCCTGGACGCGCTCGCGGGCGAACTCCAGCGCGTTGAGGTAGCCGGTGGACAGGGTCGCGATCGCCTTCGCGCCCACCATCATCCGGGCCATCTCGATGACCATGAACATCTGCCGGATGCCGTCGTGCACGTCGCCGACGAGGTAGCCGATCGCCGGGTGCTCGGCGCCGAAGGTGAGCTCGCAGGTCGTGGAGACCTTCAGGCCCATCTTCTTCTCCACGTTCGTCACGTAGACGCCGTTGCGCGGGCCCAGCTCGCCGGTGTCGAGATCGACCAGGAACTTCGGCACCAGGAACATCGACAGGCCCTTGGTGCCCGGCCGCGCGCCCTCGGGGCGGGCCAGCACCAGGTGGCAGATGTTCTCGGCCATGTCGTGCTCGGCGCTGGTGATGAAGCGCTTGACGCCCTCGATGTGCCAGGTCCCGTCGGGCTGCTGGATCGCCCGGGTACGGCCGGCCCCCACGTCGGACCCGGCGTCCGGCTCGGTCAGCACCATGGTCGCGCCCCAGCGCCGCTCCACGGCCAACTGGGCGAACCGCTGTTGCTCCGGCGTGCCCACGGCGTACAGGACGCGGGCGAAGCCGGGGCCCGCGCCGTACATCCAGATCGCCGGGTTGGCGCCGAGCACCAGCTCCGCCATCGCCCACACCAGGCTGCGGGGCGCGGGGGTGCCGCCCAGCTCCGGCTCCAGTTCGAGCCGCCACCACTCGGCGTCCACCCACGCCTGGAACGAGCGTTTGAAGCTCTCCGGCATGGTCACGGTGTGTGTCTCGGGGTCGAACACCGGCGGGTTGCGGTCGCCTTCGGTGAACGATTCGGCTAGCGGGCCGGTGGCCAGGCGGTTCACCTCGTCGAGGATGTTGCGCGCGGTCTCCTCGTCCACGTCGGCGAAGGGGCCGGTGCCGAGAATGTCGCCGCGCTTGAACACTTCGAAGAGGTTGAACTCGAGGTCACGGAGGTTGCTCTTGTAGTGGCCCATGACGGCACTCCTCGAGGCTACAGGGGAAGCAAGTTACGTACTGGTCAGTAACTCTACTGAGAATGCTACCCGCTGGTAACCTCCAGAAAACTGATTCTTTTGCCTGCTCACTGGACGCCCACTGAACAGCCGCCGAGGGGGGCGGCGCCATGGGGTCCTAGTATCCGGAGGCATGGACCGAGCTGAGCGCTGGCGCAGGGACCTCGATGCCTGGGCGATCCCCGACGAGATCATCGCGGCGGCGCCGGAGAACCCGTGGGGTCACCTGGTCTCCCGCTTCGGCCGCCGTACCGACACCGCGCTGGCCCAACCCGCCGGTCCGACGCTCGACCGCGCACGCGAGTCGATGCCCGCCGCGAACGCGCGGTTCCCCGGGTCGGTCCTGGACGTGGGCGCGGGCACGGGGGCGGCGAGCCTGCCGCTGCGGCCGACAGAGCTGATCGCGGTCGATGAGTCCGCCGCGATGCTGGCGGAGCTGTCCCAGCGTGCGGCGGCGCTGGAGGTGCCGGTGCGGGCGATCGAGGGGCGCTGGCCCGACGTGGCCGGGGATGTCCCGGTCGCCGATGTGGCGGTGTGCGCGCACGTGGTGTTCAACGTGCCGGACCTGGTGGAGTTCTTCACGGCGCTCACCGCGCACGCCCGCCGCCGGGTGGTCGTGGAACTGCCGGAGCGGCACCCCACGAGCTGGCTCAACCCGCTGTGGGAGCACTTCCACGGCCTGCGGCGTCCCACCACGCCGACCGCCGACGACGCCGCGGCCATCGCCCGCGAGCTGGGGTACGGCGTGAACGTGGAACGCCACCTCGCACCCGAGCCCCGCTACTCGTCGATCGAGGAGATGGCCGCCTCGGCCTGCCGCCGCTTGTGCCTGGATCCCGCCCGCGCCGGGGAGGTCGCCCAGGCCGCCCGGGATCTGGGGGTGTGGCCGCCGGATCGCACCCGGTGGGTGACGATGTGGTGGGACGTGCCCGCGTAGGACCTGGAGGATCGACGACCGCTCGGGCGGTCGCCGTCCGGGCCCCTCGACGTGAAGGTAAGTGGGGTGAAGGTCAGTGGGGTGAAGGTAAGTGAGGTGAAGGTCAGCGGGGTCGTCGGGGCGTCCGTGCCGCCGATGTCCCCGCGGACCTCGCGGATGTCACGTGTGGCCGGGTCACCGGGCCGAGTCGGCGCGTCCCCGCAGCGACATGGTGACCAGCCCGGAGATCAGGTAGATCAGCGCGCCGCCCCACGCCGCGCTCCACGCGGCCCCGAAGACGCCGTCGCCGTCGAGGATGAGCTGCACGGGGTAGAGCAGGATCGCCGCCCCCGCCGCCGGGTACAGCGAGAACCGCCACGGGTGCCGCAACGACCACACCCGGGCCTGCCGGGTCACCCGGTCCCCCCGATCCGGCCGTGAGACCGAGCCGATGGCCGCGATCAGCGTGAACAACGCGATGCCCAGCCCCGTCGACCAGCTCAAATCCGCGCTTCCGTCGAGGAGGTCGAGGAGAAACGTCCCCGCCCCCGCCGCCACGCCGCCGATCGTCGCGGCCTTCCAGGGCGCTCCCCGCAGTGCCGCGCCGGAGAGCGACATTTCTTCACGTCGACTGAGTTCGTTCATGCCTTCACAGTGCATCCCCGCATGGCTGAGACACATCCGGGACGAACCCTGAGAGTTCCCCCACCTCAGGCCCCAGGGCCGGACGGCGTCCCTCGGCCGACGCTCAGCCGGTGCTCCTGCGGGCTGACGCCGTGCACCCGCTTGAAGGCGGTGCTGAGCGCGAACGAACTGCCGTACCCGACCTGCCGGGCCACCGCCCCGATCGTGGCGTCGGGCTCGCGCAGCAGATCGGCCGCGAGGGCGAGGCGACGGTTGGTGAGGTAGGTCATCGGCGGCTCGCCCACCAGATCGGTGAACCGGCGCGCCAGGGCCGCGCGTGAGACGCCGACCCGGGCGGCGAGGTCGGCGACCGTCCACGGGTGGGCCGGGTTCTCGTGCAGCAGCCGCAGCGCCGCGCCCACCGCCGGATCGCTGTGCGCGCGGTACCAGGCGGGGCGCTCCGCGGCGCGGGAGAACCAGGCGCGCAGCGTCGTGACCAGCAGCAGATCGAGCAGGCGGTCCAGCAGGACCTCCTGACCGGGCGCGTCGCGGGCGATCTCGTCCCACAGCAGCGACATCAGGCGCGGGTCCCAGGCACGCTCGTCCAGGACCGCCACCGGTGGCAGCGCGGACAGCAGCCGGCGAGTCACCTCGCCGCGCATCTGGTAGGTGCCGGTGATCAGCGTCGTCGAGCCGCCGGGGGACCGGCCCCAGGTGCGCACGCCCAGCTCGTACTCCGCGCACAGGTCCACGCCGGATGGCGAGCGGCAGCAGCCGCCAGGGTGGATCACCGCCTCGGGCGGGGTGCCGGGGTCGTCGGCCACCGTGTACGGGTCGGGGCCGCGCAGGAGCACGATGTCCCGGAGGCCGAGCCGTACCGGGTGGGCGTGATCGGGGACCACCCATGCCGAGCCGCGTACGACGGCGACGATCGTGAGCGGCGCCCGGTCCTCGACACGCAGCGACCACGGCGGATCCAGGATCGACCGGACCAGGAACGCCCCATGGGCCCTCGCTCCGTCCAGCAGGCTCGCGAGTGCGTCCATGCGCCCGAGTGTAGATCGGTGCCGTCCGTGATCAGCCGATATGTGGGGGATGGGCGCGGGCGCTCCCGGACGGCACGCGATCGTGCAGGCGGCCGTGGACGCATGAACATGCGGGCGCGCTTCTCAACGATGTCGCCGCCGCCGTACCGCCGATTCACTGGATGCCATGACGGAGAACACACGCACCTTGGCGGCCGGCGTGACCGGCCGGGTGGTCGATCGGCTCGCGGCGCGCGGGCACACACCGCGGGCGGCCTCGCAGCCGCGGTTCGACGGCGTCCGGACGAGCGGATGGTGGAGCGCCTGATGGCCGAGACCCTCGCGGTCGCCTCGCTGCTGGCGGCCACGATCACCGTCGGCCTCATGGCCGGCCTGTACTACGCCTTCACCATCTCGGTCATGCCCGGGCTCGCCCGAGCCGGTGACCAGGTCTTCGTGGCGGCGATGTGGCAGATCAACCGGGCCATTCTCAACGGCTGGTTCGCGATCGGATTCGGCGGCTCGGCGGTGCTGGCCGCGATCGCGGCCGTGCTGCACCTGGGCGACCCGTCGCTGCCGTGGATCATCGCGGCCCTCGTGCTGTACGTCTCGACGCTGGTCATCACCTTCGGCGTCAATGTGCCGCTGAACAACGCGCTCGACGCGTCCGGCGACCCGGCGAGATCCCCGGACGCGGCGGCGGTGCGCGCCGCGTTCGAGACCCGGTGGGTCCGCTGGAACAACGCCCGCACGCTCGTCTGCGTACTCGCCCTGGGCTGCCTCGCCTGGGCCCTGCTGGTCCGCGGCGCGCCCTGACATGTGGCCGGTCCAGGTCTTCCCGGTTCCATCCGCCGACCGCGTCCTGGTAAGCGGCGTGATCAGCGGCCCACGGCCTCCAGTTCGACGCGGTTGTCGTGGTAGATCGGGCCCCGGCCCATGTCCGCGTCCTGCTCGCCGACCAGGGCGTTGACGTTCGCGCCGCCGGGGGAGTGCTTGGGCCAGTGGCCCTTGAAGGTGGCGACGACGCCCGGCCGTACCCGATCGCTGATCTCCACGTCGGCGAGGAACTCGCCGTTGTGGTTGAACACCCGCACCCGGTCGCCGTCGGACAGCCCCCTGGCCGCCGCGTCGGCCGCGTTCACCAGCACGCGCGGTTCTCCGGCGCGCCGCCGCAGCTCGGGCTCGTTGCCGAAGGTGGTGTTGAGGAACTCGTGGCGCGCCGGGGTGACCATCGCCAGCGGGTACGGCCCGTCCGCCGTGGCCGAACGCGGCGGCACGTAGACCGGCATCCGGCTCAGCCCCCGCTGCACGGCGAGCTCGGAGGTGAACTCCAGCTTCCCGGAGGGGGTGGGGAAGCCGTCGGCGAACGGCAGGAACGGGTCGGGATGGTTGAGCCGCACCCAGCCCTCCTTGCGCAGCCGGTCCACCGTGATGCCCTCAAGCGCGGGGTGGCCGCAGGAGAGAAGCTGTTCGGCGAGCTCCAGGTCGGAGTCGTACAGGGAGGGGTCGGTGAGGCCCATAACCTTCGCCACCCGGCGGAACGTCTCGGTCGTGGACAGGCACTCGCCCGGCGGGGGGACGGCGGGCTCGTTCCACATCAGGTACATGTGGCCGTAGCCGCAGTGCACGTCGATGTGCTCGGTCTGCATCGTCGCGGGCAGCACGAGGTCGGCGTAGTCCACGGTGTCGGTGGGGAACTGCTCCATGACGACGGTGAACAGGTCCTCGCGCAGCAGGCCGCGCCGGATCCGGTTCTGGTCCGGGCTGCTGCCCAGCGGGTTGGACGCGTAGATCCACAGGCATTTGACCGGGGTGTCGCCGCTGCCGTCCGGGGGGATCTCCAGGCCCTCGGCGAGGCGGGTCATCGTGAGCGTGCGCACCGGGTGCGGGAGCAGGTCCGGGCGGGTGTCCAGGCGCAGCGGGAAGTGGGCCGAGGTGGAGTAGGCGACGCCGCCGCCCGGGTGGCGCCAGTCGCCGGTAACGGCCGGGATGCAGGCGATCGCCCGCATCGCGGCGCCGCCTCCGGCGTGGCGCTGGATGCCCATCGTGGCGCGGATGCCGGTGGGGCGGGTGTGGGCGAGCCGTACGCCGAGGGATCGGATGGACTCCTCGGGCAGACCGGTGATCTCCGCCACCACCGAGGGCGGATATTTCAGGATTTCGGCGCGGAACTCCTCCCAGCCGAGCGTGTGCCGTTCCAGAAAGTCGCGATCTTCCGCGCCCTCCTGCAGGACCACGTGCATGAGCCCGAAGGCGAGGGCGGCGTCCGTGCCGGGCCGGATCGGCAGGTGCTCATCGGCCTGGTCGGCGGTCCTGGTCCGGATCGGGTCGATGGCGACGACGTGCGCGCCCTCCGCGCGGGCCCGCTGGATGAACCTCCACACGTGGTGGCCGCTGGTCAGCGGGTTCGTCCCCCACAGCAGGATCAGCTTCGACATCGCGAACGTCTCGGGGTCCATGCCCGCCGGGGTGCCGTTGACGAGCCTGAGGCCCGCGCCGCCCGCCTTCGAGCAGATGTTGAGGTCATGCCGCGACGCCCCCAGCGCGTTCCACAGCCGCCGCCCGGCGTCGGCCTCCTCGCCCTGGATGTAGCCGAGCGACCCGGTCCCCTGGTACGGCCAGATCGCCTCGCCGCCGTACTCGTCGATGATGGCCCGCAGCCGGGTGGCGATCTCGTCGAGGGCCTCGTCCCAGGTGACGCGCTCGAACCGGCCCGCGCCCTTCGGGCCGACCCTGCGCATCGGGTAGAGGATGCGATCGGCCGCCCTGGTGTGCTCAAGGTAGCGGTTGACCTTCACGCACAGCGCGCCGCGCGTGAACGGGTGATCGGGATTCCCGCGCAACCCCACCGCCTCGCCGTCCCGCACCGTGACCACCCACGAACAGGTGTCCGGGCAGTCGAGCGGGCACGCGCCGAAGACCTTGAATTCGGACGTCATGCCCCAACATTAACCACGTCCGAAACACGCGCTCACGTGGATTACCTCGGCGATCACCTCCACCCTGACCCCCGACTCCCGTCCTCGGCCCCCCATCGCGGGCCTCCGGTACGCATGCCGAGCCGGGCACGCGGAGGGTCCTCAGCCGAGCGGGTCGGGCTCCATCCACCCGCCCCACCTCACTCAGGCGGCATGACTCAGGCGGCATGGCCGGTTCCGGCGTCGGCTCGCCGGTCTCCTCGCCGGTGTCTCAGCCTTCCAGCTCGGCGATATGGGCGATGTTGGCCTGGTCGGTCGCGTCGCTGCTCGGCGTCCCCGCGAACCACGCGTCGAGGATCTCGACGAGGACCTGGGGCGAGGTCAGTCTCAGGCTCAGGGCGAGCACGTTGGCGTCGTTCCATTTTCGCGCGCCCTCCGCCGTGGCCGCGTCCACGCACAGGGCCGCCCGCACCCCCGGCACCTTGTTCGCCGCGATCGACGCCCCCGTACCGGTCCAGCAGCACACGATCGCCTGGTCCGCCTTCCCCTCCGCGACGTCCCGGGCGGCGGCCGAGCAGCACCAGGCCCAATCGGGTGGGTCGTTGTCCGTGAGGGCTCCGTAGAGTGTGACCGAGTGGCCGCGCCGTTCGACCTCGGTGACGACCTGCGAGGCCACGCCGTCGAGACTGTCGGAGGCCAGAGAGATACGCATGTCTCCGATTGTGGGTGGTGCCAGGGCGAAACGGGAGGACCAACGGCGGGGCGCGAGGCCCCCGGCGACGGGGTTGACGAGCGAGGTCCGTGATCAGAGATTGTGATCACAGGGCGGTTTCGGGTCGGCCAAGACCGACCAGGGGGCGATGACCGGGGTAGGCGACGAGGGCGGCAGGAAGCTAGAGCGCGCCGCGGCGCGGAGCGCGTACAGGAACGAGTCGGCATGCAACGGGCTATTCGCACCGGGCGCGGCGCGCGGCGGAGGGGCCCGGCGAAGAAACTGGGGGAGAGGACGTGGCACGGAGAGCCGCGCAAGAGAAGGGACGGGGTGAATCTTGTGGGAGTCGTGAAACGTTTGGTCCACTACTGGACGCGACGAAAGTCATAGAAAGGCGCGATTACTGGCGGTGACGGAGATCAAGGGGAGCGACTCGGGGCAGCGCACGGAGGACGGCTGGTCCTCCGTGGGTGAGTCTCGGCCTGCGTCGGCCTCTTCTTCCGCCCCGACCCCGGGCGCCTCCTCCGCCGCGGGCGTTCCTGCGGCTTCGGACGCTCCCTCCTCCGGCGCCTTGTCCCCGGACCCGTCGGCCTCGAACGCGCCGGCCTCGAACGCCACCTCGACCCCCGACGTGGTGCTCGTCGTGGAGCCGCTGCTCCCGCAGCGCCTGCGCCGCCCGTCCGACGCGCTGCGCTTCCTCGCCACGTTGCTCGGCCTCGTCGCGGTCGTGCTGCTGGCGCTGGTCGCGCAGGAAACCCTCAAAGGGCTGGAGTCGGACGTCACCGAGGGCACGGCGAGAGCACCCGGGTTCCTCTCCGGGCTCGCCGGGTTCATCGGCGGAGCCGCCGTGCTGGCCGTACCGGCGGCGTTCGCCGTCGAGCGGGTCTTCCACCGCGACGGCCTGCAGGTGGCCGAGGGCCTCATCGCGGCCATCGCCGGCATGCTGCTCTCCTTCGGGCTCGGGACATGGCTGGTCGTCTACGGTCCGGAGGACCTCTACCAGCTGTTCACCGGGGGCCGCGGCAACGTCGAGCCGCTCAACACGCTGCTCACCTCCGTGATCGCCTACGCCACCGCGGTCCGCATCAGCCGCCGCCCCAACTGGCGCATGGCCATGTGGACGGCGGTCGTCATCGACGTGTTCGCGCTGTTCACCGGCGTCGCGGCCACCGTGCTCGGGGTGCTCGTGACGATCCTCGTCGGCATGGCGGTCGGCTACGCCACCCTGTACGGCATCGGCAGCCCGAACACCCGCCCTCCGGGCAGCGCCATCGTGGCCGTGCTGCGACGCCTCGGCTTCCCTCCCGCCGGAGCCCGCCGCATCGAGGACGACACGCTCGGCAGCCGCCGGTACGTCGTCGGCCTGCGCGACGGCCGACGCCTCGACATCACCGTCCTCGACCGCGACCGGCAGGTGGCCGGTGTCCTCTATCGAATCTGGCGGCGCATCCGCCTCAACACCGAGACCCGCCGCCGCGCCATCCGCTCCCTGCGCGCCGAACTGGAACGCGAGGCCCTGATGGCGTACGCGGCCCAGGCCGCCGGAGCGAACATCCCCCGGCTGCTGGGCACCGCGGAGGTCGGCACCGACGCGGCGCTGCTCGCGTACGAGCACATCGACAGCCGCCCGCTGGAGGAGGTCCCCGACGACGAGCTCGACGACGACGTGCTCGGCCGCATCTGGGAGCAGGTGCGGCTCTTCCACGACCACCGCCTGGCGCACCGGCACCTGACCGGCGAGAGCATCCACCTCGCCGACGACGGCCGCATCCTGCTGCTGGACACGCGCAGCGGCGAGATCGCGTCCGGAGACCTGCTGCTCCGGCTCGACATCGCCCAGCTCCTGGCCTATCTGGGCCTGCGGGTCGGCCCCGAGCGGGCGGTGGCCTCCGGCGTGGCCGTGCTCGGAGCCGACGCGATCGCCGGCGCGCTGCCGCTGCTGCAGCGCATCGCGCTCAACCGCGGCACGCGCGCCGCCGTGGGACGCACCAAGGAACTGCTCCCCAGCCTCCGCGAGCAGATCGCGGCGCTGAGGCCGCAGCACACCGTGCAGGAGGAGGTACGGCTGGAGCGGTTCCGGCCGCGCACCCTCGTCACCACCATCGCCGGCGCCTTCGCCGCGTACATCCTGCTGTCCCAGCTCAGCAAGGTGGACCTGGGCGTCCTGCTGTCCCAGGCGCAGTGGGGCTGGGCGGCGGTCGCGGTCGTCGCGGCCTTCCTCAGCTACGTGTCGGCGGCGGTGATGCTGATGGGCTTCGTGCCGGAGAAGCTGCCGCTGGCCCAGACCGTGATGGCGCAATTCGCCGGGTCGTTCGTCAAGCTGGTCGCCCCCGCCGCCGTCGGCGCCGTCGCCATCAACACGCGCTACCTGCAGAAACGAGGCATCCCTCCCGGCCCGGCGGTGGCCAGCGTGGGAGCCTCGCAAGTCGTCGGCCTCGGCTCGCACATCTCGCTGCTGCTGCTGTTCGGCTACATCACCGGCAGCCAGGCGGCCCCGTCGCTCACCCCCTCACGCGGCCTGGTGATCGCCCTGCTCGCCGCCGCCGTGCTCATCCTCGCGATCCTCGCCATCCCGCCGCTGCGCCGCGTGGTGACCACCCGGCTCCGCCGCCTCTTCTCCGGCGTGATCCCCCGTCTCCTCGACGTCCTGCAGACCCCCCAGAAGATCACCCAGGCCACGGGCGGCACCGTCATGCTCACCCTCGCCTTCGTGTTCTGCCTCGACGCCTGCGTCCGCGCCTTCGGCGGCGGCACCAGCTTCACCGCCGTCGCCGTCGTCTTCCTCGCCGGCAACGCCATCGGCTCCGCGGCCCCCACCCCCGGCGGCCTCGGCGCCGTCGAAGCCTCCCTCGTCTTCGGCCTCACCGTCGCCGGCGTCCCCTACGCCATCGCCACCTCGGCCGTCCTCCTCTACCGCCTCCTCACCTTCTGGCTCCCGGTCCTCCCCGGCTGGGCCTCCTTCACCTACCTCCAACGCCACAACGCCCTCTAACCGACCCTCCGCCCGGCCGCCCGGCCCCTCTGCCCGGCACCGCCCTCCCACCGCTCAACCGCACGGCGAAGCGGCGTGCCGGTCGGCCGGGACCCCAGGCGTTCCCTCGGCATTCCGGAAGACGTGAGCCGGTGGACGTCGGCCGTGGTTGTTCCGGGCGGGTCTGGCGATCGGCGTCGCCCTGTCGGCGGCGGCTGTGTGGCTGTGGTGGCGTCATCCCGACGACGTGGACCCGGTGCGCGACGCTCCCGCTGACCGGTATTCCGTCGCGGCGTTCTCGTGGCGGAGGCGCAGCGACTCGCCGACAGCGACGTGCAGATGGCGTCTGTCTGACCTGGACAGGGATGAGACCCGTCTCGCCGGTCCCACAGAGAACACAACCGCGGATCTCCGGCGCGGGACACCAGTGCGGTGACCACCCTGCTGCGCCGTGTCGGCCCTTCCTCGGTCGGTCCTACCTCGCGCCGGGACGGCACGCAGGTGTAGGCGCTGACCGGTGCCAATGCCGTCGCATACCCCCGCGTGCGGTGGGCACGGCGGGGGTGCCGGACGCCTGGTGCGCTACTCGTCGAGGTCGGCTGAGACTGCGGAATCGAGTGGAGCGCCCGTGGCGCTCGCGGCGTCGACGGGATCAGGCGCGATGGAGACCTCGGAGTCCGCCTTGCCTTCTGCGGAAGCCTGGGCGGTGAGGCCGCCGTTGGCGACGTCGACGATCCAGGAAAGGGTGAAAGCCTCCTCGCGCCAGGCGTCGTAGCGACCGCTGCGTCCGCCGTGACCGGCGCCCATCTCCGTCTTCAGCAGGAACGGGCCGCCCTTGGCCGTGGAGCGGAGCTTCGCGATCCACTTGGTGGGCTCGTGGTAGAGAACGCGGGTGTCGTTGAGGCTGGTAATGGCCAAAATCGGCGGATATGTCCGGCCATCCACGTTCTCGTAGGGCGAGTAGGACTTCATGTACGCGTACACGTCCGCGTTGTGCAGCGGGTCGCCCCACTCGTCCCACTCGATCACGGTGAGCGGCAGCGACGGGTCGAGGATCGTGTTCAGCGCGTCCACGAACGGTACCTCGGCCACCACGCCGGCGAACTCCTCCGGCGCAAGGTTGAGCGACGCGCCCATCAGCAGCCCTCCGGCGGACCCGCCCCGCGCGATCACCTTGCTCGCCCAGCCGGTGCTGCGCAGGTGCCGGGCGCAGGCGACGAAGTCGGTGAAGGTGTTCTTCTTGCGCAGCAGCTTGCCGTCCTCGTACCACCGCCGGCCCATCTCGCCGCCGCCCCTGACATGGGCGATCGCGAAGACGAACCCCCGGTCGAGGAGGCTCAGCCTCGCGACGGAGAACGACGGGTCGATCGACGACTCGTAGCTTCCGTACCCGTAGAGCAGGGTGGGCGCGGGACGCGTCGTGCCCTTCTTCACCACGATCGAGATCGGCACCTTGGTGCCGTCCTCGGCGACCGCCCACTCACGGAACTGCTCGTAATCCGCAGGGTCGTACCCGCCGAGCACCGGCCGCTGCTTCAGCAGGATCAGCTCGCCGGTGGCGAGCACGTAGTCGTACGCGGACGGCGGCGTCACCATCGAGCCGTACCCCAGTCGCAGCCGCCCGGTCTCGAACTCGGGATTGCCTCCCGGCTCCACCGTGTAGATCGGCTCGGGGAAGGAGATCTCGTACGGTTCGCCGTACCCGTCGGTCTCGTTGTAGGGGAAGATCCTGATGCCCGTCAGACCGTCCCGCCGGAAGTGCACCACCAAGTGGTCGGAGAAGGCGTCCATGTCGAGCAGTCGGGTGTCGTCGCGGTGCTCGATGAGCGGCGTCCAGGTGCCGGGATCGTCGAGGGGCGCGCGGGCCAACTCGAAGTTCTGCGCCTGGTCGTTGTGGAGCACGAGGAAGTGGTCGCCCGCGTGGTCGATGCCGTATTCCACGCCGGTGCGTCGCGGCGCGACGACGCGGAACTCGCCCTCCGGATTGTCCGCCTCCAGAATGCGGACCTCGCTGGTGATTTTGCTGCCCGCGCTGAGGACGAGATACCGCTGGCTCCGGGTCATCCCCACCCCGACCCAGAACCGCTCGTCGGACTCCTCGTAGACCAGGACGTCGTCCTCGGCGGAAGTGCCGATCACATGCCGGTAGACCCGGTAGGGCCGCCATGCGTCATCGACGACCGTGTAGAAGAACGTGGAGCCGTCGCCGGACCAGGTGCCGCCGTAGAAGATGCCCGGAATCTCGTCCGGCAACGTCTCGCCGGTCGTCAGGTCCTTGAACCGCAGCGTGAAGCGCTCGTCGCCGCTGTAGTCGGTCGTGTACGCCAGACGATTGCCATCCGGGCTGACGGCCGAGGTGCCGATCGACAGGTACGGGCTGTCGCCGGCGAGCTCGTTCCCGTCGAGCAGGATCTGCTCGCCTGGAAGCGGCTCACCCGGCTTGGGCTCGGGAGGAGTCTCACCGGTGGCGGCAAGCCGACACTGGATGCCGTACTGCTTGCCCTCCTCCGTGCGGCTGTAGTACCACCAGCCTCCCTTGCGGGTGGGCACGGAGAGGTCCGTCTCCAGGGTCCGACCCTTGATCTCCTGGAAGATCGTCTCGCGGAGATCCTCCAGGTGCGCCGTCGCCTGCTTGGTATAGGCGTTCTCCGCCTCCAGATAGGCGACGGTATCCGGATCGTCCTTGTTGATCAGCCATGCGTAGTCGTCGACCACGACGTCGCCGTGGTGGACACGCTCGGTCGGGTTCTTCTTCGCTACAGGCGGCAAGCTGCTCACCCGGTCGAGTCTATGGCCGCGGGAGCGGCGGACGGCCGCCGTTTCCGAACCTGTGGATAACGCCCTGCCTGTGGATGACCGCGCCCGTCACCGCCCACGCGTCCATGGGCGTGGCTACGTGACCAGGAGAGCCGCACGAGGCATGATGGGCCCGAGTGGCGCGAATGTACGAAGCGCTCTGCGAAGCTGCTAATCTCGATGGCGTCGGCGGTTCGCCGCGCATCCCACTCCATCCCGCAACGGATAGAGACACGTGCGCGTCGTCTATCCGTCCGGCTCTCCTCGAACTGATCTGATCCGAGTGATCGCTTTGCGCGACCCTCGCGGATCGGGTAAGTTAGAGGGGTTGCCCTGGAGACAGGGCCTTCGATTCTACTTGGGTTGCCCGGGTTCGGTGCAAGTGGTCCCGATGGGGCCGATTTGACACCGGATGGGAATCCCGGGAAGAATTGAGGAAACAAATGGAAGCGCCCCGGATCACGGGATCGGAAGGTTCCGCCGGTTCGGTGTACGCGTCCGTTTCTTGAGAACTCAACAGTGTGCTAAAAGCCAGTGCATGATGAATTAACCCCGTCATGCCGGGACGACTCTTGTTCACAGGGGTTGGCCTGGGTTGATGGTTGTGGCACTCCTGTGTCTTGCGGGGGTGTCTGCTGGGATGTTCCTTCGTGGGATGTCTGACGG